>NZ_JAVFKJ010000003.1:0-423349 GCF_032667185.1 Neobacillus sp. YIM B06451 | reverse complement strand
TAATTGGTCCAATCGATCTGCAATTGTTAGGGGAAAAGGGGATAAAGAACGAGAGGTATATTTTAATATTAGAGCCGAAATCTGGCTTAAGCGATATATCGATGGTCGCCAGGATACAGATCCTGCTATATTTGTAACAGAGCGGCTGCCACATAGGATGAGTATTGCCCAAATGAGATATGTCATAAAAAGAATCTCAGCTCGTGCGGCCATAAATAAGGAAATTTATCCTCATCAACTCAGACACAGCTATGCAACCCATTTGTTGAATAACGGAGCCCCTGTTGAAGTCATACAAAGTCTTTTGGGTCACGAGAAGAGTGAGACCACTAGAATATATGCCCAGCTAAGCGGAAGGCTAAGGCAGGAATTTTATCAAAAATATTTCTAACGAAAGAAGCGACGCTGTGAACGTCGCTGTTAGTTGAACAAGGTCATTCAAATAATGTGTTACAAATTAAAGGTAACACCTATTCCTGTTACTTATGTTGGTAATCTAACACTTCTACCTTAAAGCCGTGACTACATCCAATTTTAGGACTATCACAAGATGGAGAAACTCTTACTTTAACCAGGTCTTCTGTATATTCAAATGGTTTATTGTTACTATCAGGAACCTGAATTCTTAAGGAAATGTCATAAGAATGATTGTTGTTATAAACAATATTAACAATCCTTTGTTGCTGCCAGCCAAAACCAGAAGCTTCTGTTCCTCCATATTCTTTTATTACCCTTTTATCAATAGCTGGAAATATAATATCTCGGATAACATCTTCTGGTGTAACGTACCAGTCTTCTGCATACGGTTTAATTTCCTTTGGCTCTGGGGGTTTAGCATAAACCAAGTTATCTGTGGAGAAAATTAATAAAATTGTAAAGAGAACAATAATTTTCTTCAAGATGCTCACTCCAATTATTTTTACATTTAGGTTTAGCATCTTCATTTAAAATTATTTACAACAGCCAATCTTCATCTCCGAACCAGTCTGTTTCGCTTGTTCAAATAAGACAAAAATAAGACAATTTAATGTTCAACTATCCCGCCCCGTTTGCTAAATAAGGAATTCAACAAAAACATTTTTTGTTGTTAGAATTTTTCTATTGCTACGAATTCCTCATTCACAACATCTTCAAAACAAAATATCTTTGTAAAACCAAATTATTATTTATATCGTAGCGCTAAAATGAATTGGACCATTGGATTCAGAAGGACCGATATACCTAGGGCTATTAGTAAAAAAACATTTCCGAACCCGTCGTCTTTTTGATAATAATTTAAATCTATTAAATATAGTGCTAGCAAAACAAAAGTCATAATATCATAGCTAATTTTTGAGCTTTTGTATTTGATTTGTTTTCCTAATTCATCCTTTTGAACTTTTAAATCTGTACCCCAAGTAACAAATCGAACCCAACCTAAAAATATCGTAACTGCAATAATGACATGTCCTACCGAAAGTTGTGAATTATTTTGAACTAGGTCTTTATAAATAGAGCTAACCGCAAAAAACGTAACAATTAAATATAAAACAAGTAAAGCAATTCCACCATTTTTTAAAAAATTCATGTTTTACTTCCTCCCTTCTCTCTTATGAATAAATAGTTCATCTACTGTAACCTCTAATGAATCCGCTAACAAAAAAGCTAAAGATAAACTGGGGTCATACTTGTTATTCTCAATTGCATTAATCGTTTGTCTAGAAACGTCACAAATGGTCGCTAGTTCTTCCTGCGATATTTTTTTGGCTTTTCTTAGCTCCTTTATCAGATTCTCCATAAGTCACCACCCAGTCCATAATGTCAAACTTATTTGACATTATTTTATAACTATTCGGATTGAATGTCAAACATGTTTTACACATATTTTTTAAGTTATAGATTGTGAACATTTCTAACTATTTTGTATGGATTGGAAAGTGGTCCTTCAAAAGGCTGAAGAAGCTTTTAGGGTTGTTCATATTCTTGCAATTAATGCTGGTATTGATGCTCCCGATATATCAGTGGATGAAGCAATATGTCAAAAAGTCATTGATTAGCTTTTTCTATCGTAAAACAAATGTTTTTGGAGCTGCTATGTAACTACAATTAGTTCCGTTAATTTTTGGTGGCGATGTTTCATCTTCATAAATTTGGTTTCCTACTTCTTTATTAAAAGATTCTAATGATTAACAATCTCCCCTTTAGATAAGAAATTATCAAAATAACAGTGCGAATCGACATACGATACGCACTGTTATTTTTACTGTTTTTATATATACTTTTATACCTGCGGGTACTCCAAAGGCTAATTTGAGAGCGAACACTTATAACAATCGAAAAAAAGCTAACGACGATTGTTCAACTAAACTGCCCGTTCGTATTATAAGGTCAGCCAGATATTTCTGGTTGACCATTTTTTATATGGTTTTATCATTACGGTAGCCGGGGTAGAACGTAACTGCCCGTGGGAGGAGGATCCCGTCAACTAAACTGTTCACCCCCTACTTGCTTAAACATGATTTGGCTGGTTGGGACAATGATCTCGTATAACAAGCGAAGCTATGAAACTGCAAGAAGGACTAGGGACTGCCGGCAAATTTATGATTTTTGGGAGGAGATAAAAGAATGAATCCTGTTGTAGGACTGGATGTGGCCAAAGGCGAAAGCCAGGTACAGGCTTTCTTGGATAAAAAAAGACCTTATAATACAAGCTTTAAAGCACCCCATACTCTAGAAGGTCTGGGAACGTTAAGCGAGTTTATTAGAGAAATAGAAGACCTTACCGGGATTAAACCACCAATTGTTTTGGAATCCACGGGCCATTATCATACGCCTGTCGTCCAGTATTTTGAGGAAAGGGGTTACTTGCTTATTATTGTTAACCCACTCGTCTCTTATCGGGCAAAAAGCTCTTCCTTGCGGAAGGTAAAAACGGACATCATCGATGCCAGGCATCTGTGTGAGCTCTATTATAAAGAGGAGCTGGAGCCTTATAAAAAACGTGGAATTCAGCTTCTGAACCTTCGCAACCTTACGAGGCAGCACGAAAGCATGACGGGTATGTATGTACAGACAAAGCTCCAATTTCAAGCAGTGCTTGATCAGGTATTCCCTGAATACGAAGGTGTTTTTGGAGATTTATATTCAGTTGTCTCACTTTTAACCTTATTGGACTTCCCTACATCCAAAGAGGTATTGGAAGTTGAAGAAGATAGCCTGGCCAACCGGATTGATGAGCTTTGTAAAAGCCGTTCAAGTAAGTGGGCACGCACTCAGGCAAAAAAGCTTATCGAGGCAGCCTCCAGGAATCCTTTCAAGGAAATATTGTATCGAAGCCATATCACAAGTCTTGAATTGAATATAATGATGCTTCTGGAATACCAAAGGCACCTATCGAAGTTGGAAGCAGAGATAGATGCCTTGGCAAAAGAAATGGAAGAATATCAAATCATCCAATCCATCCCGGGTATCGGAGAAAAGATCGCGGCAACGATCATTTCTGAAATCGGAGAGATTGAACGGTTTAACCACCCTAAAAAGCTTGTGGCATTTGCCGGGTTAGACCCCAGCATTTTTGAATCCGGCAGGTTCAAAGGAACAGTCAACCGGATAACAAAAAGAGGATCAAGCAGGCTTAGGCACGCGTTATATATGGCTGTCCGGTGTGCAATCCGTGATTCACGCAAAAAGAAAACGACACCTGAGATCATTCCACGCAACAAGAAGTTGCGGGAGTTTTACGATAAGAAACGTGGCGAAGGAAAACCATACAAAGTAGCCATAGTCGCTTGTGCCAATAAACTTTTGCATTGGATTTATGCACTCTTAAAAAGCAATTCAACTTTCCAAGATATAGCCTAAAATGAAAAGCTAGCTAAATAGCTTAAAACCTTCCAAAAGAGCTATCACGGAAGGTTATTTGGCATGCTTATTTTTAGGATATCACACGATAAAAAACTATTTAAATGAAAAATGTTGACAAACTATTAGCTGGTTTAGCTTAAGTAGAACTGTTCACAATCTTTATTACATATTAACATAAATACCCATCTAGTTTGCCCAAGTTCCCAGTTTATTTATATTTTTTGTATGGCAATTTGTATATCAAATTGTATGTTAAATTGCAGGGGTACAACAGCCAGTGTACCGTTACAAAATGGGGTAATTTTCGCATACAAATTTCATTGTATTTTCCGCTTAAATCGCATTGTATCAGTAAAAAATGAGTGACAAATTAGCATACAATTTGCCACTCATTTTCCTATACATTTTCGTATGTTTGCGATAGGGAACGGAACCCGTTATAATTCCTCCCTCCTCTTTCTGAATGGAAATATTTTATTATGGCAATCTTTATATATGTGGAGTAAATTTTGAATATCAGTATTAAAATATTTAAATGAACGAATAAATATCGCTTTTTTACAAAACTCCCGAAATTTCGACGAAATTTATGTAAACCTCTCACAACTTGTCGAATTTTGTCCTTATGATATATATTATGTTAACTGAGAAAAATTAAAAATAATAGAATCCAATCCTCCTATGATTGAATCCTATGGCTTCTCCCTTCCCTTACAGCTACAGTAACATCAATAAACTCTGCAGCATATTCAATTAAGTCACTAATATGAATTCCATATGTTTGGGCAAAAACTCTTGCCCGGCCTAGCAGTTCACCGTCAAAAGTAGATTTATAGTGAACCCGGTCGGACCGTTTATTCTTTTTAAGATTAAGTTCTTTTGCATCCATTAAAATGTTCATTCCGCTTTCAAGTAAATAATTTGTATATGTATTGTTTTGTTTCGCGATTTCACTCAGTTTTGCCAAAATACCTGAACTGACAGTTGTTCTGAACTTAACTCGTTTAGATATGGGCAGACTATCTGTATTCATAATTTGTAACTTTTTTTCATTTTTCTCCAATACGCAGTTTGATCCAGCGTCCCTATATATAATATCGGCGAGTTTCTTTACACTTTCTCTGCCAGATACAACAACTCTGTATATTGAATTCAAACTCTTAGTTTTTTCTTCACGAATTTTTGATCGCAGAGTCCACTTTTGGTATACGGACAATAAACCCTGCGCGAAACAATAACTGCCGCTGGTTACTGTAACCGTGTATCCCTCATTATCTACATATCCATCCCCATCAATAACACCCCGTACAAAGGATGGCAAATATTCTTCTGGACAATTAGGAAAATTAACGGTTAACGATTTCCTTTTTGTTACTCCCAGTTTACATAAGTCATCCTTTAAAGCCTTTGAGCAAACTGTCAATGTATATAAATCTGCATGTGCACGTTTTGCCGCTTTGCCGGTAAATTCCATCAGATTTGCTATTTTCTCCAAAAGTTGTGGATCCTTTTGGCTCACTGAAAAAGATTGGTTAGTTGGACATATGTTCCCATCAGTAACAATCAGCCCTAACACCCATGCCATTTCATTGCTCCAATGATCAAAAAAAGCTTCGTTAACTTTATGTTTCCTCGGTGGGCCCGTTCTTGTCGCCTTGAAGCCATTTTTAGTAATGACATTTAAGATGGCTCTTGCTGAAAGCCCGCTTATGTCGCTCATTTCCTTATAGGAGACTCCATCTGTATACATTTTGATAATAGATTCATCCGTAATTCCCTTCTTTCTTGGCAATTGACCCTCCCCCCTCTCACAGAACACTTGTTCTAATTCTATTATACAACAGCGAGGAAAACTTTGCCAACTCCAATCCCCTTTAAAAAACCTAATTATGTAAAGACATAGAATTTCCTATTCATTGCCTTAAGACCTTATGACGGGTAACTGAAGTTAACTTTTGGTATACTACGTAATATATTCCCTAAAATATATAGCAGGAAAGGACGAAATACAATTATGCCAAAACACCATATCGGCGTCATCGGCCTCGCAGTCATGGGTAAGAACCTTGCCTGGAACATGGAAAGCAAAGGCTACAGTGTCGCGGTTTACAACCGATCACCGGAAAGAACGGACGAAATGGCGACGGAATCCGAAGGCAAAAACATCTTCCCTGCCTATTCCCTTGAAGAATTTGTTGATTCACTTGAAAAACCGCGTAAAATCATGCTGATGGTCAAAGCGGGCAAGCCAACAGACGCGACCATTGAGCAATTGAAACCACTCCTCGATAAAGGCGATATCCTCATTGACGGCGGAAACACTTTCTTTGCCGATACCCAGCGCCGCAACAAAGAGTTAAGCGAAGCAGGCTTTCACTTTATCGGAACAGGCGTTTCAGGCGGCGAAGAAGGCGCACTAAAAGGCCCTTCCATCATGCCGGGCGGACAAAAGGAAGCCTATGACCTGGTCGCTCCGATCTTCAAGGATATTTCCGCCAAGGTGAATGGAGAGCCATGCACCACCTATATCGGTCCGGACGGTGCCGGCCATTATGTAAAAATGGTCCATAATGGAATTGAATATGGGGACATGCAGCTTATCTCGGAAGCCTACTTCCTTCTTAAAAATATTCTTGGATTAACAGCCCAAGAACTGCACGAAGTATTCGCCGAATGGAACAAAGGCGAACTCGACAGCTATCTTATTGAAATCACAGCTGATATTTTCAAAAAGACCGATGAGGAAACCGGCAGGCCGCTCGTTGATGTCATTCTTGATACGGCCGGCCAAAAAGGCACCGGAAAATGGACAAGCCAAAGCGCGCTCGATCTTGGTGTCCCGCTTCCAATCATCACCGAATCGGTATTCGCACGTTTCATTTCGGCTATGAAGGAAGAACGCGTTGAAGCAAGCAAAATCCTCCGTGGCCCATCCGGCAAAACCTTTACTGGAGACCGCAAATCATTCATCGAATCTGTCCGCAAAGCCTTGTATATGAGCAAAATTTGTTCATATGCCCAAGGATTCGCACAATTGAGGGCGGCATCCGAAGAATACGGCTGGGATTTACGCTACGGTGACATCGCGATGATTTTCCGCGGCGGCTGCATCATCCGCGCGCAATTTTTGCAAAAAATCAAGGAAGCATATGACCGAGAGCCTGGCTTGAAAAACCTTTTGCTGGATCCGTACTTCAAGGAAATCGCCGAAGTCTACCAGGATGCGCTAAGGGAGATTGTCGGAACCGCTGTCCAAAACGGAATTCCGGTCCCTTGTTTTTCGGCGGCCATTGCCTATTACGATAGCTACAGAAGCGAAACGCTGCCAGCAAACCTTCTTCAGGCGCAACGTGACTATTTCGGCGCGCATACGTACCAAAGGGTCGATAAAGAAGGCATTTTCCATACCGAATGGCTGAAATGAACACAGCAAGGGAGCTGCAAACGCAGCTCCCTGTTTAATTGTAATGCTTCTGTTTGATGAGGAATTCATGGATCGATGGATTATCGAGTTCAAAGTATGGGCTTGAAACGTATTGGATGTCCCCGCTTTTCCCTTTGATATACGTAGGCTCGTCAAAAGCAATCAGTTCCCGAATCGACAAATGGGCCATGTTCGTCATAATAAAAATTTTATTGTAAAGCGTTTCATCCTTGAACAAAGCGTGGATAAGCATCGCAAACCGCTCAAGAACTTCAATGGGGTGGAATTCATCAAATTCACTGACCTCTGCAAAGAATTGCTTCGTCTTGTTATTATGGAGGCCAAATAAGATGTAAGGTTTTATTGTAAAAAAGGGCTTGATAATCACTTCATAATCGCATTTCTGTAAATTATCGAAAGAATCATCCACACTTGAATCAGGAAAGATGCCCCTTTCAAAAGAAATCGCGATGTTCAGGTAGTCAGGATCCTCATCATCTTCATACTCCCCGTCCATCTCGGTTTTATAAACGGTTTCTGCAAAAACCTCATCATCTTCCGAATCATCAGCATCCAATTCAATAATCTGCCCGGACATATCATTGACAATCATCGGCAAAAAAGGAGTTAACAGGCCAAGAACATGATCGTAAAATGGGAACCTGGTGTCTATAGTCAATTGATTTCCTCCCCGCTCATAATGACATGATGACTTCTGTACATATAATCTACCCATTCTCGTTCGATTCACACCTTCATGCAAAAATTGGCCATAAGAAAAAGCCCCTAAAAAGGAGCCTGATTCTTTATGCCGGCTTTTGCTTTTTCCAAACCTTAAAGTGCATGATCAGCGTCGCGATTCCTATGATCAGCACAAACCCGATGCTCACAAAAAAGCCATATCGGATTTCGCTTTCCGCAAGTGTACCGCTTGCCGCCGCAAGCAACAGCAGTAGGCCCATGAAGGCAAGGACCTTCCCCCCTTTTCCTGTTTCTAGGATACGGAGGCCGGAAAGGATAATAAATCCCCAATTAAACAAAATGAGAATACCCGCTGCTGTTGTGATATATTCGTAAATTTTGCCTGGAAGCAGCAATGCCGTAATGATTGAAGCTAACAAACCTACCGCCGCTAACCCGAGCGATGGCAGAGGAACATGTTTCCATTTTATTTTTTTCGCAAAAATAGCTGGCGCATCCTTGCTTTTTGATAAAGTTACCAGCAAGGTAGTAACCCCGAACAACGAGGCTGTCATTGTCGAAAAACCCGCCATGATGATGGCGGCATTGAATACATGGGGAAAAAAAGAAAGATTGTAATGTTCCATGGCCGTGACAAATGGGCTTTCTTTGTCGTTAAATTCGTTATAATTAGCCATGATGACCGCGAAGCCGATTGCCAGGAAGTAAATGGCCACAAGGACGATCAGCATAATGATTCCGGCTTTTGGGGCATCTTCCTTCTTTTTAAGCCTTGTCGCCATTAAACCGATTACTTCAATCCCTCCATAGGCGTAGTAGGCGTAAATGAGCGATGCCCAGAAGCCCATAAGCCCATTTGGAAAAAAACCGCCCATCGAATCCGGAATACCGGGATGCTTTACATCCCCATGAAGTAAGCCTGTTAGGGCAAGTACTGCCAAAATGATGAACATGATGATTGCCGACGTCTTGATAACGGCAAGCAAATTTTCTACCTTATCGAAACCCTTGTTGCCCGTAATGACAACCAGGATTGATAAGACAGCATACCCCGCGGCAAAAAGCCAAAGAGGAATATTAGGAAACCAAAACCTCGACAGGATTGACAATGCTGTCAATTGGCTGCCCATAATAAGGATATTAGACGACCAATAATTCCAACCGCAGCTAAAGCCCGCCCACTGGCCATAAGCCTTCCCTGCATAATAACAGAACGAACCGTCCTGGGGATCTTCCGCGGTCATTTTCGCCAACAAATTGTAAACTGTGTATGTCCCAAAAGCTGCCAATAAAAAAGAAAATACAAGTGATGGACCAGTCGTTTTAATTCCTATGGCAGATCCCAGAAAGAAACCGGTGCCAATCGTACACCCGATACCGATTAACGACAACTGCCACCATTTTAGGCTTCCCTTGCCTTTGCCGCCCCCTTTATGCCCAGACTTGGCCGAAGGGAAAAAAAAGTCCATGGAATGCCTCCTTACGGTCATTTCTCAAAAGTAGAAGATTTTTAATCGTATACGACAAGCACTAAATGGGATAGGATTATTCTTGTTCCTTCTCTTCATCCTCAACAGGTTTTCCCGCATTTCGTTCAACTGTCCGGTACATGGCGGTCGTCATGCTTCCCTGGACGACATATTCAAGAAAAAAAGGCGTGAATATTTTCTTATACTCGTCATCGTCGAACATTTTCCTGTTTTGGAGCTCCATTTCCCCCAGGCCTTCGTATTCTGAAAGGAGCACATAGGAATAGTCAGGGCCCGCGATAGGTGATAATAGTTCGACTTTGTGGCTGTAATGGTCGTTCCGATAGCTTACGATTTTCTCAAGATTTGAAAATGCCTCCATAAACTTCTCCTGCTTGATTTCAAAGGTTTGATAAACATAAACTGTCATGGCAACCTCCTTGATTCTTAATGCATCGCTTACGGCTGTTTCTTACAGCGAAATACCTGGCGGTGTCCAGGATTAAAGTAACGAAAAAAAGGCCGATTGGCCGGATTATTGGGCGAATTTCCCGCTAGTTAATGGTCCTTATTAAATCCCTTTGTTATGGCAATACTCGTCAACGATTTGCTCAATCTCATCCAAAACCGGGAACTTCCCGCTAAAAGTGAATTTGATCTCTTCAACAAATTCACCATTTTTGTAAACATGGATGGCCCCGTTTTGGCTTATGACACTGAATTCGGGTTCAAATCGGTAACCAAACTTATCTATCGCACCCACTTCATCATCCACTCCATCCATGAACTGAAATTATTGATTTTTCGATTTGGGTTTGCCGCCGCTTTCTTGTTTTTTCGGATGGGCTGGAACAAATCCATAACCTGTGGGGCTGTTCTCTATTTGCTGGGCGGGCCCTTTCCCGCCCGATTGTTCTTTTTTCATCGTTTTCCCTCCAAACTCCATTACTGATTACGGTTATTCGAATCGCCTTTAGTCCCCTTTTTAACAGTCTGGGGGGAATGATGATTTTCGCTTCCGCCATTCGGGGGACCGAAAACATGGCTATCGGAAGTTATTTTTGCTCCTTTTATAAAATCATCCTTCGTTTTCAATTCCTTCACCTCCACTTAAAGCCCATTGTGGTTAGGTTGTGTCAATTTCCAGATTTCTATTAAGACAATTCAAAGATGGCCGTGTAATAATTTCCATAATGCAAATACTAACGATCAATAAGTCCATTCAATTAAGGAGTGTCAATATGAACGAAAAGAAAGATACCAAACAGGCGCCGACAATTGCTCCAGGGCTTGATACCGATGCAAAGCTAAGCCAGTCCGCAACAGAAGAAGACCGGCGGAAAGGGAATGCCACTCCAGTAACAATCGCTTCATATGATGAAGTCGATCCTAGTTGAAAAGCTGAATCAGACCCAAACCTGTAATATACAGAAAAAAGCCCGCATCCGCCGGGCTTTTCACATTCCATCCAGTAAAGGGATTGATTTTCGTTATGGCATTACATTATTCTCTTAAATCCGGATTTTCAGGAGGAGCAAATTTTACAGACAGGAGGCTTTCATCCTTTTTAAGTCCATATGTAGTCTTTTTATCATCATTATCTCGATGTTCATTCACGTCTTTCGCTTCTTTTTCCATACGATGTCTCTCCTTTCGTTCAGTGAAACGTAGATAGTCCATCACCTTGTTGCATCCCCCACGGAATATTCTTCCCTTTATTCCCTGTCAATATTATCCGCGCCATTTTTCAATTATGATTAAAGAATACAACCCGCGGGGTGTCAGCTATTGGATTCTCGGCTAGCCTTATCCACAAAACTGGGTATTGCTTGCCGATAATAATTCACATCAGAAAAAAAGTGCCGGCCAATTCCGGCTTGTACTTTTGCGCTCATGCTCGGCTTCCCTTTAATTGCCACCCTCTTCCCGCCTAATTTCTGTTACACTTTTAAACAGCAACGTTTAAAAGGTGGTTTAACATGCTTTCTCGAAAGAAAATCATTCTGGGTATCATGCTGCTTGCTTTCTTTGCGGGCGGATTTATTTCGGGAATCTATTATTCTGGAAATCTCGGAAAAGAAGCATATAAGCCTTCTTCAAGTTCCGATCGTATGGAAGATGAACGTACTGATACAGTTCAATCTGGGTCTTCTAAGGTAGTAATAGGTTACGTACAGGATTTCCGAAATCCCGAGGAAATTGATTTTTCCGCGTTTACCCATATACTTTTTTCATTCGCACATCCTACAGCGGATGGCTCTGTTTTGTTCAACGGCGGCATGGCACGGGAAAATCTCAGAAAAACAGTATCCCTTGCCCATCGTGAAGGGACTAAGTCGATCCTCTCGGTTGGTGGTTGGTACCATATAAAGGGCGGCCAGTCTTATCCATATTTCTCTGCGGCGATCAGCAATCCGGAAGCACGCAAAAACCTAGTCAATAATTTAATCCGCATCGTGGAAACTGAAAATCTGGATGGCATTGACCTCGATTTTGAACATCCCCGGACAGAAAGGGATGCTGCCAATCTGGAACTTCTTGCGAAAGAGCTAAGCGAAAAGCTCAGGCCTGTTAAAAAGGAACTGTCCATTGCAGTCCATTCAAAAATAAACGCGGTTACCGGCGAAGCAGTTGAATCGGTTATTTATAAGCCCGGTATCTTCAAGGCTCCAGACCATGTGAACATCATGGCATATGACGGCCAGTGGGACGGTGGCTACCATGCCGAAAACCTTGCTCCCTATAGTTTCACAGAAAACATCGTCCTTTATTGGTCCAGCATGTTTGATCAACTTGGCATACCCAGGGAAAAGCTTGTTCTAGGTTTGCCGCTCTACGGGCAGCCTGAAAATCAGGAAGCAAAACAAGTGTCCTATGCGGCAATCGTCGAAAAATTCCCGTCTTACGCCAAGGAAGACTCTATCGCAATGAATGGAACCGTTTATTACTATAATGGGGTCGAAACGGCTAAGAAAAAAACGAGGTTGGCAATGGCAAATGGTTTTGGAGGATTGATGCTTTGGGAGGCAGGCCATGACAGCAAAGGTGATACAAGTCTTGCAAGGGCTATCGGGGACGAAATGAAGAGCATCTTCTTCTCAGATGCTAGGGGAACCGCCAATGGAGAATAAACAGAAGGGGCAGCCAAAGCCGCCCCTTCCGTTTATCAGTCTTCCAATTCTTCCTGGTCCATCAATTCCTCGAACGCCCGCGCGACTTTGTCGAACTCCTCGTCTGACTGGATGGCGTCCAGGTCGCCTTCCTCATCGACTTTCAGGAAAAATATATCGATGTCATCATCCGTCTCTTCCTGCAGGTCCTCAAGGAAGCTAACAGCCGCATACGGGGTACCGTCAACTTCCATTATGGCCAGTACCTCAACCTGCGCTTCCTCATTATTTTCATCGCTTATTGTAAAGATTTCGCCAACTTCAATTTTTTCCATCATGCTTCCCCTCGCTTTAAAAGAATGCTTTCTTTCATTGTTTTCCCTTTGGAGAACAAATTAATGCCTACAAACATTCAATCATGAATCAAATTCCTTTATTTTCGCCAGTTTTTCTACCAGCACCATACACCTTTTACCGTCAAGTTCGAATATGTACATGGAATTTTCCTTTTCTACAAGGAGTTTCCTGAATTGAATATCGCCTTCCATGTTATTCTCTTTAACGAGCTCTGTCAATTTATTAAAAATTTGTTCTTTATTCGGTTCAATGGTTGAAGCAATCTTGATCGGCATCGGCATTCCCGGAATTTTATAGGTCACTAGAATCACTGTATCCAAATGGCTTCACTCCTTACATGGACAATTCGACACTTCGTGTGTTTTCCCTGCACGGGATGAAAAACTTTTTCTCCGCCCGGCAATTGTTTATACTTAAAAAAAAACTGTTATTGGGAGACTCGTTATGGATAAAAAAGACCTTCAAGAACAGATCATCCAGAACTATCAGGCTGATGAAAAGATGATGATCCTTATTTTTGCCCAATGGTGCGTCAATAATGGGTTAGATCCGGAAGAACTGTATTTGAGTGCCTATCCGGGACAGAAAGGAAACCATGCTCTTAGGGAAGCCATAGAGCTCACTGTTCCAAAAGGGGAAGCCGGAGAAGTGCCGGACAATACCGTTCTTGGCGCTTTATCCCTTTTTGGCAACGACGATCTTGCTTTCATTGTATCCGAAGAAATCCGCAGACGGAAGAAAAAAGGGAATGCCGAATAACTGTAGAAGGATTGGACAAACTAGAGCGGAAAGCCTGTAGCTCAACGGCAGAGCGGCCGCGGCCTGGATTGCCAGGCTGATGTGCATCTAGCAGGTTCAATTCCCGCCAGGCTTTTTAGAAAAATGCTTCTAAAATTGTCTTATAAATCAGGCATGCCCATGAACCCGGCATGCCTTTTCCCGTTTATTCTTCGTATTCGATGGTAATGCCTGATTCGTGCCTTTTCGAAAGAATTTTATCCGTTTTCCTATATTCCTTCGATTTGAACACTATGTCAAAATCATAATCCGGTGGATACAGTTCGCTAGCCGCAATTTTTAGTTCCAGGCACTTATGATTGTATTTCTTCTTTTCCCCTTTTACCTGGACGATGTAATTCCCCAGCTCATCAGGGCCTTTATAAATAATCCCGTATTCGTTCCCGGGAGAAATAACGACATTGTCCCCCATGTTAAAAGAAGCAACTTCCTTCGCTGCGCCATTCATTTCATTTTTTACCCTTTGTTGGTGCCGGTTGACGATAATTTGCCGTTCCATTTCGATTAAGCGCCGATTATCTGTTACTAAATCGGAATAATCCTTTTCTTCCCTGTAGGTGATCCGGTGCGCCCTCTTGATAAGTTCAGGATGCATGCCAAGCTTCAGCGCTATCGCAAACGCCTGGCTCTTGCCGCCCTTTCCGATGGTCAGCCTGTATGTTGGCTGAAGCGTATCAAGGTCAAATTCCATTGACCCGTTGATAAATCCGTCGTGCTGATTGGCAAAATCCTTTATTTCGCTGTAATGCGTCGTCGCCAGCAAAGTAGCGCCTTTTGCGTATAGCTGCTCAAGGATAGCGGCCGCAAGCCCCATCCCTTCTCCCGGGTCCGTTCCGGATCCAAGTTCGTCAAGAAGGACGAGGGTACGGTCATTTGTTTCCTTCAGGATTTCAATAATGTTTACAATTCTTGAACTGAATGTGCTCAAGTTATCCAAAATACTTTGACCATCGCCGATATCAACGAGGATTTTCTGATAGACAGCAATCTCACTTCCCTCTGAAACCGGAATGAAGAGACCAGATTGCACCATCAACGTTAATAGGCCAACTGTTTTGATCGAGACTGTTTTCCCTCCGGTATTCGGCCCGGTAATCACGAGCGCGTTTTCCGGACTGCCAAGCGCTAACGTGAGCGGGACAGCCTTGCTGCCTAGCAGCGGATGCTTGGCGCCTTTAAGGTTAATAACATGCGATTCATTGACCAAAACCTTTTTGCCGTTAATTGCACGTGCGTATTTCGCCTTTGCGAACAAGAAATCATAATGGACCATCGTTTCCACCGCTAAGCGGATTTTCTGTTCATTTGCTTCCACAAGCCCGGTCAAATAGGAAAGGATTTTCTGGATTTCTGCTTCCTCGTCGGACTTCAGCCACAATAGCTGTTCGGAAAAAGTGGCAATTTCCTCTGGTTCGATGAACAGTGTCGACCCGGAAGCAGATGTATCAAGCACCGCCCCTTTAACCTTTGCCCTGTATTCCTTTTTTACCGAAATGACATAACGCCCCTCTCGCTGGCTGATGATATGATCCTGCAAATACGCTTTGTATTTATTCGAACGGACCATTTGCTGCGCTTTTTCCTTGAGCCGTTCCTCCTGGATTGTGAGTTGCTTCCGGATTTTTAAGAGCTCTTTGCTCGCATAGTCATCCACACCGCCATGCCGGATGCAGCGGATGATTTCTTCGGCGAGTACGGGCATCTCATCAATTGAATAAATATAGCCGGATACCCTTGGAGCCACATATTCCTTATCCTTCATAAATCGCTTCATTTTCCCACAGCAATCAAGGAAATCATAAAGCCTGCTGAATTGGTCCGGCCTAAGTGCGACTCCTTTATTCAGCCCTTCCAGCAAGGAGTCGATACCCTCGAGGCCATGCACTGGAACACTTGTGCTGATCGCCATGATTTGCTCCGCTTCGGCTAGTTCGTCAAGTAGCGCCCTTATTTGTTTAAGGTTAGTTGACGGAATCAGGCTGGCAATCCACGCTTTTCCCGCACCGGTCAAAGCGTGGGCGGAAAGAGCTTCCTTGATTTTAAAAAAGTCCAATGTAGTAAATGTGTGATTGTTCAATTTTTTTCCCTCCAAAAATAAAAATAGCCGCGCTGAACAATGTCAACGCGGCTCCGCAAAGAAGCAGATATGTTCCGCTTCCTTATTCCTTTTGGCAAAAAGCCCTTATAACTCTCAATAAAACCCTGATCGGCAGTTTATTGTAGAGTAAAAAAGAGCATTGCTTTGCCTAACCAAAATAAATAGCTGTGCACAAAGGTACACAGCTACAAAGGTTAAAGGATTGTATGCTTGTATGGCCATTGTTCTTAACTTTCATTCCAGGCCACGCCTAAATAAGCTTTCCACAAAACAGTCATTTTGAAGGAAAACATTGGCCAGAATGAGTGTATCCAATTTATTGGATTAGTTAAGAACGGCTCCCGACATAAAACATACTCCCTTAAAAGGCTATATTGGTTTTCATTGAAATACTATCATATGGAAAACAGCAAAGTAAAGCGGCATCAGCGGAAAATTTTACCCTTTCCCGATAATTTTCCGGCAAACTTCATCTCCAAATTGCCAGGTAGATGCAGCCCCGCCCAGGTCCGGAGTCAAAACTGTGCCTTCCTCTAGAACTAGCTGGAGCGATTCCATTAGGATCTTCGCCAGTTCGGATTCACCAAGATGTTCCAGCATCATGCCGGCGCACCAGATGGCGGCAGTCGGATTAGCAATCCCCTTTCCGGCAATATCCGGTGCAGATCCATGGACAGGTTCGAACATGGACGGGAAATCCTTTTCAGGATTGATGTTAGCGGAAGGCGCAATGCCTAGTCCGCCGACAATCGCTGCTCCCAGGTCTGTAAGGATATCACCAAACAGATTCGAGGCAACGACTACGTCGTATGATTCCGGTTTTGTTACGAAAAATGCGGCGAGGGCGTCAATATGGATAATTTCCGTTTTGACATCAGGATACTCTCTGTTTATTTTCCTAACATATTCATCCCAGAACGGCATTGTATGGTTAATGCCGTTTGATTTCGTTGCCGCTGTAAGCCTCTTACTTTTTCCCTGCCTGCTTGCCAGAGAAAAGGCATAGCGTAATACCCGTTCGACTCCAAGCCTTGTAAAAACGGCGCTTTGAATGGCCATGTCCATCGTGGTGCCTTCATACATCCGCCCGCCGATGCTGGAATATTCACCTTCATTGTTTTCCCTGATTACGATAAAATCCAGGTCACGCAGGCCTTTTCCAGCCAGTGGAGACTTTAATCCCCTTAACAGCTTAACAGGGCGAAGGTTGATATACTGCTGGAATTGGCGCCGGATCGGCAATAGCAGCCCCCAAAGGGAAACATGGTCCGGAACGCCTGGATAACCGACTGCGCCAAGGTAGATTGAATCATATCCCTTCAGCTGTTCAAGCCCATTTTCCGGCATCATCACGCCGTTTTTCAGGTAATATTCACAACTCCAATCAAATTCCTGATAGTCGAATTTTAGTCCGCCATCAAGCTGGCAAAGCGCCTCCAGTACTTTTCTTCCTTCACCGATGACGTCTACTCCGATTCCGTCACCAGGAATAAGCGCAATTGAATAATGCCTTGTCATTTCATTCCCCCTAATTTTGATTGAATACTTCGGGGTTCCCACAATAATCGGGTCTTTCACCTTTCACTGCCTTGAGGATATTTTCCGCAACAGTAGTTGACATAATATAGTTACATTCAACCGTTGTTCCGCCAACATGAGGGGTTACGATAATATTTGGAAGTGACAAAATCGGATCACCTGGTTCGGGCGGCTCAGGGTCAAACACATCAAGAGCTGCTCCTGCGATTTTTTTGTCCTTTAAAACCTCATACAGAGCGCCCTGGTCGACAATCCCTCCCCTTGCCGTATTGATAAGGAAAGACGTTGGCTTCATTAAATCAAGAAGTTGCCTTCCCACGAGTCCTCGAGTCTGTCCGGTTAAAGGGATATGAAGCGAAATAAAGTCTGATTCGGAGAAAATAGACTCCAGATCCTCTGTGATTGTAATTCCCCACTCCCGTGCCGCACCGTGCTTTTTCTCATCGTATTTACGGACCCATGCGGTAACGTCCATGCCCAACCCGAGTTTCAGGCGTTTGGCGGTTTCTTTTGCAATGCTGCCAAAACCTATGATTCCAGCTTTTTTGCCTTGTAGTTCATACGTTTTAATACGAGTCCTCGATGCGTAATTTCCCTGGCTCATTTCATTGTGGAACGGAATCAGGTTTTTCCCAATCGCCATGACCATCATGACGGCATGCTCCGCTGTTGAAACAGCGTTGACGGACGGCGCATGGAGGACTGGAATCCCTCTCGATGTTGCATGTACCACATCAATATTATCCAGGCCGACGCCTGCCCCAGAGATCGCCTTAAGATTAGGTGCAGCGTCAATGATATCCCTCGTAATCCTCGCGGGGGCACGCAGTACAATACCGTCGACATTAGCGGCCAATTGGCAAAGGTGTTTCGTTTCAATGTTGTCTGTCCTGATCACCTCGGCACCTTCGAGAAGTATTTTTTCGCCTTCAGGGTGATACATGGACAGGATTTGTAAAATTTTCGGCTTCTTCATTCAATAGTCCCTCATTTATCATATTCGTAAATTTTCAACAATCATGGTCAGCCCCTGGCCACCGCCGATGCAAAGAGTTACAAGACCATACCTTTTGCCTCTCCGATCAAGCTCGTGTACTAGTTTGACCATCAAAATCGCGCCCGTCGCCCCGATAGGATGGCCAAGCGCGATTGCCCCGCCATTGACATTCACTCGTGCGGAATCCAATCCAAGCTCTTTCATTACGGCCAGCGCCTGGGCGGCAAAAGCTTCATTTAATTCTATTAAATCAATTTCATCCAGCCGAAGTCCAGCCTGTTTCAATGCTTTTATTGTAGCAGGTACAGGGCCAATCCCCATAATCTCCGGCGAAACGCCCGCGGATGCATAGCCAATGATTTTTGCGCGGGGCTTCAGGCCTGCGTTGGCCGCGGCTCTTTCCTCCATTACGAGCAAGGCGGCTGCACCGTCATTCCTTCCGCTCGCATTTCCCGCCGTCACAGTCCCGCCAACTTTAAACACCGGCTTTAGCTGTCCTAATTTTTCGAGGGAAGTCGCCCTTGGATGCTCGTCTTTTTCGAAAAAAATATCACCTTTCCTGGATGGCACCTTTAATGGTATGATTTCACCCGAGTATTTGCCCGCCGCAATCGTCGCTGCAGCTTTTTCCTGGCTGGCAAGCGCGAATGCGTCCTGCTCCTCCCTGGATATCCTGTACTTTTCAGCAAGATTCTCCGCTGTCATTCCCATTGTCAGGTGCCCATACATCTCGATTGGCTGTGCCCTTGGCTGGCTTTCCGTATTCGGGTCGAGGAGTTCGCCGTTTCCCGCCCCATAACCATATCGCGCATTTCTCAAATAATAGGGAGCCGTGCTCATGCTTTCCGCCCCGCCGGCCACAAGGATGTTGCTGTCTCCGCAGGTGATTTGCTGAGCTGCATTAACGATTGCCTGCAACCCCGACGCGCATTGGCGATGTACAGTGTATCCCGGCACTTCAACCGGCAGTCCCGCTTTTAACAAAGCCAGCCTTGCAATGTTTGGAGTGTCGGAGCTTTGCTTCGCATGGCCCCATATAACTTCGTCAATGATACTCCCGCCCACGCCTGTCCTTGCAAGAAGTTCACGGATAACAGCCTCGGATAAGTGGTCAGCCTCTACATCCTTCAAAGTGCCTCCCATTCGCCCAATGGCCGTACGGACCCCATCAACAATGACAGCCTGTTTCCTTTCAGCCATTACTTCAAGCCCCTTTTCAGCTCTGCCGCGATAATATTTTTCTGTATCTGGCTTGTACCTTCATAAATTTTCGTTATTCGCGCATCCCTGTAAAATCGCTCAATCGGATAATCCCTCATATAGCCAATGCCTCCGTGAATCTGTACGGCAAGGTCGGCAACCCGATTATACACTTCGGATCCGTACAGCTTCGCGATGGCTGCTTCTTTCACAACCCGCATTTTTCGGTCGCTCATCCAGGCGACCCGGTAGGTGATTGAGCGAAGCACTTCGATTTCGGCTGCCATTTCGGCGAGCATATGCTGGATGGCCTGCTGTTCAAAGATTGGCTTTCCGAACTGCTCCCTCTTCATTGCGTAATCAAGGCTCATCTCGAGAAGTTTTTCACATGAGCCAAGATTCCTTGCCGCCAGCCCCGAGCGGCCATTCGCGAGTATTTTCAGGGCGTTCACATACCCCTTATTTTCCTCTCCAAGAACATTTTCCACCGGGACCTCCATATCTTCAAAAAACAGTTCGGCGGAATGTGAACCGCGGAGCCCCATTTTTCGTTCCACGTTCCCTAGCACAAAGCCTGGGAATGTTTTCTCGACTATGAACGAAGTTATTCCTTTCGGGCCCTTGCCTGGGTCTGTAACCGCCATAACCGTGAACACCTGCCCGCGGACGGCATTTGTAATATAATGCTTGGAACCATTCAGAATATAACGGTCGCCTTTTCTGACAGCCTTCGTTTTTAGTGCGGTCGCATTGGAGCCGGCGCTTGGTTCTGTAAGTGCAAAAGCGCCAATCCACTCGCCGCTTGCCATTTTTGGCAAGTATTTATTCTTTTGTACGTCTGTCCCCAACTCGACAATTCCGACCGATCCAATTCCGGTATGGGCCCCAATCAAAGTCGTAAAACCGTTATGGGTCTTGCCGAGTTCCTCATAAATGGCGCATTTTCCGACCATATCAAGGCCCAGCCCTCCGTATTCCTCTGGTATCCCCAGGCCGAATAGACCCATTTCCATTGACATCCGGACTATTTTTTCAGGTATTTCATCGTTTTCTTCTATTTCCATCGCTACTTTTTCGACTTCCTGCTCCACAAATTCACGGACTGCCGTTCGGAGCAGTTCAATGTCTTCTGAAAAAGAAAAATCCATCCCTTTTCCCCCTTTTAATTGCCAACCTGCCAATATTTCAGCGCCGGTGAAACGGTAAAGCTTGCATCGGTAATAGCCTTGAGTTCTTCAATCCCCATCCCTTCCACTAGCTCCTCAAGGACCATGGTCCCGCCATTTATCGAAAAAACCGCAAGCTCAGTCACAATTATCTTCGCGCACTGGATACCGGTCGTCGGGTAAGTCAATTCCCTGACAAGCTTCGCCGAGCCATCCTTTGACGTATGTGTCAGTGCAGCGATTATTTTTTTTGCCCCGGGGACAAGGTCCATTGCCCCGCCGACTCCAAGGATGTCCGTGCCAGGCACCGCCCAGTTGGCGATTTCCCCTTTTTCACTTACCTGGAGTGCGCCAAGGACGACGACATCAATATGGCCGCCGCGGATCATCCCGAACGAGTCGCTGCTTGAAAAAATGGCTGCTCCTGGTTCAAGTGTTACAGGATGTTTGCTTGCGCTGATGCAATCCATGTCCAGCTCGTCTGATGGAGGAGGGGGTCCCATACCGAGCATGCCGTTTTCCGAATGAAGGAAAACGCCATTTCCCTGTTCAAGGAACTCAGGGATAAGTGTCGGAATGCCAACGCCAAGGTTGACCACCATACCCGGTTTTAGCTCCTGTGCGATCCGCTGGGCAATCCGCCTTCTGGCATCAAGCTTTTTTGACATACACGCCACCTTCCTTCCAATAGCGGCTTACGACAACATAGTCGACAAAATTGTGCGGGGTGACGATTTGTTCAGGATCGAGCGAGCCGATTGGGACAATTTCATCCACTTCGGCAATGACCACATCCGCGGCAGTGGCCATGGCCGGATTGAAGTTTCGGGCTGATTTTGTATAGATGAGATTCCCGAGCGCATCCGCCTTAGCGGCTTTAATCAGTGCCGCTTTTGCCCGGATCGCTTCAACAAGAATATTTCTTTCTCCGTTAAAAATCCGTTCTTCCCGGCCTCTTGCAAGCTCCGTGCCGACGCCGGTTTTTACAAAAAAGGCGGCAATCCCCGCTCCTCCCGCACGGATTGCTTCGACAAAGGTTCCTTGCGGATAAAGTTCAATTTCAAGGTCCCCGCTTTTCCACGCCTTTACGGCATCACGGTTCGACGTGAAGTAGGAACCGATTGCCTTTTTGATTTGGCCGGAATGGAGTAGAAGCCCCAAACCTTTTCCGGGTTCACCCAGATTGTTGCTGATAATTGTCAGATTTCTTATTGAAGGCTGCTCGATGAGTGCGTCAATCAACGTAAAAGGCGTGCCGCACAAACCGAATCCGCCAACCATTACCGAGTCGCCATCCCGCAATAGGCCAACCGCTTCTTCGGGAGACAGCAATTTTTCCGAATACACCGATATTTCCAAATGTACGCCTCCTTTCGTGGCGAAAAAACGCCCCCGCCTTGAGGGCGCTTCTATTCATTTTTTTACTTTTGTTCTTGCCCGCAAAGGAATGTATCCACTTTTCTCGCAGCGGTCATCCCCGACTCGATCGCCCCGTCCATAAAGCTTGCCCAGCCTTTTGCAAATGTCGTGCCGGCAAGGAAAATGCTGTTCTCGGGCGTGTTCCAATCTTCGAAATACTTTAATAGCTGGTTCGGCTTAAGCATTGGCCATGCTTCTTTTGAAAAATCGTCATTGACCCAATCATGGCCGGTGCATTCAAGGACCTTCACATCGGGCAGCCAATTCCTGAGCGCTTTTTCAACACTATTCGGGTCATTTGGGTCAAGCCAGTCGGCCCGAGGACCAAATCCTACGATAATGCTGTTATCTTCAACATATCTGTCCAGGTGCACGGAATTCAGCGGATAATTTCCTGGAGCTACAGCATCGAATGGTTCAAGGCGCCCTTCCAGCTTTGCCCACACCTTTATGCCTCTCGATGTCTGGCCTTCTTGTGAAGCACTCATTTTCAAGTCGGAAAGCTTTGGTGAAAATTCAATTTCTTTCAGGACGGTCATCGGTACGGTAACAATAACTGCCCGGCATCTAAACTCTGTGCCATCAGCTGCCGTCACTGTTGCACCGGCTTCTTCATGCTCTATTTTCACCGCTGGAGCTGAAAGCTTAATTTCGGCATTGGAATCTGCTGCAATCGCTTCAATGAGCGCTTTCGTTCCGTCCTTTAGCTTATAGGTAGAAATCATTTCGCTATGCGTTCCCCAATTTCCCTGTGAAAAGACCCACCAACGGAAAATCTGGCTTGCCGCCCCTTCACCTGGAGGACCGCAAAAGTCGGATGCCACCCAGCCATGAAGGATATCGTATTCCTCTTCCGTCAGCCCGTAGTCTTGCAAAAACTGTTCCGCGGAAATTCCGTCAATCTCCTTGATCAGCGGCGAATGAAGCGGCTGATACGGCAGAGGCAGGTATTTAAGGCTCTCGCTCATCAACTTTCCCGCCGTATCCCTGATTTTGTTCCTGTATTCTTCAACAGTTGAACAGCGTGCATTGCCGCCGGAAACCCAATACACTTTTTTTGGCTTTGGACCTGGAACTATCTCTAAGCCGTACCTTGTTATTTCCGCCCACACATGTGGCTGGTGCCAATGTACATATGTTCCGCCCATTTCCAGGTCGGAATCTAGGCGCCTGTCCACCCAGGTTCTTCCTCCAAGCCTGTCACGCGCTTCCAAAACGAGTACTTTATACCCCAGCAGCCGCAGTTCTCTTGCCGCAGTCAATCCGGAAAATCCTCCGCCGATAATAACCGTGTCGTAGTCCAGTTTTATTTCCTGCATGCGACTCCCCCTTGCACTATCAAACTGCCTTGCCTAATTAAATGTATGATTGATGGATGGGGTTAAGTAGCAAACAGCTGAAAATTCTCCTGCATTGAAGAGGTCCGCTGAAAATTTTGTTCGTCTTTTAACAGCGAGGGATTATTTCGAAGATTTTCAGAATGATATCGAAAATTTTTTCAATTTATCGCCCACTTTTTCCGATTTATCCCCCACTTTTTCCCGGTTATCGAAAACTGTCAAATTTTCGCTACAATTCCACACACCTTCTGTATTAAAAAAAGCCCACATCACTGTGAGCTTCAAAGCTTATTTGTTATCAATCTGCGCCCGCTGCAGAGTCCCGCTAAAATCAACATAGACAGACTTCCACTCGGTATACACGTCAAGCGCAGCTACCCCTGAATCACGATGCCCATTGCCCGTTCCTTTCGTACCGCCGAATGGAAGATGGATTTCCGCACCTGTCGTTCCGGCGTTCACGTAGACAATCCCCGTATCAAAGTCACGCATTGCGGTAAAGACCTTATTGACATCCTTTGTAAAAATGGAACTGGACAAGCCGAATTCAACACTGTTATTCACTTCAATTGCTTCTTCCAGGCTCCGAACCGGGATGATGGAAGTGACAGGCCCGAAAATTTCTTCCCGGGCGATCACCATTCCCGGACTGACATTCGTAAACAAGGTCGGTGCGTAGTAATGCCCTTCGGCTAAATCACCTTCAGAAAGTATTTCACCGCCGCAAAGGAGTTTGGCACCCTCTTCGACCCCTTTTTGCACGTAGCTGTGAATCCGTTCGAGCGAAGCCCTATTGATAACCGGCCCTACGTCGACCGTCTCATCAAGCCCGTTTCCAACTTTTAGCGCTCTTATCCTTGCAAGCAGCTTACTCTCAAGCTCTTCTTTAACCGATTCATGGACGATGATCCGGCTGCAGGCGGTGCAGCGCTGGCCAGCAGTGCCGAATGCGCTCCATACAATCCCGTCAACCGCGAGATCAATGTCAGCGTCCTCAAGCACAGTCACTGCGTTTTTCCCGCCCATTTCAAGCGATGTCCGCTTCAAAAGGCTGCCTGCGCGGCCGTTGATCGCCTTGCCGACTTCGTTGGAGCCTGTAAAAGAAATAATATCGACGTCCGGGTGTTCTACCAGTGCATTCCCGACAACCGACCCGTTCCCGAATACGACATTCAGCAATCCTTTCGGCAGTCCCGCCTCGTCATAAATCTTCGCGAACTCCGCAGCCATGAACGGAGTTTCAGTCGCTGGCTTCCAGACAACCGCATTGCCGGAAACTAGCGCGGGAAGCGACTTCCAAGATGCGATGGCGATCGGGAAATTCCAGGGGGTAATGAGCCCGGCAATTCCGACCGGTACACGGACACTCATCGCGAACTTGTTCCGGAGCTCTGACGGAACCGTATCGCCAAACAAGCGCCGCCCCTCGCCAGCCATATAATAGGCCATGTCAATCGCTTCCTGGACCTCCCCCCTCGCTTCGGCAATCACTTTTCCCATTTCGCTTGTTAAAATTTCCGCCAAATACTCCTTTTTTTCTTTTAAAATCCTTGCAACCTCATATAAAATTTCAGCCCTCTCAGGAGCAGGAACGAGCCTCCACTCCTTTTGCGCCCGTTTTGCCGCGGCCACCGCACGGTCCACATCTTCTGGCCCGGATTTGGCGACCTCCCCCAAAACCTCCCCCGTCGCAGGGTTCACATTTTTTGTGTAGCTGCCTGACAAAGGTTGCACCCATTCACCGTTTATATAATTCTCGTAACGTACCATTCTCCGAACCTCCGTCATTTAGATCTTAATTTTCCTTTTTATCCGGCCAATTGCTTCATCCAGCCTGGCGTTTGGAACAGATAGGGATATCCGGAAATAGCCTTCCCCCGATGGCCCGAATGCGCTTCCAGGAGTCACGATGACCCCGGCTTGCTCAAGGACAGCTTCCGCGAACCCCGTTGATGAATAACCTGCCGGAACAGGCGCCCATATAAAAAATGACGCTTTAGGTGGTTCGACCTCTATGCCGATTTCCTGAAGGGCTTCGATCATCCCTTTCATTCTCGCAAAATATATATCATTATGCGTGTCCACACAAGTTTGGTCCGACAAAATCGCATGTGCTCCCGCCAATTGGATTGGAGTAAAAACACCTGTGTCGGTATTGCTTTTAAAAACGGCCAACGCCTTGATAACATCCCTGTTCCCAACAACGTATCCAATACGCCATCCGGTCATGCAGTACGTTTTCGAAAGAGAACCAAATTCGACCGCGACATCCTTCGCTCCCCGTGCCTCAAGAATGCTCGGGGGTTTATAGCCGCTGAAGGCCACTTTATTGTAAGCCGAATCATGGGCGATGATGATGCCCTTATCTTTTGCGAAATCGACCGCGTTTTGAAAAAAGGGGCCGTCCACGACCGCCGCCGTCGGATTGCCGGGATAATTCAAAAACATTAGCCGGGCCTTTTCCAATACATTTTCCGGAATCTCTTCAAAATCGGGCAAAAAACCGTTTTCTTTCACCATCGGCATGTCATGGTACTTACCGCCTGCAAGCAGGGCCGCCATCCGGTAAGGCGGGTAGCACGGATCTGGAACGAGCACGATTTCCCCCGGGTCGATCATCACAGGAACGAGATGGGAAAGCCCTTCCTTCGACCCGATTAATGCAAGTACCTCGGTCTCAGGGTCCAGTTCGATGCCATATTCCCGCTTGTAAAATTCTGCAACAGCCTTCCTGAACACCGGATGGCCCGAAAACTGAGGGTACCTCAAATTTTCAGGCTTCCTCGCTTCTTCAACAAGCTTGTCAACAATGTGAGCCGGCGTCGGCAAGTCCGGGTCTCCGATCCCTAGGTCTATCACATCGATTCCCGACTTGATCATGGCCGCCTTCTTCTTCCCAAGTTCCGCGAACATGTAGGGAGGAATCTGGTCCATTCTGGCAGATTGGTAGCGCAAAACATTTCCCCCTTTTCGTTAGGTGTCCCTAAAGAAAAAGTATGGGAAAAACAGTGGAGTATGCTTTATATTTTTTGTAAATAGGCTTTTCTTTCTTGTTCGGGAACCATGCTGCCGCCAGTCGCCCAGGCGATATGTGTAGCGTCCTTCATTTTTCCCAGAAGGCCATTGCTTTGTAAAAACTCCTCGCCCTCAGCCGTTTGATGCAGCTTCACAGGTCCAAGCGCCCCGACGGTGGCTGAAGGCTCAAGGAAAATTCCTTCTGAGTGCCACATACCTTTCATCATCCTGAAAAGTTCCTCATCTCTGACCGTATAGAGCCCTGCCAAAAGAGATTCAATCGTCCTGCTTACAAATCCGGATGATCTCCCAACTGCAAGGCCATCCGCCACGGTTATGTTCCTCAAGCCAAAATCGTTCACGCTAACTTCATCATGCAACCCTGTGGCAAGGCTTAGGAGCATGCACGGGGATTGGACCGGCTCCGCAAAAAAACAATGGACATTGTTTTTGAAAATTGCTTTAAGGCCATAGGCGATTCCGCCAGGGCCTCCGCCAACTCCACAGGGCAGGTAAACGAACAGCGGGTGATTGCTGTCAACCAATACACCTTTTTCATCAAGCTGCCTTTTCACTCTTTCGGCAGCGACGGCATACCCGAGAAACAGGTTCACCGAATTTTCATCATCAATAAAATAACAGGTTGGATCGCTTTCGGCTTGCTTCCTTCCCTGTTCAACAGCAGCGGAATAGTCCGATGCATACTCGACCACATTCACTCCTAGCGAGCGGAGCTTATTTTTCTTCCATTCTTTCGCCTCAGCGGACATATGCACCGTTACTTTAAAGCCCAGCTTAGCGCCAATCAGGCCGATGCTTAGGCCGAGATTCCCTGTAGAGCCCACAGCGATTGAATAATTTGAGAATAAGTCCCGGAATGCCCCGCTCCCAAAAATCGAATAATCTTTACCAGGTTTAATTAAATTGTGTTGTATTGCCAGGTCTTCCGCATGCTTCAATACTTCATAAATTCCCCCGCGGGCTTTTATCGACCCGGAAATCGGCAGTTCATTATCGCATTTCAAAAATAACCTGCCATCAATTTCCCTTCCATGCCATTCACCAATCATTTCCTTGAACTTGTTGATTTCCAAAAGCGGTGATTCGATGATTCCGTCCGCTTCCATTGTTTCAGGGTAAACATTTTTTATGAAGGATGCGAATCGAGCCAGCCGGTATGAAGCCGCTTGTATTTTTTCTTCCATTCCAAACGGGCCCCCGCCACTATGTAAATATCGCGGATTTGCCCAGAAAACCTCCTCGGCTTTGGCCACCCTGCCAAGAACGGGAATATCCTTTTTCCACTCATCAATTGATTTTCCTCCAACTATACTACCGTTCATTTGCCCGACTCTCCTCTATTATTCTTCTCGTTCCACCGTTTACCGTCTTTTTAACAAGCCTCATTCCCAAGGTCTTTGTATAAACATAATTCTTTTCAGCCTTCGTAATGCAGTACCCAAAAGTTCCATTAGAGCGCGCTCCCTTCATGGTTAACTGTTAACTTCATAGTAGCAGGTTTCTCATACTCTTTAAAAAATTTGATAGTCGCCAAAACAAAAAAATCCCGCGGGATTCCGCGGGATTTATCTGGTTATCGGTTCAAATCGCTGATTCCGGGAGCATGTTCGTTTGGAAGCTCCGGCAAAACGGGCACCGGAAACCCTTGCGGCGGCTGGACTACTTTAAGTTCGCCGCCGTTCCTGCTCGGCGACTTGCCGCTGAAAATTTCACCTATAAGCGTATCATCAAGCCTGAAGTTGAATTGGGCATTATGAAAGCCCATATCCACATACTTCCGGCATTCAGGATATTTGTTAATGTCATAGTTCGGAACCGGGAGCAATTTTCCCCAATCCACTCCCAGCGTTTCAAGGGCTTTTGCAAACGCATTTTGGTGCGCGTTGTCTCTGACAATCAGGAAAGCGAGCGTTTCCCGGAACGTTTTGTTGGAGCTCATTTCGTATATTCTTGATTTTTGTAAAACACCGGTTGATTCAAGCGTTAGGTTATCTAGTAAGTCACCGATCAGATTTCCATGGCTGTACACCCATGACCCGTTCCACGGATTTCCGGCGGCATCCTCAGGTAGCGATGCCTGTGCTCCGATAATGTAATGATGCGGGTTCGCGTGGTTGACTGGGCCGCCGAGAGGTGCTCCGCTTGAGCTGTCCGAGCCAACCCCCGGCTCTCCGGATTCATTCAACAGCTGATTGATGGTTGTCTGCACAAGCTCAACATGGCTTAATTCCTCAAGGAAAATTCCACGGAGCAAATCCCTGTATTTCTTATCCGTTCCCCGAAAATTTGAACTTTGGAAAAAGAACTGCATCATCGTGCGCATTTCGCCAAAGTGCCCGCCCAGAATTTCCTGCATCGCTTTCGCCGCAACCGGGTCCGGCTTATCGGGCGTGATGATATTAATCAAATCTTCCCTGTAAAAGTACATATTTTACCCCTCTTTCCTGTATAAAGCCTGGCATGAGGCCTTTCCCATAGTCTGCCAAAAAAGGGGCGAAACATGCATTCGGAGAGGCATAAAGCGAAGGATTATTTTTTGCACTATTTAGATAAAGAGAATGAAGAAATAAGAACTAAAATAGACAGAAAACAGCTAGAATAAACGTAAAAACAACTGGCTAATCAAATAAAGAAGCCCTTCCCCGAGAAGAGCTTCCCATACTGCAACATTATCCCAAATAAAACCCGATTTTCCCCAGCTGTTCCGCCTTTTCTAGCCTGTCAAACGCTTCTTTGTACTCTTCAAGCGCGAACATACGGTCAATGACCGGCCTGACTCCATGCTTTTCGATAAACTGGAGCATTTCCCCTAGCTCCTCGCCGCTCCCAAGGGTAGAACCAAGCAGATTATACTGGCCGTAAAAGAATGAACGTAAATTAAAATCAACCACATCCCCTGCGGACGCGCCGAACGTTACAATCGTTCCGCCTGTCCGGAGCTGGCTAAGCGATTTATTGAACGTTGCCGCCCCAACCGATTCTATGACGACATCCATCTTTTCCCCGCTTAGCTCTTCCGCCCAATCACCCTCACTGTTAAACGCTTTGTCCGCGCCTAATTCCAGCGCGCTTTTGCATTTCTCCTCTGAACGAGACGTAACATAAACAGTGGCCCCGGCGGCTTTTGCCATTTGGAGCATCAGCGTCGCCACCCCGCCGCCGATTCCCGGGATGAGAACCTTCATCCCTTCACTTACCTTCGCCCTTGTAAACAAGACGCGGTAGGCAGTAAGGCCGGCAACTCCTAAAACGCCAGCTTCCTCCCATGTTAAAAATGAAGGTTTCGGCAATGCGTTCTCCGCCGGAATGACTATGTATTCACCGAATGTCCCTTGGAGAGGATGTCCAAGTATATCAAACCCTGGAGGTGGTGCGTCGCTTTTTTCTTTCCAGCCGACCCCCGGATTGATGATGACTTCATCCCCAACCTTAACTCCAGCTACGCCTTCCCCGACCGCGTCGATAACTCCCGCTCCATCCGATCCCATGACAAGCGGCGGCTCCGTTTCCTTGTGGCGTTCAAGGATAATCAGCTCCCTGTGGTTTAGCCCGGCTATTTTTATTTTGACCCTGACCTCTCCGGCTCCGGGCTCAGGTTTCTCAAAATCCTGGTACGCCAAGCCTTCCATTCCGGTTTTTCCCGCATGAACTAGTGCTTTCATTATCTCCACTCCAATCTTTTCTTTCTCATCTTCTATTTTGGAATAAAGACCGCAAAATTGCATGTTTTTACTCTCGAATTCAACCAATTTTCAAAAAATTTGACCATAATCTTTGTAAACATAAAAAAGCAACCGGTTTATACCACCGGCTGCCCTCCAAACTTCTATTTGTCTTTTTCTATAAGGTCCTTCAGCTTTTCGAATGACGCCTTGATTTCATCCGTTACTTTGGAGAAGTCCTCTTTTTCAAGAAAATCCTTATTGAAATCGCCTTTATCGATGCGTTCAAGGTAAACATCTATTTTTTCTTCGAGCAGTTTGCTGTTATCAACTATTTCTCTATGAAAATCGCCGGCGATTTCAGGCGCCTGGACCTTTCCGAATTCATTTATTTCCTGCTTCATCTCTTCAAGGCTGCCCTTCAATTCCTGCTTTGCCTGTTCATCATTTACCGCTTTTTCAGCTTTTTCCGGAATGTCACGGGCAAAATCCGCAACCTTTTCCATATACTCCGAAGCTTCACCCGTATATTCCCGAGCACCCTGTCCATCTCCTCCCGATGAACAGCCCGCTAAAATAACGGCAAGTAAGCAAAAGAGCGAAAAAACCTTCATCCTCATCGTATCCACCTCCTTGGCCGGATCGTTGGAAACGGGAACCTTGTCCCATTATTCCTTTACCCATTTTTCCCGCCTATAAAGCGGAGGTGAGATAGTATTTTGTGATGGCAAGGTACTCCCTTCCATACGATTTCACTACAGCCTGGGCTGGAGTTTTCGCGGGAAGTCCGCCAAGATCAAGGCCGTTGTCGCTGGCAATCATTTTTGCCCTGTACATGTGGAAGGTATTCGTTACGACTAGCCCTTTACGCAACCCTTCAGGCAGAAGCGCTTTTGAAAATTTGATATTTTCATATGTAGATGTTGATTGGTCTTCCATGATAATCCTTGTTTCGGAGATGCCATGCCAGACCAGTTCCCGCTTAATTGCCTCCGCTTCCGAAATATCTTCCCCTGGCCCCATCCCGCCAGATGCTATGGCGATGGTTTCGGGATTATCGAGCAAATAGCTTGCCGCAGCATCAATCCTTGCCTGAAGCGCTAGAGAAGGAGTTTCCCCTTTCACCCTCGCGCCAAGGATAATTACATAGTCCGCGCCTGGAGCAGGCTTATCCTTGGCATGCTGGTGAATTTTCGCATGGAGGAAAACCACATAGAGTATTCCAAAAACCAAAATAAAAACGAGACCTTTTTTAATAATAGTACATTTAACGATAACCACTTCCCCCGGTTTAGATGACTCCAGGAAAAAGCAAGGGGAAGCCCTTGGTGGGCATCCCCTGTGCAGGACCTACTTAATGATGACCGGTTCGGTATGCCAAATATCATTGGCATATTCCTGTATCGTCCGGTCACTTGAAAAATAGCCGGACATTGCGATGTTGACGAGGCTCTTTTTCAGCCAGCCAGTCCTGTCGCCGTAACTCCTTCCAACCTGTTCCTGGATGTCGGCATAGGAGGAGAAATCGCGAAAAACAAAATATTGGTCATTATAGGAAAGAAGCGAGTCGTAAATTTCGGAAAACTCATTACCCGTATCAGGGAAAAATCCGTTGACAAGCTGGTCCACTACCGTACGGATCCGCCGGTCATAATGGTAATACTCCTGGGCATGGTAACCCCCGTTCCGCTGGAATTCAAGGACCTCATCGGCGCTAAGCCCAAACAGGAATATATTTTCCCGGCCGACAAGCTCCGTTATCTCGACATTCGCGCCGTCAAGCGTCCCGACCGTCAGTGCCCCATTCATCATGAACTTCATATTCCCGGTCCCGGAAGCTTCCTTGCTCGCAGTAGAAATCTGCTCGCTCACGTCGGCTGCTGGGAAGATTTCCTCTCCGAGCGACACACGGTAATTTTCAAGGAAGACGACTTTGATCCTGTCGTTCACTACTGGGTCGTTGTTCACTTTCTCGGCGACTGAATTAATCAATTTAATTACTTTTTTCGCAAAATAATAACCCGGTGAAGCCTTTGCCCCAAAAATGAATGTCCTTGGGTGCATTTCATAATTCGGGTACTCTTTTATCCGATTGTACAAATACATGATGTGAAGGACATTCAACAGCTGCCTTTTATAGGCGTGCAACCTTTTAACCTGCACATCGAAAATCGAGTTCGGATTGACGGTTATGCCCGTTTTTTCATGGATGCGCGATGCGAGCCGTTCCTTGTTTGCCAGTTTAATTGAATCAATTTTTTTCAGAAAGGCCTCGTTTTCCCGGAACTGAAGCAGTTCCTCAAGCCTTATTGTATCCCTGATCCAGCCAGGGCCGATTGTATCGGTAATCAATTCTGCAAGCCTAGGATTGGCTTTCATCAGCCAGCGCCGGTGGGTAATCCCATTTGTTTTGTTATTAAAACGGTCAGGGAAAACTTTGTAAAAATTGTTCATTTCCCGTTCCTTCAGTATATCGGTATGGAGCCTGGCAACGCCATTTATGCTATGGGAGCCGACGATTGCTAGCGGAGCCATCCTAACCTCGCCATGTGCCACAATTGCCATGTTTTCAATCAAGTCCCAGCTGCCGGGATGCCGGTCCCACAGCAGCCTGCAAAACCGTTCATTGATTTCCTCAACAATCATGTATATCCTTGGCAGAAGAGGCCTGAAGATCCTTTCCGGCCACCTTTCAAGCGCTTCCGATAGTGTCGTATGGTTCGTATAGGAAAGCGTATTGACGGTTATATGCCACGCTTCATCCCAGCCTAGCCCTTCGTCATCCATGAGGATCCGCATCAGTTCAGGTACTGCTAGCGCAGGGTGGGTATCGTTAATATGGATGCTCGTGTGCTCATGTAGCTCAAAAATGCTTTTGTTTTTCTTCTTGAACGATTTAATGATTGCCCTCAAGGAAGCGGCGACAAGAAGGTATTGCTGTTTCAGCCTAAGAATTTTCCCTTCATCATGCGTATCGTCCGGATAAAGGAACTCGCAGATTGCTTCCGTTTCCTTTTTGTATTTAAGGATATCCGTATTGGCCGTGAACTTGGAAGGTTCCGCGCTCCATAGCCGCAGCGTATTCACTGTTTTCGTATTGTAGCCGACGACCGGCATGTCATAAGGGACTGCCGTGACAATTTCCGGATTGATGTGGCGGAACACTATGCGCCCGTTTTCCATGGAGCTTTCGACATGTCCCCAGAAAGGAATTTCCTCTGCTTCATCGCCCTTGCGAACTTCCCAAACATGGCCGTGCTTCAGCCATTGTTCCGGCAGTTCAACCTGATAACCGTCTACGATTGCCTGCTCAAACAGGCCATGCTTGTAGCGGATACCGCATCCATGGCCAGGCAGGCTAAGCGATGCGAGCGAATCAAGGAAACAGGCGGCAAGCCGCCCAAGTCCTCCGTTGCCCAGTCCGGCATCTGCTTCGAATTCTTCAAGGCCGTCAAGTTCAATCCCCAATTCCTTAAGCCCCTTGCTGACAATCTCCTCAATTCCAAGATTCATCAGATTATGGCGGAGAAGCCTTCCGAGCAGGAATTCAATTGAAAGATAATAAACCTGTTTTTTTCCCGAAATACGGTACATTTCGTTTGTCTTGATCCAATTCGTGCTTACTTGCTCCCTGATCATCGTGCCGAGCGTCTGGAACTGCTCCCGCCTTGTACTTTCTTCAAAAGTCGTGCCATAGGCCATTTCTAGCTTTTGGACGAAAGCGGCCTTGAACTCGGGTACACTGGAAAACATTTGGATAACCCCCTATCTTTTAAGCTCCTCATAAAGCTGCTGATACATTTGCGCGGACCGGGTCCAGCTGAAATCCAGCTCCATAACCTTGCGAGTGAGAAAGTTCCATACATCCTGCTGCTTGTAAAAGGCCAAAGCCCTTTCAATGGTATAAAGCATGTCATGCGCATTGAAATTTGTGAAGGTAAAACCATTGCCTTCACCGTTCTCTCGATTATACGACTTGACTGTATCGTTCAATCCGCCAGTTTCCCTGACAATCGGCACGGCTCCATAGCGCATCGCAATCAGCTGGCTCAGGCCACACGGCTCGAATTTCGAAGGCATCAGGAACAAGTCCGCTCCCGCATAAATCCTGTGGGCAATCCCCTCATCAAAGCCTATGAAAACCTTGCACTGGCTCGGATACTGGCTGCTCATTTGGCTGAAAAAGTATTCGAATTCCCTGTCACCCGTCCCAAGAACGATCAACTGGGCCCCAGTAGCCATTATTTCGTGGAATACACCCCGGACGAGTTCCAGCCCTTTTTGCTTCGTAAGCCGGGTAACCATCGCAATCAAGGGCACATTGCTCTCTTCGGGGAGTCCGAATTGGTCCTGTATAGCCTTCTTGTTTTCACTGCGGGGCTCTCTATTCTCCATCGAAAATGGAGCGGATAGAAATGGGTCGTTTTCCGGATTGTACAGTTCATAGTCAATTCCGTTCACAATTCCCTCAAGGTCCGCGCTTCTCATCCGTAAGACGCCATCAAGTCCCTCTCCGAAATAGGCGGTTTTAATTTCCTCCCGGTATGTAGGGCTAACCGTTGTAATTTTATCCGAAGCAACAAGGCCCGCCTTCATAAAGTTGATATTTCCGTAATATTCTAGCTGTCCCGGGTTGAAATACCGGTCATCGAGCCCCAGGAGGTCATTCATTACCTCCTTTGGGAATACTCCCTGGAATTGGAGATTGTGTATCGTAAAAATCGACCTGATCCCTTCAAATCCTTCCCGATGGCGATACTGTTCCCGCAATAGGAAGGGAATCATCCCTGAATGCCAGTCATGTGAATGGATAATGTCGGGGAAAAACCCGATATGGCCGATGCTTTCAAGCACAGCCCTATTAAAGAAGGAGAATTTTTCACCATCATCGTAATCCCCATACATTTGGCTTCTGAAAAAATAATATTGATTATCGATAAAATAATGGATAATCCCATCATGCTCAAGTTCTTCAATGCCACAATATTGGTTGCGCCAGCCAAGCTGAACGGTAAATTCGGCTGTCTTCTTCATTTTTCGTTTATATTCGTCCCGGATTAAAGCGTATTTGGGAAGGATAACCCTAACATCAAAGCCAAGTTTCTTTAATTCCTTTGGCAGGGCTCCCGCTACATCCGCGAGACCCCCGGACTTTACAAATGGGACGCATTCCGATACTGCAAAAAGAATTTTCACGAGTTTTTCCACGCTCCCTGGGTCCTGCCCTTCCGAATGACGGCCGGGCTGTCTTCTGATGCAACTAATTCGGTTCCGTTTTCAATTGTCACATCCTTGTCCAAGATGACATGATCAAGAACGCAATCTTCACCAATCCTCGACTTTTGCATGATGATGCAGTTTTTAACAATCGCACCTTTTCCAATTGTCACCCCGCGGGCAATAATGCTATTTTCAACAACTCCCTGAATTTTGCAGCCATTCGCAATCATTGAGTTGCGGACGGTTGAGGTGGAAGAATAGCGTGCCGGGGGCTCATCCTTGACTTTAGTGAGGATAGGCCTTTCCTTCGTGAAAAGCCTGGTCCAAATGTCCGGATTGAGGAGGAGCCTGCTTGCTTTTGCATAGTTCGCAATTGAATTTACCTGTATAGCAAATCCTTCAAAATTGTGGTAATGGACTGAATAAGGACTATTTAAATCCGTTAAGGCGTCGCGGATAGTCAAATAGCCCGTTTCCATCCGCTTTTCAATTATTTCAAGGAGGAGTTCTTTTTTCATCAAGTAGATTCCAAGTGAGGCCCCATCTTTCAGGACTTCCGTAATATCCCTCTCAGACGAAATATGCTCATCAAGGATTGGGGAAAAATCAATGTTAAATACTGTGTAAGCATTTGCGATTAACGCATAGGGCTGCCGGCTCCGTGTAAAAAAATCGATGTTTTCCGCGAAGTCGTAGAGGGGACCAATGCCGGTGACCGGCTTGTCAAGGCTCGTGGACGGAAAAAAGAACAGGCCGTCCCTTTTCCTGTTTAAATCCCAGTTCCTGCCCGATCCCAAGTGGTCCATTAAAGAACGATATTGGTACTTTGAAAATATGCCAACGCTCTGGATGCCGGAATTCACCATATTCGAGAGGATGAAATCAATAAGGCGGTATCTCCCTCCAAACGGAATAGCCGCAACCGATCGGTGGATGGTCAATTCATCGAGGTCTTTATGGAATGTTGTAGCATCAATGATACCCAGTATATCTTTTTTCAATTGTTGCCCCTCCCAATAGGATTATTTGGACAAAAGCTGATCAATCGTATCCTCGGATACTAGTACGACCTCACCGTCGCCTTTTATGACACCCCCATCAGGGACTGTTATACCAGGCGAAACAATGGCTTTTTCGATTATGCAATCCTTGCCGATGACCGCGTCGGGCATAATAACAGACTCCTTGATGGACGCTCCTTTTTTAATCGAAACCCCTTGGAATACCACGGTCCTCTCGACGTTTCCTTCAATGACGCAGCCCTCATTCACAAGCGACTCTTTGAGCGTGGCGTCGGGGCAAACATATTGCGGGGGGTGGTTCGGGTTAACGGAATAAATCCTCCAGGACTGGTCGAATAGATCAAGTTCCGAATTATCGTCCAGCAAATCCATGTTCGCTTCCCACAGGCTTTGGACCGTACCTACATCCTTCCAGTAGCCCTTGAACGGGTAGGCAACGAGTTTCCTGTTTTCATTTAATAGGAGCGGTATGATGTCCTTTCCGAAATCGTGCGTCGAGTCGGGGTTTTCATCGTCCCGGATCAGGCAGTCCTCAAGAAGCTTCCAATTAAAAATATAAATTCCCATTGAAGCGAGATTGCTTTTTGGATTTTTCGGTTTTTCATCGAACTCTATGATTCTCAGATTTTCATCCGTATTCATAATGCCGAACCGCCCCGCTTCCTCCCAAGGGACTTCGATAACGGAAATCGTCACATCAGCTTCATTTTCGATGTGATGATCCAGCATCGTTTCATAATTCATTTTATAAATATGGTCACCGGATAAAATAAGTACATATTCAGGATCATATTGCCTTAAATAAGGCAGGTTTTGAAAAATAGCGCTCGCCGTCCCGTCATACCACTTCACTTCGGACGATACGCTATAAGGCGGAAGCACAGTTACCCCTCCGTCCATCCGGTCGAGGTCCCATGCACTCCCTATCCCAATATAGCTGTTCAGGACAAGCGGCTGGTACTGTGTAAGCACCCCGACAGTATATACGCCAGAGTTCGTGCAGTTGCTCAAGGGGAAATCAATAATCCTGTATTTGCCGCCGAAAGGCACCCCCGGCTTAGCCAGTTCTTTTGTCAATGAATTTAGCCTGCTCCCCTGGCCTCCCGCCAGAAGCATGGCTACCATCTTCTTCTTTTGCATTGGCATTTATCCCCTTTCTATTTTTCACAGGCCTTAAAATTGAAATGCCGTATGGCGGAATATTAATCTTGATGGAAAAAGGCTTCCCATGAAATCCTTCTTTTTCAGCTGAGATGACCTTTTTGTTTATTACACCAGATCCGCCGAATTCCCTCGTGTCGCTGTTAAGGATTTCCCTGTACCGTCCAGGCGCCGGGACTCCAATCCGGTAGCCACTATAGGCCTGCCACGTGAAATTGCAAACAATGACCAGGAAATCTTCTTCTTTGAACCCTCTCCGGACAAAAGAAAACACGGATTGGTGATTGTTGTTCGGGTCAATCCATTCAAAACCCTCTGGGGACGAATCCAGTTGATAAAGAGGTTTAGATCTTTTATAAAGCTTGTTCAATTCCTTTACAAACAGATTTAGCTTGGCATGCATCTCATACTCATTGAGATGCCAGTCAACCTCTTCTTTGTCCTTCCACTCGGAAAACTGGCCAAGCTCTGTTCCCATAAACGTCAGCTTTTTGCCGGGGTGGCAGGCCTGGTAACCAAGGAGGAGCCTTAGCTGGGCAAACTTTTGCCAATAATCTCCCGGCATCTTATCTAGAAGTGACTTTTTACCATGGACAACTTCATCATGTGAAAACGGGAGCACAAAATTCTCCGAAAAAGCATACATGAGCGAAAATGTTACTTTATTATGGTGGTGCCGCCTCTGATTGGGGTCTGTTTCCATATATTTCAGGATATCGTTCATCCAGCCCATATTCCACTTGTATGTAAATCCAAGTCCCCCATCAGATGGCTGCTTCGTCACATTCGGCCAATCCGTGGAGTCTTCAGCTATCATGAGGATGTCCGGACAAAATGCCGTTACCGCTGAATTCAGCTTCTTCAGGAAGGCAACTCCATTTGGATTAACCACTTTCTCGGAATTTGGCCAGTAGATGATATTCGCGACTGCATCAACCCTGAAACCGTCAATATGGTACGTTTCCAGCCAGAAAAGCGCGCTTGACACAAGAAAGCTGTTTACCTCGGTTTTCCCGAGGTCAAAATTGGCGGTTCCCCAGACAGTGTTTTCCCTGTCATTTTCCGTTTTGTATTCAAAGGCATACCCGCCATCAAAACAATATAGCCCATGGGCATCCTTGCAAAAGTGGCCTGGAACCCAGTCAATGATGACGCCTATTCCGTTCTGGTGGCATTGATCAACAAAGTACATAAAATCATGTGGCGTCCCATATCTGCTTGTTACCGAAAAGTAACCTGTCGTCTGGTATCCCCATGATGCATCAAGCGGATGTTCGGTCAATGGAAGGAGTTCAATATGGGTATACCCGTGCTCGAGCACATACGGTACGAGTTTATCGGCCGCTTCCCTGTAGGTAAGGAACGACCCATCTTCCGCCTTTTTCCAAGAACCAAGATGGACCTCGTAAATGGCTGTGGGCTCCTCAATGGGAACTTTTCTTGCCCGTTTTCTCATCCACGCCCGATCATTCCATTGGTAACCATCCAGCGGTTGTACAATGGAAGCTGTATTCGGCCTGACCTCCGAGAAAAAAGCAAATGGATCGGCCTTCAGCTTTTTTTCCCCTGATGCGGTGAGTATTTCGTATTTGTACAATGAACCAGTCATGTCATGGTCCGCAAAAAATACCCAAACACCTTCCCTGTTCACTTTCTCGAAGGTATAGCCTTCCCCGTCCCAGCCATTGAACTCGCCCGCGAGCCTTACTTCAGCGGCATGTGGAGCCCAGACACAGAAACGGGTATATGTCTTCCCGCCATCGTTTATGACATGGGCACCGAATAACTCATGGCTTTTATAGAGCGCCCCCTCATGAAACAAATGAAGCTGAAACTCAGTTGGATGATTGACCATCCTGTTCACCTGCCTGTCTTCAGTAATATTCTAGTTTCCAAAAAGTTATTTGCATAAACCTGCTATAATCTGGTTTCGACGCCAGCCTTGGGAAAACCTTCAATTTATGGGCTTATTATTAATGATTGGGAAAAGTATGTACAAGCAGTAATAAGGAGAGACCTAGTATATTTCCACAAAAACAAATAGACAAAACCCAAAATTCTGTTTTCAGAAACTTCTCATAACATTATTAACCGAACAATATACTAATTGGAAGGAAAACGAATTGGGGGAGGGGACTTTCTTGAATGGATTAAAGGCAACAGGAACGTTTTTGCACGACCTGATAGATTGGATTGGGCTGCTTGATAAAGAGGCAGAAAAGACTCTATCTATTTTTCCAGGAAACAAATCGATAGAAAATTTCAGACATGAGGTTTATTTATTTTCATCAAAGGTAACAAGCATGAGGAAAGATGGAATTGAATGGAATGATGCCATCGAGCTGGAAAAATCAGCATGGGAGCTTTACTGGCAGTGGCAAGAACTAAACGAGGGCAAACAATACAGACCAACCGCTCCAGATGTCTCCGTTCCAGCTGGCAAGCACACCCTTCCCCGCCTGCCCTATGGTTATGAGGCCCTCGAGCCCTATATCAGCAGGAGAATTATGATGCTCCATCATTCCCAGCATCATCAATCATATGTTGATGGATTAAACAAAGCCGAGAAGGAAATGGAACAAGCCAGGCAGGAAAACCGTTATGATTTACTAAAGCACTGGGAAAGGGAAGCAGCATTCCATGGAGCGGGCCATTATTTGCATACGCTTTTTTGGGAGGCAATGAGCCCCCATGGGGGAGGCGGGCCGGAAAGGAACCTGCTGGCAAGCATTGAAAAAACCTTCGGGTCGTTTGACAAGTTCAAAACACACTTTTCAGAAGCTGCAAAAAGGGTTGAAGGATCAGGCTGGGCCATCCTCGTTTGGTCGCCAAGGGCGCGGAGGCTGGAAATCCTCCAGGCTGAAAAACATCAAAACCTTAGCCAGTGGGACGTCATCCCGCTCCTTCCGTTAGACGTTTGGGAACATGCCTACTACCTCCAATATGAAAACAATCGTGGAAAATATGTTGAAAATTGGTGGAACGTAGTAAATTGGCCTGAAGTGGAGAAAAGATACAATGAGGCACGCAAGATAAAATGGGAGCCTTTTTAGGAATTATCCAAAAGGTTAAAGGAGAATTGTAAGTAAAACCTGCCTAAATAAGCCCAAAAAAGGCTCCGCTATTTTCTTTTTCCCTTTTTTCGGGTATAATGAACTAAGTGAAATATTTCAAAAAAGCCAGCGCATGTTGCAGCATGCACCGGCCCTTCATCGACGGTTCCCGGTAGTGGAATCAGGAATAAAGCGAAAACCCGCCCATTATGCTTGCCGGCTCAAGGGTGGGTTATTTTTTTTGGTTTACCGACAGTACGGCTACAATAAGGCTGGCAAACGAAATCGCGAGCATCAAGCCCTGGAAAACTGTCATCAGGCATCACCCCCTTTCACGGGGAGTGTTCATGCCCACCCTTAAAGAACCGCCGATTGGTTTAATTATATCATATCTTCCTACTTTTTACGAACATAAGTTCGCTGTTTTGTCCAAGTATGTCAAAATTTTCTCTTTTGCCTCCAGCCCCGCCTTGAATGGTTTTTTCTCTTATTTTGGCCGGAATGGCATTGATCGCAAATAGGGTAAGCAAAATCAAGGGGTAAACTTTTCCCACAATTACGGCACTTTTTCCCTTGGCTTTTTGTGACATCTTTTAATTCCTCATGGACACTATCACTAACCTGTTCACGGACCCGTTCCCAATAAATCGCTTCCGTCCTCTTTCCAAGCTTATACAGGAACAGAAGATGGAGGCCGATCGCCTTGTAGGTTAATTCCATTTCTTCAAGGCTCCGTTTTTTTATTGCCGGCTCCGGAAGCTCCCTCCCATCGGCAATAGCGGCCATAGTCTCCAGCCACTGCTCTGTCAGTTGCGGTTCTTTTGCCGAAAATGGCAGATGCAGGAACCCGTACAGCTCCATCATTGGAAATCGCTGTTCAATCATTGTGCCCTCGATTAGTTCATACCTGCTCCTCTCTTCCGCGAGTTCGGCCTTTTTTGTTCCTGGCGGGCTCTCGAATTTTTCCCAAAGCTCGAAAAAGGCGCCAAGGCTTCGGCTGTATTTCTGGAAGCGCTCAAAAACCGCACTTGTAGGGGCGATTGCAAAAACCTTTACCTGCTGGTCTTCTCCCTCAAGGAGTCGTTTCATTCTCTGTACATCCGATACAAAGGCTACCCGTCCAATATTGTAAATTCCCTTTCGCCCGGCTCTTCCCGCGATTTGCTTCACTTCCTGAGAACTCAGCCTCCGCCTCGAGGTTCCATCAAACTTTTCATTTTCGAGAAACACAATTCTTCTAATCGGAAGGTTTAACCCCATTCCAATCGCATCTGTTGAAACAACAATCCCAGTCTGGCCCGAAATAAAAAGCTGCATTTGCTTTTTTCTTGTTTCCGGAGGCATGCTGCCGTAAATCATGCTGACTTTATGGCCGTTTCCCTGTAGGATTGCTGCGGTAGCCAGGACCTGTTTCCTTGAAAAGCATACTAGCGCGTCGCCTTTCCTGGCGTTTTTCAATGAAAATTCCTGATCTTCCACATGCAGCGGCACGTCCCTCCTATATTCCTTTAACTCGTATTCCGCGTTGCCGAGAAGTTTTATGACCATATTTTTAATATTGAAGCTACCAATAATATGGACCTCTTTCGCATTCGCCTTGGTAATCGCTTTGTACCAGGAAAAACCGCGGTCCTTATCCGCGACCATTTGCGCCTCATCAATGACAGCGACTTCATAATAGTCCTTCTCATGGAACATTTCGACCGTGCAGGAAATATGTGCCGCGCCTGGCTCCTCTTTTTCTTCCTCTCCGGTTTTAAGCGAGCACGGGACTCCGTCGGCATTGAGCCTGTCGTAGACCTCTAGGGCCAAAAGCCTGAGCGGGGCAAGATAAATTCCGCTTTCCGCGCTTTTCAAGGCTTCAAGTGCATGATGTGTTTTACCGGTATTCGTTTCACCGATATGAAGGACGTATTTAACATTCCTCTCAGTGGAGGGCCTGTATTCGCTTCCGAATACTTCGTCAATCATTCGCTGTTCTTCAGCCGCCTTCTGTTCCGCTTCCGCTATTTCCCAGGCGAGCCGTTTTTCCGCCATGGCCATATCGGATTCGTAAATAGCCTTATGTGTTTCAGCGTCAAATGGAACAGCCTCGAGCCTTAACAAATCCTCGATATATTCTCCTGAAATCCGTTCAAGGAAATCATCCGCGAGTTCCTCTGCCATTTCTGAAACAAGAACGGCAAGATTGTTTTCATCGCCTTCCTCCGGTTCATGGGACAAATACTCTTTAAAATCTCCCTCCGGCAATTTTTCCGAAATAAGCCGGGAAGCATTCCTGAGGACAATGCCGGTAATGGCGCGTTCGTATTTAAAGTAATACGTTTCATATTCAAAAAACATCCTGCCCCGGTAGAACGTTTTATGTATATCCCCTGTCAGCTCTTCAAAAAAATCACCCGCCCTCCGGTAGTCTGCCGGACTGAAACACCCCTGGCTTATCAGCTTTTCTTCCAGCGCGAGTGTATCGATTTTTTTATAACGGGTTCCGGAGTTAATGTCAGCTTGGAGTTTTCGGGCAATTTCATATCTTGTATAAAGGTACAAGAGCGATTCGCTATCTAAGAGGACTCGCTCTGCAGACTCGCTCATTGTTTGAAGAAGGACCGCACGTTCCTCCATTTTTCTCGCCGCTTCCTCTTGTTTCCTGAAACGCTCCCTAGCCTCGGTGTATAAATTCTCCCACATCCCGGGTTGCGCTTCCATTTCCGCGTGTAGCCATTCTGCAGGTCTGAAAGGAGAAAACTCCCTCATTTCATTCCTGAACACGTGGTTAATCAGTTTCCGGTCAACACCCTTCGTCTCAATCCCTTTGCTTTCAAGAAATTCCTTTTTCCCCACTTTCGATACGCCATTTGTTACCTTGTTTAGCCAGACATTTAGCCATAGCTGTTCAATATACTGATTCCTGTCAACCAAATAGTGCTCCAAGGCAGGCATCGGTTCCTTAGACTCCATATACTTCGAAATATCTTCAATAATTTTGCGCTTCGTATTTTTTACCGCTCCGGAGTGCGCGGCTTTTATTTCATCCATCATACTACTCCTTTTCACTGATTCTCACTTTTATCATTCCCTATTCAGATAGTACTATAGAAAAAGGAACCAATCATAAAGATTGGTTCCCCAATATGCATAGCTTTAAGCAGTCCCACTCGCCTTATGCTGTTTATTCTTGATGGCCCTGCCGATTAAAACGACAGCGGCTACAATGAGAAGCTCAAACCCATATTTCACGAAAGGATTCGCAAAATATTCCATCAAAAACGGTTCGCTCACAATCATTTTTGAAGCCGTCCAGCCAAGTACGGCGGCGCCAATTGTAATGATGATCGGGAACCTGTCGACCCATTTCAATATGAGCGTGCTTCCCCATACAACGATTGGTACCGAAATGAGCAGGCCAAGGATGACAAGCACAAAGCTTCCATGTGCGGCTCCAGCGACCGCAAGGACATTGTCCAGTCCCATTAGAGCGTCGGCAATGATAATGGTTCTGATGGCGGCCCAAAAGCTGCCTCCCGCTTTAACATCATGCCCTTTTTCCTCAACCAATAGCTTGATTGCGATCCAAATGAGCAGAACTCCTCCGACCAACAAAAGGCCGGGGATTTTTAAAAGCTGTACGACAATGATAGTTGCCAGCGCGCGAATGATAATGGCCCCTGCGGTTCCCCACAGGATGACCTTTTTTTGCTGATTTTTTGGCAGGTTCCTTGCGGCAAGGCCAATTACGATCGCGTTGTCGCCTGCTAGCACCAAGTCGATCATGACAATCGCCATCAATGCCGTTAAAAATTCCATCGAAAAAAATTCCATTTCTAGTTTCCTCCTTAGTTGACTCCAGCAGCGGGTTTGTTTTAGTCTGCCAATCACAGCCGCCTTCGGTTCTTCAGAAGCGGCAGAATGGGCGCCTATACAAGAGAGAGCCCCCGCCAACTGGCAAGGGCCCTTTTTTGGACAGAAAAGACCCTTACCCTTGACAGGTAAAGGTCTTGCTAACAACATGGCTGCTGCCAACAAAGCCGGAGGCAGTGCCCCGAATTGACGACTTTGCTGTAAAAGCTACTCCCCTTTATGCTTATCCTATAAGATAGGAAAATCATAAACTATTTTTTACGAAATATCAAGCGTTTGTGGAGACTGGTTTTTTTACATGTTCATGACCGCTGTTTCCGTTGGCTTTCCGTGCCGAATTGTAGCCTGGGCAGCTGCAAGCCGCGCCAATGGCACCCGGAATGGAGAACAGCTGACATAGTCCAGCCCTTTCCTGAAACAAAAGTCGATTGAGCTCTTTTCTCCCCCATGCTCTCCGCAGATGCCTGTTTTAAGGGACGGCTTGGTTGTCCGGCCAAGCTTTACGGCCATTTCGACTAGCTTCCCAACCCCATTTTGGTCGAGGACAGCAAAAGGATTCTCCGGCAATACTTTCCTTTCGATATACGTTTGCAGGAATTTCCCCTCTGCGTCATCCCGGCTGTATCCAAACGTTGTCTGGGTCAAGTCGTTTGTCCCGAACGAGAAGAAATCAGCTTCAGAAGCGATTTCATCAGCCGTAAGGGCAGCCCTCGGTATTTCTATCATCGTACCAACAGTATATTCAATATCCCTGCCAGATTCCTCTTTTATTTGTGAAGCAGCTTCAATTACAAGCTGACGCATTTCCCTAAGCTCGTGGACATGGCCAACAAGCGGGATCATAATTTCAGGTTTGACAGTTATTCCTTTTTCTGCCACAGCCGCGGCTGCATAGAAAATGGCTTTGGCCTGCATCATGTAGATTTCAGGATTGATCATACCAAGCCTACATCCCCTATGTCCAAGCATGGGGTTAAATTCTTCAAGCTGGCGGACCTTCCTTAGAAGGTGTTCCTTTTTCTTAAGTTCTGGGGAATCAGGCTGAAGGATTTGCAATTTTGTAATGTCGACCAGCAATTCCTCTTTATCCGGCATGAACTCATGAAGCGGCGGATCAAGTAGGCGGATTGTAACCGGAAGTCCCTTCATGACCTCGAAGATACCTTCAAAATCGCCCTGTTGCATCGGGAGAAGTTTTTCGAGTGCGGCACTCCGCTCTTCAAAACTTTCGGACAAAATCATTTCCTGTACAATCGGCACCCTCGCTGCATCCATGAACATATGCTCTGTCCTGACAAGGCCGATTCCCTCTGCGCCAAACTCCAACGCCTTTCGGGCATCTTCAGGATTATCAGCATTTGCCCTAACGGAGATGGCGCGGGTTTCATCAGCCCACGAAAGCAGGAGTTTAAATTCATCAGACAGCTCAGGCTCAATCATCGGGATTTCACCAAGCATGATTTCTCCGGTACCCCCATCAATCGTAATGATATCCCCATAATTTACGACCGTTTCACCAACTGAAAATAACCTATTCTTTAAGTCGATTTTCAATACTTCACAACCGCAAACGCATGCTTTTCCCATTCCCCTTGCAACAACAGCGGCGTGGCTTGTCATCCCGCCCCTGCTCGTTACAACGGCTTGAGCGGAGATGATACCATGAATATCATCCGGAGTCGTTTCCGGCCGGACAAGGATAACTTTTTTCCCTTCTTTTGTAAGGCTTTCGGCCTCATCGGCTTCAAAAACGACGATACCTGACGCGGCGCCTGGAGATGCTGGAAGACCCTTTGCAATCTTGACCCTTTCGAATTTATCATCAATCCGGCGGTGAAGAAGCTGGTTAAGCTGATCAGGATCGACACGAAGCAGTGCTTCCTCCTTTGAAATCAGCCCTTCTTCAACCATTTCAACCGCAATCCGGATGGCCGCCTGCGCTGTTCTTTTACCTGTACGGGTTTGGAGGATATATAAGTTCCCCTTTTCTATGGTGAATTCGATATCCTGCATGTCCAGGTAATGCATCTCGAGCTTTTTGCATGTTTCGGCAAACTGCCTGTAAACTTCAGGCATTTCCTCTTTAAGTTCGGAAATCGGCCTTGGGGTACGGATTCCGGCGACAACATCTTCACCTTGTGCATTCATCAAATATTCCCCGTAAAGAATCGTTTCGCCTGTGGAAGGGTTGCGGGTGAAGGCGACGCCTGTACCGGAGTCATTTCCCATATTCCCGAAAACCATGCTTTGTATATTTACGGCAGTTCCAAGATGGTCAGGGATTTTGTTCAAGCGCCTGTAGACAATTGCGCGCTGGTTGTTCCAGGAATTGAATACCGCATTGATGGAAAGGAACAGCTGCTCTTTCGGATCCTGAGGAAACGGTTTCCGAGTATGTTTCTCAACAATTTTCTTGTATCCCTTAATCACTTCCGCCCAATCCTCGGCCTTCAACTCAGGGTCGGAAGAATAACCCTTGCTTTCGCGTACTTCCTCGAGAAATTGTTCGAAAAAGAACATATCGACATCTAGGACGACATCACTGAACATTTGGATGAATCTTCTGTATGAATCATAGACGAAACGGGGATTGTCTGTCAGTACGGCCAGGCCTTCAGCCGTTTCATCATTCAGGCCAAGGTTCAGGATTGTATCCATCATACCTGGCATTGAGAATTTGGAACCGGAACGGACAGATACGAGCAATGGATTGGACGGATCGCCAAGTTTTTTGCCCATCCTTTCTTCCAGTTTTCCAAGCGCTTGTAAAACCTGGTCTGTTACTTCGTGTGGAATCGTTTCCCCTGATTCGTAATAGGCATTGCATGCTTCAGTTGATATAGTAAAACCAAAAGGAACAGGCAGCCCAATCCTCGTCATCTCAGCAAGGTTGGCCCCCTTGCCGCCAAGCAAATCTTTCATTTCGCTATTGCCCTCATTAAATAAGTAAACAAATTTTTTCATCGCTGTGAGCTCCTTTCCAATTTAAGAACATCCACAATGAGGCTGGCTGTTTCTTCTACAGCCTTATTTGATACGTTAATCACTGGGCAGCCTACACGCTTCATAATTTTTTCCGCGTAATCGAGCTCTTCCAATATCCGCTCAAAACTCGCGTAATTAGCCTGGGAAGTAAGGCCAAGCGCTTTTAACCGTTCCTTCCTTATAGCATTTAGTTTGTCAGGTGTAATGATAAGGCCGACACATTTGCCCCTCTGAAGCGAAAAAATCTCATCTGGTGGCGCGACTTCCGGAACAAGCGGTACGTTTGCCACCTTGTATCGCTGATGAGCCAGATACATGGATAGAGGTGTCTTAGAAGTACGGGAAACACCAATCAAAACGATATCAGCTTTGGCGATTCCCCTGGAGTCGCGGCCGTCGTCATACTTGACCGCAAATTCTATCGCTTCGACTTTTCTGAAATACTCTTCATCAAGCTTTCTCATCAGTCCCGGCCGATGCTGTGGCTCTTTGTTGAACCTTTTAACAAACGCCGACATGAGCGGGTTCAACAAGTCTATAGCCGTAATGCCTTCCTCCGCTGCCCTTCTGTCAAGGTATTCCTTAAGGGAGGGTACAACTAGAGTGTAGGCAATCAGCGACATCTCCTTCTTGGCAAGCAATAATGCATCCTCTAAATCTTCGGTATCTTCGACATATGAGTTTCTTCGTATATCGACATACCCTCCATTGAATTGGGACGCGACGGCCTTTACAACCATTTCAGCAGTTTCCCCGACCGAATCAGATAAAACGTAAACAATTTCTTTTTCCGCCAATTGCCTTTTTCACTCCTTACGAAGGTCACAGCCCCGCAATCTCAAGGTATGCCTTTACAATAGTGGTTTTGGTGATTCTTCCGACGACCGAATATGTATGGGTGGTTTTATCAACTTCTTTTACTACCGGAAGAGAATCAATTTGGAATTCCATCATTTTCCTAGCAGCCTCAAGAAGCGTCTCATCCTGGCCGATCATGACGATATTCGGCATCCTAGTCATGATTATGCTAACCGGTATTTCCTCGGGACTCCTCGTCCCTATAGAGGCGCGGAGCAAATCTTTCCTGGAAATGACCCCAGCCAAATGGCCGCTTTCATCCACCACATACAGTGTACCGACATCCTCCAAAAACAGCTGGACGATCGCATCGTAAACCGAAGCCGATGCTTGGACTACAATCGGATGGGCTTTGTATTCTGAAACAGGCTTTTGCACCGTACCACGTACAAATGGTGGTGGAGAGGCGTTCATACTAAGGTAATATCCAACTCTAGGCCTGGCGTCTATGGTTCCTGCCATTGTAAGAATGGCTAAGTCTGGCCTGAGCGCCGCCCTTGAAAGTGAAAGCTTTTCAGCGATTTGTTTACCTGTTATCGGCCCGGAAGCCTTAATGATTTCAATTATTTCCTCCTGCCGTTTGGACAGTTTAATTTAGGACACCCCCATTCTGTCATACCATTTACAAGTTATTAAGCTTACTATTTTAAATGTGTTACCATTATTCTTAATTAGTATATTACATTAAAGTTATATTGGAAACTTTTAAATAAAATAATTTTATAAATTTTATTAACCATTTAACACACCGCAAATTAGTTATACTAATTTTCGAATAAATCCATACTTAACTGCTCTCCAATCTCCGGGGAGGATTGGGGATACTTATTTGGCTTGTTTTCCGTTGAAGCGGCAGATAGCTTGATAGTCTTGAATATGCTATCTGGATCTTTCATCGGAACCGGATACCCAAGCGTGTAAAAACCCGGATAACGCCACGGCTCATGGACGTACTCTGCCGGTAGGCTCGCTAATTCAGGGATGTACCTCTTGATAAAGGCTCCATCGCTATCGAGCTTCTTTCCTGCCCTTACAGGATGATAGTAAACTGATATTCGCTTTCCGGATAAAGATGTGCATAATTCCAATTCACGGTCAAGGATGCACGGATCATAATCCTGGAGAAGGCTGCCAAGAAACTCCTTTACAAGATGTTTATCCAACTGCAGCCCATTGCATAAAAAGGTGGCTAAAACAGCCCTCAGGTTGTATGGAAGCCAGCCGTTCTTCCTTAATGAAACAACAGAAGCATCAATGATCGGAATACCGGTTCTTCCTGTCTGGATACGTTCCTGTACATCTGGATTCCACGTTTTTGGGTCAATCGCTAATTGTCGGTATTTTTGAGGAGAGCTGGTACCGTATGCAAGAAACCGGCTATAAAGCCGATCCAAAAAGGAATTTATCGCTTTACGCGCATTTTCCGTTTTAGCTTCCTTTAATTCATCCAAGGATTTTTTGACGACTGTTTTGAATGAAATATTCCCCCAGGCCAGGTAAGGAGACAACCTACTGGAATAATTCGACGCCTTTAAAAGACCTTCCTCTTTCCCTTCATACATCATGTACCTTCCCTTGAAAAACGATTGAAGTGTTTCCTCCGCGTTCCGCTCTCCCCCTGGCTGGCCTAATGGAATCGAGGCTCCGCGAACGTGATAGTTTCGGAATTTTCCGAGTGGCTCAGATAGCCAATCGGGCAGTCGTTCGGGAAGCTTCAATTTAGGCGGGGCCAGTTCACCCTCTCCCTCCAATATTCTTATCCATTTCATTTTTGATTTTATTGTTGCTGTTTCACCGTTGAGGGAAGGTGCCTCTTCGAACGGAACCCCGATTTTTTCTAGACAGTGATATCGATTAGATTCCGACAGCTCCTTTTCTTTATGAAAAAAGACCCTGATTGTGCCGTACGCCTCCTCCAATTTCCTGAACACATTTTCCGCCTCGCCAATTGTTACAAAAAGGCAACCGCCCATTTCGGCAAGCCGTACGGATAATTCCTCCAGGCTTTCGAAAACAAAGGCGTAATGCCGGGCAGAATAAATGCCCCCTTGCCAAAGTGAAGGCTCAATAATATACAAAGGAAGCACCTCACCGTATTTGGCAGCCGTAGAAAGCGGCAGATGGTCGTTCACCCTCAGGTCGCGCCTGTACCATACAATATTCATCTTGCCGTCCCACCATTCAAAAAAGGTTTGTAGTACATTACCCGCCTAGCTGAAAAAATTGCAAAAACGACGTGTGCAGGAATTAACCACAAAAAATTTAACAGATATAGGCCAGATACAAAAAGGGCAGGAACCCAAATCTCTGGTTCCCGCCCTATTTTAATTCTAAAATTACGGGGCAATGGTCGCTGCCCATGATATAGCAATCAATATGGGCGCCTTTCAGCCTGCCCTTAAGCTTTTTTGAAACAATGAAATAATCGATCCGCCAGCCAATATTTCGCTCCCGTACTTTGCTCATATAAGACCACCACGTGTAGGCCCCTTCCCGGTCAGGATAAAAATACCGGTAACTGTCGATAAAACCGGCATCGAGCAAATCCGACATTTTCGCCCTTTCCTCGTCAGTGAAGCCAGAGTTGCCAACATTCGACTTCGGGTTTTTCAAGTCGATCCATGAATGGGCGACGTTCAAATCCCCGCAAAGGATAACCGGCTTTTCCGCTTCCAAATTGAGCAAATGGCTTTTGATTGAATCTTCCCACTCCAGCCTGTAACCAAGGCGAGCAAGGTCACGCTGGGAATTAGGGGTGTACACGTTTACGAGGTAAAAATCTTCATATTCAAGCGTGATTATCCTACCTTCGGGTTCACTATCGGATGAGCCTACGCCATAACGGACGGACAGTGGCTGTCTTTTTGTAAAAACCGCTGTTCCTGAATAGCCTTTTTTCTCTGCATAGTTCCAGTATTGATGGTAGCCCTCCAATTGAAGTACGATTTGGCCGTCCTGGCACTTTGTTTCCTGAAGGCAGAAAATATCGGCGTCCACTTCATGGAAATAATCGAGAAACCCTTTGTTTACGCATGCCCGGATTCCATTTACATTCCAGGATACAAGCTTCATTGTCATTCTCCCCCTTAAACAAAAAAGAAAGGCCTATCCGGCGATAAACCGGAAGGCCCTTTTGGCACCGCTGTTAGTCTTCGAAAACTTCAACTTTTTCCATTACATCGCCATTTCTCATCGACCTTGCAGTTTCCAGGCCAGATGTGACTTTCCCGAATACTGTGTGAACCCCATCCAAGTGAGGCTGCGGGTCGTGAACAATAAAGAACTGGCTTCCGCCTGTATCTCTACCTGCGTGAGCCATTGAAAGCGCGCCAGCTACATGCTTATGCGGATTTCCTTCTGTTTCACATTTAATTGTGTACCCTGGGCCGCCCGTTCCTGTTCCATGAGGGCACCCACCCTGGCTTACGAAACCAGGAATCACCCTGTGGAAAGTCAATCCATTGTAAAATCCTTTGTTGGCCAAGGTTTCAAAGTTTTCGACTGTTCCTGGTGCTTCTTCCGGATATAATTCAAATTCAATTTTTTCACCATTTTGCATTGTGATAACGCCTTTTTTTCCCATGATTACATCTCCTTCACATCAGATAACATCTATCATATCATTTCTTATTGGCGGAATGAAGTATTTAACTGTTGAAGTGACTGTTTGAAAAAATCGCTCGTCCCATGATACAATTGCATTGCCTCTTCCGACAATCGCTTGTTGCGGGACACTTAACCAGTTCGGACGGAAGAGGCGGGCGCATCCTTAGGGAGGCGCCTTTTTACTTTTCTCTTAGCCGGGAAACAAGGTCTGGCAGTTCCTTATAAATTTCCACAATTTCTTCCATCCGCATCCTGACAAGCCCGCTTGAAGAAGGGGCGACAAAGTCTGTGGTGCCGGTAACCACTGGCTCGGGCTGCATCCCCCAAGGAATTTCTTTCTTTCGGCTAAACTGTTGATACACTCCTTTTCCAACATAGCAGACTATCAGCGGCCTGTAGGCCTTGATTTTTTCGTTTAGCGCCACTCTACCCTGACTGTATTCTTCCTTTGTAATTTCATCCGCAGCACGCGTCGGACGCTCGACAATATTCGTAAGTCCCAGGCCGATTTCTGGAAGGAGCCAGTCCTCCTCAGGTTTGTAAAGCCGTGGTGTGATTGACGCCCTGTAAAGGATTTTCCAAAACCTGTTGTTCGGGTTCGCAAAATGGTGCCCTGTTTCCCCTGACACCAGGCTGGGATTAAAGCCGACAAACAGGATATCGAGATTTTCCTTAAGATGGTCGCGCAACATAGACCAATCACCTTCCTTTATTCACGCGGACCTTAGCGTGCAAATTCTATCGCTTTTCATTTTAAATCAATTATCCATAAAATCCTACCGACGCGGGATGGTGCAACGATTGCTTTTTGTAAAATACGGTTTACCCCGGGAAAAAGCTTATTGGTACATGCTTACATTATAAGAAGTGGTATATCTCTAAAACAAATAATAAATTCAAAAAGCGGATTCTCCATTTAAAGTTAAGTTACCCATAAAACAAGTACTCGAAGGATCGGTTGCCCATCGCTATTCGGGCATTAAGTGGTCGTTTAACGCCCGAAAGACCCACTGAGCACTGTCGTTTGGGCGTTAAGTTTTCGTTTAAATCCCGAAGGACCGACTGGCCACCGCTGTTCGGGAGCGGTAATTTGGGTTGAGCTGTTCTTCTTTAGTTTTTGGTAATCTGTGGATGCCAAAAAAGCCGCTTAAGCGGCTTTTCAGAAATTACTGATTCGATTTGTTGCTGCCCTGTTTCCCCGTCACCTTATCCGGAAAAAATTCATTCGAGAATTCAGCCAAGGCGGTGTTGCCTGGCATAGGGGCCATAAACCGTTCTGCAGCCTGTTGAATCTTTGGAAGGACATTACGGTAGCGGGTCTTTCTAAGCCCTATTGCCGTAGCACTTACTCCAAGGCCAATAAGGGAAGCCCAAAACATTCTTTTGCTCTGCCTCTGGTTTGTTAGTCCCCGTAAAATGGAAGTAACCATTTGCATATTCATGTGCAAGCACCTTCTTCCATTAAATTGGATCCCGCGAAAGGATTCCGTTATTAGTATTCTGTTTTCGAGGAACGCGAATACTGTTCCAATTCACCCAGTAATGGAATATTTGTCTTGGCCAAAAGAAAAAGAGCCGCAATCGGCTCGGATAATTTCAAAATGGAAATGTTCGGGCATGCTTCCCGGTGTTTTTATAAAAAAAGGTGTATCTTCCAACTAAGGCTGGTGATACGAAGTAACGGGCAGTTCCGGAAAGCTGAATTGCTAAAGTTTGTATTCGATAGGGGAAATTTGCCTGAATGGGGTTGAGGCAAATTTATTTCCCCAAACCGAGAAACCTTATTTAAGACCGATTTTTAACGTTGCCTGTTTTTCTGTTTTTCCATAACTTCGTATGATTTTTCTATGATGTCCATCAACACATCGCCTTTGTAAATTCTTCCAACCTTTGTGTTTTCCTGATAGTACGCCACGATTTCATCCAACTTTTCATATACGTCTTTTGTAATCCTTACATTCAGCTGAATACGCTGATCCTCCACTAAAACCCCACCCCCTATCAATATGCTATTAGCTGCTAGCAAAATGTTATCAGTCTGTTGCCCTATGCTATATCCCCTTCATTATAACGTGTCAACCCGAAAAGTAAATAAATAATTGTTCTTATCCTTTCCTCCAAAAAAAATAAAGCAGCATCACAAGTATGCCACTTTATTTACCGACCAATTTCAATCCATTTTCGCCATTTGGGCCAAGAATGCGTTCTAGTATTTCATCCACGTGATTGTGAAAAGCACGTTGAGCGCGTTGCCTGGGGCGAGGAAGGTCAATGGTCCGGTTCATGACAATTTTCCCTGCTTCAATGAGGATGACTCTATCGGCAATGGCCACCGCTTCTTCCACATCATGTGTAACGAGGATGGCAGTAAACCCTTTTTCCCTCCAGATCCTTTCAATCAAATCTTGCATTTCAATCCGGGTCAAGGCATCAAGCGCTCCAAGCGGTTCATCGAGGAGCAAAATGTCTGGTTCATGGACAAGGGCCCTTGCGAGAGCCACACGCTGTTTTTGTCCACCCGAAAGCTTTGACGGCCAGTCTTTGCTCCGGTCCTCAAGTCCCACATTCCGAAGAGCATGCAGCGCTCTATCCTGCCAGTGCCCAGTTAGCCCTATCCCGATGTTTTTTAGGACACTTTTCCAAGGAAGAAGCCGTCCATCCTGGAACATAATCCTGGCATCCGGATTTAATCCTTTCAGTTCTTTTCCCTTAATATAAATACTTCCCATGTCATGTCCCTCAAGTCCGGCGATTAAGCGCAAAAGCGTGCTCTTCCCGCAACCGCTTTTACCGACAATGGAAATAAATTCGCCGGGAGCGACCGATAAATCGATTCCATCAAGCACAATCCTGGTTCCGTATTGTTTTTTAACACTTTTCAGCACTAAATAAGGCGCTTCCCCCTGCTTCACTTCAGTTTCCTCCCTTTTATGTGTTCCATCGCAGCCATTTGCCTTCCATAGCCCTTGCGATAATATCGGATAGCTTGCCAAATAGCGCGTAAAGGAGAATGCTTAAAACAATAACATCCATTTGGAAAAATTCCCGGGCATTCATCGCCATGTACCCGATGCCTGATTGGGCGGAAATTGTTTCCGCAACGATTAGCGTCAGCCACATAACGCCAAGTGAAAAACGGACACCCACAAGAATTGATGAGAGCGCGCCTGGAAAAATAACCGTAAAAAACAGCTTTGTTCCCTTTAAGCCATAAGCCCTTCCCATTTCAACCAGACCTTTATCAACAGACTTAATCCCGTGAAATGTGTTGATGTAGATAGGGAAAAGAACTCCAAGCGCCACAAGAAAAATCTTGGACGTTTCATCGATCCCGAACCAGAGAATCACAAGCGGAATTAGTGCCAGATGAGGGATTGTTCTTAGCATTTGGACCGAGGTATCCAACAGCAATTCGGAAAATTTAAATATCCCATTGAATAGTCCGAGCAAAAAGCCGATTGTCCCGCCAATGATAAACCCGATTACTGCCCTTCCAAGGCTTACCCAGATGTGCCCTGCAAGCTCACCAGATTTAAGCAATGCAAACGCCGCTTTTAATACTTCGGTAGGGGCCGGGAGAATTCTTGCCGGGATCAATCCCAGGGAGGAAAAAACCTGCCAGAAAGCAAGTATGAACATTGGAAAGGCCCAGGGAATGGCTGACGGCATCATACGTTTCAAAAATGCTTTCAAACAAAATGCCTCCCCTATTTACTTATTCATGGCATCCGTAACCTTTATTTCTTTAGGGATAATTCCAAGCTTAAAGAATGTATCGGCGATTTCCTGCTGTTCCTGGATGATTTCCCCATTAATTTCATCCACTCCATACACTCTCCGTTTTACAGCAACCTCCAACGATGGTTCATCTATTTTTAAAATTGGGGCTAGCATTTCAACAAGTTCATCGTGATGGGAATTCGCCCATTCCAATGAATGTTTCACCTCATCCAGAATAAGGTCAATAATTTTTGCATGTTCCTTTGCAAAAGTGGTGCTTGCCAGGAAAAAGTCTCTATCCGTTGTCAGCCCTTCACCGTTTACAAGCATCCTGGCGCCAGAACCGATTTCCGCAGCTGACGTAAAGGGATCCCAGACAACCCATGCGTCAATATTCCCTTTTTCAAACGCCACCCTGCCATCACCTGGAGCTAGGAATGCGGGCTTGATATCTGTATAGGAAAGCCCTGCTTTTTCCAAGCCTTTAATAAGCAAATAATGAGAGCTCGACCCTTTTGCGAACCCCACCGTTTTTCCTTTTAAATCCTTTACCGATTTGATAGGTGAATCATCCTTGACCAATATTGCGCTACCATTGAACTTTGGTTTCCCAGCCGCGATATAGACAAAAGGAGCACCTGCAGCCTGGGCAAAAATCGGTGGTGAATCCCCTGTCCTTCCAAAGTCAATCGTTCCGGCATTCAGTGCTTCGACAAGGGCGGGCCCGGCCTGAAATTCCTTCCATTCTACGGAAACGCCTTGTTTTTCAAGTGATTTTTCAAGTGTGCCAAGCGATTTCAATATGACAAGAGGGCCGTTCTTTTGATATCCAATCCTAATGGTTTTAACTGTTTTCTCTTCTGTGCCGGCCCTCTCATCTGTTTTTTTTGTCTCCGAACATCCCGAGAGAAAAGTGAAAGTTGCAAAAAATGCGAGTAGCCAATACAGTGTCCCTTTTGCTCGAAAAAATCTCATATGGTTTCCTTCCCTTTCAAAGAATTTGGGCATATGTCTACCTGTTTTAAACTATGAAAATTAAGAGGAAGCGTTCCTGTCCACTAAAATTTGTTCCCAACCAGCTGGATTGGACTAATCCCTATTGCGAGGGCATATATTGAAAAAGAACATCGTCCAAGATGGAGGGCTTTATGTTTACGGTTATTGAAAAAACGGTTCTGGCCATGTCGTTATTACGGATCGTCTCGGGTGGAATAGAAATATTCGCAGCCCTCCTGATGATTAAGTTCAATGCTGTAGAAAAAGCATTGCTGATCAACAGCTCCCTTGCATTAATCGGGCCGCTTATTCTGTTGTCAACAACTACTATTGGCTTAATTGGAATAGTAGAAAAGGTTTCATTAGTTAAAATGGTATGGGTTTTCGCGGGCGTTGCCTGCATTCTCTATGGAGTGAAACAATAAGGACGCTTGCACAAAATAGACGGCTGCAGCTTGCAGCCGTCTTTATTTCTGCTTGCATATTGTTTTTGTTAAACATGGCAAAAAATTTCATGTTATATTTTCATTTTTAGATCAAATACTAATCACAAGCATGCAGAGAATGGAGTGATAGCCATGGGAATTATGAGTGGAAACCCCCAGGATGAACCTTTACACGCGGGGGAAGTTTTTCATTTGTGGTCACATTTGTTGGGCACAAAAGCATATCTTGTCGCTTTGCAGGTTTTTTCGAATCATTCGGGCGATCACGACCTTAAAGTCTTCATTGAGGATTTCATGGAGAATTGTGTTAAACAGGAGGAACAGCAGGTCGAGGGAGTATTAAAAGAAAATGGCATCCGCCTTCCCCCCGCGCCTCCGGACAGGCCGAATGTAGCAACTGAAGACATTCCCGCCGGTGCAAGGTTCAATGATCCTGAAATTGCTGCACTCTTAACAAAAGACATCACGGGTTCGAATGTTCTGGCAAGCTATATTATGGGGCTTTCCCTAAGGGCGGATATTCGCGAGATGTTCAGCGATTTCCTTACACAAAAAACAGAATACGCGGATAAACTCGCAGCAATAATCAAGGAAAAGGGATGGCTTGTTCTGCCCCCGTTAAATTTGAAGTAAATTCATTGAAAACAAAAGGATGTGTATCCCGGTGGGAAGTAAGAATAACGGCATGACAGTCGCGGCAATAGGCTCAATTCCATTAATAATGACACTGGGAAATTCAATGCTCATCCCGATCCTCCCACAAATGAAAGAAGAACTTGGACTGACTCCCCTTCAGACAAGCATGACCATTACGGTTTTTTCAATTGCTGCCGCAATCTTCATCCCAGTCCTTGGCTATTTATCGGACAGGTTTTCAAGAAAAGTCGTCATCCTTCCCGCATTGATTCTTTACGGAGCCGGAGGGCTATTGGCGGGTTTTGCGGCAACCAGTCTACCGAGCGCCTATTGGTGGATACTAGCCGGGCGGACTATGCAGGGAATTGGCGCGGCAGGAACTGCTCCTATTGCAATGGCTTTGACGGGGGATCTGTTTAAGGGGGGAGAGCAAAGTAGGGTTCTGGGGATTGTGGAAGCGTCGAATGGACTTGGAAAAGTCCTCTCGCCTATTCTCGGGGCGCTCTTTGGCCTTCTCGCCTGGTTTGCAGTTTTTTTTGCTTTCCCGGCAATCTGTTTAATATCCATTACGCTTACATTGTTTTTTATAAAAGAAAAAAGCCATCGTCAGGCGCCTCCGCCCTTCGGCAAATACATGAGGGGGTTGGCCAGCGTTTTCAAGTTTGAAGGACGCTGGCTATTAACAGCTTATTTCGCCGGATCAGTCTGCCTATTCACCCTATTCGGGATCCTTTTTTATCTATCGGATGTCCTCGAAAAACAATACGGCATCGACGGGGTCAAAAAAGGATTGATTTTGGCGATTCCCCTGCTTGTGATGGGCGGGACCTCCTACTTAACCGGCAGCAGGATTGGGAAAAATACTGCGGCAATGAAGCGTTTGATTGTTATCGGGCTCGGATTGATGACAGTATCGTATGCACTACTTGTTTTCTTTGAAAAACTCGTGCCATTTTTATTCGTTCTGGTCCTCAGCAGTATTGGGACCGGCCTTGTCCTTCCATGTCTGAACAGCCTCATTACAGGATCGGTAGGAAAAGAAAGGCGTGGATTTGTTACTTCTCTATATGGTTCAGTCCGGTTCATTGGTGTCGCTATAGGCCCTCCTATATTTACAAGGTTGATGGAATGGACGAGATCAGGGATGTTCCTAACCATCGCTGCTCTGACCTTGATTGCAGGAATCCTTGCCCTTACCTTAATCCATGTCCCCAACAAGGGTGATAAAAAGGATAAAACAAAATATGCGTTCCGTTACAATTACATTTAGCCCACTCATTACTTTTTTCGGAAGGCAAAAGAATAAGCATCATACAGGCGGATTCTAAAAACAACATCGACAATTTTTGTTGAAATCCATTGGCTGAGAAGCGCCTGTATGATGATTTCCCATTTTATAATTGACGCGGTCAAGAGAAAAATACAGCCATTAATCCAGAAAAGGGGCCGGCCGGGAAGTGTCCCCCGCATGGATGATATGATGAGAGCCAAAACTCCGACTCCCCCATTCGAAACTCCCTGCCTCAAGAGAAGCCCTACCCCGGCGCCAAGGAACAGGGACCCTGTCACCAAATCAACCCAAACATTCCTGTAAGGGATTGTAATGCCCCTCTGTGAAAAATAAATCGACATCGAAGTCACAGTTATGGCAAACATTGTCCATACAGTACATCTATTGCCAAGGAATTTAATTGCAATGACAAGCATGGAGAAATTAACCACCCAAAGGGCAAACCCCATATCAAGGCGAAAAAAATGGTGAAGGAGCACGGCAAGGCCCCCCGCTCCCCCGGAAGGGATGCTATGCGGAAACAAAAAAAGGCCCATGCCAAGGCCCTGAATAAGCCCGCCCGCCGTTACTATAGCACTTTTTCTTAGAAATCTGCCCATATACCCCATCCCTGCTTTGCCCGGAAGGCATCTATGTTCCATTTTATTCGTTTCCCCTGAAAAGTAGTACAAGCATCGAGAGAGGAAGCGAAGAGGCAACCCAATATGGATTGCCTCGTTTAAAATTTTTTAATGCGGATTGGGCTGACCATCAGGATGGCAAGGATAATTGTTATATAAGCATTGCTGTAATCAAAAAGGGCCATCCCCGCAATCACCATTCCGGCAAGCGGGATTGGTATTCCCATAAAATACCCGACTGTAGGGCTTGCGCTGAATCGTGCCAGGCGGAGAGCCCCCATCGCCGCATAGAAGGTGAATGCAAAGGATGTAAGCATTGAATCCGGAGCGAGAGTATACACAAGCAATGCCGGCGCTACCCCAAAACTGACAATATCCGCCAGGGAATCAAGCTCGACTCCAACTTCACTATTTACGTTAAGCCTTCTAGCAATCCTTCCATCTAATAGATCCATGAGCGCGGAGGCAAAGATAAGGAGCGCCGATAGCAAAATAAGGCCGTTCATATTCAAAATGATTGAGAAAACCCCGCAAAGCAAATTTGCAATCGTAAACCAGTTGGGCAAAGAACGGACTACTGGTGAAGGCATTGCCTCACCCCTTCCCACTTTGTTGTCGTTTCCTATCCCTCTAATTTCCCTAATTGGAGGACAAATATTCCACTTTTTGACGGAATACCGAAATGCCAATAATATATTGGGTTATGATTCCCGGTTTAACCGCCAAACCGAAAAGGAACAATAAAGGTAAAGAAACAATGGCTACTTTTAAAAAGGGGCTTTTTGAAAATGAAAAAAGCGGTTTTTTTAGACAGAGATGGAGTTTTAAATGAAGTTTTAACGAAGCGTGTAAAATTTGTCAATCATCCACGCCAGCTATTTTTATTGGACGGCGCGGCGGAAGCGGTTGCCGAACTTACCGAGGCAGGCTACCCCGTGTTCATTGTTACAAATCAGGGTGGTATCGGGCTTGGATTTATGACGGAAGAGAGACTGGAGAAAGTTCATAAACGGCTAACCTCGATGATCAAGGAAAAAGGCGGCAAGGTCATCGATATCGCCTATTGCCCACATAAACCAGATGCAGGCTGCCGCTGCCGGAAGCCTGAACCGGGTATGCTCGCCGCATTGGCCGAAAAGCATGAAATCAACCTAACGGAATCAGTGATGGTGGGAGACCATGAAAGGGATATCGAAGCCGGCAAAGCAGCCGGGTGCAAAACGGTTTTTATCGGAACCGGTATCACAAAAGCAGATGCTAGCGCTCCCTCATTGGCTGCTGCCGTAAAGCCTATTTTATCCCTGCTCGAATAAAAGGAACACTAATCATTAGGAGGAATGAATATGTCACAAATGGACCAATCTCTTGCTTATCTAAGGGAAATTCTCTCGAATTATACTGAAGGCCATTCCGAAGGCAAAAGGCTTTTTGATCTCTTGAAAAACGAGTACCAAACGGCTGAGCAATTCGCAGAGGACCTGGATGAAGGCGGAATTCAGTTTCTAAATTCGATCCTTCCCGAAGAAATTGACTATGCCTTAGACGAGAAAGATGAAGAACGCGCGGGACAGCTTAATAAGGTGTATGAACAATTAATTTAGTATACAAGCGGGAAATCTTTATTTCCCAGGCAAGCGCAAAGACTGACAAAAGACGCTACTATACGAATGGTTGTTTCTGCATGAATTGACAATATCCTTGTGATTACAACAACGTTTTCGCTCCTATCCGCAAAGGAGGTTTTAATATGGGAAATGAACTCAAAGAATCGATTACAAAATGGTCAAGGCCAATAGGAGGACAAGATGGCCTTATTGAAGTGGCTGAACTAGCTGCAAAGGCCAGGTTTGTTCTTTTAGGAGAGGCTTCCCATGGAACCTCCGAATTCTACTCGGTGCGTGCGGAACTTTCAAAAAAATTAATATCCGAACACGGATACAAATTCATAGCGGTTGAGGGAGACTGGCCTGCATGCCAGGCCATCAATTCATATATTAAAGATGATGAAGACAATAGAAGCCCTGAAGAAGTCCTGAAGGTTTTTCACCGGTGGCCCACCTGGATGTGGGCAAATCAGGAAATCGCTGAGTTTGTTGGCTGGTTAAAGGAGTATAACAAGACTCTACCGAATGACAAAAAAGTTGGATTTTACGGCCTTGATGTCTATAGCCTCTGGGAATCAATGGATGAAATCGTCAATTACCTAAAAAAGATAAACTCCCCTGACTTGCAGGCTGCAATCGATGCATTTTCCTGCTTCGAGCCTTTTAACCGCAGCAATGAAACCTATGTGATGTCCGCAGGCTATTTATCTGACGGGTGCAGGAATGAAGTGGCTGAACTTCTGGCATCGATAAGGAAAAGCGTCCGCCAGGATAAACTGGAACCTGAAAAAGCTCTTAGCCTTGAGATCAATGCTCTAGTCGCCCGAAATGCCGAGCAATACTACAGGTTAATGGTTTTGAGTGACGCGGGGTCCTGGAATACACGTGATGCCCATATGGTTGAAACCCTGAATTCAATAATGAACTTCCATGGCAAAGACGCAAAAGCCATCGTGTGGGAGCACAATACGCATGTCGGTGACGCCCGGGCTACGGATATGCAAAGGGTGGGCATGGTTAATGTCGGCCAAATTGTAAGGGAACAGAATGGAACAAAAGATGTTTTCATTTGCGGATTCGGCACCCATCGGGGGACTGTTATTGCGGCTGACCAATGGGGAGCTCCCCTGAAAGTAATGGAAGTGCCCCCTGCCCAAGCCTTCAGCTGGGAGGATGAATTGTTCCAGTCGGGGGATGAGGACAAGTTGCTTATTTTTACGGATGAAAACAAAAAGGAGTTCCGGAAAGAAATTGGCCATAGGGCGATTGGCGTTGTTTACGATCCCCGTTTCGAAAAATTCGGAAACTATGTGCCTTCTTCAATTTCCATGAGGTATGACGCATTTATATTTATAAGCCAATCAAACGCGCTTCGGCCCATTTTAATGGAGGGCTGATTTTGAACACAAAAGAGGAATTCCCATTAAATAGGATTCCTCTTATTTTTAATCCATTATCGGATCATCATAATTATCCGTAACCACTAGATTAAAATGCTTTATCACCCCATCTATCCTCCATTGGCTTTCGGCCATGTCTGGCGTATAAGGTAACGATAGTTCTTCACCATCCTTATCGGTAAACTTGTATTGATCGAGTCGGACAGAGCCGTTTGAATGGCGGTATACGATTTTTACTCGCTCCATATCCGTCCAGGCGTATTTTTTCACGCCCCATCCAACCAACTTATTGAAAAATATCCCTTCTTCCGTGGCAAAGTAATAATTGTCGACCGAGCCAATATAGACGGGTATGGTAAAGAGTTGGCTTGCAAGCAGGGCAATCCCCAGTTTTCTGCTCCCCCATTTCCACGCAGCCAACAAATAAAAGGTGAACAGTACAGCGGAAAGAAGCATTGCCGCCATGAAACCGATGTATGCACTTGGCGGGGTCTCAAAGAACCAATATTCACGCTTGAAGAAATACATGCTATGTATTGACGCAACGACAACGAAAGGGACAAAAAAACTGCTAATGTAAAGGATAATTGTTATGGCAACCATAGTAACTTTTCGCTCATCACTTGACCTTGTATTGATAATCAAACTAACTTTCTCCCCAATCTTTTTTCTATTTTATGAAAGTCTTTTTATCGCTGAAATTGCTGTACGGATATCCTGCTCGCTTACCCCATAGTTGGTTACGAAACGGACAAGGCCTTGGCCAATCCTCTTTTCCCAATATTCGGGCTGCCGTTTCTTCAAGCTCCCGTACAGTAGGATCTTCCCCGTATACATCATCGCCCACTTCAGCCAGGTAAGCCGCCTTCCTCATTTCCTCGGTCGGTTTTGTAACAGTGTCGCTTCTTAGATCAATCACATGTTAAATCCCCTTTATGTTCATTTTCTGTCTATACCTTATTTTACCCCATCCATCCTGATTTTGGGAAAAAAAGAGCGGATGCCCTGTTGCATCCGCTAAAACCTATTTTACTGAAGATTGGCAAACCGCTCCAGTTCGCGGTTTCCGCCAATCACGACAAGCACATCGCCTTCCTCAATAATTTCATCAGGTGATGGGGATATATCGATATCCTTTCCATGCCTGATGGCAATAACACTTAGGTTGTACCTCGCACGCAAATCCAAATCCCTTAACGATTGGTTCGTCATGGATGATGGAACCTTGATTTCTTCCACACTGTACTCCTTCGACAATTCAATGAAATTAAGGACATTTGGAGACAGCAGCATATGGGCAACCCTTTCGCCCATGTCACGCTCAGGGAATATAACCCAGTCAGCCCCAACTTTGTCCAGGACCTGCCCCTGGAGTTTGTTGATGGCCTTGGCGATGACTTTCTTCACGCCCAGTTCTTTTAAAAGCAGGACGGTAAGAATGCTTGCCTGTATGTCATTTCCAATAGCCACTATAACGGTATCAAAATTTCTGATCCCGATTGATTTCAGTGCTTCAGGATCTGTGGAATCGGCGATGACTGCGTGGGTGACAGCCGGATGCGCTTCTTCCACCCGTTCTTCGTTTATATCCACGCCAAGTACCTCCTGGCCGGCCTCAAATAAACTTCCAGCAAGGCTGATCCCGAATCTTCCCAAACCAATTACTGCATATTGTTTAACCATCTGTATGCACTCCTCAAAAAATTCCTAGCCTATGATTATTTTCCCTTTAGGATAACGGAAAGGATCCTGTTTTCTCCGCAAAGTAATGGCAAACGCCACAGTCAATGGCCCGACCCTTCCGGCAAGCATCATGAATGTAATCAATAGCTTGCCTGCCGGTGACAGCTCCGGTGTCAATCCCATGGAAAGCCCGACCGTCGCGAAGGCAGAAGTGGATTCGAATAATATCATTAAAAAATCCTGGCCTTCTTCTGTTATCGTCAACATCATCGTAATTGCAATAATTAGGATAAGTGCACTCAATGTAACAGTCAAAGCTTTGTAGATGGTGTCATATCCAATTCTTCTTCGAAATAAAACGACATCTTCCTTTCCACGGATTTGTGACCACACCGCACCAAGAAGTGTGGTGAATGTCGTCGTTTTAATTCCTCCCCCTGCTGACCCCGGCGAAGCCCCGATAAACATAAGAATAATGATCAGGAAAAGGCCGGAATGCGTCATATCTCCAATGTTGATCGTATTCGCTCCCGCCGTCCTGGCTGTAACCGACTGGAATAGCGCGGCAAGGAATTTTCCCCCAAAGGAAAGCGGTCCCAGCGTTTTCCCATTTGAAAATTCCAGCAAAAATATGAAAAGTGTTCCCGCGGCAACCAGACATGCCGTGGTAGCCAGAACGATTTTAGTATGGAGGGAGAACCGTTTCGTTTGGCGATACTCATATAACTCGTTTATGACGATAAATCCGATGCCGCCTGTAACGATCAGTGTACAGATTGTCAAAACAACAAAGGGATCATTTACATATCCGGTCAGGCTCCGGAATTCCCCCATCAAATCAAATCCGGCATTGTTGAAGTTTGAAACCGAGTGGAAAATCCCATAATAAATCGCCGTCCCGACCGGCATATCAAACGAAAACCTGACCGATAAAATAAGCGCACCAATTGATTCAAAAAAAGCGGTGAAAATGAGAATTCTCCTCGCAAGGCGGACGATTCCTTCCATCGAAATGTTGTTCAACGACTCTTGAAGGAGAATCCTTTCTTTCAGTGATATTCTTTTTCCAAGAATGAAGGCGAAAAGTGTCGCAAACGTCATAAATCCCAATCCGCCAATCTGAATCAATAAAAGGATGACAACCTGCCCGAATATTGTAAAGGCTGTACCCGTATCGACTACTACAAGTCCGGTTACACATGTCGCGGATGTGGCAGTGAACAGCGCGTTAACGAAAGAGAGGCCCTTATGGTCGGAAGTTGCTGCTCGAATCGTAAGCAAAGTTGTACCGATAAGGATGATTAGGATAAAACCAAGGACGAGAACCTTCGGGGGATCCAACGAAATATTTCTGAAAGTCATATAATCCGCCTTCTTCTAAAGTAAATATTATCTCGTATATAGATAGTGATTTACCACACTGCATTTCTTTCTAATCATAAATCCTGGCGTGAAAACTGCAAATAAAAATTTCAACCAAAATATAAAGATTTTCCACCCACTTAGTATTCAATTTCCCACTTCGTTTAATCCCTCCATTTTTTTCAGAGGCTAAGGAAGTAAAAGCAAGATGCCGCATCCAGCCGGATGCGGCATCTTGCTTGGGTCTAGCGCGTCGCTTTATTTTTAAAGAGGTTGAACAAAAAGACAATGACTGCCGCGACAAGAAGTAAATGAATTAGTCCTCCGGCAACTTCGAATACCAATCCGATGATCCAGAAAAGGACTAATAATCCGATGATTGTCCATATCATAGCAATCTTCCTTTCTGTCTGTTTAAATCTAGTTTACCCGGACCAGACCGTTTAAAAACAAAATCCCGCCCCAAGGCCGAAGATTTTACAACTTTATGAACACAGCCCCGTTTTCACAATTCCTTCAAAAGCAGAGTGACAAAAATCACATTTCTGATGGTAACATCACCTTATCATTAACATTGACAGTACCAACATAGTGTTAATTGGATTTTACCAAAGGGGGACTTTCTCATGGCAAGAATAACGAATTGGAATCCTGAAAACGAGGATTTTTGGAAAAAGGAAGGCAAGAAACATGCGAGGAGGAATTTGTGGATTTCGGTACCATCCCTCATGCTCGCATTTATTGTCTGGCAAATCTGGTCGGTGGTAGCGGTGCGGCTTAATGATATCGGCTTTCAATTCACTGAAGAACAATTGTTCACGCTGGCCGCAATACCCGGGCTGGTAGGTGCCACACTGCGCTTTGTTTATACGTTCGCTGTCGGTAAATTCGGGGGCAGGAATTGGACGGTCATTTCAACCGCAGTCCTTGCAATTCCAGCTATCGGAATCGGGTTCGCCGTACAAAACCCGGATACGCCGTTTGGCATCATGCTTTTATTGGCCGCCCTATGCGGACTTGGCGGCGGTAACTTCTCATCCTCAACCGCAAACATCTCCTTCTTCTTTCCTAAAAGAGAAAAAGGAACAGCACTCGGCATTAACGGCGGGCTTGGCAACATGGGGGTTTCCGTCGTCCAGTTTATGACCCCACTCGTCATTGCCTCTGGTACATTTGCAATGATTGGCGGCCCGCAATCTTTGCCGGATGGCTCCCAGGTTTACCTGCAAAATGCTGCATTCATCTGGGTCATCCCAATTGCAATCTTGACAATCGCCGCTTATTTCGGAATGGATAACCTTCCGGCTGCGAAACAATCGGTTTCCGATCAGTTTGTAATTGTAAAAAGAAAGCATACATGGATTATGACAATTCTTTATATTGCTACGTTCGGTTCATTTATCGGCTATTCGGCGGCATTTCCGCTCCTTTTGAGATCACAGTTCCCAGAGCATGTATCACTCGCTTTCCTTGGCGCCCTTCTTGCAGCTTCCGCAAGGCCGGTCGGAGGTTGGATTGCTGATAAACTTGGCGGCGCGAAAGTCACAGCCTATGTCTTAATCGTGCAGGCAATTGGCGCTGGAGGAGTAATTTTCTTCCTCGGCCAAAAACAATTTACAGGTTTCCTTGCTTCATTCCTGGTACTGTTCGTAGCATCCGGAATCGGATCGGGCTCGACTTTCCAAATGATCCCTGGTATTTTCGTCCCGAAGGAAGCAGCTCCGGTTCTTGGTTTCACCGCTGCATTTGCTGCATACGGCTCATTCTTTATTCCAAAACTGTTCGGCTGGTCCGTGAACACGACCGGTACACCAGTAACAGCGTTTTACTTCTTTATTGCTTTCTACGTTATCTCTTTCGCACTGAACTGGTTCTACTATCAGAGAAAGAGCGCTGTTCTTGCTTTAAAACAGGCTTCTTAATCAGGCGAACATTGCAAAAAGCCGGGCAAATACTGCCTGGCTTTTTGATATTAAAACAAAAAACCGCCATCTCGGCGGTTTCATTATTTAATCAAGTATTTTGACTTTAACACTCTTGACGCCCCACTTCAAAGCTGCATCGCGGGATGGAATGAAAACATCAATTTTATTTCCTTTAATTGCTCCGCCTGTATCACCCGCTACAGCATAGCCGTATCCTTCAACATATACTTTGGAGCCGAGTGGAATAACCGAAGGGTCAACAGATATCACCTTTGCCCCAGGATTACTGATAAGGTCTATCCCAGTAGCAGTTATACCGCTGCACCCATTGCAGGACGCCGTATAGGCTGTCGCTGTTACGACAAGTTCCTGGCCACTCGTTTGTGGCGCGGCTGTACGAGTTTCCTTTTTATCCGCAGCCGCAGCAGAAACAGGTTGGGCTGCCGGAGCCGGAGCTGCCTTTTTTACAGCGGCTGGCTGTTGTACTTGTTTAGGCGCAGCTGATGCAGTACGAGACTCTTCGATGGCAAGCTGCATCCCCGGATGGATTAAATCGCCTTTCAGGTCGTTCCAATTAATAATGTCTTGAAGGGCAACATTGTGGGATGAAGCAATTCCCCATAATGTATCGCCGTTTTTAACCTCGTATATACGTTTTGGAAAAATATTCAGCGTTTCTCCGGCATAAATGGTTTCAGCCTCCAGCCCGTTCCACGCTTTAATGTTTTCGATGCTTGTATTATGTACTTCAGCAAGCCCCCAAAGCGTATCTCCTTTTTTGACAACAATTTCTTCCGCCTGTGTGCTGGCTGCAAATGTACCGGAAATTGCTGCCGCGATCATAAAGCTCCCTAACGTTTTCTTCAATTCCCTGTACCTCCTAGTTGTTATATCAAACTCACAATGTTCATGTTATCATGAAAAAACGAAATCCCAAGAACAGGCTGATGATATTTTAGTAACAAGAATGACTAAAAGTTTACGTTAAGGTGACTAATTGAAGGAATTTTCTGAAAACAACATATTTATTGGATGAGTATACCAACTATGGAAGTTGACGGAAGGATTTAGTTGAAAGCGCTAAATTCTGAGGGCGGGTAGTAGTAATTTTTCAATGTAATAGAGTAGAGGAAAAAATTTTAAAACAAGAGAACCGGATATTTTTCTTTTTACGTTTTCAGGAACCAAAAAGGGGGCAGATTACTCTGCTCCCTTTCTCCTACACTGGCTGAATTGCAACAGCACAGGCTTTGTATTCAGCTGTTCCTGAAATCGGGTCATACTCGTTCAAGGTCAAGATGTTCGTTGGCGTTTCATGCCAATGGAAACTCATGAACACAAGGCCTGGTACAACCTGCTCGGTTACTTTTGACTTGACGGTCAATTCACCGCGCCGGGAAGAAACGCGGACGACATCTCCATCGGCGATTCTAAGCTTCGCGGCATCTTCTGGATGGATATCGATTGTCTCTTCGGTCTGTTTAATTTTTACTCCGGCAGCATAGTAACGCGTTTGGGTATGTGTATTGTACGATTCATACCGCCTGCCAGTCGTGAGGGTAAATGGATACTCCTCATCCGGAAGCTCAAGTGGTTCGGTATAATCGACGGGTACGAACGGAGCCTTCCTTTCAGGCTCTGAATCAGCATGGAACCGCTCATGCATGACGAATGTTCCCGGATGGTTCTCATCTGGGCATGGGTAATGGATTGAATACTCCTTTTCAAGCCTTTCATAGGAGATGCCGCCATACATTTCCCAGGAGAGCTTCCGGACCTCATTCCAAATCTCTTCGCTTGAATTGTAACTCATTGGGTAACCCATCATCGTGGATAGTTCACAAAGAATTTCCCAATCTTCCTTCGTATCTGGATGACCGTCTACGGCCTTCCGGGTCCGTTGAATTCTCCTGTCGGTATTTGTAAAAGTCCCATCCACCTCACCCCATGAACGGGCTGGCAGGACAACATCCGCGAGTTCGGCTGTTTCAGTCAAGAAAATATCCTGGACAATGAGCAAATCCAACTTTTCCAAAAGCTTACGTGTATGGTTCATATGGACATCCGCAAGAAGCGGGTTCTCTCCAATAACATAGAGGGCTTTAATTCCGCCGTCCTCAATCCGGTCGAATGTCCTTGTTTGGGTGTCGCCAGCCTGTGGATTCAGCTTGACTCCCCACTCGTTTTCATACCTTTCCCTATATGCGGCATTCACGAGGCTCATGGCTCCTGGCAGCTGATTTGGCAGGCAGCCCATGTCACCTGCTCCCTGGACATTGTTTTGGCCGCGCAATGGCATGATGCCGCTTCCTTCCTTGCCGATATTCCCTGTCAAAAGGGCAAGGTTCGCAATATCAAACACATTGTTCACTCCGCAATGATGTTCCGTAATCCCAAGCGTATAGGCGATCATTGCCCCGTTAGCCGTTGCATATTCCCGCGCCGTCGCGACGATATCCTCTGCGGGAACACCTGTGATGGAAGCGGAATACTCAGGCGTATACATTTCAACCCTTTTTTGCAATACTTCAAAATCTTCCGTATGCCTTCCGATAAAATCGTTACTATAGAGCCCTTCCTTAAGAATGACATGAAGAAAGGCATTGATTAGTGCGATGTCCGAGCCAACATTGATTTGCAGATGGCGGTGGGCAGATTTCACCATATCGATTTTGCGTGGATCAATGACAATCATTTTCAAGCCGGATTTTACAGCCTTTTTAATCCGGTTCGCAATGATAGGATGAGCCTCGCTCGTGTTCGAGCCCATTAGCAATAAAACCTCGGCTTTTTCGAAATCTTCCAGGGTGTTTGTTGGGAAACCGCTTCCAAATACAGTTGCCAGACCGGCAACACTCGGAGCGTGTCAGGTTCGGTTACAGCCATCAATATTGTTGCTGCCTATTACGGTCCTCATGAACTTCTGCGTGATATAGTTCGATTCATTCGTTGTCCTCGCGCATGCAAACATGGAAATGGATTCAGGCCCCCACTCCGCCTTAATGGAGCCAAGCTTATTAGCGATAAAGCCTAATGCCTCATCCCAGGTTGCCTTGACCAACTGCCCGCCTTTTCTTATAAGCGGTGAACTCAGTCGATTTGGCGCATGTACATATTCATAGGCAAACGATCCCTTAACGCATGTTTGCCCTTTATTGACTGGCGCGTCCTTGTCGCCGCGAATTTTTACAATCCTATTATCTTGAACTTCGACTACGAGGCCGCAGCCAGTACCGCAATATCCACAGACGGTTTTTACAAGGTTTTGGATTCCCATTCAGACCCCTCCATTTTTAACATAGAACCTTATATAAACATATTAATTCATTTCTCTTGCCGCTTGGGCGAAATTGATGGGGATATTTTGTCATCTTTATGAAAAATACCAAAAAGATATGAAAGCGGTTTCAAAATTGTTTTAAGAGAAAGGGGATGGCCTAGCCATTCCCCTAAGAAAAATTACGCAGTTTTTGCTGGAAGGACAATATTGAACGTTGTCCCTTTATTAGGCTCGCTTTCCACAAATACCTTCCCGTTGTGGCTTTCAATTATCTTGAAGCTGACCATGAGGCCAAGCCCGTTTCCGTTTTTCTTTGTTGTGTAGAATGGTTCGCCCAGTTTTTTGAGTTTCTCTTCAGGGATACCTACTCCCGTATCCTGGATGGCGATTTGCACCTGATTATCCTGGATGCTCGTTTTTACATGGAGTTCCCCGCCATTCGGCATTGCCTCAATTCCATTTTTAACAAAATTAAGGAATACTTGTTTCAGCCTATTTTCATCACATTCGATCTGGATAATCTCATGCGAATTGTCGAAATATAGCTTGACGTTCTTTTTACGCGCTTCAAATTCAAGTAGCGAAAGGACAGTTCTTATGACCGGAACAACGTTTTTCTCTTCCAGCTCTACTGCCTTCGGTTTTGCGAGCACCATAAAGTCTTCGACAATCCCATTCACCCGTTCAATTTCATCTAAGATGATATTTAAAAATTCCAGCCTTTCAGGGTCTCGTTCATCCAACTGCAGGAATTCTGCGTATCCCCTCATCGAGGTAAGCGGATTCCTGATTTCGTGGGCTACGCCTGCTGCAAGCTGGCCAACAGCGGCAAGCTTATCCTGCCTGTGCAGCATATCCTCTGTCTTCTTCCGTTCGGTAATATCATTGCGGATTGCCACATATTGATAAGGTCTACCTTTCTCGTCGAGGAACGGTACAATCGTGGTGTCTACCCAATAGAAAGAACCGTCTTTGGCCCGGTTTCTGATTTCGCCCTTCCAAACATTTCCATGTCCGATTGTCCGCCATAGGTCTTTGAAAAACTCTTTTGGATGGAGACCAGAGTTTAGTAGATTGTGGTCCTGCCCAATCAGTTCCTCCCTCGAATATTTGGAAATTACACAGAAATTATCATTCACGCTGATAATTTTTCCTCGAGCATCCGTAATCGCTACGATAGATGACTCGTCGAGAGCGAATTTATAATCGCTGATTTCCTTAAGGGAGTTTTTCAGATTCTGCTCGGCGGTCTTTCTATTCGTGATGTCCGACCGGATTGCAATATATTGATACGGCTTTCCCTTTTTGTTCAGGAATGGAACGATGGTCGTGTCGACCCAATAAAGCTTCCCGTCTTTTGCCCTGTTGCAGATTTCCCCTTTCCAAACCTTTCCGCTGCCGATTGTCCTCCACAAATCCATAAAAAATTCCTTTGGATGTGTTCCGGAGTTCAATATCCGGTGATCTTGGCCAATCAGCTCTTCACGGCTGTACTTGGAGATTTCACAGAATTTGTCGTTCACACTCATAATCATGCCTCGTGAATCGGTGATTGCCACAATTGATGATTGGTTAAGCGCAAACGTAATATCACTGATTTCTTTATGCCGTTCCAAAAGCTCCTCTTCCGCCTTCTTTCGGTCGGTGATATCCGAGCGAATCGAGACGTATTGATAAGGTTTTCCCTTTGAATCTAGAAAAGGGACAATCGTCGTATCAACCCAATAAAGGGAACCGTCTTTTGCTTTATTGCATATCTCTCCGTGCCAAATTTCCCCTGCCTGGACAGTGTCCCAAAGATTCTTGAAAAATTCCTTGGAATGGTAGCCTGAATTCATCAAGCGATGGTTATTCCCAATAATTTCTTCTTTATTATATTTCGTAATTTCAAGAAATTTGTCATTAACATCAATTAAGTTTCCGTCATTATCGGTAATGCCGACAATCGCCGATGCATCGAGCGCGGCCAGTATATCCTTCAAATGGCTGTCAGCTGCCGCAAGCTTTTTGCTTATTAGGGTACTTGAAATAATCAATCCGCCAAAAATCAAAAAGGATACAAAAAGGACAAGGTAAAAAATGAATGAGTCATCCGGGATTAGCGTTTTTTGGGCCACAGGTGCTTCACCAATGCTTGATGCCCGTTTTAACAGGAAATGGCCTTGGGCAACAGCGGCGGTAATGATCCCGGCACTTACTGGTTTCAGCCAGGACGAACTTCCCCTATTGAAATTTTTCGAATAAAACAGCATCCAGAGTGAAAATAAAAAAGAGCAAAAAATCAATAAACCGGAAACGATAAAAATGACTGGATTAAAGCCGATGCTGATTTTCATCGAATACATGCCAATGATGTGGATTGAAAAAACCGCCATCGTCAAAAATAGGCTGCCAAATATGATGCTGCTTAATTTAACTTTGTTGACCGTTAATGAAACAAACGCCATACCAGTTAGCGAAATGCCGAGGATGATTGAGAGCAGGGTTAGCGGAATCTGGTAAGTTGCAAATCTATTCATGTCCTCCGATAAAAGTCCAAGGAAATTCATCACCCAAATTCCGATTCCCATCGTAAAAGTTCCGCCAATAAATAAAAAACCTTTATTTTTTTTTGATGAATGTATAAGAGTAAACATATCCAATGCTGTATAGGAAGCCATCATCGTTAAGGCGATTGCGAAGATGAGCAAAACAGGACTGAACGCCAAATTTTCCATTGTCAAGTACCAACCCCAGTGTTTTTGACATTTATAATACAATTGTAATAGAAAGTTCACATTTAAGGAAGTACAAAAGGATAATTTAATAAAGCATCCGATTGAATCTTACCAAATACCTCTATTTTTTCCTATATTCGTAGTGAATTTTATATGGAAAAAGTTTATTTTTCCGTTTTCCCAACCTCTTGGTATTAAAAAAAGTGTCACCAAATAAAAAAATATGATTAAACTGTATTATAAAAGGGAATAAATCCTCAATCTGTCATATAAAAGGAGAGTTCATACAATGCTGGTCAATCCAATCGAGTTTTTCCGCAATCTTCCGCAGAAGGAATGCGCAATGTGCGGGTGCACAATCCAGGAGCAAGCCGAATCCTATCTCTGTGAATGTGATTCCTGCCGTACAAAACAGAAGGATTAAGGTGGACCTTCCATTAGCGGAGGTATAGAATCAAGGGCAATTAAAAATGGCCGGCTCTGCAGAAAAATGCGGAACCGGCCATTTAACATTGTTTAAAAATCCCTTTTGATGTTTAAATAATACTAACACCATCTTAAAGGGAGATTTTTTTATGAGGCTCGTTAGCTGGGCTTATACTAAGAAATACAATATAAAAGCATTGTTCGATCAGTTTCCCTTCTCACCTGTCATTTTCAGGCAAATAAAGGAGTACTATTTTATTTATACGGTTAAGTGGAATCCAGCCGACCCGCCGGTAAGACGGACCAATCTTGAGGAAATGGAAATGCTCTTGAATATTGAACTTGGTACTTTTGAGGGATACCAACAAAGGAAAGCCTATCACCCACACGCCAAAACAAGCCATTCATGACTTGGGAATAAAAAATGCTCCCTCCGCATATGCTTATCTCCAAGGAGCTGAACAAAATGGAGAAAAACACAAAGTACACGACCCCCGCAATAAAAAAACCGTCGTTCACAGTTGAAACAGGTGACACCTTCCCAAATCCCGAAAGCATCCCGGGTGACTCAGTCGACGAGCACAAGCAAATTGAAGAGGCGAACGCACTATTGACAGGGGATGAAATCAGGCAGCAGAATGAAAACCTTTAAAGAGAGCTGGAATCAGCTCTTTTTACATTTTTGGCAAATCCCTTTGCCCCGCGTCCATTGAGCTACCGCACATTGGGCATAGCAAATCATCAGAAACAAAATTCTTCCTCATCCAGCCAATGCAGCTGTCATCGCTGCATGAGTATATTTCAGTGCTGACCAATTGTTCTTCTTCCTTTTCATTCGAGAGCCGTTTCCCAAAAAACATGTAATTCCCTCCTCCTAAACGAATGTCCTTCCTGTGAAGAGTTCCGCCCATTAGTATGCGCCAATCTCTCCTTATTATTAATACACCACTCAATCGTTCTTATTTTTGTAAAAAAGCTTCGGTTGTTGTGATGTATTGATGAGATAAAATGAAAAAAAGGAACGCCATTTTTTCGAAATGGGTGAGAACAGTGAATGAAAATGGCAAGCTCTCTCTTTCTCATGAATTTAATGAACTTCTTAAATCGGCGAACAGAACTTTCGATTGCCCAAAAGGCACCTATTTATTCAGGGAAGGCCAGGAAGCAAATGAGGTATACGTAATTCTTTCAGGAAAGGTCCAAATCTTAAAAATCCATCCATCCGGACAAGAACTGCTTCTTAGGCTTTCCGGGACAAATGATATTGTTGGAGAACTTACCCTCTTCACCATTGACCCAAAATACATATTCAGCGCGAGGGTTATCGAGGACTCAAGGATTGCCGCCTTGAACATTTGCGACCTTGAGCGGGCTTTTTTTAAAAACAGCAAACTTGCCCTGGAGTTTTTAAAATGGATGAACGACCATATGCGCAAAACGATGACAAAGTTCAAGGATCTTGTCCTTTATGGCAAAAAAGGCGCCCTCTATTCCACCCTGATCAGGCTATCGAACAGTTATGGGGCAGTTGGCGAGGAAGGCATCACAATCGATGTGCCGTTAACCACCCAGGATTTGGCCAATTTTTGCGGAACGGCAAGGGAAATCGTGAGCCGAATGCTTTCCGATTTAAAGAAGATGGGAATTATCAGCATCCGGAAAAGGAAGATTGTAATCCACGACATCTGCTATTTGAAAAAGGAAAACCATTGCGACAACTGCCCGATCGAGTATTGCAACGTTGACTAATTAAGAAATTTTCAGAAAAAATGCTTGTTCACAAATTATCCATATGCATTTAGGGGAAACTCCTTTATCTTTGGTAAAGGGAGGGAATTTTTCTCATGAAAAAAATGATTATTGTTTGCGCAATTGCGATAGCATTGGGGATTGTCGGTGGCATCGGTTTCTTTAAAGTCAGGGATGCCATGGCAAAAATTCCGGATGATGTCGAATTGGTTACCCATGAAAACAAAGCTTACCGTTTCGGCGAGGATAAAACTAAAATTAAGCTGATAGAATTTATCTATACTCACTGTCCGGATGTCTGCCCTACTACAACGCAGAAAATGGCCGCTTTGAAAAAAGACTTGGAAGAAAAGGGCGTTTTTGGCGACAAGGTTGAATTCATCACCATTACAATCGATCCTTACCGAGATACTCCTGAGGTAATGACCAAGTATATGGACACGTTCGAAATAAAAAATGACGGAAATTGGATTTTCCTGACCGGCGACAAAAACAATTTAAAAAATAGCCACGAACAAATCAGAAAAGCGGCCGAACCGTTCCAATTTCAATACAAGGATCCGGGCAACGGGTTTTTCATCCATACGACATTTACGTATTTAGTGGATGAAAACAACAAATTCATCGAAAAATTCCCCATGGGGAAAGAATTTAACCGTAATGATGTCTTGAACACGATTATGGATGAATTAAATTAAATTCAAATGAAAAGCGGGCACCCTTACACCCAAGGGTACCCGCTTTTGACGTATCTTTTAAATTAGTTGACCGAAGAAGGAGTTTTGTTCAAATGCTGCAGGTTTGATAGATAATCAGCTTTCGGTTTTGTAATGCTTGCTTTAATCCCCGATTTTCTCAACTTTTTGACCAATTCGGTAATTTTTTGCTTAGCCATACGGTTCACCTTCTCTTCCCGGCATTTCCATAAGTCAATTTTACACTAAAATTATGAATAAAGTGTGAAAATCTCAAAAAATTCTAAGAAAAATTTTCCGCAATAGTACGAGTACTCGATTCCTTATACCCCCTGCATCAAACCGAAAAACACCCGTTTCCAAACTAATGCCATTTGAAAGTGTTAGCGCGCTCCTGATAATCATGGTATAATTCTGTAGATTATGTCTATTTGGAGGATGCTATGATAACAGTCAGTAATGTAAGCTTACGGTACGGAGATAGAAAATTATTCGAAGATGTTAACATAAAATTCACGCCCGGGAACTGCTATGGGTTGATTGGCGCCAATGGGGCGGGTAAATCGACTTTCCTTAAGATTCTTTCAGGTGAAATTGAGTCCCAAACAGGCAGCGTCCACCTTGGCCCTGGCGAAAGGATGGCCGTTTTAAAGCAGAACCATTTTGAATACGAGGAACACGAAGTGCTGAAGACGGTTATTATGGGCCATACCCGCCTTTACGAAGTCATGCAGGAAAAAGACGCTATTTATATGAAAGAAGATTTCACTGACGAAGACGGGATGCGTGCAGCCGAGCTTGAAGGCGAATTTGCTGAACTGAACGGATGGGAGGCTGAATCCGAAGCTGCGATTCTCCTAAAAGGCCTTGGCATTGATGAATCCCTTCATGATAAAAAAATGGCGGAACTTTCTGGTTCAGAAAAAGTGAAGGTCCTCCTTGCTCAAGCATTGTTCGGACAGCCTGACGTCCTTCTTCTCGATGAGCCGACAAACCACCTGGACATCAAGGCGATTCAATGGCTAGAGGAATTCCTGATCAACTTTGAAAACACCGTCATCGTCGTATCCCACGACAGGCATTTCCTGAATAAGGTATGTACCCATATCGCTGACCTGGATTTCGGCAAAATCCAAATCTATGTCGGGAACTACGATTTCTGGTATGAATCCAGCCAGCTTGCATTAAGGATGGCACAGGATCAAAACAAAAAGAAAGAAGAAAAAATCAAAGAATTACAAGCCTTCATTGCGCGCTTTAGCGCAAACGCTTCTAAATCGAAGCAGGCGACTTCCCGAAAAAAATTGCTTGATAAAATTTCGCTTGATGACATCAAACCTTCATCCCGGAGATATCCGTACGTCGGTTTCACACCTGAAAGGGAAATCGGTAATGACTTGCTTCGTGTTGAAGGATTGACAAAGACGGTTGATGGCGTAAAAGTTCTTGATAATATCAGCTTTGTCATGAACAAGGATGACAAAATCGCGCTTGTAGGCACAAACGAATTGGCAAAGACGACCCTTTTCAAAATCCTAATGGGAGAACTGGAACCGGATGCAGGGACTTTCAAATGGGGAATCACCACATCGCAAGCCTATTTCCCGAAGGATAATTCAGCCTACTTTGAAAACAGCGACCTAACTCTTGTTGACTGGCTGCGCCAATTCTCGCCGAAGGATGACAGCGAAAGCTTCCTACGCGGTTTCCTTGGAAGGATGCTCTTCTCGGGTGAAGAAGTACTCAAAAAAGCTAGTGTCCTTTCCGGTGGCGAAAAGGTACGCTGTATGCTATCGAAAATGATGCTTTCAGGCGCGAACGTGCTCCTACTTGACGAACCCACAAACCACCTTGACCTCGAATCCATCACGGCATTGAACAACGGTTTGATCAACTTTAAGGGCTCTGTCCTATTTGCTTCTCATGACCACCAATTCATCCAGACGATTGCGAACCGCATCTTTGAATTGACGCCATCCGGCCTGGTTGATAAGCAAATGAGCTACGACGAATACCTTGAAAACAAAGACATTCAGGAACAGGTCGCGAAAATGTACTAAACTTTTAAAACAGGGGCAATTTGCTCCTGTTTTTTTATTTGAGGTGTGATGGCAATTTTAGTGAATATGAACGATTCCGTGTGTTCCCCTCTTTGTGCAGATTCATGCCGGTTAGCAGTTTATTCGCCAGTTTAACTGAACTTATTCCCAGTAAGTCACGGCATTCCTTGTTTGTTATCCGGTTCCCTTTAACAAGTAAATGATCAGTAATAACTTCTACATGGGCATCTTTTGAATATGCAAAACACTTTTCGCAGTGCCATAACCCCCTCACTCTGACCATTGGCCTGCAGCCGCAATTTGGGCAAGCGATATATTTTAGTAGTTCTTCGCGCTTAAGTTTATAAAAACCCATAATATTAATTGGCTGAGGTGAATGTGCTTTTTTAAAGGCTTTGGCAATCTTTTTAAGTTCTTTATCAGTGAACAACTCTTCTTTATAGCGCTTGGATAGCTCCATAACTTTTAACGGAAGGCTTTTGTCCGTGCCGACATGCCTCGCTGTTTCATAGTTGCTGCACCTGATGACAGACCGGGAGTTACTGATGATGGCGAGGTGTTCGATGGGCATCTGTTTTAGTTTATGGGTTTCTAGCCAGCCTCTGAGTTGTGTGCAGTGATTTAAGGCCTGAATGAGCGGATTATCTGTTCCAGTAACGGTTTCATGGCGAGAAACGGTTAGCTGGCAGGTCATATGGTTGAAAAACAGTTCCCCTTCAAGGCTTTTAATTTCAATAATGAGGAAGAATCTTGTAGTTAGAATGAGGGTATCGATTTGAAAATGGAGTTTTTTGTGGAAAAGGGTTAAATCATGAAGAATTAGAAATTCCTTTTGGTCGAGTAGGCTCGCATAGTAATCGGAACTTTTTTCGCCATTGTATCCTTTTCTGCGGTTTTTCAAGTTTCGGTGGATTTCAGGAACGAGGCGGTGGTTTTGGGGCAGCAATCGGAGGAGCGCTTCGAGGCATTGGATCCAAATTGGAACCCCGCGGGCTTTTATTAGCAAAAAAACAACTCCTTTCATTCTTTTTCGCTTTATTTCTTCTCTAAATGGGGATTGTTCTCCTTCATATATTGAAGAATGTTGAAAAATAGACAAGGTTTTAACATTAAATGTAAAAAGGAGGCTGTTTTTTATTAAAGTCAGTTCGTAAAATACCAGAAATTTTTATATTCGCCCCGATTTTCATTTCTTTCACCCCATTTTTCGAATTATTCGCCCCATTATTTTACTCATTCGCCTTTTTCTCAATTTTCAGAAAAAAACAAGGGTTATTTATCAACCTAAACATAATGTATACAGGTTTTCTTTTCTGAAAAATTCACCAAACAATCTTCCCGCCAGACTTTGCAAGACCCCCTTAAATTAAAAAGACAGAACCCTATCCAAAAGAGTTCCGCCTCAACAAAAAGATTATGACCGCTTCTGCTTATTCCTGGACGAGGGGGCTTTCTTGTTTCCGGTTTCCCTGCCCGTGGTTCCCTGCCCTTCCACCTCGGATGAATTCAGGCCTATTGTGGACGGGTCCTGCTTTCGTTTTCCCATTTCATTACACCTCCCAACCTTTAGGGTGAGCCCTGCCGCATCATTTATTCAAAAAGGGGAAAGATATGGGCGAAGGAGGTGTGGATTTATGGCAAAAATAGGTGTGGAACAGTCCCTTAGCAATGTGCAGCAAGCCTTGAGGGAACGGGGACATGACGTGGTAGAACTGAAGCAGGAGTCGGATGCCGCTGACTGTGCGTGCTGTGTAATTACCGGCCTTGACTCTAACATGATGGGGATGCAAGATACGGTGACACAGGCTCCTGTTATCGAGGCGAACGGCCTTTCGGCGGAAGAAGTTTGCAACCTTGTTGAAAACAGGATCGGTTAACCAGATTAGTTTTAAGTGACAGGACCGCTTTTCTTTGTTAAATTAAGACTGTCTTTCCATACCGGTCCGGGATATGGGAAGACAAGTCGCCCTTAAGGCGGTACTACATATGTGACTGGATGGAACAGATTTGGTTAATTCTATTATTCTCTCAATTCAAACAGCCTCCATCGCCCTTGGCCTAGCTTTTCCGCTCGGGGTTTTACTTGCGAGGATAATGGCTGGCAAAAGATTCCGCGGGCAAACTGCCGTGGAAACGTTTTTCTTGCTCCCCGTCGTCCTTCCCCCGACCGTTGTCGGGTTTTTGCTTATTGTCCTTTTTGGAAAGCATGGCCCTATCGGCTCTTTGATTGAAGGGATTTTCGGTCATCCCATCATGTTTACACCATGGGCGGCGGCGCTTGCTTCGACCGTTGTCGCATTTCCATTAATGTACCAGTCGGCAAAAGCAGGCTTTGAATCCATCAATCCGGAAATTGAAGAAGCCGCCAAAATGGATGGGGCGGGAAAATGGAGGACGTTTATACATATTACCCTGCCCCTTTCCGCAAAAGCCCTAATCACCGGTGGGATTTTAAGTTTTGCCCGGGCGCTTGGGGAGTTCGGTGCTACCCTTATGTTTGCCGGAAATATCCCCGGGAAAACACAGACGGCCCCCATTTCGATTTATATGGCCATGGAATCCGGCAGGACAGATGAAGCATGGTTACTGGTTGCATTGCTGATCATCATTTCATTTATCATGCTCTATCTTTCTTCCTTTTTAAAAAGCAAATAGAGTCTGTATAATTCCTTCCGGATATGGAAAACTACACCCGCCATCTAAACAATTTGTTGGGAAGTGCTTTTGTGGAAGAGATTGCTTCATCCATCTTGAGAACGGCTGTTTCATTTATCTTATTGCTCTTCATCCTCGCCTTGTACGGCAGGCAAATCAACGCGCACAAGAACCATTTTAATATGGCGATGGCCATTACCGCCGGATCGCTTGTGTCGAATATGGGCTTCAATGTAAACTTGAAATTTTTCCCGATGCTTTGCTCATTCGGTACACTTGTTATCCTGTATTATCTCGCAGCTATTGGGTCGTATCGGTCCCCATTTTTCTATAAAATTCTTTCCGGCCCCTCCTCCATCCTGATTCAGGATGGAAAAATCAATGAGAGGAACCTGGCAAGCGTAAAACTGGCAAAAGAGGGGTTATACCAGCAATTGAGGGAGAATGGCATCTTTGCGGTTTCTGAAGTCAAAAAAGCCATACTCGAGCCGAACGGGATTCTTTCAATCGAAAAAAAAGCCCCCCTCGATAAGGGGAGCGACGCATACCCAATTCCGGAATACATTCTGAAAGGCGTTCAGTTGCCGGCCGAAATGATTCGTGATGGAGCCTGCCTGTACCGGACGTATCATGGCCAATTCATCTCCTGGTTTGAAGGTTATCTATTCGCAAAAGGCTTGGAAGCCAAAAATATCCGGTACGCCGTCATTTCCACTGAGGGCGTTCTTTTCCTCGTTCCGTATTCAGACGTCAGCTCCCCCGATTCCTGAGTCCCGTCAAAAATGTCAGGAAAGTATAAACGCCTGTTTTCACCGTTGCCTGCGCTGGCGTATCCTTCGTTGGATCGAGGCAGACAATGTCCAGGGCCGCAACCTTCTGTGAAAGGCCCGCTTCATAAACAGCCTCGAATAATTCATGCGAAGCCATCCCACCCGGAGTCGAGGCGGGGACTCCCTGTGCGAAAGCAATGTCAAGGACATCCATGTCGACAGTTATATAAATGCAATCCACCCTCGATGAAAGTTCGGCAACCGCTTTCTTCACTGTTTCCGCCATCCCTTTCCTCCGAGCCTCACGCAACGTAATGCAGTTGACTCCGTGTTCTTTTGCATAGGTCAAAAGAGTCTGGCCGTTAAAGAACCCGTGCAGACCGATATTAAAAACGTTATTCCCCTTAATTACTCCGTTTTCAATTAAAAAGCGGATTGGGGTCCCATTCGTCAGACCGTGGTCAGCAAGATCCCTTAAATCAAGGTGGGTATCGAATTGCAGAACGCCTATTTCTTTATGGGGCTGGGCGGCTTTCAAGCCGGATATGAGCCTGGCCGTGACAGAATGGTCACCGCCAATGGATACCGGAAAAGAATTCGGAAGTTCTTCCCGCAGTGACTTCATCGCCTGGGTAATGTTATCATGCGATTTTGCAATATCGGTAAAATGCATTTTCACATTGCCGACATCAAGAACCTTCATCCCAGCCAGCTCTGTCCCATAATCAAGATTGTAAGTTGAAAATCCGCCCCATGCCCGCCGGAAGGCTTCAGGGAATTCTGATGCACCTGAAACCGAAATTGACGAACGGGAAAGCGGAACCCCAATCACGGCAATATCCCAATCGCTTTCATTAAAAGCGTAATCCGCACTCGCCTGGGAAATCCAGTCCTTTACCTTTGGGTCTTTTGCCTGCTCATCCTTCCGCCACGCTAACTGGGCGGGTTCCAAAAAATCTCTCAGCACACTACTCCACCCTTTACAACAATTTCCCCATTTTTTATGACGGTATCCGTATGATTTATCCCATAGTTGTATTGAAGCCTTTTATAGTTCGGGACATTCGCAATCAGGATATCCGCCTGTTTTCCTTCTTCAATGCTACCTACCCTGCCTGCCCTGCCAATCGCATGGGCTGCGTTAATCGTCGCGGCTGTGATAACTTCCTCAGGTGACATACCCATCCTCAGGCAAGCCAGATTCATGATGAGCGGCATCGAGACTGTTGGCGATGAGCCTGGATTAAAATCAGTTGACAAAGCAACTGCGACACCTGAATCAATCATTTTCCTGCCATTTGCACTTTCAGCCATTAGGAAAAACGCTGTACCTGGCAAAAGGACGCCAATTACGCCTTCTTCCGCCATCCTGTCGATTCCTGTTTGCGAAGCCTTGAGTAAATGGTCCGCGGAAATCGCGCCAACTTCGGCAGCAAGTTCCGCCCCCTCGTAGGGCTCAATTTCGTCGGCATGAATTTTCGGAGTCAGGCCGAATTTCTTTCCGGCTTCAAGGAGCCGCCTTGACTGTTCAGGGGTAAAAACACCACGCTCACAAAAGACATCATTGAATTCCGCAAGCCCTTCCGCCGCGACTTTTGGAAGCATTTCTTCAATGATTAAATCGATAAACCGGTCTGGATCGGCCTTATATTCGGCGGGTATGGCATGGGCGCCCATGAATGTGTTAACAACATCCACTACATGGGCTTCATTTAATTGTTTCGCAACAAGGAGCTGCTTGTATTCCGTTTCCCAATCAAGTCTATAGCCGCTTTTCGCCTCAACCGTCGTCACACCGTGCAAAAGGAAGGAATCAAGCTTTTTCATCCCTTCGCTGAAAAGCTCTTCCTCGGAAGCGGCCCTCGTCCTTGAAGTTGTCGCATGGATTCCGCCGCCGCTTTCCATGATTTCCATATAAGTCGCGCCCTTTAAGCGCATCCCGAATTCATCTTCCCTGCTTCCCGCATGGACTAGATGGGTATGCGGGTCGACGAGGCCGGGAAGGACAATCTTCCCGGACGCATCGATAATGTCAGCCCCATCCAACTGGCCGCCAGCCTTCCCTTTCACTTCCTCATACGTGCCAACCGCCGCGATTTTTCCGTCCGTTAGGAGAACCGCCCCGTTTTCAATAATCGAGAGATTGGCCATCTCGCCGCGGGTGGCGGGTTTCTCAGAATAGCCTTTCACAGTTATCACCTGTGAGGCGTTTTTTATAAGTATTGTTTTCGACATACACGCATTTCCCCTTTTCCTCCTAGTTGCCCTACAATCTGCAAGGGGCTAGTCAATCATTGGGATGTTAAGCCCATTGTTCTTCGCCGCTTCAACCGCCAGATCGTACCCCGCGTCGACATGTCGTACAATGCCCATTCCAGGGTCGGTCGTCAGAACGCGTTCGAGCCTCCGCTCGGCTTCTTTCGTTCCATCCGCTACGATTACCATTCCGGCATGCAAGGAGTAGCCCATGCCGACGCCGCCTCCGTGATGGACCGATACCCAGCTCGCACCGCCAACCGCGTTGATCATCGCGTTCAAAATCGGCCAATCCGCAACCGCATCGCTTCCATCCGCCATCCCTTCCGTTTCCCTGTTCGGGGATGCCACGGATCCGGAATCAAGATGATCCCTTCCGATGACGATTGGTGCTTTCAGCTCACCGTTCGCGACCATATCATTAATGATTTTTCCAAAGCGCGCCCTCTCCCCGTAACCGAGCCAGCAAATCCTCGACGGAAGGCCCTGAAACTGGATTTTCTCCCTGGCCATCCGGATCCAGTTGCACAAGTGCTCGTTATCCGCAAATTCACGGAGGATAACCTCATCTGTTTTGTAAATATCCTCTGGATCACCGGAAAGTGCTACCCAACGGAACGGACCCTTTCCCTCGCAAAACAGCGGACGGATATACGCCGGCACAAATCCCGGAAAATCAAATGCATTATCGACCCCCGCATCTTTTGCGACCTGCCTGATGTTGTTTCCGTAATCAAAGGTTATCGCGCCCTTTTTCTGCATCTCAAGCATTGCCCTTACATGAGTAGCCATGCTCTCACATGACTTTTTCACATATCCATCCGGGTCGTTTTCCCGGAATTCAGCTGCTTCTTCCAGCGAATACCCCACCGGTATATAGCCATTGAGAGGATCATGCGCGGATGTTTGGTCGGTGAGGACATCAGGAATAAAGCCTAATTCAAGCATTTTTGGTAAAAGTTCTGCCGCATTCCCTTCCAGGCCGATTGAAAGCGCCTGCCCCTGATGTTTCGCTTCCTTCGCCTTTGAAAGCGCGTCTTCAAGCGAATTGGCGACAACGTCCAAGTACCTTGTTTCAATCCTGCGCTGAATATGGTGGATATCGGTATCAATTGCCAAACAAACCCCGCCGTTTAACGTAACCGCCAATGGCTGAGCGCCGCCCATACCGCCCAGTCCAGCGGTTAATGTAATCGTATGTTTCAGGCTACCCGAAAAGTGTTGCCTGGCAAGCTCGGCGAATGTCTCGTACGTTCCTTGGACAATCCCCTGGCTTCCTATGTATATCCAGCTGCCCGCGGTCATTTGGCCGTACATCATGAGGCCCTTTTTATCAAGTTCATGGAATGTGTCCCAATTCGCCCAGGCAGGAACTAGATTCGAATTAGCAATAAGGACCCTTGGAGCGTCTGTGTGGGATTTAAAAACTGCGACAGGCTTTCCCGACTGGATCAGCAGCGTTTCATCGCTTTCGAGCTGTTTCAAAGTTGCAACGATTGCATCAAAGCAATCCCAATTCCTTGCTGCCTTGCCAATCCCGCCGTACACAACCAACTCATCGGGATTTTCGGCTACTTCCTCATCCAGATTGTTCATCAACATCCTGAGGGCGGCTTCCTGGATCCACCCTTTTGTATTCAGTTCGGAACCTCTGTACCTTACGACCTTGTCTTTTGTTTGCGCTTTCATTTTTTCGCTTCCTCCTCCCGAATGGCTGAACTTCATTCCTTGTATTGGGGGTTAAGCTGAGATGCGTTTCTAGAGGCCACTAACCATTCCCCTTTTTATTATAAAGGAAGTTTCAGAAAAAATAGACAAGTTTACCTGCCTATTCAGCATAAATTAGAAATAGGACAAAGTTTGGGAGGGAATTTCATGCAATTTTTAACGATTCGAAAAGGAACAGCGATCCTCATTCTTGCGGCAGCAATTGGAATTGTTTTAACTGTCGGCTGGTGGATTTTAAAAGCAGGCGAAACAGTTGTGTTTAATGAAACTGCAGGCAGTCCCCCTAGGGAAATTCACATGGTTACCGGCGAGTTTATGGCAACTCTCCCTAACGGGAAAAAAATCGAGGCCTACAGATGGGATCCCGGCACAATCTTTATGGAAAAAGGAGAAAAAGTACGCTTAATCATTTACGGGGTGAATGGAAAAGAGCATCCGTTCAGCATTGAAAACACTTCGATTAAGGGGACAGTTAAAAAGGGTGAGGAAACAGGGGTGGACCTTTCTTTTGATAAAGAAGGCACATACAGACTAATTTGTCACGTCCACCCCGATAAGGAACACAATGGGCCTATGATTGCCTATATTGTTGTTGATTAGAAGCTCAATAGCTGTACGCAGAATGCGTGCAGCTTTTTTGTTTGCCATTTTTGAACAGTGTGTTTTCACTACTGGAACGGTAATAATATTGATTTTAAAGGTTTTCTCTTGTATAACAGTTTAGCGTTTTTACAAAACAGGACTGATACAGTTTATTGTTTTTTGACAATTTAAAAAACAACATGTCGCCTCAACCCTTGTAAAATCTAAGTTTCACAATATAGTAACAATTAAAGCCAAATTAGGGTGATTTTCCTCACATGACATCTGTTATACTCGAGGTAAGATGATATCAATAAAACTGTTATATAGTTTTGAAAATATATTAAGAGGTGAACCACAATGGCTCAAAGCACGATCGTTAATCATGCCCCTGCCGAACAATGGAAAGGATTCAAGACTGGCAAATGGGCAAAAGAGGTAAATGTAAGGGACTTTATCCTGAACAACTTTAATCTTTACGAAGGCGATGATTCTTTTCTAGCGGGAGCAACTGAAGCAACAGATGTACTGTGGGCGCAGGTAATGGAGCTTACTGCTCAGGAACGTGAAAAAGGCGGCGTCCTGGACATGGATACCGAAACCGTCTCGACCATCACATCTCATGGTCCCGGGTATTTGAACGAAGACCTAGAAAAGGTAGTCGGCTTCCAGACCGACAAACCGTTTAACCGTTCTATGCAGCCATTTGGCGGAATCCGCATGGCGAAAGCAGCGTGTGAAGCATATGGCTACAAACTGAATGAGGAAATTGAACGGATCTTCACCGACTTCCGCAAAACGCACAACCAAGGAGTGTTTGACGCATACACGGATGAAATGATGCTGGCCCGTAAAGTCGGCGTTATCACCGGTCTTCCGGATGCCTATGGGCGCGGACGGATTATCGGCGACTATCGCAGGGTTTCGCTTTATGGAGTCGACTTCCTCATTGAGGAGAAGAAGAAAGATTTAAAATCAACAAGCAGTGTAATGAGCGAACAAACAATCCGCCACCGTGAGGAGCTTTCCGAGCAAATCCGGGCGCTTGATGAATTGAAAGAACTAGCAAAAAGCTATGGCTATGACATTTCATCCCCTGCATCCAATGCCGCCGAAGCTTTCCAATGGCTGTACTTTGGCTACCTGGCGGCGATAAAAGAACAAAACGGAGCGGCGATGAGCCTTGGCCGAGTATCAACCTTCCTGGATATTTATATTGAGCGCGACCTGAAAAACGGCACGCTTACCGAAACGGAAGCACAGGAACTTGTCGACCATTTTGTCATGAAGCTGCGCCTTGTAAAATTCGCGCGCACACCTGATTATAATGAATTGTTCAGTGGCGACCCTACATGGGTAACCGAATCAATTGGCGGCATCGCCTTGGATGGACGCCCTCTTGTTACGAAGAGCTCGTTCCGCTTCCTGCATACTTTGGATAATCTTGGACCAGCTCCCGAGCCAAACCTTACAGTTCTGTGGTCCACTCAGCTGCCGGCAAATTTTAAAAAATATTGCGCCAAGATGTCCATCCAAACAAGCTCGATTCAATATGAAAATGACGATATTATGCGTCCTGAATGGGGCGATGATTACGGTATCGCCTGCTGCGTATCCGCGATGGCCATTGGAAAGCAGATGCAATTTTTCGGAGCACGCGCCAACCTAGCAAAAGCGCTCCTTTACGCGATTAACGGCGGCGTGGACGAAAAACTGAAAATCCAGGCAGGCCCGGAATTTGCGTCAATAACTTCCGATGTCCTCGATTACGAAGAAGTAATGAAGAAGTTCGATAACATGATGGAATGGCTGGCGGGACTTTACATCAATACCCTGAATGTCATCCATTACATGCACGATAAATACAGCTATGAGCGGATCGAAATGGCGCTTCACGATTCAGAAATCCTCCGGACGATGGCAACTGGGATTGCGGGTCTAAGTGTTGTCGCAGACTCGCTGAGTGCAATTAAGTACGGCGAAGTGAAAGTTATCCGTGATGAAAATGGCCTCGCTGTCGATTTTGAGGTGAATGGTGATTACCCTAAATACGGAAACAACGATGACCGTGTCGACAGCATTGCCGTGGATATTGTAAAAACCTTTATGAACAAGCTCAGGAAGCATGAAACATACAGAAATTCCATGACAACGATGTCGGTGCTGACAATCACATCCAACGTCGTTTATGGTAAGAAAACAGGGAATACTCCTGACGGTCGCCGCGCGGGCGAACCATTCGCACCTGGCGCAAACCCAATGCACGGCCGCGATACAAAAGGAACGCTAGCTTCCCTTTCTTCCGTCGCAAAGCTTCCATATGAATATTCTCTTGACGGAATCTCAAATACGTTCTCGATCGTGCCTAAGGCTTTGGGTAGGGAAGACGATAGCCGGATCAACAATCTTGTATCGATTCTTGACGGATATGCAATCAAGGAAGGCCACCATCTCAATGTCAACGTCTTTAACCGGGAAACACTGATGGATGCGATGGAACATCCTGAACTCTATCCTCAGCTGACAATCCGGGTATCCGGTTATGCGGTTAACTTTATTAAACTTACTAGGGAACAGCAGATGGATGTCATCAACCGGACATTCCATGAATCCCTTTAAGGCATAAAGGGGCTGGCTAGACCACGGCCTGCCCCCTTTAGTTGAAAGGAGAAATAATAATGAACGGAAATATTCATTCAATCGAAACATTCGGAACGGTCGATGGGCCGGGAATCCGCTACGTAATTTTTACCCAGGGATGCCTCCTTCGCTGCCAGTTTTGCCACAATGCCGATACATGGGAAATAGGGACCGGCAGGCATATGTCTGTTTCTGAAATTATGGATGATCTCCGTTCCTATCTCCCTTTCATTGAAGCGTCAGGCGGCGGAATAACGGTAAGCGGCGGTGAACCCCTCCTCCAAGTCCCTTTCCTGATTGAGCTGTTCAAGGAATGCAAAAAAGCGGGAATCCATACAACCATTGACTCATCAGGCGGATGTTTTTCCAGCTCTAGGCATTTCCTCGACCAGCTGGACGAACTGATGGAATATACCGACCTTGTTCTACTTGACCTGAAGCATATTGACCGGAAAAAACATATCAATCTTACGGGAATGGCGAATGACCATATTCTCGAGTTTGCAAAATACTTGTCCGACAAAAATATTCCCGTTTGGGTACGGCATGTCCTCGTTCCGGGCGTGACGGATGGGCTCGACGATCTTGGCAGATTGGGAGATTTCATAGGTACGCTTGGGAATGTCCATAAAGTTGAAATACTGCCATACCATAAACTTGGCGTGTACAAATGGGAAGCGCTTGGCCATGAATACCCGCTCAAGGATGTTCAACCGCCAAGTGAAGAAAAAGTACTGGAAGCCTATGAGCTTATTACAGAATCATGGCAGTCCCCCGCCCTTTCATAATCGAAAAATGCTGTCAGCCGGCAGCATTTTCTTTTTGGATTTTACCATCGATTAGTAATTTCCAACATGTCCTGCATAGTTTCTCGAAATATTAATGCTATTTTTTAAGAAGTATACTAGTTAGGGGATATGCTTTATGTATCAAGTCCTTACCGACATCAGCAACTTCTTGAGCACGCCTTTTTTATCGATGCTAGACCCATCCGGCCAAATTCCAGTGCTTGCGGCCTTTCTGCTTGGAATTGTCGGAGCTTTGGCGCCATGCCAGCTGACAGGGAATATCAGTGCCATCACTTTTTATGGGAATAATAGCATGCAGGCACCCGGGCAGGCTGCGAACGCTGTATTTTTTATACTCGGGAAAATTTTTGTATTCTCTTTGCTTGGGTTGTCCATCTGGGCGATTGGCCGGGAATTCCAGGATACACTAATAACCTTTTTCGCCGCATCGAGGAAAGTAATTGGTCCCTTCATTATCCTCCTCGGCCTGTTTTTGGCAGGTGTGTTGAAATTGGGGTTCCTTGATAAATTATTTTCATTTGTCCCTTCCATCCGCTCTGATGGAAAGTGGAGTTCATTCCTGATGGGGGCCGCGTTTTCAATTTCCTTTTGCCCGACGATGTTCATCCTGTTTTTTGTCACATTAATGCCAATTGTCCTAAGCACCTCATATGGGGTAATCCTACCATCGATTTTCGCGGTCGGGACCTCCCTTCCGCTAATTGTCTTTTTGATGATTGTCTGGTTCTTTGGAATGGATGGAGCTCTTTTACGAAAGAGCCGAAAAATCGGTGCGATTGTCCAAAAAACGGCTGGTATTTTCCTGATCTTTATTGGGTTGCTTGATATTGTGACATATTGGTGAACTTTCAGATTGACAATACCCCTCTTCCCGTAATAAAGTGTTAAGTGTCAACCTATACATATAGTTGGTTAACACAAAAGACAGGGGAGAGTAACAATGACTAATGACCAATTACGATTAAGAAGGATGATCCTCGCAGCTTTATTCGCCGCAATTACCGGAGTGCTGGCACAGATGACGATTCCTTTGCCGCTCGTGCCAATTACAGGCCAAACTCTGGCTATCGGACTTGCCGCAACAATCCTGGGCTCTCGTTTTGGGACGATGTCGATTTTTGTCTACCTAGCTTTGGGCGCGGTTGGCGTACCTGTATTTGCTCAAATGAAATCGGGTATTTCTGTTTTATTCGGAACAACCGGCGGCTACCTCGTAGGCTTTATTCCTACTGCCTTCCTAATAGGCTGGTATATGGAAAAGACATCTTTCACCGTTAAAAACGCTATAATTGCGAACATACTTGGGATGATTGTTACGCTAGCTTTCGGAACTGTATGGATGAAAATATTCGCCGGCCTTGAATGGACCGATGCGCTAAAATTCGGTTTTTATCCATTCATTCCGGTTGGTATCATTAAAGGAGTGCTTGCGGCATCTATCGGAGTCGGTGTCAGGAAACGGCTTGTATCCGCTAACCTGCTTTTGCCTTTTGAAAACAATATGAAACATAGCGCTTAAAAAAAAGAAGCTGATTTACGGCTTCTTTTTTGCCTAAATAGACATCTTGTTCTACAATTTTTCCCAGTCATTCACATTGCTTGTTTTCCTGATGTGGTCTATACTTTTTTTATCTGCAAGAAGGAGGTGATTCCATGATAGACTTGCTTGCCGAACTGTATGACCTAAATGCCTGGACCACGCTATATACCGGTATCTATCTTGGGATTGCCCTAAAGCTCCTAATTGATATAGGAACGGAAATATCCTTCGCGGAGATTGAAAAACAGGAATCAGACTTATCCTCGCTGAACCTTTCAGCCATCCAGGATAACAACTTAAGACAGCACGTTAATTCCATCCTCATTTGGATAGGAAAATATATACGTATTAAATATGGTTCAAACGACGACTCGGAAGAACCACATTTCCTTCCTGCCAGTTAACCCAAATTAACTCACCAGGAGGAAATATGAAACGGAAAAACAGTCTTTTATTGTCAACTCTTCTTTTAATTGCAGTTATAGCCATGACTGGCTGCTCATCAGCTTCAAATGGGGATACGGGCTTTTTCACAACCTTTTTCGTCCATCCATTCGGATCGGCCATCCATTACTTCGGTGAACTGTTCGGCGGAAATTATGGCCTTGCGATTATCCTGATTACCTTTATCATCAGGCTCGCGCTTTTGCCGCTCATGCTCCGACAGTATAAAAACCAAATGGCGATGAAAGGGAAAATGGACAGCCTCAAGCCGGAACTTGATGAATTGCAAAAGAAAATCAAGGCCGAAAAGGATCCTGCGAAGCAAAAGGAATTGCAGAGCCAAACTTTCACGCTGTACCAAAAGCATGGCGTCAATCCTTTGAATATGGGGTGCCTGCCAATCCTAATCCAAATGCCTATCCTTACAGGCTTTTACTATGCGATCCGTAATTCGGAGGAAATTGCTTCCCATAGCTTCCTTTGGTTCAGCCTGGGAAGCCCGGATATTGGAATAACCTTGATTGCGGGGCTCATCTATTACCTGCAATTCAAAGTATCCCAATCAAGCATGCCCGCGCAGCAGCAGGAACAAATGAAGTTCATGGGACTTCTTTCACCAATCATGATCATCATGTTTTCCCTAAAGGCACCAGCCGCACTTCCGCTCTACTGGGCAGTCGGAGGCATGTTTCTCATAGTTCAAACACTGATTAGCAGACGCCTTTATCAAGCTCCTAAAGCAGAGGCGAAGATTTCACTCCAAAAATAAGTAAAAACCTTCCCGGCGTTGAATTCCGGGAAGGTTTTTTTAGTTTTCCAGCAGGCGGATTGCTGATTGGACCATCAATTGAACGCCAATCTTCATAGCATCCTCATCAACCATGAATTTCGGGTGGTGCCAAAATTCTTTAATTCCTTTTTCTTCATTACCGGACCCAAGCCATACATAGCAGCCTGGAACCTCCTGCTGGTAAAATGAAAAGTCCTCTCCGCCCATCGTCGGCACGGCTACAACCGTCTTCTCCTTGCTGACAATTTCTACCGAAACTTCACGGACAATCCTGGTGACCTCGGTGTCATTGAATACAGCCGGTAAAAGGAATTGATAATCAATTTCCGCTTCCCCGCCAAGTGCAGCGGCTGTGTTGGACACAACCTGTTTGAAAGCTTCGGCTATCTTTCTCCTTACCTGCTCATTCGATGTCCGAACGGTCCCTTTTAGAGTCGCAGTATCCGGAATGACATTGTTTGTCGCACCCGCCTGAAATGAACCAATAGTCACAACCGCGGATTCCTTTGCAGAAATTGTCCTGCTCACGATTGTCTGCAGCTGCCCGACAATTGCGCTTCCGATTACAATCGGGTCAATCGTTTTTTCCGGAAGGGCGGCGTGGCCGCCTTTACCCTTAATGGTAATCCAAAAATCGTCTACACTAGCCATTAAAAATCCGTCTTTCACCCCTACGGTACCAGTCGGCAATTCTGGGCTGTTATGGAGGCCAATGATTGACTTGACCCCTTGAAGCAAGCCTTCCTGAATCATGCCTTCCGCGCCGCCTTCAGCCTCCTCAGCCGGCTGGAACAGGATTCTGACATTTCCGGGAAGCTCGCCGGCCAATTCCTGAAGAATAATGGCAGCACCCAAGGCAATGACAGTATGGACATCATGGCCGCACATATGGCTTATTCCGTCTATTTTCGAACGAAACGGAAGATCGGACTCTTCCTGGATTGGCAGAGCATCGATATCCGCCCGGATGGCAACCGTCTCTCCAGATTCCTTCCCTTTAATTTCCGCGGCCGTGCCGGTTGGAAGTCTTAAAGGGATTTTCTTTATTCCATATTCATTAAGCCAATCGTTAATCTGGCTTGTCGTTTTGTATTCCTGGTTGCTCAGTTCAGGATACATATGGAGCTGCCTTCTCATTTCAACCAGCCTTGGGTATAATAGTTCAACTTTTTCTTTAATTACTGAAGCCAATTCCTCGTTCACAGCTACCATCAAATTTTCCTCCCAAAGAATTAACGTGGGAACTCAATAACCCTTTAAAAAGGAGTTCACCCGGAGGGCTTGCATAGCAAAAACCCATTATCTTTTAAAACTAACCTATTTCATGCCAGTTTGGCAATTGGCATTTTGTGCTACTTACACTTGGGGACCACTATTTATACCTTCTATCATTCATAAACGCTTACCCGCCGTTCAATTTTTCCTACCACGGCTGTCATGAGGGTTGTAAGCAATAAATAGATTGCCCCAACCATGATAAAAATCTCCATATAACGGTAGGTGCTGCTGATGATTTGCTGTCCGGTACGAAGCAAATCATAAAGCGCAATCGTTGAAACAAGGGATGACTCCTTGATGAGGGCGATGAACTCATTCCCAAGCGGCGGAAGCATACGGCGGAAAGCTTGCGGAATGATGACATACCGCATTGCCTGACGGTTACTCAGGCCAAGGGACTTTGCAGCTTCCATTTGCCCTTTGTCAATTGACTGGATGGCACCTCTTGCAATTTCAGCGATATAGGCACCCGCGTTCAGCGACAAAGCAATGCAGGCTGAGACAAATGGCGGCATCGTCAGCGCGCTGAACATTGACGGAATGGCGAAGTGGATAACGAATAATTGCAGTAATAGCGGGGTTCCACGGACTGCCCAAATATATAACCCGCTGATTTTTGAAAAAATTTTAACTTTTGATACCCTTCCAAGCCCAAGAAACAAGCCGATTATACTGCCGGCCGCAATCCCGATAACCGCAATTTCAATGGTCACGAGGGCCCCTTTTAGCAAATAGGGGAGATACGTAAGCGCAAATGTGATAAAATCCATTGTTTTCTCTCCTTACTCTCTCATCAGGCTTTCAGCGACAACTAACCTGGTTTTGTAACTTTGTTGTCACTCTTCTGGGTAGCTTAAGTGTCTACTACTTTGTTACATCCTCCCCAAACCATTTTTTGCTGATTTTTGAGAAGGTCCCATTCTCTTTTAATTTTTGGACAGCATCATTTAATGCTTTTTCGAGTGAATCATCGTTTTTTCGGACAGCAATTCCGACTGGCATCTTCAAAAATGGTTCGCCTGCAACATCAAAAACTTCCGGTTTCAATGTTTTATAATATCTGCCGACTGCTTCCGCGACGATGACTCCCTCAAGGCGTCCCAGGGCAAGGTCATTAAAGACATCCGTGTAGCCGTTATAAGCCTTCAATTCTTTTACGCCATTAATCTCTCTCGCCGCGCTTTCACTAGTCGAACCCATCTGGACCCCTACTATTTTTCCTGACAAATCTTCCTTTTTGGTAATATTGAGCGGGTTGCCGCTTTGAACAGCAAGAATCTGGCCCGATCGCAAGTATTCGACAAAATCAACTTTTTGTTTTCGCTCTTCGGTAATGCCCATTGAGGACATGATGATGTCATAGCGGTTTGCGTCAAGGCCAGGCAGGATTCCATCCCATGCGGTAGGGATAAAATTAGCCTTGACTCCAAGCTCCTCGGAAACCGCCTTTGCGAGGTCAATATCAAAACCAACTAATTCATTTTTGTCGTTCCTATAATTCATCGGCGGGAACGTATCGTCAACCGCGATGGTAATCTCGCCCTTCTTCTTTATTTCTTCCAACGTGTTCCCATTCGATGACGATTTTTCCGCAGCATTGCCAGTCGCCTCCGGAAGCTCCGGCTTTGCCCCGCATGCGGTTGCCATTAGTGCTACCGCAAGGATAAGTACGAACTTGATTAGGTTTTTCATGATGTTTCCTCCTCGTTTCTTTAGTTCTCTAATTCTCTAATTCTTTAGCGAGATAAAGTTATGTTGATTATATTAACGAAGAAATTGTTATTTTGCAAGAATTTTTTCTTATGAAACATTCACGTTCGAAAATTTTCCAAAAATTAAGTATATCGTTAGGAAAAGTTTAATTAAAATTAAAAAAGCCTCGTTTTTAAAATTAAAACGAAGCTTTCCCAAGCAAAAAAGGAATTTTGGAAGCCTTTTTACTTATGCAATTCATCGAGACGTGAGTAGGTATGACCGTTTATTCACTTATCAAACTATAGCTTCCTTCCAATGTTTTTGAGGCTTTAAAGTATTGGTCGTGTTTATCACCATAATCAACTTCATCTTCACCCGGCCCTGTATACGGAACTTCAATTAAATGGTTGGCTACATCCTGTATAATCCGCTTGGCATCGATAAGTTTCAGGACGTTTCTCTCGGCCACGCCTTCTTTGCAAAGTTTCATAACAGTATTTAGATCCTCCAGCAGGGGCGGATAATCAATAAGTTTCGCGGCATTGGCCAATTTTTCGGGAACATGGTAGCAATTCGAAACCTCCAACACAGTCCATTTCTTTTCCTTTTGGTTTATAAGATTTTTATATAAATCATCCGCGACAATTCCTGTTAACAATAGTGAAGAAGTACCAATCTGTTCATTTAGAACTGCGATTTCCTCCTGGGTAAGGTTTTTGTATATTTGCTGCCTTAGTTGGTATCTTTCTTCGGCAGTCATGGCCGGCTTTAGTGCATACGGATTAGTCGACTCAACTATTTCGATGATTTGGCTGTGGCTTAATTTATCGGGTTTCCGCACCTTGTTTTTGTCTTCTTTTAAATAGCCCAGCACCTTGCCTTCAACAGCCGAAATGTCCAAGGGGCCAATATATCTGCTGTCAGTTCCTCTAAACCAGTCATCGCTCAGAACAAAGACTGCTGATTCAGGCACTCTAATGGGCCCCTTGTCCTCTTTAAAGTCTTCTTCGGTAATATAAGAATGCGGAAGTTTCTTCGCAAGATAGGCTTTCATGTCAAGGCCTGCCCTTCTTTTTTTTGCATAAAAGGCCTCTAACTTCTTGTTGTTTATATACACCTGGCCGTCAATGATTTCAACTGTCTCACCAGGAAGCCCAACTACCCTTCCCATGTAATAGTCTGGGGGGTTAAAGGAAACATTGTCACCTGGATACTTATAATAGACAATCGTTCCTCTTTGAAATTCCTTTGTTCGTTCTATAACCGTTTTCCGCAGTCCATCAATTGATTGAAAATCATGGTTTCCCCTGTCCATATTGTCGGAACCATACTCAATGACGAATGTATTGCTCCCTGCCTCTACCATATCGATTTCCGGCTTTGTCCGATCATCCCGAATAGTTTCCTCCGCCCTTTGATTTGGACCGCGAAAAAAGGATGTATTGATATCCTGATAGAAAAGCAGGATAAACAGGGCCGTTGCCAAAGCGGTGATTAGGTAAGGGCGGAGCAAAGGTTTATGTTTGGCATTTTTTAATTCCTGGCGAAGCGAGTTCCTGATTTTCTCCTTCTGTATTTCCGTGAAGTGCATCCCTTTGTGGGTGGTGGAGTTCATCGCTTTCCGCAAGTTTCTAAGTTCCTTCTCCATTTTACCTCCTCCTTTCCATCAGCGCTTTTAATTTCTGCCTTGCTCGATTCAGCCTTGTTTTTATCGTGTTGCCATTCATCTTCAAAATCTCGCTTATTTCCTGTATCGATAATTCCTCATAATAATAGAGTGTTATAACTTCCCTGTATTTTACGGGCAGCGCCAAAACACATTCGGACAAAAGCACTTCTTCACTTTTCTTTAGGGCGGTCATTTCCGGTGATGGTTCCGTCGTTTTTGACATAGTAAGAAAGCTCGAATTGATAAATACCCTTTTAAAAAAAGAACTTTTTAGTAAATCCTTGCACCTGTTAATGGTGATCCTAAATATCCAAGCTTGAAACGATACGATTCCATCTAAGTTTTCATATTCCTTATAGCAAGTAATAAACACTTCCTGAACTATATCCTCCGCCAGATTCCAATCTTTTGTATAGTTATAGGAAAGCTTGGTCAACCGGTCGCCATATTGGTCCATGATCTCCTCAAACCACGCCTCTTTATCATCTCGATTTATATTGCGATTCAATCTGTTCAACCCGCTATCACCCCGTTTCCGCTTACACCTAAGACGACTGAGCCAGGAATTGGTTTCATTTTCTTTTATAAAAAAGAAGCGCTGGAATCCAGCACTTCTTTAAAACAGTCCGCCAAGCAGGAGGCCTATATAAACCAATATAATACCGCCAGCCAGGCTGACGGCAAGATACTTTAGCCGGGAGGTTACCGCAGGGGCCTTCACTAATTCAAACATGAATGTGGAGAAAGTGGTAAGTGCACCGGTAAAGCCGATTCCGAATAAGGCGTACACGTTTCCGCTCGCAGCCTTACCCGCTAAGAACCCGAGCATCAGACTACCGATAAAATTCGCAATCATCGTCCCGTAAGGAATCCCTATCCCTGTATTCAACCGGCGTGCAAGGAAAAGCCGGCAGACAGCCCCGAAAAAACCTCCGGCAGCAATCAATAGCAGCTTCATCTTTGCATGTCCCCCTTTTTTACGAAACCCACCCTATATCCAAGCCAAGAGAGGAATATTCCGCCAGCCAGGCTGACGGCTAAATAGGCAAACGAATAAAAATATTGCCCTGCATCCGCGAGGTTAACAATCTCCAGGCAAAAGGTTGAAAAAGTTGTGTAGGAGCCGATAAGCCCCGTTGAAAAAGCGGTTGAAAGAAGCGGGTGCAGCCTTTTAAAAGAGGTGAACCTTGCTGCGAACCAGCCAAGCACGAAAGAACCTGTTAGGTTGACGAACAAAGTCCCATAGGGCATGGCCGAACCCGACGAATGAAGGTATGTAAGGAAAAATCGGAGGATGCTGCCGATAGCTCCACCTATTCCGACAAAGACATATGCCATGAATTATCCACTTTCTTTCACTGTTAAATTAAGTTTTAAAATTCTCCACTCTTGTTCAACTTTTTCAGCAGTCCCTCTTTTACCGTTGGCCACTCGGAAGCAAGAATGCTATAGACAACCGTATCCCTGATAAACCCGTCCTGTAGCTTCCTTTCCTGTCTGAGGACACCTTCCATCACCGCGCCAATCCGCTCAATTGCTTTTTGTGAGACAATATTCCTACTGTCCGTTTTAAGCTGTACCCTATTGATTCCTAGTCCCTCGAACGCTGTTTTTAACAGAAGATATTTGCACTCTGTATTTACGGCTGTCTTCCATGCGGATGGATTCAGCCATGTCCAGCCGATCTCAAGGCTATTGTTTTGTGGGGATATATCGAGGTATCGTGTGCTCCCTATTATCTTCCCATCCGATTTTCTCCGTATGATAAAAGGAAACTGGATCCCCCTGTTTTTTTCCTCCAAAGCAGTTTTGACAGCCTGCTCCATTTCGCCTTTCGACAAAATTTTCGTCGCAATGAACTGCCATATCTCCGTTGATTTGCCAGCCTCCCACAACTCATCAGAATGGGTGGCTTCCATCGCTTCCAGAATTACATGTTTCCCTATAATTGGCACGTCAATAAGCATCACAACCGTCCCCCCCTTAAGAAACGCAAATGCAAAAAGCCGCCGGGTTCACCGGCAGCCCATTTAGCTTTCCTGGAAATATTCCTTGTAATATCCGCCAACTTTACCGGTGTTGTCAACAACGAAGTAAAATTCATCTGTTTCATTTTTAACGTCATAGACATTACCGGGTGTAAGAACATTGTTTACGATGTATTTTTTCGCGTTGGCGTGAATGCATTTTACTTTTTTCACTGTTCCTTTTTCCTGCCAATTCAAATGCAGCATTTCATAGTGCCCCCTTAAAAAGTATCTGACATCAGTATAATGAATGCGAGGCGGTATCCGCAAGGGGGGCTGTATACGTTGCCATCGGAATATCCAGTACCCGTGTAAATCGAAGCTCCCTAATCTTATCTGTCTCAAACGTGAAAATATCCCCGCTAAGTGTATCCTTGAACGTCATATAGGAAGTATCGCAAATGTGGTCTTTTCGGATAAATTGCAAATTTGTATAATGGCCTTTACCGTAGTTGAGCCTATAAAACCCGTTGTCATTTTTCATCTCTCTCTACCTCTTTCTTAAAGGGTGGCATTCTTCTTTACCACGGGAAAGATTTGTCCAAAACCTCTCTGAAAATTCTTTGAATAAGAAAAGTTAGCAACCTTTTAGTAATTAAGTTGGATTGCTCGTCCTTTTGTACTGTTTTTAATTATTTTTCAAAAAAGCCTTCCCAAATTCAGGTTAAAGCTTTACAATGTTAGAAACTGAATATTCAATCTACGTTTCCAAGGAGGGCATTACAAACCAATGAAGATTATGAGCAATGAGCAGCTTGTCGTTTCGTATCGTGATGCAATGAAGTCTGGAACGGAGAAAGAATGGATTAAAATCCTGAAAGATGAAATTCAGCGCAGGGGGCTCAGGCCTTTCAAGAAGTAAAGTAATGAAACCTTAACAACGCCAAGTGAACTCAGCCGCCGGCTCCATGCCGGCGGCTGTTTAAATTTCAAGGAAATAGAATCAGTTTACACCTTTTGCTTATTCGGGCAACAAAAAAGCATCCCTTAATTAAGGATGCTTTATACCATTAGAATTGAACCGATGTTACCGGACCTAATGACAATTCCTTTAAATATTCTTCGATTTTTGCCGCGGCTTCCTCGAAGGTTTCTGCGTGTATGTCCTTGAATTCACCAAAGTATTCAAGCTGTTTATGCTCATACATCGGATCATAGTACGATTCTAGCAAGATTCTGATCATCCCGGAATAATCCTTTCCTGCAATGCACTCTTCAAGCATTGCCTTCGCTTCCTGGGACTTGATGCGTTTCATGATGCGAATCAATGCTTCTTTTACTTTTTCATAATACCATGGCTCGTCCTTGTAAGGAGTAATGTATTCCTGTTCGATATGGCTGATCCGGACTTCAATCGGCAAATGGATTTGGATGTGGATTCCGTTCGTTTTTACATCCATCAATTCATTAGGCTGGACAATCCGCCCAATCCGTTTGCTTTCTGCCTCCATGATTGAATAAGGAGGTTTATTCAATTCGGCAAGCCTCTCATATAATAGCGCATCAAACATTTTTTGGGTATTCCCTTCCCCAAGTCCGATGGCGCCGAATATTGATCCCCTGTGGCAGGCCATGTATTCAAGGTCGACAACTGGATAGCCTTTTCGCGCGAGGATATGCAGCACTTCGGTCTTGCCGGTGCCTGTCATACCGTGGATGACAACTGACTTATCAGGGAGCAGCTCGGGAATTCTTTTCAAAATGTATTGCCTATATGCCTTATAGCCCCCCTGGAGCCTTCTCGCCGTTATGCCGGAAAATTCCAGGAAGGACGTAACCGCCTTGCTGCGCATGCCTCCGCGCCAGCATTGGACAACAGGCATACCGGTTGGGCCGGCGTATTCACGGATTGTCCGAAGCAAATTTGGGATTTTGGGCGATACAATCTCCATCGCGAGCCACTTGGCAGCGTCGGATCCTTCTTTTTTGTAAAGTGTCCCGATCTTGGCTCTCTCTTCATCCGTGAACAATGGTACGTTCAAAGCTCCGGGAATGGCCCCTTCTTTAAATTCTATTGGTGAACGGACATCGATCACAACTGGATTTTTTGCAGTAGATAATTCTTCTATCGTAATTTCTCTCAAAATTGGATTGGCACCTCTGTGTTTTATACTTATTTTCTTATTTTAAAGGATTCAGACGTAATTGCAAATGCCCTTGTCTTTGCAAATGATCTTTATTGTTTTGGCGCTCCTATTTTTCAGTCGTATAAGAGATCCCCCAATGTAATATCCAAAAGGCCGGGCTAAACGTATTTGGTTCTCCTCACCCTTCAAAACATCCTCAAAGAAAAAGGCTACCCAAAAGGATAGCCTGTCAGCTCGCGGATTCCCCTGCTAAGAATTTTCCACTGAACTGGAAATTTATTCGTGCCGCTCTTTTCATAAACAGTGGTCATCGTTTTAAGCTTAACGGACCAGCTAAAACCATCGAGGATAATACCCTCTTCGGGAAAATAGTTTTTATCCCAGTCCCAAATTGCCGACTTGTAAACCTGCGTTTTGAAAATACCGATATCCCCAGGGTTTCTTGGTTCTGGAAAACCAGGGAAACGCGGACATTCCTTGTCCCTCCATTCAATCAACGTGAAATATCCTTTTGTAAAATCAACCCTTAACTGATATCCCACTGTACTGGGAAGCTCTGCAAAAACGGTCAAATATAGAGGCTGTTTGCCTGGCTGGATTGAAACCATGCCGCCCTGAAGCAAGAACAACTCTTTTTTTCTATTAAGAACATTGTAGATGTCTGACGGGTCGGGGGTGAAACCACCAATTTCAAATAGCGTATTTGCTTCATTGCAGAGTGCGGAAAGCGGCAGCGGCCCTTTTTCATCAAGAATTTTTATAATTCCTTCATACAGCCGCATGAAAACCCACCCTTTCATCCTTCTTATCAATTTCGTGCCAACCTTCTTTCAGTATAGTAAATATTCTGTCAATCATCTGTAACAATTCGCACTTTTTGATCGGTCCGTTTTGAATTGATTTTCTTGTTTTAGGGTAAAAGGCCTTAAAGGGGGCATGGACGGTGAAAAATTTAGCAAAGCAATTCAGGTTGCCACGAGGGCTTCTAGGGAAAATTGCCGGTAAAATCATGTATTTTGAAAATAAGAAAATCAATGAATGGACAATCAACCAGCTCTCCCTTTTAAATGGGCAACGGGTTCTTGAAATTGGTTTTGGCCCTGGATACGCAATCAGAGCCATCGGCGAACGTTTTCCGGAATGCTTGATTGAAGGAATTGACCTTTCACTGAAAATGAAACAAGAAACGGAAAAGAAACATCACCATTTAATAAAAGCAGGAAAATTAAGGCTGTGGCGGGACGAAATTTCAAGCTTCGAATTTCCAAAAGAAAAATATGACCGGATTTTCTCAGTTAACAATTATCCGCTTTGGAAAAATCGACGGAAAACACTAAGCAAGATTGCCTCTTCCCTCAAACCCGGAGGCAGGGTGGCCATTACCGTTCAGCCCAGGGAGGAAGGCGACACTGACAATACAGCGAGGGATTTGGGAAAGCAGCTTGAGAGTGATATGAAATCGGCGGGACTGCAAAACATCAGCATATCCTATAAAAAAATTCACCCCAACCTTACAATTTGCGCAACAGCCGAAAAACCACACCGGTGACGATGTGGTTTTTCTTACGGTTACTACACGGTAAATCCCTCAAAAGGCAGACATTTTTTCTTTTTTAAAACAGGATACTAACTCCTCCAACTCAGCCAATTTTCCCTCATGAAGAAGCTGGACAATCTTGCTTCCGGCAATGACTCCATCACAGTAGTTTGCAAGTTTCCTCGCCTGTTCCCCGCTAGTAACACCAAATCCAGCGTAAACGGGAAGCCGGCTAGCGCTTTTTACCTCGGCGAGAAAAGTTGGAAGCCCTTCCTCGAAGCTGCCTCTCCCGCCTGTTACCCCTTTTACTGTGACAGCATATATGAATCCGTTTCCTTTTTCAGAAATAGCTCTTATTCTATCAATCGGTGTTGTCAGCGTAACAAGCCGGATTAATTCGATTCCCGTATTTGTCAGGGATGGCTCAATCAGTTCTTCTTCCTCTAAGGGGAGGTCCGGAACGATAACGCCATCAATCCCGGCTGTTTTACTGTCCCTGCAAAATTCGTCAATTCCATAAGCAAGGATAGGGTTTAAATACGTCATGACAATAATTGGAATTGAAATCGAAGCCCGTGCGCCTGCTAAATGTTCAATGGTTCCCTTTAGTGTCGTTCCGCTCGCAAGCGACCTTACCCCCGCCTCCTGGATAACCGGGCCGTCCGCTACTGGATCGGAAAATGGAATGCCGACTTCGATGGCCGTTGCGCCCAGCCTTTCGAGCAGGACAAGCCTTTCCTCCAGGCAATTGATCCCGCCATCACCCGCCATAATATACGGTACAAAAGCCTTTTCGTTCCCGTCTTTTAATCGCTTAAAGCATTCAGTCATTCTACTCATGTGCCTCCTCTCCTTTCATTTTCGATTTTACTGTTTCGACATCCTTATCCCCTCTACCGGACAAGCAGACAACGACCGATTCCTCAGGATTCATTTTTGCGGCAAGCTTTATCGCAAAAGCAACGGCATGCGCGCTTTCAAGGGCCGGTATGATTCCCTCCTTGACAGCCAGCAGCTTAAATGCGGACAGCGCCTCTTCGTCCGTAATCGAATCATATTCGACCCTTCCGCTATCCTTTAGGAAGCTGTGCTCCGGGCCTACGCCCGGATAATCAAGTCCGGCCGATATTGAATGCGCATCCTGAATTTGGCCGTCCCTGTCCTGGAGAAGATACATGAAAGCGCCATGGAGGACTCCTGGTTTTCCTTTTGTTAATGAAGCGGCGTGGTATGGAGTGCCGATTCCGCTTCCAGCAGCTTCAACACCGAAAAGTTTGACTTCAAGATTATCGATAAAATCATAAAACATTCCCATTGCATTGCTCCCGCCGCCTATGCAGGCCACAACGGCATCGGGGAGGCCACCTTCTTTATCGGCAAATTGCCTCTTCGTTTCCCTGCCAATCACACTTTGGAAGTCACGGACAACCATCGGAAATGGATGCGGGCCCATAACCGAACCCAGCAAATAGTGTGTATCATCTACGTTGGCAACCCAATACCGCAGAGCCTCATTCACTGCGTCTTTCAAAGTAGAGCTTCCCGAATGAACACTCACAACTTTTGCCCCCAAAAGCTCCATCCTGAAAACGTTCAATGCTTGCCTTTTTACGTCCTCCGCCCCCATGAAAACGATGCATTCCAAATTCAGGAGGGCACATACTGTGGCGGTCGCAACCCCATGCTGGCCGGCACCAGTTTCGGCAACAATTTTCCGTTTTCCCATCCTGAGCGCCAGCAGCGCCTGCCCAATCGTATTGTTGATTTTATGGGCGCCGGTATGGTTCAAATCCTCCCGCTTCAAATAAATTTTTGCACCACCCGCATGGCTTGTCAGATTTTCGGCAAAATATAGCGGGGTTTCCCGTCCGACATACTCCTTTAAAAGCCTGTCCAGCTCGAGTTGAAATAACGGATCGTTTTTCGCCTCTTTGTATGCTTCTTCCATTTGCAGAATGGCCTGCATCAATGTTTCCGGAACGTATTTGCCCCCAAATGTTCCGAAATGGCCCCTCTCGTCAGGCATCGTATACGTTCTCATCAAGCGGTTCCTCCCCTTTTGCAGCAAGAATGAAATCTTTGATTTTTTTCAAATCCTTTTTACCGTCTGTTTCAACCCCACTGCTGACATCCACCATATATGGATTTGCTATACGTATGGCTGCAGTTACATTTTCACTATTCAACCCACCGGCAAGAATGATTCTTTTGCCGTCCAGATCTGCATCTTGAAGGATCGACCAGTCAAATGCTTTCCCTGTTCCTCCTCTGTAAACCCCTTTTGGGCTGTCAAGCAAAAAGCCCTCGCATGCATATTTGTTAACCAGTTCAAGGTCAGAATGGCAGCCAATGTTGAATCCCTTTATGACTGGAAGGGAGAAGCCTTTGCAAAAACTTGGCGATTCCTCCCCATGGAGCTGGATATGGGTGAGGCCGCAGTAGTCCGCGATGTCTTCAACTTTGTGTTTTGATTCGTTAACAAAAACGCCGACCTTGTGAATTTCCGGAGGCAATTGAGCATTAATTTCCCTTACAAGCTCAGGCGAGACCTTCCTTCTGCTGTCCGCGAAGACAAAACCGAGAGCGTCTGCTCCAAACTCAACTGCTTTTAAAGCAGTCCCGGCATCCATGATTCCACATATTTTTACCTTCATCGCCGTGCCACCTCCATCTTTGGTACGATGAATTCCCGAAGTCCTTCCTCAAGGTTTCCGCTCTCCATCAGTGTCTGGCCAATTAGTAGACCTTGTGCCCCAGCACTCGCTGCCAGCCGAGCATCCGCTGCCGTTTTCATGCCGCTCTCACTGATCAGGCAGGCCCCGGAAGCGAGAACCCTTGGCCCCAATTCTGTGGTTGTATTCAATGAAACTTCGAAAGTCCTTAAATCACGGTTATTGATGCCGATTAATTTTGCCCCGGCTTGCTCCGCTATCGCCAGCTCCTCTTCATTATGGATCTCTACTAGAACCTCAAGCCCAAGCGATTCGGCATAAGTTTTAAGAGACTGTAATCTGGTTTCCGTGAGTGCCGCCACGATTAAAAGGATGATATCGGCTCCAGCCTGATAGGCATGGTCGATTTGCAATTCATCAATGATGAAATCCTTGCAAAGGAGAGGCAAATCCACCGCGCTCCGCACCTCCTTGAGGTCATCGAATGATCCATTAAAAAATTTCTGGTCGGTTAGGACAGAGATTGCCGTGGCCCCGGCCAGTTCATACATCTTCGCCTGCTCACCCGGCCCTATATTGCCGTTGATCAATCCTCTCGATGGGGATGCCCGTTTATATTCGGCAATAATGGCAATGTTCTTGTCCTGCTTCAGCTTTTGGATGAATGTCTTTCTTTTCGGCAGGCTCTCGTAAAGGTTCACACCCTTTTCCTTTAAAAGGGCAACTTCCTTTTCTTTTTCCACTAGAATTTTATGTAAAATCGTCTCCACTTAAATTGCCTCCTTTTGCATCTTGGTGGAAAAGTCCCTTAATCCTTCAAGTTTTTTGTAGGCTGCTCCCGAATCAATACTTTTCCTAGCCATGTCAATTCCTTCGATGAGGCTTTCGGAACGCATTGCCGCATAAATACCCAGGCCTGCGTTCAGAAGCACTGTCTCCCTGAACGGCCCTTTTTTTCCAAGCAATACGTCCAAAAGGATTTTTGCGTTTTCCCCTGCGGAACCTCCTTTTATTTCGGAATTGTTGATCTGCTTTAGCCCGACTTCTTCGGGGGTAAACTTGAAATATTTGATTTCTCCATCCTCGATAATTGCTAGATTGTTTTCTCCTTCAAGGGAAGCCTCATCCAACGAACCTTTCCCGTTGATGACAATTGCCCGCTTTCGGCCGAGAACTTTAAGCGTTTTTGCGAATAAAGGTATGAACTCCGGTTTATAGACCCCTACAAGCTGGTATTCCAAATCGATTGGATTTGACAGGGGGCCAATCAGGTTGAATGCTGTTGGAATCTTCAGTTGCTTTCGAACAGCCATGATTTTTTTCAATTTCGGATGGACATGCGGCGCAAATAGGAAGGAGATTCCCAGCCCGTTAAGAATTTCCTCTGAAGCTGCGACAGGAATATCTAGGTGAATGCCTAGATGCTCCAGAACATCTGCGCTCCCGGTTTTACTGGAGACGCTTCTGTTTCCGTGCTTAGCTACCTTGACACCCGCACCCGCGATTACAAAGGCAGAGGTAGTACTCACATTGAATGTGGAAGCGCCATCTCCGCCGGTCCCACAGTTATCCATAGCATTGCGCAGCTTTTTCCCAAATCCGAACGCGTTTTCTTTTAACGCTTTCGCCATGCCTGCCAGTTCTTCCGGTTCTTCACCTTTCATTTTCAAAGCCATCAGGAAGGCGGCGATTTCTGTTTCCTCTGCTTCCTCATTCAGCATCTTACCTATTGCATCCTTCATTTCCTCTTCGGTTAGGGAAATCCTTTCAGACAGTTGGAGCAAGTATTCTTTCATCTCTATCCTTCCTTTCAATCCTGTTTAGGAAATTTTCAATAATTTGTTTGCCGGACGAAGTCCCGATTGACTCTGGATGAAACTGGATTCCATATACCGGAAAGTCCCTGTGATGGACCGCCATGACCTCTCCGTCATCATCTGCAACCGCATCAAGTACCAAGTGCTGTGGAATAGCATTTTTCTCTGCTGCAAGTGAATGATAGCGCATCACGTCAATCTTTCCTGGCAGGTTCATAAAAAGTCCACCGCCGTTATGAGTAACCTGAGAAATCTTTCCGTGCCGGATTGACAGTGATTTTCTAACGGTCCCTCCAAACGCTTTTACGATTACCTGATGTCCGAGACAGATGCCAAGGATGGGAATACTCCTATGGAGTTCATGCACGATTTCCATACAAACCCCCGAACCTTCCGGCTTCCCTGGCCCTGGGGAGAGGACGATTGCCGATGGGTTTACTTTCCGAATGTCCTGAATGGTAATTTTGTCATTTCTCGAGACCAGGATGGTTTCCCCAAGCTCGCCTAAATACTGATAAAGATTAAAGGTAAAAGAATCATAATTATCGATAAGCAGGATCATACCAACCCTCCTAAAAAAGCTTTCAGTTTGTAGATTGTTTCCTCGTATTCAAGCTCCGGTATCGAATCATGGACGATTCCGGCACCCGCCTGGATAAAAGCTTGGCCATCCTTAATGATCATTGTTCGGATTGCAAGAGCAAAATCCATTTGCCCTCCAGCAGACAGGTAGCCTATGGCTCCTGAATAGAGGCCTCGTTTCATCCCTTCAAGCTCATTGATTATCTGCATCGCCCTAATTTTCGGTGCTCCCGAAACCGTTCCTGCCGGGAGGCACGCTGCCAATGCGTCAAGGGGTGAGAATTCGCGCCTGAGCTTTCCCTCCAATTCGGAAACGAGATGCATCACATGGCGGTATTTCTCAATTTGAAGGTATTTGCTGACCTGAACAGTTCCAAATTCACAAATCCGCCCCAAATCATTTCTCCCCAGATCGACCAGCATCCGATGTTCAGCAAGCTCCTTCTCGTCATGCTTCAACTCGTCAGAAAGGGCCAAATCCTCCTCCAGGCTTTTCCCCCTTGGCCTAGTGCCTGCAATTGGATTAGAGTAAACTGTCCTTCCGCGTATTTTTACTAGGCTCTCCGGGGAAACACCCATTACGCTGTATGCCCCGAAATCGAAATAAAACATGTACGGCGAAGGATTGTGCGTCCTAAGCCTACGGTAGCAGGAAAAAGAATCGCCGCTGAACTTGGAGCTAAGCCTCTGAGAAAGGACAGCCTGGAAAATATCTCCCTCTTCAATATGCCGTTTGACAGCCTTAACCTTATCCATGAATGTCTGCTTTGATATCTCCCCAGTGAAAGTTCCGAGTGTAAATGGCGCAGGAGCAACTTCAGAAAGCGGGTTGGCCAGTTCAATCCGCCTCTTTTCAAGCCTTGCAGCCAGGCTCTCATCTGAAGTCGTGGCGAGGAGCGGCACTCCCGCTATGTACACCTTTTGTTCGAGATGGTCATAAACAATGGCTTCTTCAAAGAACATAAAATGGCAATCCGGCATTCCAAGGCTTCCTTCAGGTACTTGGCCGATATCCTCGTACAGCCTAATCACATCGTAGCCCGCATACCCCGCCGCTCCCCCGAAGAAAGGGAATGGCACATCGGCTTCAATCGGTGGCAGCAGATTTTCTACAATCTTGAGCGGATTCCCTTCAATTGCCATTTCCTCCTCCCCGGCTATTATCAATCGGTTTTTAGTTCCCTCAGAAACCAATTCGAAAGCGGGACGGGCACCAATGAAGGAATAGCGGCCGACATCCCAATTATTTAACGAACTCTCCAGGAGGAACTTTTTGGTTCCTTGCAGTTTTTGAAAAATGGATACCGGTGTCAGGGTGTCTCCCTGCATTTCAATGAACTGGACCTTTACAGCAGTCCGGGTTGCCTCTACCATCGCCGTCACTCCTTCCTTATCAAATTTTTAAAAAAAATAAAAAAGTCCCCTATACACATAGAAATAATGTGTATAGAGGACGATTCTGCGACCGCGGTGCCACCTCAATTGGAATACCAAAACTGGCATCCCCTCTTTCAGGTACAGGAAATTATCCGATACCCTATCCTTTTAACGGCGGATTCCGTGCAGCCCTACTGTCATTCAGGCAGCCTCTCGCAAGCCCATTCAACTTTCTCCCTGTACCGGTTCGCACCCTTCCCGGTTCTCTGTGACAGGCAATGAAAGCCTACTCCCCTTGCTCAACGATTTGCTCTATTCAATTTAAATTGATCCTTGTAGTTTTGATGATTATTCTTAACATCGTTTCAACTTTCCTGAAAAACAAAAAGGGCCCCTGTCCAAAAAAGGACGGGAGACCCGTGGTGCCACCTTCATTGGCTGTATAAACAGCCCACTTTGACCGTATCAAGCCAGATTGGCTAATACGCGCCTATTGTAACGATTAGGCAATTCGCCTGAGCCTACACCTTATAAAAGGTTCGGTCAGGAAGCTCGGAAGTCCATTCACCTACGCATCCACGCTGATTCGCACCACCCATCAGCTCTCTTAAGTTTCAGCCTAAGCTACTACTCTTCGTCAATGCTTTAATGTATTGTTTATTATGATAATCACGAATTTTCAGAATGTCAACAAAAAAGACCATTATTCTTTCGCCAATTTTTCCTCTAGAATTTTGCCTGCCTTGTTCCGCCATTCATTCGCAAGCTTAGGAAACGCCGCCAATTTATCATAAAAGTCCGTGTCCCCTTTCTTATGGAGGATCGCCATTGCAGCGGAAAAGACGGTAATTTCCTGTGTATTTCGCTCCAAAAGGACAATTTCCGAATCCTGTGTCATTTTCCCTTCTTCAATAACCCTGAAGAAGTAGCCTGTTAAACAAGTTTCGTAAACCCTTTTTAAAAAAGGGTCGATTGAATTAAATTTTGAAATGGTTGAACATGGCACCCTTCCTTGTGAAATTTGAACTGTCGCTTCCCCTATTTTATAAATGTCCCCAATATAAACCTCTGATTCCGGCATCCCTAACGCAGTAATATTTTCTCCAAAAACAGGTGGTAGGAGCTTAACTCCAAACTCTTCCTCCCATTTCGGGTAATGCTCATAAGGGTAAAGGCATAATGCCCTGTCCGGCCCTCCATGGAATTCCGGATTGGCTATCCCGTCCCCTGCCAGCCCATCCCTGGAGAGAAATGCTTCCCTAACCGATTCTTTTCCGATTGCCGATACGTATTCCTTACCATTTCTTTCAAAGCTTTTCGGTATTCCGACTGCTAATTGAATAATTTTTGGTTTGTTCAATTTGTTCGCCTACTTTTCAAATAAAAGGATATATTCTTTTTACTACAATAACGGCAATTGGTAAATAGTAAAGGTACAACGAGTTCCTCTGTCCGTTTCCTGAAGTTTGGCTGAAGGAGACTATTTTAAGGCTATTATGACGCAAAGGCGGTTCAGCTTATCATGGATTACAGCGAAAAGCTATGCCAGCAAACAAGTACCGATAAACCGGGCAAGTCAGGGGAAGTGGCAAAGCAGAAGTGGGCGATCTTGTCCCTTTCGTCCATTCCTCTTGTGATGACACTTGGAAATTCCATGCTCATCCCCGTCCTTCCCGCAATGGAAAAGGAATTGTCAATCACGTCTTTCCAGACAAGCATGATTATTACGGTTTATTCAATCGTAGCGATCTTTTTAATACCGGTTGCAGGGTATCTTTCAGACCATATCGGCCGAAAAAAAGTCATTATACCGAGCTTAATCATTACTGCCCTCGGCGGAGCCATTTCTGCATGGGCTTCATGGAAAGTGGAAGATGCTTACTGGATAATTCTTGTGGGCAGGGCGTTGCAAGGGGTAGGAGCTGCAGGCGCTGCTCCCATTGTCCTTCCGCTTGTTGGTGATATGTTCAAGCGCGATCATGATGTAAGCAGTACCCTCGGCGTTATTGAAACATCAAATACGTTCGGAAAAGTTCTGAGCCCAGTCCTGGGTGCGTTCCTCGCGGGAATTGTCTGGTTTTTACCATTCTTTTTAATTCCGGTCTTTTGCGCTATATCGATTTTAATGATGGCTTTTCTTGTAAAATGCCCCAAACGCGAGGAAAAGCCAATTCCGTTTAAAACCTTTTTTGCAAATGTAAAAGATACATTTACAAAGAAAGGCCGCTGGCTAAATGCCATTTTTTTCATCGGTGGCATTTTGATGTTTGTCCTCTTCGGAATCTTGTTTTATTTATCAGAGATTTTTGAAAAAGAGCTTGGGATTAAGGACCTTAAAAAGGGGCTTTTCCTTGCTTTGCCGCTAGGGGCGCTTTGCCTGTCCTCCTACATCACCGGCAAAGTGATTAAAAAGAATAAAGTGTTAATGAAATGGCTAATCCTCGCGGGAATATTAATGGCGGGGGCCTCGATAGCGGTCCTTTATTTTTCAGTCAAGCTATGGTTTCTCCTTACAATGTTTACGATTTGCGGTGTCGGAATCGGCGTTTGCCTTCCGTCCCTTGATGCGCTCATTACCGAGGGAATCGAAAAAGAGGAACGAGGCACTATTACCTCGATTTACAGTTCGATGCGATTTATCGGGGTAGCAGCCGGGCCGCCTCTAGTTGCCCTTCTTTTGAAAAAATCGGATATTTGGATCTTCGTCCTTCTAAGCGGCGCCTGTGTTTTATCCGCACTGGTCGCCTTGCTAAAGATCCGCCCTGGGAGAAAGGAAGAACCCGCTGGCGGCTAGGGCAGCCTGATTAAAGGCTGCCCTTTCATTTTGGCAGGAAAAATATCGTGCGGCATATAAAAAAATATGATATAGTATAAAAGTAATTTGTTTCGCGGGTGTGGCGGAATCGGCAGACGCGCTAGATTCAGGTTCTAGTGGGGGCAACCCCGTGGAGGTTCAAGTCCTCTCATCCGCATATTCCTTGGACTGGGCGCAGAAACCGAAAAGGTTTCGCGCTCTTTTTTATAGCAAATGTATTTCTCCAGAGAATTCCGGTATTAATGCCGAAAAACCAATCAATTTTGCTAAACCGTGCCATAATTATGCCGACCGAGCAACTATTTATTCAACGAGCGAGCCGTTGGAACCCCGCCTATTGAATGCGCACATGCCCAATGGCCAGGAATAACATATTTAAAAAAATGACGGGGTCCAGAAAAACAAAAAACGCATAGGGCAGCCACGCGTTTTTTGTTAATCTATACTAATTTTTCACTGCATCCCTATGTGGGGTAATCACCAGATTAGGATTGGTGATTGCTGCGCTTGGCATTCCTATTACTTCATCTACGGTTCCATATTTTTTACGGAGTTCCTCAATTGGCCCGCATTCAATCGCCCTCATGATGCAGGTCGAGACGCAAACCGGATCCTCGCCTTTCGCCTGAAGATCGAGGCAAAAATCGCATTTGTTCGTTTTAAATGTTTTTTCGTTGTATTGGGGAGCACCATACGGGCAGGCGGATACGCAAAATTTGGTTCCGGCGCATTTATCCTGATCGATGACAGTAATCCCGTCTTCCTTCCTCTTGACAATTGCTCCAGTCGGGCAAATTGGTACACACGCCGGCTTCGTACAGTGGTTGCAGGAAATCGAAAAGTAAAAAGCTTTTATTTGTTGTACGATAGCGGCTCCCTTTTGGATGTATGCCCCTTCTTCATGGGCGTATACCCGACGGAAGTTCAATCCCACCTCTAAATCCTTTTTGTCCTTGCAGGCTACCGTGCATGCTTTACATCCCGAGCATAGGCTTTGATTGATATAAAAACCCATTTGTGCCATCGCGGGCCACTCCCCCTCTATGCTTTCTTTACCTCGACGAGATTCGTTTGCTGCGGGTTTGATTTTGCTAGAGGAGTCGGCCTTTGGGCGGTGAGCACGTTTATGGAGCCCCTTTGGTCGATTCCATCCTTATCCGGCGTATACCAGGCACCCTGTGGAATCGCGGCGACCCCCGGCATGATGCGGCTTGTTACTTTTACTAGGATGATTAAAGCTCCCCTGGCATTGAATACCCTAGCCCGGTCACCATCCTTTAATCCCCTTGCCCCCGCATCTACTGGGTTCAGCCACATTTCCTGGGGAAAAGCTTCTTCAAGCCACGGATGGTTGTCATGGGTTGAATGGCAGCGCCTTTTATAATGCCAGCTAATCAACTGCAACGGATATGTTTCCTTCAGCGGATCGGCCGGCCCTTCCCAAGCCGGCACATACTTCGCGAAAGGCGGTATGACATCATGCTTGTTCATATCCCACAGCGCCTTGGAAAACAGCTCGATTTTCCCTGACGGCGTCTCAAATGGATTGTTTTCCGGGTCATCAATCTGTTTTTTAAAACCAATCAGCGGCTCGTCAAACGTAAAATGGTGGATGCTCTTTTTCCTGAACTCTTCGAAAGTTGGGAATCCCGGGTCGATCTCGGCCCTTGTCCGTTCCACGCTCACCTTAACCCAGTCAAGCATCGTTTTTCCTTCGGTAAAGGCCTCCCTCAAACCGAAATGTTCGGCAATATCGGCAAACACATCATACTCATTCCGGCATTCATACAGAGGATCGATTGCTTTTTCACCTAATATGACATAATCCCCAAAGCACCATGGCACCCCAATATCCCACCGTTCAAAAAAGGATGTCCCTGGCAAAAGGATGTCTGCATATTTTGCGCTTGGTGTCATAAAAAGATCGCCAACCACAATGAATTCGACCTTGCTTTCATCCTCAAGCAGCTTTGTCGTTTTATTAATATCGGAGTGCTGGTTGACGAGCATATTTCCGCCAATATTGAAAATCAGTTTAATATTGCTCTTTAGTTTGTCCGTTCCCTGGAGGCCATCTTCAGAGGTAAGTTCCGTCCCTCGTTCAACCGCATCGGCCCAGAGAAAGCAAGGGATTGTCGCTTTCACCGGATTCTCGAATGTAATCGGATAGGCGATGCCCGACCTGGACCAGTAGCCTGTTCCCGCGGCCCATCCTCCTAGCTTGCCGACATTTCCGGTCAGGCAGGCGAGCTGCGCGCCTCCGCGCATAATTTGTTCCCCATACGCATGGCGCTGTGGCCCCCAGCCCTGAAGTAACGCGGCTGGTTTGATGGTGGCATAGTCCCGCGCGATTTCCCTTATCTTAGAAGCAGGAACCTTGCAAATCTGTTCTGCCCATTCAGGTGTTTTCGAAATGCCGTCCGTTTTTCCAAGCAGGTAGTTCCGTAGGTTTTCTTCCTTTGGTACCCCTTCCGGCATGTGCGCTTCATCAAAACCGATGCAGTATTTATCGACAAATTCTTTGTCATAAAGGTTTTCGGTAATCATCACATACGCCATCGCATCCATCATTGCATTGTCTGTCGTTGGCAAAATTGGGATCCATTCGTCAGCGAATGCGACGGCTGTATCCGTATAACGCGGGTCAATGACAATAATTTTCGCTCCGTTCTTTTTCGCTTCTCGCAAATAGGTTGTATACGGAGTTGAGAAAATATTTTCGGAGGGGTTATGTCCCCATAGAATAATATACTTTGAATGGAGGAATGAATCGAAACTTGATCCCGAGTTATTTGTCCCATACGTATATGGTGTCGCGACATTCCCAGCACCTGAACTATAATCGTTCCTGAAATCAAGGTAACCGCCAGTCATCGCAAGCAGCTTCCTAGCCATATACTCTCCCCCGAACAAGCCCCATGACTGCCCGGAAGCATAATTCACATATCTTGATTCCGGTCCGTAGGTTTCGCCGACCCTCTTCATCTCGTTCGCGATCGTTTCAACGGCTTCGGCCCAGGTGATCCGCTCGAATTTTCCTTCACCCCGTTTACCAACGCGTTTCATTGGATACTTAAGCCGGTCGGGATGGTAAAGCATTTTTTTATAGCCCCGCCCGCGTATGCAGGCCCGCATTTGCGGAGAAAGAATATCGTCCTCATTTGTGTCCGTACTGATTCGGACGACCTGGCCTTCCTTGACATGCGCTTTAATGACGCAGCGGCCGCCGCAATTGTTGATGCTGCAAGTTGAAATGATTTTTTCCGGGGTTTCTGCTTTTATGGCATTTTCCGGCTCTTTCCTGCCGACCAGTTGATTTGCCCCAAATCCGCCGAGCACAAGAGGGATTCCAATTCCTCCTGACCATTTTAAAAAGGTACGCCGTTTCATTTGTTTTTCCAGAAGCCCTTTTTCCATTTCCTTACTCGCCATGGGGCCATCCCTCCACTAGTTCATTAAGAAAATCTATATCATCTGCAATAAAATCATTTGCCAATAATGCGGCACCTCTGTATAGATTACTGGTTGTGCTTTGAGCCAACCTTTTTCCAAAATCGCCTATCCACCGTCCAAGGTGCTCATTCAGAAAGGCGCGCTGTTTCTTAAGAATATTGAAAAGCTCGTGTTCTTCTTTTGCATGTATTCCTTTCAAAATGAGATGAAGCATGAATTCCAGTTCGATGGTTAGGTGGTCATCGGGCTCATTGTTTTCTTTTACAAATCGAAGGCCTTCATTATGGAATTGCTCCCTGACCTCATACATTACATCATCAAAAAGCATTTGCTCCCTGCTTCGATAAAAGGATTCCCACGGAGGCGCGGGCAATGTCCCGGGCCCAATAAATAGCCTCGAATACTCCACTGTTTCCCTTTTTAAGCAAGGGTCACCTTTAAAAAAGTCCTTCAGCTCTACACCGCCCAAACCAAGTTCCCCAAGGCCCGCAACATCTCCATGTTCCCGAAAAGCATCTAACCATACTTGATCAAGCGGCGAATGGAACACTCTGAGCAAAAAATGATAGATATTGCCCCTCGCTTTCATTAACGTAACCATTTGTGGTATATCCAGCTGAGTCAACATTCATTTCACCTCTAAGTTTGTGAAAAAAATCACATAAAGTTAAACGTAAATTTCATTCGTTGCTTTTCCTTACCGCAACTATACATATCCTTCTATCCAACTTTATTTTAGCAATTTTATCCTCCCCGTAAGACATTTTGTTCAATTATTCACATATTGTTCGGAAATGGTTTGCTATGCCCTCCCCTCTCTCTCCTTTTAAAAAAAATACGTTTATGGTATTTTAAATGAAGGTAAAGTACCTGTCAGATGTTATTAGGAGGAAAAATCACGATGGAAATTACAGGCCACACAGTAGAATTTCTTGAAGATCCGTTTGGTTTATTGGCAGGAGAGCGCTATGAATTTCTGCTTGATATAGCTGTTGATGAAGATGATGAATTGTATTCAGAATTGGGAACGGGCCTTAAGGTTATTTTTTCAGTTGAAGGCAACGAACACAAAATAGCCCAGTACAACTTTTTCGAGAAAAGTTCTGGAAAAGTTTTTGATTTTGCTCTGGAAGAAGACGAAGAGGAAATGGTCCTAAAGTACTGTATTGAACATTTTGAGTAAAGAAAAAGGTATCCCGGCTGGCGGCCAAAGGATACCTTTTTAAATTTTATATTGATAGGAGATAAAGCATTCATCCGTTTCGAAGCCTTCGCTTGTATAAAGATGGACAGCTTGCTCGTTTTCAGCGTTTACGCTCAGGATTGCTTTGCCAAGGCCAAATTTTCTTCCAACCTGTAGCCCGGCCCTAAGCAACGTGCGTCCGAGCCCTTTTTTTTGATAGGACGGTAGCAGCGCAATCGGTCCGATCAAAGCATAATGGATCCCATTATAGTATTCCCTTGCGACACGTACGAGGCCAACAGGACTGCCCTCCTTGCACAGGAACAAAATCCCTCCCGTCAGGTAGTCATTCCGGGCGGCGATTTTTCCTGCTTCCTCTTCTGTTAGTGGAGTTTCCGATCCCGCCAGCCCTGAAAAGGCTATATTCCGAATACGGCAGTAATCCTTTTCGTCACGGCCTGGCACGAACTCCTTAAACGAATAGCCTTCTGGAAGTGAAACTTCACCAACAGGCAGATCTTTTCTGGTTAAAAGATATGCATACCTTTCAATGGAAAAGCCCAGTCCAGCGATTTGTTCCCTTGCTTCCAATGCCGTTTCAGGGAGGAACAGGAATACTTTTTCCACTTTGTCCATCTCCGGCCGAATCACTGAAAAGAGGCGTTTATAAACGACCGGTGTTGCTGGATTGCAATGGAAAATCCGGAATCTAGCACGGTTTCCCCTCAGAAGATAAGGATCCAGTTTCATAGAAACCGCGCCGATGACGTTCCCTCCTTCTAGAGCAATGAACGAAGGGTCTTCATCATCAGGCTTCATTTTTTCCAGTTCCTCATCAACAAGGAATGTGTCGTCTAGATTTTTCCTATTTGCAATGCAATAATCGATGAACGCACCGATATTGCTTTTGTTCACCCGGATAATCTCCACGCGTCCCCATCCTTGCCGTTAAATGTATCGCTTGCTTGTATTCGCTACAACCTGGAGCTCCCTGGTTGTCTTATGCATCGCGCTGCTGCAAATAGGGCATTCGGGCACTTCCTCGCTCTTAAAATTGTCCCTTATCCACGCCTTGCATCCTTCCGCCGTGCATTCCCATATATCCGTCTCTTCCATAACTACTTCTTCCGTATTCCTTCGCCCAAACGCCATTCCAGGCACCTCCATGTTTTTTATTCCCTCGGCCATGCTCCAACCCGATTCAGGGCTTCAATCTGACCCGTCCGGATGTCCCTGAACTAAAAATCACCGATGCAAAAAGGACTTGCAAGCCACTCTTTACATGCGGTGAAGTGAATCATTTAAAGTTTGTAACTAGTATAAGTATACCTCATTTTCGGGGTTTGGTCTAATGAATGGTTGAGCTTTGATTAACCCCCAAAATAGACATGCTTTGCTGACAGTTTCTCGCCCACCTCAAGAATGCCGTACGAAAATTGTTTTTGCCTCCGTTTGTCGGTAGCGGAACCAGGATTAAAAAGGAGGATTCCCTCTGTAACTTTGTGCACAGGAATGTGGGAATGCCCAAAAATGATGCAATCGACCTTTTCGCCAATGAAGGCTTCGATCGCACGCTTTTCGGTCGTTTTTCCGGTCCCGTGGCCATGGACAAGACCAATTGTGAATTTTCCAGCCTGAATGATTTTTTTATCCGGAAAAAGGCTTATTACGTCTTGACCATCCACATTCCCATGGACGCCATCAACTTTCGAAAAAGCCGACAGCATCGAATAAACTTCAGGAACCTGCCAATCCCCTGCATGGAGAATCAAATCAGCAGATTCCAAATCAGGGATAATAGCGTCTGGCAAAGCTTTTGCCTTTTTGGGAATGTGGGTATCTGACAGGACGACAATTTTCATCTTTCTCCCTCACCCTTCTTTTTTCAAATAAAGGGAAAAATAATGTACAACCGGAGGATAGTAAATTCACGTGTTTACCATTAAAGCCACCTTTATTAACATTGACCGGAAGGCCGACCCGAAAAGAATCAGCCTTTAGGTTTACGCCTGCTTTTTTGCACGTGATCCGGTTTTTTTGCGTGTCCCGGCCTTTGTTTTCGGTTTCGTCCGATCGATTGAAGCCTGTAACGCCGCCATTAAATCTGTAACATTGGATGGCGCCTCTTTTGCCGCCGGGGCGACGACTTCCCTGCCCGCCCGTTTTGCTTCTATCAATTCAAGCAACGCGGTCCGGTAATCATCGGTATACTTTTCCGGTACGAAATCTGTCGTCAACTGGTCGATTAGCAATATGGCGGTTGCCAATTCCTTATCTGTAACCTTATCCGCTTCAGGGACATTCGGTACATCGTTTGCCTTTCGGACTTCATCTGGGTAATGGATTGTTTCCATCACAAGCGTATTTTCATAAACCCGGAGGACGGCCAATTGCTCCTTGGAGCGGATTGCGATTTTTGCAATGCCAACCTTTCCTGAGTCCTGAAGTGCCCTTCTTAACAAGGAATACGCCTTGCTTCCCCCTTCATGCGGCGACATGAAATAACTCCGGTCGTAATAGATGGGATCAATTTCTTCCATCTTGACAAAATCGATAATTTCTACCGCTTTTTCTTCATTTTCCCTTTTCAACTTTTCAAGATCCTCGTTATCCAATACCACAAACTTGCCCTTTGTATACTCATATGCCCGGACAATTTCCTCACTTTTTACTTCCCTGTCGCACACCGGGCACACTTTTTCGTATTTGATAGGCGAATTGCACTCCTTATGCAAGGTCCTTAGTTTCACGTCCTTGTCCTCCGTTGCCGCGTGGAGCTTGATGGGAATGTTGACAAGCCCGAAACTGATGCTGCCTTTCCAGATTGTATGCATCGTTCATTCTCCATTCTTTTTTAGGTTAGTTTGTGTAAATTTTTCCGCCCCAATCAATAAAAGATTTGGAAACATGATAGCCGCAAAGGATATTCCATACACTAACGAAAAAGGATGGGGATGAACGCAAATGAAGCCGATGCTGCCAGTTTTACAATTCGAGCCGCCTGAATTTCCTGGTTGGTCGTACGAGGTAAAATACGATGGATTCCGGGCCATTCTTGACTGGGACAAGGATGGCCCAAAGCTAATGAGCCGCAACGATAAGCCTCTTTTGCCATTATTCCCGGAAATTGAGGATTTTCTTAAAGCGAGCCTTGATCATTTCCGGCTCTTCCTTCCTCTGCGGCTCGATTGCGAGCTTGTCATTCTTGAAAATGAGTATAAAGCAAATTTTTCTGCAATCCAGAAAAGGGGGCGGATGAAAGCCGTAAAAAGGATTGCCGAAGCCGCCGAAAAACAGCCAGCCCGGCTCATGGCCTTTGACCTGCTTATTGAACGTGGAGAGAATATACATTCGCAGCCCTATCATGAGAGGAAGCGCCGGCTTGCCTCTTTATTTTCAAAAACAGGCATGGCCATGGAACCAAAAACGACTGGCGATGAGCTTTTACAGCTGGTTCCCCCGCATACCAATTTCACCGAGCTGTGGGAAGAAGTAGTCCTTCATGACGGTGAGGGAATCGTGGCCAAAGCCCCCGAAAGCCAATGGGAGGAAGGTAAACGGTCCACAAAATGGGTTAAATATAAAAATTGGAAACTGGTTGATTGCTTTATTACTGCGTATGAAAAGTCAAATGGTTATTATTACTGTGGGGTTTATAAGGATGGGGAAGTGTTTCAGATAGGCCATATCCTTTTTGGCCTTAAGCCAGAGGAAAAGCAGGCATTGTTTACGGTTATTAAACAAAATAGTAAGTCCGAGGATAGCAGGTTTATTTATGTGGAGCCCGCCATCTGCTTTGAGGTGAAATACCTTGAACTTTATGATAATGAGCTGCGAGAACCGCACTTCAGCCGCTTCAGGTTCGATTTAAAGCCAGAAGACTGTACGTTTGATAATTTCCTGTTCAACCAAAAAAATGTCACCGGAGACATTGAGTTGACCCACCCTGATAAACCAGTATGGGAAAGCCCTTCCATCCGGAAAATCGATCTTGTCCATTATCTAATGGAAGTGGCGCCATCCATGCTGCCTTTTTTGCAAAAACGGTCATTGACAGTCATCCGGTATCCACATGGTATGTTTGGTGAAGCCTTTTATCAGAAAAACTGCCCGGATTACGCACCGGACTTTATAGAAACTCATCTGGACGAAGGAATTAACTATATAGTATGCAATGACTTGAAAACACTTGTCTGGCTGGGAAACCAGCTTGCAATTGAGTATCATATTCCCTTTCATACGATAGAGTCGGGGAAAGCGGCTGAAATTGTCCTGGACCTAGATCCTCCATCGCCTGCTGACTTTATCCTTGCAGTAAAGGCCGCAGTTTATATCAAAGAGGTCATTGACGGGCTTGGGCTTATCGGGTTTGTAAAAACAAGCGGCAACAAAGGCCTTCAGGTGTACCTCCCTTTGCCTTCTGGTACATACACTTTTGATGATACACGCCTGTTCACGGAATTCATCGCCAATTATCTTGTATCAAAGGAGCCAGGGCTTTTTACAATAGAACGGCTGAAAAAAAACCGCGGTGGCCGGCTCTATGTTGATTATGTCCAGCATGCACCGGGAAAAACAATTATTGCCCCTTATTCACCAAGGGGGAACAAGCAAGCGGGAGTGGCGGCTCCGTTATTTTGGGAGGAAATTGAGGAAGGTCTTGACCCGAAGGACTTCAATTTGCCGAGTGTTCTCCAACGGTACAGAAACTCCGGCGACCCATTCAAGGACTATTTCAAAGCCGGCGAAAAACAGGCATTTGGCCCTGTCCTTGAGTTTTTAAAATCAGGGGGGAACAAAAAATAACCCCGGTAACGCTTTGCGGTTACCGGGGCGGAATATACTGTCAGACAGCGTAGGGTTAAGTAAAAAGTAATTAGGTTTTCCGTCCTTTCTCTGACTTAAACAGGGAGGTATCTAACAACCAAACGCGATTTCGGCTCGTGGTTGTCATAATGACGAGGTTTATCTGACAACCAAACTAGATTTAAGCTATTTGATTGTCACGCACCAAATTTTGCAACCTTAAGAAACGAAAATACCACAGCCTAAATGACCGTGGTAGAACGAAAATATTATTCGTTCTCACTAAACGGAGCACCACGTCTGGCTCCCTTGGTTAATATAGTTTCCTTCATCCAACAGATCAGGAATATCAGGCCAAATTGAAAATCACTCAACTAACGCTCATGCAGAAAACCGCCGATATGTTCCCCAACTGGGCCATCAATCCATCTTCCTAAAAACGCAAGCAAGCCTATCCTTATTTATGCGCAGCAATGAATTCCTTTGCCTTTTCCTGAAGGCTGGCATACAGTTCTTGTTCACCGAAATCACGGACCTTGGTAAACTCGGTGGTTCCCAGGGAAAAATCGACTTTCCCCGTTGCCATGTAAAGGAATGTTGCATTGCCAATCAGTTCAATTTTATACCTTCCATCCAGGTTCCTGACGATGCACTGAACCATTCCGCCATCATTGTAAACAGTGATAGGCTGATTGACTTCATTTAATCCATTAAGGCAGGTTACAAGTGACGAAGCAGACATAGCGGTCCCGCACGCGTTAGTAAAGCCAACGCCGCGTTCAAACGTCCTTACATAAATATGGCCGTCCGCCAAAGGCTTTACGAAACTTACATTCACACCGTCCGGGAAAAGATTGTTTGGCTTGTTTACTTTCTCGCTTAACTCCTTTTGTAGGGTTCCTTGTATTTCGTTCTCCCCCACAATGGCGATTAAATGCGGATTGGGGACAGCGACAGCTGTAAATAGAAGATTATCAGACAACTCGGGAATTTTCCCATTCATTAGCGTTTCGTACGGCAAATTCAGCGGCAAATCCCCAAGATTGAATAAAACGGGGGAAATTTCCACATTGTACGTCTTAATCCCTTCGTTAATGTCCGGATATTTTTGAACAAGGAGGTCTGCCTTCATTGTTTCAACTACGGCGCTATCTTTTTCAAGCTTTTCACAAACATATCTACCCGCGCAGCGTAGGCCATTGCCGCACATGGACGCTTCCGACCCATCCGCGTTGAATACCCTCATAACCGCATCGGCATGTTCGCTTCTAAGGATGAACAGGATTCCGTCAGCGCCTGGCCCATTATCCCTGTCACATAGAAGGCGGGCCATTTTCGCCCTTTCCTCCTCCGCAAACAATTCCTTTCCGGAAAGTTCATCAATAAGCAAAAAATCGTTCCCTGAACCATGTACTTTAATAAATTCAAATTCCAAATGTGCTACCTCCCGGATCTTTCGTCAGTTAAAGAATCGCACAGTAGCAAAAAAATTACAATATTAGCGTTCAACAAAAAATTCCTTTATCAATACAGCCAAGAAGAGAAGCCTATCCTCGTCTGCCAGCCGGGGGTCAAGCGTGAAAACCGGAGCATTAGGATCAGCGGAGAAAGCCGTCCACCCCATCGGCATCATGCCCCTTCTCAGCCTGCCCGCCTGCCCGAATTTTTCTCCAACAATTTTCAAATCCATGAAAAACCTTGATGAATCAATTGACGCGATGGCAGTCCCTCCCGCAGTGAACGTCCAGCCTTCACGGCTTTTACACAAGCCGCCTAAAGATAGGCCCATCGAATCATAAACAACGATACCTTTTTGAGTGAGGATATACCTTGCGATTAGGCCGGACTGCCCATCCGTTAATTCGAATTTTTGCCGAAAGAAAAAGATGCCCGGCGAAATCCTCCGCAGTTCTGCAATTTTTATGCCATAAGCGGAAAAAAGGAACAGTCCAGGCTTTAATTTCGCTTCGTAAAATACAAGAATATGATTTACCTTCAATATATGCTCCTGGCACGCTCCAAAATCGTGTGTGGAACCAACGGCTCTCTTATGGTTCACCAAATGGACGTTAAAGTAAACGATGCTTCCAATAATGAACGGGAGGATAAGCAGCATGGCCTGTTTGTTGTTCATAAAAAGGATATTGTAAGCGATTAGGAGGATTGCCGGAAAAAGAAACAATATGCTGGAATTTAAGGATGCCTTCGAAGTTTGGAAGTAATAGTCCGTAATTTTCATTGTAGCCCTCATACACTTTTTTCTATTATTCTATTGCCAGCCTGTCCAAATCATTCCGCAACACTCACCTTGCGTTTAAAGCCCATTAAGTGATTCCTCTAAAAGAAATCAAGAAGGGGATCTGGCATATACTGGTTTATGAAGAGATTGTTTAACGGGAAGGCAAGAGTAAATTGAGGGCCAACCTTTTTAAATATGGACAACGAGGTAGGAAAATGGAGAAAATTTTACTAAAAAATGCGATGGTCATTCCGGTAACTCAACAACCGTTCGCACATGGCGATGTCCTGGTTGAGGACGGAAAAATAAAAAAAGTCGGCAGAAATCTGCAAGCGGACCCGGAAACAAGGCAAATCGAATGCAACAACTTGTTTCTACTGCCAGGATTTATCGATGTCCATACCCATCTGGGCCTCTATGATGAAGGGACAGGCTGGGCGGGTAATGATGCGAACGATACGATTGAACCGATTACCCCCCACATTCGTGCGATGGACGGGGTATATCCTCTTGATTCCTCTTTCAAGGATGCCAGGGAAGCCGGCATTACCGCCGTCCATATTATGCCGGGCAGCGCGAATGTAATCGGGGGGACGACCTCGGTCATTAAAACGGCCGGCACAAATGTAATCGATATGATTATAAAACAGACCGCCGGGCTTAAAATAGCACTGGGAGAAAATCCGAAACGCGTCCACAGCAACGGGAAGAACCATTCCCTTACCCGTATGGGAATTATGGGGATGCTGCGGGAAGCATTCAATCACGCCGCCGGAACAGATACAGACGACTTGCGCACCCTCCCTTTGCGAAAAGCTTTAAATAGAGAGATTCCAATCCGCGTTCATGCCCACCGCGCCGATGATATTATGGCGGCTTTGCGTTTCGCGGATGAATTTGCCCTCGAGGTCCGGATTGAGCATTGCACGGAAGGCCACCTGATTGCAAACGAACTCACTGGTTTGGGTCTGAAGGTTTCAGTAGGACCTACTTTAACAAGGCGCTCGAAGGTTGAATTAAAAAACAAAAGCTGGACAACGTATCAGGAACTTTCAAAGCACGGGATAGAGGTTTCCATTACGACAGATCATCCATACACTCCCATTCAATATTTGAATGTTTGCGCCGCCATTGCTGTAAGGGAGGGCCTTTCCGAACAAAAGGCACTGGAAGGTATAACCATCCTCCCTGCCAGAAACCTCGGAGTCGACCATCGGATTGGAAGTATAGAGGAAGGGAAGGATGCCGATCTAGTGCTTTGGAACTTCCATCCCTTCCATTTTCTATCCAAACCGCTATGGACAATGATAGACGGAACATTTGTTTTTCAAAAATAATGTAGAAATTTATCGTAAAACAACTAATTTTTCCGCCAAAAAACCTATTTCTTTTTTAGTTATTTTTGTGTATTATACTCTAGTAAAAACTCTTTTACCTATGTTAAACTGAAATTCCCTGTCATCATGGCAGCCAACATCATAATATTGTGCATTGGGAAGGCAAATGGTGCGCCACCAGTCAAACTGGTCCTAGTGGGTTCGATTCCCACCCCGAAATTTTTTTCGCAACTTAAAAAAATTTCGAGGGTGGAGGTTCCGATCCATGGGACCCGTCTGCCCTGATTGGAGGGCTTTCCTATGTTGAAAAAACGCGATCTCCACGATTGCCACGCACTATACGACCTTATTACCCATCCAGATGTATTTCCATATGTACGCCATAAAGCGAGCTCCTATGAAGAATTCCTCTTTTTAACAAAGCAAACGATAGAAGCGGAAGAGCGCGGTGAGATTATTTCCCGTACGATTCTCGATGAATGGGGAACACCAATCGGTACGATTTCCCTGTTCGATATCGAATCAAACGCCGGGTTTCTAGGAACGTGGCTCGGCAAGCCTTTTCATGGACTTGGCTACAACTCTCTTGCAAAGGATGCCTTTTTTCAGGAAGTTTTCTATGAGCTCGGGATTGAAACGGTCTTTATGAGGATCAGAAAAGCGAATGTCAGGTCCATTAAAGCCGCTGAAAAACTCCCCTATTCGGTTAAAGCGAACGAAACAAGGCCTGCCTTGTACCGCGAAGTGAATTCCGAAGGGAATATTTTCGATTTATATGAAGTCCCAAAAGACCAGTACACTTTCCATTTACTTCGAAACAATGCTGCTTCCCAGGAGGAAAGCAAGCTTCTCGAAGCCTAAAAGAACATTTCCATCAGTGGGTTCTTTTCCTACCTGATCGTTATATAAGCCAAATGAAAAAAACCAAACCGCCGTTCCAAGGCGGTTTGGTTTTTTAATTAATGTTTACATAATAATATTATCGTAAAACCAAGAATCATTGCCTATAAATCTTCCCAAGTACGTCCAATCCGCCTGTTACAGGAATAATACTGCCGGTGATAAAATCGGATTTTTCATCGGCGAGGAATGCAATCATCCTTGCGATATCGCCGCCAGTGCCTGGCCTCCCAACCGGAGCATTTTCAGCATCATTAACAATGGCGTCCCCAACGTCTTTTTCCTTCCACCCATTGACGATATCCCCTGGGCACACCATATTGGCCGTAATTCCGTTTTCAGCTTCTTCCAGCGCGATCGTCCTAGTCAGGGATGCAAGGCCGGTTTTCGCGGCGGCGAACGCAGAACGGTATATCCATCCAGGAGCTGTTTCAACCCGGTCAAACCCTAAAGTGATGATTCTTCCCCATCCCTTTCCCCTCATTTGCGGGAGTAGAAGTTTCGATAAGTAAAATGCTGACGAAAGGTTACCTGAAACAATTGAATTCCATTCATCGAATGAATAATCGGTCAGGCTTTTTCTGTCATGTATGTAAGGACCGGCATTATGGATGAAAATATCAATTGAAGGAACATGGGCAAGAGCCTTGGAAACGGCATTTTCACACTCTTCCCTGACTGAAACGTCTCCCTGTGCGAGTACACATGTTGTTTTGAAGGTATCGGTTATATAATCCGCAAGTGCCTCAGCCTTCCTTTGGCTTGACCGGTAATTAATGACCAAATCATAGCCTTTTTCCGCGAGATGGATGGCAGTCATTTTTCCTATGCCGGAAGCAGCCCCGGTAATGAAAACAGTCCTTTTTACCATCCGAATCCCTCCCCTCTTATCTCTTAATTTCCATTATGAAGCGCCCGTAGGAAAGTAAAGCATTTTGAACCTTTGGGCGTTTTTTTCATATTATGTTAGTGCAGAGATGCATCCGCTAAGCCCGTTTAGCAAGAAAGGATGGTTTGCATGTTCCCATGGAGCTCGTTTCCATTCAATAAAGAGATGTCGACTATGATGAAGGGCATGAAACCTGACTCCATAGAAAAATATGTACGGGAGGCAATTGAAGCTTATTTGCCCAAAGGGACAGAAAATGCGTTTCATTTTTCCGGTGAAGCACCTGCCGGACAATCTCAGGCTACGGCCGATCCAGCGAAAAGCCAGGCTTCCATTTTTTTAACCCACGATTATGTTTATGCAAGGCTACAGATTTCAGAAGACACGCAGGAAAATATTCGCCTTTACCATACATCGAACCAACTATTTATAGAAAATTTCCCTGTACAGGGAGAAAAGCTGGCCTTTGACCTCCCTGCCGTAGTCAAGAAAAAAGGAGCCACAGCAAGTGTGCAGGATGGCATACTTGAAATCAGGCTTATTCGGGCAATCGATGTCCAGCTGTCGGAAATCAATTTTATTTAAGCTTATTTAGGCAGACATTCCGTACACCTTTTTCCGATGTACGGTTTTTGCATCTTCTCAAGACATTTTTTCCACTAAAACTGTATGCAGTTCAATGAGTTCCAGTTTTGCTTCATTTGAAAGGTCCGTTTCCAGAATCCTTTTTACGGCGCTGTAATATTTCGAGTGGATCGGCTTTCTTACCCTTGGATGGGAATTTTCATCCCTTAGTTCCCTTGCAATCGCTTCTTTCAGGATTGCTTCATTGCTTTCCCCTTCTTTTTCAAGAAGCCGGTTATTCCAGATTTTACGATATTCGCCAAGCAGTCTGGCAAAATCCCTTTCTTCCATCGTATCATTCAACTCCCAGCATCAAACCTTTTCCACTAGAATTGTACATATTAAGCGAATTCTTTGCAAAAAATAGGAGAACAACTTCACAAGGAGGTTTCTGTGGTGCATCCATACCGATGTCCAAATTGCAAAACAAATAGGATTCGTTTTAATATCATTGAACAGGTGGCCCATTCTGTGAAAATGGATCCATTAACCGGTGAAATCACGAGCGAGTACGAAAAAGGCGGCCAGGAACCATTCCATATTCCGTATACAGGCCCGAATTACCGTATCCAGTGCGGCGTTTGCGGTCTAATAGAGGATGAAAAAACCTTCATTAAATTCGGGCAGCTGCCTGTTTAGAAAACAACTTTCAAGGGCCCAGCAATTCTTTACCGGGCCCTTAAACCACCTAATCTAATTGATCATTTTCCAGTAAACCATTTTCTTTCAAAAATTGCATTGAATCAATCTTCCACGGGGAAAAAGGGGAAGGTCGAAAACAGTTAATCTCTACCTTTGCCACATGTCTTCCCATTCCTTTTAAATGCCATTCAATTTCCACCGGCACAACCGCAATCAAGTCTTCTTCCAAATCTTCCGGCGGCAGCATGGGAAGCCGAATAATTTTTACGCCTTCAACATTCAGAACAATCTTTTCCCAGTTCATGTTTTTCGTAGACAACATGCCCACAATCCGGCGATCCTGCTCTTTGAAGCCAGCAACATAATAACGTACAGTTTCGTAAGGATTGGCCGTAGCAAGCAGTGCACCCAGGCTCCCAGCGGCTTTATGGACCATCATCATATGTGAGAGGTCCATTTCCTTTCTTCTATGCGTCGTACTTTTATAAAAATGGATGCAGAAATGGCCTGGAAAATTGTTTTTGAGCGCTCCGGCCCCATGAGGCATCCCGTTCATCGAAGCCGCTATCTTTTGTTTGCCGTGAATCGCATAAATCGCTCTTCTTTTCCAGCTCCATTCCCCGTTATATACTTTTTTCATAATCGCTGTATCCTTTGGCGTCAGGGGCTGAACATCGGCATGCTTGCTTCCAGCTCGTCTTTGGACACGGAACTTCTTGCCTGTTTCAACATCAACAACAGTGAAGATTGCATACTTCGGGAAAAGCTTGTCAGCTTCTTGCCAGGGAGCCATCTTTGCGTCTTGTTGTTTGGCGAATGCCGGAAAGGTGGACAGGAAAAGAAGCGATAAAGCCAAAATTAAAACCGGTATTTTCTTGTTCCCCAATTAATCCACCCTTTCCTCATGTTGCATGTAAGGAAAGTTTCCCTCATGGGTTGATAATTCATACAATGAAAAAGCCTCCATCAAAAAAATGGAGACCCTCATTATTCTTTTCCATGGTTGTGGATATATTCCCTTGCCTTATCGATTCCGATTGCGATTGCTTTCCCTTCATCATTACCATCTTCGAGAAGGGCATTTGCTATTTCAATTGCTTTTTCCCTGACTTCCGGGTCAAGATTCTTCATTGAGGCCGGATAATCATCTTTAGACCAAGGCATTGAACCGACCACTCCTTCTTGTTAAGGTTACAGTTCAATACCCTTTTCAAAAGAAGCAAAACCTGCTTCCAGGCTTCGAAGCTCCCCGGAAATTTTTGCCCAATCAATATTTTCGCCAATCATAACAATGTTTAGCGGCATATTCATATCTTCTTTTATATAAGATGGCATACCATATGAAAATTGAAACAAATCAGGGTAGGACGAGCCTTCAAATTTAACATAACCTTTTATACGGTAAACCGTATCTGGCATTCCCCTTAGGAACTCGTCGAAACGTTCCCTTTTGACGGGGTTCTTGAACGTATGGACAAAAGAAGAAAGCCCAAGGTCCTTCGTTTGCAAACGCGTGACATGTGAGTTTTCTTTCTCCCCCGCGTGCGACAGGCCGCGCAAATCCCGAAGTGGGACTTTTGAAAAATTAGTCAGTACACATTTCGCATGTGGATTCAATCCTTGAAGGCTAATCGAAACATCTGCCTGCTCCCTGTCGGACAAGTCGCCAGCTTTGTTTACAATTAAGTAATCAGCATGCCGAACTTGTTCAATCAACAACTGCTGCAATTGCGGCCCCATCGCTCCCTTATCAAGCCACCTTCTCCCGTCTACAGTGGAAATAATGCCCTTTACATGGAGCACGTTGGCGAAAAGCGGTGATAGGACCGAATCGAGTACTTCGACAGGATGTGCGGCGCCGGTCGCTTCAATATAAATTGCATCCGGCTTTTCCATTTGAAGCAAACCTTGAAGCTGGGCCTCCACCTGTCCGCTCATCGTGCAACAAATACATCCGCCCAATAATTCCTTTAAGGCAACATCGTCCCCTACTTCATCGGAATCAATCGAAACATTACCGAGTTCATTCATCATGACAGCCACTTTCCTGCCACTGTCCCGCTCATTCTCCAGAAGCCTTTTTAAAAGTGTCGTCTTTCCGCTTCCCAGGAAGCCTGCAAGGATATAAACCTCTGTCCTCTTCATACTATTCCCCTTCATACACTCATCTCTTCAAGCATTTCTTTGACCATCTCTTCCAGAATGGCGCCGATTTGCGCATCATCCTTTTCGGTCAAAAACCCTGTTTTCTGGAACCATTCTTCTTTGCATTTCCATATAGGGAAATATCCATTCGGAAAATAGTCATCCTCTTGCTCTATCCCAATTTCAATGAACGATTCATAATCATCCTCAAAGCAAAACCCTTTAGGCTGCTTTTTTCCTTTTTTGGACCGGATCAGTTCGAGGACCAATCTTTGGCCGTGTATCTCAAATTCCGGCTGGTATTTCTCCTGAAGCGAATGGCATATGTTTACGCACGCATCCTCCAGCTTCAAAATTTCTTCCTTGAGCTGCTCATCAAAATGGATGATTTGCTTCAACAATTCTTACCCCGTTTTTGAACTCTTGGTTCGCCTGTACCGCTTATAGGCCGGCAGTTTCCCCTCTTGCCAGATGAGGAACTATCTAAGCACACATTCTATAGCATTTCATTGGCACTTACAAACCTTTAGGCTTTAGGCGCCTTTTACAAAAGGAAAACCCGGCAGAGCCGGGTCCATTCATTATTTGATTTCTTTTTTTACAACTTCAATTGCTTTCTTCAGCTGAGGGTCATCCTTGACGATTTTCTCCTGAAGAAGCTCAATGATTTTTTCTGTTGTTCTGCCCGTAACGATTCCGTTTTCCGGAAGCTTATTTGCCTTCTGGAGAGCTTTTACGGCATTTTCTGTTTTTTCGTCGTAAAAGCCATCCTTCCTGCCTGGATCAAATCCCAGCACGGATAGCATTTGCTGAGCGGTCTTTACATCATTTGAAGAACTTCCGAGTTTCAACTCGAGTTTAGGATCGAGATAAGGCAGATTATAATAGTCAGGTACAGCTACCTTGTAATCCGGCTCAATTCCTTTTTTATGAATCCAGTTTCCGTTTGGTGTCAGCCACTTCGCTGTCGTAAATTTGACATTTGAACCGTCCGGAAAATCCTGGACTGTCTGTACAGTTCCTTTTCCAAATGTTTTTTCGCCAACGAGTGGCACACCGGCAGATTCCTTTACAGCTCCCGCAAGAATTTCTGACGCGCTGGCGCTTCCGCTGTCAATCAGGACAACCAATGGAAAATCAGGATTTCCTTCGTTTTTCGATTTGTATTCCTTGACCATTCCGTTTCGTTCTTCAACCTTAAATAACAGCTTCCCTTCAGGAACGAACATACTGGATATGGCAACCGCCTGTTCCAATAGCCCGCCTGGATTTTGCCGCAGGTCAAGAACAAGGCCTTTCATTCCTTCTTTCTGCAGTCTGTTCAGTGTATCAACAAGCTCTTTGGATGTATTGGTCGAAAATGTTGTAATCTGGACTTTGGCAATCCCATCGGCAACCATTTCTCCATGGACGGTTTCAATTGGAATTTCATCCCTGATGATTGGAACTTTAATTGTCCCTTCAACGCCTGGCCTTTGGATTGTCAGTTCTACCTTTGTACCCTTTTCACCCCTAATCAGCATGACCGCCTGGGTTGACGACATCCCCTGGATGCTTTTTCCGTCAACCATAAGGACAATATCCTTAGGTTTAAGGCCTGCTTTTTCGGCGGGTGAGCCCTTTAATGGGGAAACAATCATAATATACCCGTCTTTTTCCTGGATTTCTGCTCCAATCCCCTCAAATGAAGATGACACACTGTGCTGGAATTCCTTCGCGTCCTTTTCATCCATATAAGTGGAGTACGGATCATCCAATGCCTGAACCATTCCGTTGATTGCCCCGCTGATGACTTTATCCTCATCAATATCCTCATAATAGCCTTTCTTCAAGGTATCATAGGCACGATAAAGCTTCGCAAATTCCTCCCGTTCGGAATTTCCACCGATTATGATGGGGTGGGTTTCCTTCCCGAACGATAGCGCAAAAGCTGTAATTCCTGATGCCAAAACGACAACGAGTACCAGAAGCAAAATAAAAACTGGCCTCTTCATCCGGATCACCGCCGATTTATCCCGCTGTCCGGCGTTCTGCTCCTGTTCCTGCAGTTGATTCTGTTCGTCCACAGCCTTCACCACTTCCATTTTCCGTAAAAATTATACTAGCCTTATCATCTAGAATACCATTTTTTCTCCATAATGGACAAAAAATTATTCTTGAACAAAATGTGCAAGCGCTCCGAGCCCCTAGCCGCTGAAGCTGGACACGGCTTATGACCTCGAGGGGCTAGGACGCTCCTCGAAAAAGCTATCGCTTTTTCTTCGTGCGAGGATTATGCTTCCGAAGCTTACTCTTGTGGGGCTGGATTACAATAGCTTGTTTCGGGGTGTCCACAAGGTTAAATTTTATAAATTCCTAACAAAAAGAAGAACCCCAAATAAGGGGCCCATTAAATTTTCTTCACTTGCTGGAAAAATTCCTCAAGTGTCCAGTTATTTTCATACATGGTTGTGGCTGCTTCAACTCCAACATACCGGAAATGCCATGGTTCGTATTGATACTGCGTTATTGACTCTTTCCCTTTAGGATAACGCAGGATAAAACCAAATTTATGAGCATTCGCGGCCAGCCATTTTCCTTCTATCGTTTCTCCGAATTCCTCGGTCAAGTTAAGGTCGGTCGATTTAGCCGCTATGTCCATCGTAAGCCCGGTCTGGTGTTCACTTTGGCCTGGAAGGGCAACGGCTTGCGTCGCACTGTCCACCCCGACCTTTCTCACTTCGGCATCGAACAAATCATTTTGCCTATCGTAGGACCGGAAACCCGAGACTGCATAAATTTCAATATTTTCTTCTTTCGCCTGCCTGAACATCGCTTCTATTGCGCGTGCTGCTTCCTCCCTGATCAGGCTTTTCTCAAGGTCCTGTTCGCCAAAGGAAAACGGGATATCAGGTTTAACCATATCATCGGGCCGATACTCCACGGGTAAGGAAAACTCTTTATTTACGAGGACAAGGAAATTGTCCGGATTCTGGATTTCCTTCCTGCCGCCTTCAACGGCGATCTCATTAAAATAGGCGGCTTCAAGCACTGGGCCATCGTTTGTTTGGGATGCCGGTTCTCCCGGGTCTTTGGTGCCTGTCGCTTGATTGTCCTGTTGCTGAGGACGGCTTTCCGAGTTGATTTTATCTTTTAGAATAGGAATTTTTTTTACGAGAGCATCCATTTCGCTGCATCCCGAAAGAAGTATACAGCTGCTGATTATCAGCAAAGTCCTTTTCATTTTTACCACCCAATGTCGACTTTTAGAATATTTTGTTCCTGATTAGTAGTATAAGGCTCCTTTTAGCCAAGGGCAAGGAAAGGTGGACAAATTTTCAGTTCACGGGCAAGGAACAATATGGATATCGTTTTAACGGGAAACATGAATGATGGATGCAGGCACAATCCTTCTACAGTAACCCTTCCTCTCATAAAAAATAACGGCCCTTCCCAAATGGAAGAGCCTTTGTTTCCTCGTGCAGGATTATTCTTTAATCGCGGCTTCCAATGCAACTTCAATCATGTCGTTGAACGTTAGCTGCCGTTCTTCAGCAGTTGTCACTTCTCCTGTAAGGATATGGTCGCTTACAGTCAGGATGGAAAGTGCCTTCCTGCCGTATTTTGCAGCAAGGGTATACAAAGCGGTTGTTTCCATTTCCAGCGCCAGGATTTGGTATTGGGCAAGCTTTTCATGGTCGGCGTTGTCATTGTAGAACAAGTCCGCGGTGAATACATTTCCCACCTTTAAATTCAAGCCCTTTTGGACTCCGGCATCATAGGCATTTTTTAGCAATTCAAAGTTCGCGGCAGGTGCATAGTCAATGCCGCCAAAGGTAAGCCTGTTGATTTGAGAATCTGTAGAAGATGTCATTGCCAGGATCACATCGCGTACTTTTACATCCTTTTGGATGGCGCCACACGTACCCACCCTAATTAACGTTTTAACATTGTAGCTCTCAATCAGCTCATTTGCGTAAATGGAAATGGAAGGTATGCCCATACCAGTTCCCTGGACAGAAATCCTCTTCCCTTTATACGTTCCAGTGTACCCAAACATATTTCGAACTTCATTATAGCATTTTGCATCTTCAAGAAATGTTTCGGCAATATATTTTGCGCGGAGCGGGTCTCCAGGCAATAAAACCGTTTCGGCTATTTCATTTTCTTTCGCACCAATATGAATGCTCATACATATCCTCCTAAACCAAATGTTAGATGTCTAACCTCAGCACCCATCATACCATAATCATGGTGAATGTTAAAACGTTAGGATAGGAATGGACTTAAAAAATTGAGGGATAGTATTAAAAGGCCCGGCTGCAGAGAACAATCGGGCATTCTTCTGAAACCCAATGTCCAGGAGGGGTAAACATGGGAAAGAAGCATCGCAACCGGATTAACGCACCGAAAAAAAACAATCATATACCGCCTGAACAAATTATCGCGGAGCACGAAGCACATGCCAAAGAGTATTCCGCGAAAAAACGCAAGAACACATAGAAAACGGAGCAGCCCCCGCTGCTCCGTCATTTTCCTATTAAGAATAACGTTCAATAACCGCCATGATTTTGTCCCGGACAGCCGGTAAATCCGATTGGGTTACCAATAACCTGACATTCGATTCATCCATGGAAAGCGCCTCGGAAAGAAATCCGCCAAGGCCACGGGCACGCCTGTCGACCTGCATAAGCACTTCAATTTCTCCGCCCTCACCCGGAAACATGACTACTTCAAGTTCATCGAGACGGCCACGGAATCTGCCGGAAACAGGTACGTATTCAAACTCCTGCACGAATGGGAGACGGCGCTTCAGCCGGTACGAAGCTTGTTCGCAATCTGCTTCCCTTAGCCGGAAACCCAGATCCTCGACAGCTGAAAGAATGGCGGACATTCCCTTGTTCGGCAGCACCCTTACATAATCCGTATCCGTCGGGTCAACCGCGTTTTTAATATCTAGTCCGGTTGATAGCCAAACCTTTGTCCGTCCAATTGTTACCGGTGTATCAAGTGGAAGCCTGAATGAAAATGGAATTTCCTTTTTCTCATTTGGCTTGATTAAAAACGGATCCGAAATTTTGAAACGGTCAATAGCCGTGGTAACGCTGTATTTCTTGTCATTAGATTCCTTCAAATATACAGTATTAAGCGACAAGTAGATGGAATCAATCGTTTGTTCAGTGCTGCCTCCGGTTATTTCAACGATCCCCCTTACCGTTTCGCCAGGGACAAGTGTATCCCGTTCAAGCTTCGTATCCACCTTTGTACCGCCTATCCCCACGCTTGCCAGTACCTTATTAAAGAATGACATTCCGTTTTGCCCCTTTACAAAGTAATTTTTCAATATCTCTTCTGATCTCACCGCAATCATTATATTCGCTGTCAATGAGCAAAAGCCTTCTTAGAATCGTTTTTGCTTCCTGCGAAATGTGCAGCTCTTCCTCCCAGCTTCTTTCCGGCTGCCCTTCTTTTGGGGTGTAGGATGAGTAGAGCAAAAACAGCAGGAAATGGCCCAATCCGTAGAAATCAGATTGGCGATTCTTCGCTTTTCTCAACAACTTGCTTGATTTAGGAAACTTACCAGTTCTTTTTTCGGCTTTTCGGGCGAGCCCGAGGTCAATCAAGTAAACTTCTTCGCCGTGTAAAAGAATATTCGGAATCCTGATATCCCTGTGGATGATATTGCCGGAATGCAAATATTCCACTATCGAAAGGAGTTTCATGGCAACTCCGAAAGCTTCTGTTTCAGTGTAGGAGTCCCCTTCCTGGAAAATAAGCTGTTCAACCGTTTTACCGTATTTATACTCCATTGCGAAAAAAGGGATTCCCTCATGAGTGCCATTCCGGTAATAAGCGGGCAGGCCCAGATGGCTTGTTTGTTGCATCATAACCTGCTCAATACGGAAACTTTTCCTGCCCGCAAAAGACAGCCTTTTATGGAGACGAAGTGTTTTTACTACTACCAGACGCCCTTCAGCCATGTCAAAAGCAAGATAGGAATGGCCAAAGCCCCCGGAACCAAGAAGTTTTTCGATCCTGTATCTTCCATCGATACCCATGCCTTTTGGGAAAGGCTTTTCAATGGTTTCGGAAATTGCTAGCATGAAGCTTTTAAACAAAAGGAAGCATCTCCTTACCGGCTTCGTCAGCTGCTAAAAAAGCTTGAAAAGCCCTTGCCTTTAAATTTTTTCTTATAATGGGAATGGCCATAGTGCGAATGCTTTTTGTGTTTCATGTATTTCCAGGCATCGCTTGAACTCATGTATTTTTTTTGTTTTTTATAGCCTAATAGCAGCTTTAGGATCTTTTTCAGCATCGTTTTTCCTCCCCGGTTTTGATAGATTATTTACGCACCCAAGCAAAAAAAGGTTTCGTTCTTTTTCAAAAAAAATCCGCATAAAAATACGGCCCTTTTGCCGGCAGGCCGTATGATGCATACTACTATTTTTCTTCATCAATAATCGACTTTTCAAGGAGGTATTCAAATGTAATATCCGCCAGTTCTTCCAATTCGGCTTCAGTTGGTACGAAGCCCCGCCTAATAAGCTCCTGAAAGAAAAATTCAGCTATTTCTTCCGTATCGATAATCACTTCTACTTCTTTCATTCGTACCGCCTCCTTTTTACAAAATGTATGAATCATAATAGCTTTTCATGCTTGCAGCTGAAATAAAGGCCATACTTAGGAAGTTGCGCGGGAATGCGCGGAGTAGTTGTTGAAGGGGTGCGGGCAAACACAACTAAACGTGTTTTTTTCCGTCATTTTTATGGAGGTCTTGCAGCTTTTTTAAAATAACTTCCATTACCTGGGAGTACTCGTTATCACCGAAAAGCTGATTCAAAATCCGGTAATCGTTATAAATGTCGAGAAGACGGTCAATATACTGCTTTCGTTCCTTTTTCCTTTTAAGTTCCTCCGCTTCGGATTTCTTGCCGTGTCCTTCGGTAGGTTTGTTTTTTCGGGACTTTTCCTGTTTGCCGACAATCGATAAAAAACCAAGCTTGCTAATGAACGTATCGGCGTGTTCAGCATCCGCAAGCAAAGTTAGTTCTTCTTCTCCAGCCTCGAGCCATTCACCGTCTTTCACCCTGGCAAGCTCGTAAATAACGTCCTCCCACGCATCCTCTTTATACCGCCAAATTTCTGTCCGTACGCCTACGACCTTGAAAAGGTCATTTCCATATCCTTTTACCTGGACTAAGTCGCCGAAGAAAAACTTGTATTCTATACCCAAATGCTCCTCCTCAACCGGGATGCCATCATATTCCGACAGCAGCTGGAGCGAGGTTTCCTTATAGAGGCCTTCACTGTTGTTGACCTCATACATAAAATGGCTGTCAACCAACTTGATATCGGTAACTTTTCCAACAGTTCCATACATAATGATAACGACAGTATCGCCTAGTTTATACTTCGGAGTTTTCCTCTTCTCCATCGCCTTCACCTCCCAATCCGGTCGCCGAATAATTACAATAGTATATGCGCATGATGTTTAAGCGCACACGGTGGGCAAAATAAAAACGCCCTCCAAATTTTGGAGAGCGGATTCGTTTTATTTTTGTTCCGTTGCCACATATTCCTGCCAGGCCTCATCAAAAACGGCCATCGTTTCCAGGTAACTGCCATTTAGCTCCAGATAGGCGCTTAACTCACCGTAGTCTTCCGAATGTTTTGGGAAGCTGTGGTCCACGTAGGCGGAATTGGCGAACTTGCTGATTTCGTCCTTCGGTTTGGGATGCCTGTATTTCATTAAAAAGTGATAGAAAGATTTCCGCATTGGGCACCTCCTGGCTATTGGTTTTTAAAAGATTGGTCAATTTCAATTTTTATACCGTCCCTACTGGCGGAAATGCTCGCAAATGCCCCAACCGGGATCGTTGCAATCGGTTGGGTATGGCCAAAGTTTACATTTCCGATAACAGGGATTCCTTTTAATTCCTTTTTGGATTGAATGATTCTGATCATAGCCTCCTCGGTTATATGAGAATCCTTCTGGAAACGCCCGATTAATATCCCTTTAATCCCTTCCGCTCCTGGCTGGTGAAGGAGCGACTGCAAATCTCGGTCAAACGTAAGGGCATGGGATTCCAAGTCATCCTCAATGAAAAGGATTGAGTCGGCAAGCGGCGGCATGAATTCAGTCCCCTGCAGAAGGTTCATCGTACAAAGGTTTCCCCCTATCAATGTCCCTTGCGCGCTTCCTTCCTGGATTTGAAGGAAGCCATTCTGCTTGATAAATGTCCTGTTTTCCTGGTCACGGTACCATGGATCATCGCTCCATACGTCGGACGGCTCAATTTCATATGGTGCATCGTTAGTCGCTGCATCAAGAAAGGAAGACAATGTATATTCAAGGCCATGCTTTACCCCAAAGCTGGAGAAATACGGGCCAGAATAAGTAATCAGACCGGTTTTCTTATAAATGGCCAGGCTCAAAGCGGTTATATCACTATACCCGCAAAAGAATTTAGGATTTTCTTTTATTAAGTCCCAATCAATATACTTGAGAAGCTGATTTGAATTATATCCCCCTATGACGGTGAGAATACCAGCGACAGAAGGATCAGCAAAAGCGTCATGCAAGTCTTCGATCCGCTGCTCGATCGATGAACTGAAAAATTCATCATGGCCATGGACATTCTTTCCGAATGTTACTTGGAATCCAAGCCCTTCCAGCCTTTCGACCGCAAGTTTCACCTGTTCTTCCTTTATTAAATCCATGCTTCTTGCCGGGGCGATAATCCGTATTTGATCCCCCGGTGACAGCCTTTTTGAAAGCATCCCCTTACCCCCTTGCTAAAATAACATTATCATACCAAAACGTGGGCAATGGTCAAATACTTTCTTTAGGGCTAAGCGGGTTTACGCTTGATTTTTGTCTTCCGACTGAATGATTGCAGTTTAGATAAAACTCATTATTTTACTTAAGCATTTCCCATCGACACGAAAAGTTTTTTACAAAAAAAAAAAAAAACACCCCCTTCATGTGAAAGAGGTGTTTTCGGCTAGGCTAACCAGCAGCTGGTGCCGATGATGATAAGCAGGATGAACAAGACAACAATCAAGATAAAGCTATTTCCAAAAAATCCTCCCACAGGCGCGCAACTGGCGCCAATAGGTTGGGCATATCCACAATACCCTCCATATCCATACATGAGCATTCCCCCGTATTTTCTTTCTCACAACAATGTATGAATGATGCGCCCACCCGGTATAGGCATTCGCCCAAATATCGGTATGATTACTGCTGATTTTCCTCGCCGCATCCTTTTTTCTTGCAAATTACTTGAAAAATAGGTATATACACTGATTTTATTTCAATTAGATTAAGTTAAAATGACAGTATGATTACAGGATAATGAGGGTGAAACCATGAAAAAAACATCGATAAGGATGCTCATTATTCCGGCAGTGCTCCTTTTTATTTTTTGGGGGATTTTCAACCCGTTTACTTCGGCAAAGGAAGCTCCCGCCAGCACTGTCGGCTTTTACAAAAAAATCGCCAACGGCAGCGATTTCAGCTACATGATCATTGGCGACAGCATTGGGCGGGGCTCTGGCGTGAGCAATCGGGACGAAACATGGTTCGCCCTTTTTGAAAAGCAAATCAAAAGGGATTATGGTTCTGCCGGCGTTCGGCATTCAATCGTCCAAAGCGGCGCCACTTCATTTGAAGGAATTATTAAATACGAAAGGGAAAAACCGGCAACCCCTGTTGCCCTAGTGTTCATAGTTTTCGGCGAAAATGACCGTAAATACATGGATGCCCTGCAATTCTCCTTTTTTTATGAACAGCTTTTAAGAAAGGTCAAAACCGATTACCCTTATGCGGATATCATTACTTTTACAGAGAGCTCCCTTACGAATGATGAATTCGCTCAAACAATTAGCACGATATCTGCGCAGTACGGTGCCATGAATCTTGATATGCGGGTGCCCTTTAGGAAGTCGGGATTGGATGCCAGAAAGCTCACCCGTGACCTTGTCCATCCGAACAAATTAGGTTATGAACTATATTCCCGTGAACTAGCAAAATCCATTAAAACCTCCATCAAATCTGAAAAAGGGGCCCTACCGCTCCCCGCACCACTCCATACCGGCTTGTCAAAGAACTACATGAATATTTGGGAGCCTGTAAAAAAATCAGGTTTTGTAAAACGCGGGTCTGGATTTATCAGCCAGGAAAAAGGGAGTTTAATCGAATTTGAATTCAGTGGGGAAATGGTCGGCTATAAAGTAGAGCGAAGCCCTCACGGCGGTGAAGTGGAAGTCTTCATTGATGGAAAATCATTCGGGACTGTTTCAACCTGGTGGCCGTTCAAGAGGGAAAGGAATATTTATTTGGCTGGATCGCTCGGAAAAGGTCCTCACCAAATCCGTTTTATCCATACTGGCAAAATATCCAACAACGGCAGCCAGACGGCTAAGCCATCTGTCCATATCAAGGCCATCATTGCTGAAAAAGACACACCATAGTTTCAATCCGGCGTTTCCAGGGCTATAATAGAGGAAAAAACGCCGGAGAAAAGCATGAAGACATTGCTGAAGAATTTTATAAATGGAATTATCACGATAGTCCCCATCATTATTGTTGTCTACGTAATTTACAAGACATTCGTATTCCTGGACAGCCTCCTCGGGAATTTCCTGAGGCCGTATATGAAAAACGATTATATTCCTGGGATAGGACTTTTGCTGACAGTAGTACTCATTACGTTTCTTGGATTCCTGTCGACAAGGTATGTTGCCGGAAAGCTCATTCGTTTGATTGACCGGCTCCTTGAACGGATTCCAGTAGTCAAAACGCTTTATTCTGTTATCAAGGACACGGTCCAATCGTTCCTGGGCGAAAAGAAGTCTTTTTCAAAGGTTGCACTTGTAACAATTCCGGGCACAGAAATGAAGTCCCTTGGTTTTATCACATCCGAAAACCTGGAGAGCTTCTATAGCCCGCTTGGAGACCATGTTGCCGTGTACGTCCCACAGACCTTCCAGGTGGCCGGCTTCACATTCTTGATTCCAAAGGAGCAAGTTGAAATCATTGAAGTAAAACCGGAGGAAGCGATGAAATTCATCCTGTCCGGCGGCATGGCCAACAAGGGCTCACATGCTGAAGCCGCCAAAAATTAAAAACCGCTCAAGGCGGTTTTTTGTCTAGCTCCAGCGCCACAGTAAATTCGAAGAAGTTGTCTTCAGCTCGTCGCAAAGCTGCAGGGAAGTAACTCAAAGCAGTTGCTTCCCTCCAGTCCATACGGAGCTAAACGGGCTCTTGCGGTTTTCTTATTTTGCAGTTATTTTGATAAAAGGAGTTGTCCCTCTTTCCACTCTGCCAGAAGCAAGAATTTCGATTTCCATTGAATCACTGTTCGTGATAACCAAAGGGGTGACCGTGCTTTTCGCTTTCTCTGTTACAATTGCCATATCAAACGTTACAAGCTTGTCACCGGCACTTACCTTGTCTCCTTCACGGACATGCGCCGTAAAGCCTTCCCCTTTCATTGAAACTGTCTCAAGGCCTATATGCAAAAGAATTTCCGCCCCGTTCGCCGCTTTAATGCCAACAGCATGCTTCGTCGGGAAAACCTGAATGATTTCTCCTTCCACAGGAGAGACGACAACTCCTTCGGTTGGCTCAACTGCAAGGCCGTCACCCATCATTTTTTGTGAAAAAACAGGGTCATCAACATTGTCCAATACAGTAGCCATCCCCGTTAACGGCGCAACCAAAACGACTTCCTTTGTTTCTTCTTTTTTACCGAATAATTTTTTGAACATTATAATCATCCTTTCGAATGTAGTCTGCCCTTATTCTATTCCCTGTTTTTTAAGGGCTTAACTAAGGATGATTATACCCAAGTAACTCCAGGAAACAAAACAAGTAGCCTTTTGGTTTTATTACAGGGGTTGGCATCCTTTGTGAGGAAATTTTAACCACCAATAAATTTTAGAAAATTTAGATAAAGGCGAATGTCTCCTAAAATGGGGTGAATCTTTCGGAATATAGGGTGAATTCTTTATAAAATGGGGTGAATAATTTTATAACAGGCAGCGGAGATAAAGCAGAGAGGCTTGGCGACTTTAGACTACTTGGTAGAAAGCATGCATAAAGCCCAACTTCGGTTTCCCGAATGATGGGCTCTTATCCTATGGTGAGTCACCTCATCCAGCCTGCTCCTATTTTCTTTTACTAAGTTTTCCTGCCCAAAAGATCGACTTTCTTTTCTTATTTATTTCACAGGCGCGCCTTTTCCATTTGTAGGCGGAATTTTTGAATGGTAGATGGTTTTCATATGTTCCGAAAATTCTTCATACATATAGTCCCAATTGTCCATATACCACCATTTTCCGCCAGCTTGAAATATCATTAAGTCGGATTCCGTATATTTTGACTTAACAATCATCGTATTGAAACCCATCGCATCAAAAACAGCCGATTTTACCATCTGTTTGGCGCACTTCCCCAAAATCCCTCTTATAAGGGCATCATAGGCTGAAACGGATATTTCATATTTAGGGTCATTCTTTTTGACAGAAACGGTGGAACCATCATAAGAGTAACTGTAGCCTCCGGAACTTTGATACGGAATGGTACTAATTAAATTATTGGCAACGATGCTTGTCCTAAAAATCTTTTCGATCTCGGTTTTACTTAATCCCGCTCTTACTAGTTCTCCTAACGAGCCTTCCGCCATGCGCAGGATCATGTTCCGATCACTTTGATTATCGTTGTTCCCGTCCCAACGGGCTCCATTAATATAGTCTAAATAGTACTGGTGGTATTCAGCCTTATATACATCTTTTGCTTCTTTATAGCCTTTCAGGGATTGAGTAACGATTTTCATTACTTGGTCATATTCCTTTTGGTTCATGCTATTGTAGCCATGGCGGCCAAATTGCGCAATGACCTCCTCTGTTATTGGATTTTGTGCTTTAATCGAGGAAGAGTTTTTTAATCCCTTTACTTTGCCATATACTCTGTTAAATACGCCTGACGCAAATTCCATATTGCCGTATATTTGAATAGGATCATAATTATACACATTAGAAGGTATGCGGATTCGCCCATCGAACGCATTCTTATAACCTTCCAGGGTATTATATAGCCCACTTACATTTTTCCAGCCACTGTAGTCTATTTGCCGGTCAATTGCAAAGAGTGCAACAGTCACTTCTGTGTGTGCCTCAACCGAATTCGTATAGTCTGCGGCTGTTACTTTTTGCAATGCTTTTTCAAGTCTTGACAGCAACTCTTTCTCGGACCTTTGACTTTCTTTTTCTACTATTAATTTGGTTACCCGATCCATGCTAACCGTATGTAATACTGCATTTTGGATACATTTAACGGCCATTAATTTCGCCTTGCTCGGTGTTTTATAATCCACTCTTGCGTCACGAGTAATGTAATATCCACCGCCAACACCCAAAGTGTTGGATTTAAAAGTGTAAATTCGATAAGTTTCTCCGGCCTTTAACGTTCTTGAAACAGTTCCGTTCGGCTTGAACAGCGGAGTTTCCTTTTTTACGAGTAACAGTCCGATTTGATTGGGCTTTAGTTCCATTCCTTCCCACATAATCTTGCTTACTCCTTTGTATTGGCTGCACGAGCTACCTTCCTCCGCCTGTATTTTTTCGGCTGGAAAAAAACCAATCACAAGAAGCATAGATAAAAGGAAACCTGATACTTTTCTCAACTATTCTCCCCCATTCGACAAAAATTTCCTGAATTAACAATTTTCAGTAATATTATACCAAAATGAATATAAAGTTGTAGTTCTTTTTTTCTAAAAACCTGCTGTGTAGAGGGGTTTCCGACAGTCTGTACATGAAAAGAAGAACTGATTGCCTTTTCACCGGCGTTTTTTATATAAAAAAGAGAAAGAGGCCCGCGCAAAGGCCTCTTTCCCTACTTCTTCTTCGTCTTGATTTGCTTATTGATCGCCTTCCAGCGTTTCTTTTCCTCAATCTGCGCGCGTTTATCCGCCTTCCGCTCAATAAAGGCTAGTTCTTTTTGAAGCTTGTTGTAGCTCGACAGCCTTTCTTCCGTAAGAATGCCGCTCCGAATTGCTTCCCGTACAGCGCAGCCAGGTTCATCCGTATGGCGGCAATCCCTGAACCTGCACGAGCCGCCCAATTCTTCAATATCCGAAAACGCACCGGCCAGTCCTTCCTGGCTCTCCCACAATTGCAGCTCCCTCATCCCCGGAGTATCAATTAGGACCGCGCCTCCTGGTAAAAGAACAAGTTCGCGGTGGGTTGTCGTATGGCGTCCTTTGTCATCGTCTTCCCTGATTTCTTTGACCGCTTGCTTTTTTTCGCCGAGCAGGCTATTGGTCAAAGTAGATTTTCCGACCCCCGACGAACCGAGCAAGGCTACCGTTTTCCCTTCTTCAAGGTATGGTTTCAGCTTGTCGAGGCCTTCGTTCAATTCGGCGCTGACCGGGATAATTGGGACCCCTAGCGCGACAGCTTCGACCTCTGCGACCTTTGATGCCACGTTTTCGCAAAGGTCCGTTTTGGTTAGGACAATCACAGGATTCGCCCCGCTTTCCCAAGCTAGAAGCAAATAGCGTTCGATCCGCCTTACATTCAAATCATCATTCAGGCTGTTTACAAGAAAAACGGTATCAACATTAGCAGCGACGATTTGTTCTTCGGCTGTATTGCCGGCCGCCTTCCTCGAAAATTTACTGAACCTTGGCAGGATGGCATGGATTGTCCCTGTGCCCTCTTCTTTCCTAGATGAAAGGATGACCCAGTCGCCTACAGCGGGAAAATCCTCCCTTGAGGCAGACTCAAACGAAAACTTCCCTGAAACTTCGCAAAGGAGTTCGCCTTCTTCCGTCCACACCCTGTACATCCGCTTATGTTCGAGAGCCACTCTTCCTAGGATGCATTCCTTCTTTGGAAAATTGGCCAATTCCGTTTTCATATCCTCTTTTAAACCAATCATAAATAAATTCACTATGTTTCCCCCTAAAAATAAATAAACCGCAGGCATACACAGCCGCGGTTTGCTCTTAGGGGAATTGGACAGACTTGTCCCTTTGCCTAAATAACCGTACGGGCTGTGCAAGAGTCGACAACAATGGATACAATGCTCATTTTTCTCATTACACTTCACCCGCCTTTTCATAAGATGGTTTTAGTATATTCAATTCTTTTTAAAAAGTAAACAAAATTGTTTCCTGTTTCTGCATATTTACCTTCCTCCATCCATAGTTTTAGTCGAAAAGCTAAAAAGGGGGTGGAAAGAAATGCGGGAATCAAACAAAGCAATTTGGAATTTCACGAAACAGGAGCCGATTGGAAGAAGTGTAGGCTCAGCGTTTCACGCTAACCCTTCAATCGGACTAATTGATGTGTTAATAAATGGCCTTAGGCTTGTAAAAGACCTGTCTTTTAAAAAAAAGAGCCTCCCCTTTGCCCTCCCAGAAGGCAGTTGCCAAATTGACGTTTTTTCCAATGGCGTTTGGGTCGCCACAAATGAGCTGATTGCTGAACAAGACAAGGAATGCTTTATCGCAATTACCGGTACAATCGATGAGGTTGACGTTTTCATCTGCCCGAGCGGAGCACGAATTCCGCATGGTGAAGCGGCCGCGAGATTCATCCATCTCGATCCCCTTCTTGGAAAATTGGATGTGTCGGTCAATAAGGGAGATGTCGTTTTCCCAACCCTGTCCTATCTTAACGTGACGGACAGCCTGGCGCTCACGCCGTTTTCAGTGAACCTGGAAGCGAGGGCAGCGGGCACTAAAGAAATCCTAATCTCTATGCGGGATGCCCACTTCGAACGGGATACAGCCTACCTCGTCTGCTTCATCGGAAAGGAAGCGGTATTCCTAAAAGAAAAGTGAGTGCCCCTTGTTAACGGGGCACCCACTATTTTACCGGGACAAGCAGCGTGAACGAAATATCATCCTTTTCCAGGTCAAATGAATTCGCCTTAAGTTTCACATCGCTCTTTAGCTTCAATTGCTGCATATGGACTACTACCTGGCGTTCATTGGGCCAGATTGCGACGCCTTTTGGAAGTTTGTAGCTTTTCCTGATAAAATCAAGAACATATGGAACCGGAAGGCGCAATTGGCCGACAGAAATGGACTTCTGCTTCAGGAGCAAATCGCCATTTTCCAAGGCTTCCGGCACGAATGTCAACTTCATGTTCAACTCCTGGCTGAAAAATGGCACAGTGCCATAGAGCTCAACCTCATCGTTCACACGTACCTCGTAGTTGACCGGGGTATCGGCCACTTCTTTCTCCAGGTAATGGTTGATCAGCTTGTTGACATCATCCCTATTCGTCCTGATGAGGAAGCTAACCGCTTCGCCATCCATTACCTCAGCCTGTTCCTTTTTTAGTCCATCTAGCGGAACCATTGCAAGAATGAACATCGTCACAATTGCTGCCAATACAAGTCCCAATAAAATTAAAAAAGCTGTTTTCCACTTATTCCTCATCAAAATTCTCCCTTATCGCCCGCGTTGGCAGACTTTCTGGCAAAAGCCGGCAACGCGTCGTCTTCCAGCGTTTCATAAACTCGTTCCGCAATTAATTGATACCCTTTATCGTTCGGATGAAACTGGTCATCAAACAGCAGGTTCTCTTCTCCTGTACCAAACAAATCACTGATTTCAACAAAATACGTATCTGGATAGCGCTCCAAAAGTGCTTTCCCGCCCTCGTTCCAGTCCGAAACGATTTGGTCAAGTTCTTTCACGTCCGGAAACCACTGCATGAACGGATTATAAATGCCTATAAGGACGATCATCGCATCCTGGTTGAACGACCTAACTTTTTGAATGATTTGGTCAAGGCGCTTAAGATATGGACGCTCCTCTTTTTCAAAACTTTCAATCTGCAAATTCAAAATATTATTCCGGGCAACCTTCATGACATCGTTGCCTCCAATCGTGATAACAACCATATCGGCTTCCTTGATTCCAGCCATTACTTTTTTTTGGCTGAGGCGATTAAGAAGCTGTTCGCTCCTCGTTCCCTTGATTCCGAAATTTTCGAAACGCGCTTCTTTTATGCCTTTTTCTTTTTCAAGAAGCGCCTTTAAATAAGGGAGGTATCCCCCTGTTCGGGTACTGTCGCCAACCCCCTCGGTCAGCGAGTCGCCTATTGCCGCGATTGAAAGTACACGGGGGACGAAATCATCCGGAATGGACCGATTTGTTTCAATCTTCATTTTTTTAACAGGATGGCTGCCTGCAGCATTTTCCTGCTGGCAGGAAACAAGTAGCAAAACAGCCAGGAATAGTGCAGTAAACCGCCTCCACATGGTGCTCCCTCCCCCAATCAACTCAATTATAATACACCTTTGCATAAATGCCCCATTCACAAGGAAAGAAAAAAGCCCTAAGTGGGCTTATTGTAAAATTTTAATATCTTCAATAATTTGGTCATATGGAACATCGCTGACCCCGGAATAATACTTTTTCACAAGGCCGTCTTTGCCAACAAGGTAGAAGGTTGTCCCATGGATAACCTGATCCCCTTCCCTCGGCTTTTTAACAATCGTTTTGAAGTTTTTTAGGGCATATTGTTCAATCTCTTCCTGGCCATAGCCTGTCAGGAAGTCCCAATTTTTATAATCAACTTCGAACTGTTCACCGTATTCCTTCAGTACTTCTGGCGTATCAATTTCCGGGTCGACACTGAAAGACACAAAGTGGATATTCTCAATTCCCTCTTGTTCCGCCTTTTCCTGTATCTCCACCATATTCGCCGTCATCGGCGGGCAGACCGTGTCACATTCGGTAAAAATAAAGTTGGCCATCCAGACTTTCCCCTTCAGGTCTTCAAGTCCGAGCTGTTTTCCACCCTGGGTTGTATAGGTAAAATCCTCGAGCGGCCAATTCTGGGCGTTTTCTAGTTCTTTTTTGCCACAGGCTGTCAACAGCAATGCAGCAATGGCGATGCTTAGAAAAATAATTCTTGCTTTCAATGATTTCACCATCACTTTTCGATGTATTCGTGAACAGTTTAACAAACAAGTGATGAAGTTGGGAAGGTATTTGCTTGCCTTTCTTAAAAAAACAACCGCAACACTATCAATGAAAAATATTCATAAAAATGGAACCGGCAAAAATGGCCGACCCCTAACTAACTGGGTTGTCCAATTATTCTAGAACGCTATTATTCAACATAATACATAAGCGCAATCGCACCCGGCCCTGTATGCGTGCTTACCGTTGAATTCGTATAATCCGTCTCTACACCTTCGTAGCCGGTAAGCTCGTGAATATTTTCTATTATCTTTTCAGCAAGCCCTGCCGCGCCAGCATGAGCGATGCCGACACCTTTGACAGTTTTCCCTTTTACATCCTCGGCAAATTGTTTTGCTAGATATTTCACGACTTGCGCATGGCTTCTTACTTTTGCGACTGGCGTGTACTCGGCTCCTTCGAGCGAAGCAATCGGCTTTATGTTCAGGAGTGAACCAAGGAATGCTTTCCCTTTTCCAATCCTTCCACCCTTTACAAGGTTCTCAAGCGTATCTACCATGATATACAGCTTTGTATTTTCCCTGATTGCTTCTAGCCTCGCAAGGATTTCATCCATTGTTTTTCCTTCTGACGCCATTTCCGCAGCTTCCTTTACTTGAAAGCCGAGCGCTTTCGAAATAAATTGCGAATCGATAACAGTGACCTTCGCTTCCGACATCGAAGCCGCGCTTTCCGCGGACCGTACAGTCCCGCTCATTTTCCCGGTCATATGTATAGAAAGGATTTCGTACCCTTCCCCGCCAAGCCGGTCATAAACTTCGAGGAATGATCCTGCTGAAGGTTGTGAGCTCTTTGGCAGCTCTGGCGTATTCTTCATTTTCTCCAAAAAAGCTTCTGGATCGATATCGACTCCATCAAGATAGGTCTCCGCCCCGACTGTTATCGCAAGCGGGACCACCTCAATCCCATAACGAGATACCGTCTCCTTGGGTAAATCCATTGTTGAATCAGTTACAATTTTTATTTTAGCCAACTGTTTCACTTCCCTGCTTCTGCACTTAGTTCCTATTATACCTGTTCTCCCGAGATGGAGAAATAAAAAGGGACCGGAAATCCCGGTCCCAAGCCATTATGCGTTGTTCTTTAGTTCAACAGAATTGAAAAGCTGCTCATAATCAGGCCATCTCATGGCGCGTTTCAAATAATCCCTAAAGGAATAACACTTTCTAGGTTGCTTTTCACGATAAAGCGAAGTTATGAATGTTTGCAAACGGAATCGGATCATTAAACTATAAGGGTTACCTTCCTCCAATACAGGAATCTCCACAATTTTAACCTTCTGTCCAACAGCATTTTTGAACTCCAGGCTTTTCAATAACAAAATATCAATCCTCTTTTTCTCCCGTTTGATTATATTATACCTTACTTTACGCTCGAAATGTGTCTGATTATGCTCAGATTTCCTAAAATATTTTGTGCCCTCGAAGCAAATTGTTACACTAACTCCCGCTCTGTGGAAAGGCTTGTCTCTTTTTGAAAACCTGCAGCCATATATTCAAGCCTGCCCGGCATACTCCTCGTTTCCGGCGCCTGCAAATTCACCCTCGTAATATCCGTGCCGCACACAGGACAAAGCCACGTCCCTGTCTCACAGCTGCTATATGATGGCTTGCTGCATTCTGTGCATACTTTTTTGTACATCCCCCAACTCTCCCTTACTCCTCAATAAAATCTTAACGGCTTTTACTGCCAAGGATATTCATTTTCATATAAAAACAGACCTTGATTTTACCCTTTATCCAAATCAAGGCCTCATTAAACATCTTTGGTTAATTTTTTTCGTCTTTGGAAATAAAATTGGAGACCTAAACCTGATCCAATAAGCCCGACACCTATAATAATCAAATTGTACATTGAGGTAGCGGTATAAGGCAGCGGATCACCTTGATCATCTGGATCACCTGGGCCAATTGGCACAGTTTCTTCTGGGATTTCAATCACTGGAGTTCCGTTGTCACCGCCTGGTCCTTCATTATCCGGCAATTCTACTGTTGAGGGTTCATCACCATCCTCACTCCCCGGATCCCCTGGATTTTCACCATTCTCCTCGTCGTCCCCATCTCCAGGACCTTTACCGGCATCAGGTTCTTTATCACCCGGCGGTTGAGTTGAAGGTGGTTCTTGTTTTGGAGGGTCCTGTTTAGGTGGATCTTGCTTTGGCGGGTCTTGTTTAGGTGGATCTGCTTCCGGTACCCAACCAGGGGGAATCGTCCCATTTAATGAACCTTCAACGAAAAATTTAAATTGGAATTCGCAGCCGAGTCCTTGAAATTCGTTACCGAGTTCATAGGGGATTTCAACATAAAATACCAATTGTTCAGAACTTCCGGATGTTAAAAATCTAGGGTCCAATTTTTCAAAATCCTTAAGCTTACCATTGTATAACTCGTTGTTATTACCAATTATCTTAAGTTTCAATTCATTGTAAAGCTTTTCAGAACCTGTTAAAAATTTATTTGAAAAAAGATAATTGAAATTTTGTTTCCCGTTATTGGAAATCCTTAAATTTTCAACAACAATGTCACCCGGTTTAAGATTTGCAGTGTTAAAAAATACTTTACTTGCGCTTAAAGAAATATCTATTTCTTTTGGGGTATCCACTGCAAAAACTTTAATGGCATTATTGAAAACTATAAAAAATATACAAACAACTATTAAATAAAGTTTTGTAGTTTTCATATTCTTGCCCCTTATTATTTAATAGAAGGCGAGGATGGTCTCACCTTCTATTTTTATCTATTATTAAAACCCTTTGCCGTTATTCGGTTTTTTATTCGATTCTACAGGACCATCTTCAGTTACTACCTGACCATCCCACTGCCTTGCTTCAAATGTGAACTTCACATCAGCTTTATCACCTTGGAATTTATTTTGTTCGTATACACCCCTAGAATCCTTTTTATCTTCATCTTTGAACTCTATAGTTATTTGAACCTCATGCCAATTACCAGGTGCTGTTGCCGGAACCCCAGCATACTTATCTTTCTCTTCTTTGGTCTTATAATCTTTTGCAAGTGGAGCTACATTTAGGCGACCGTCAATAAAATAGCCTTCTCTTACAAATTGAGTGTTTTTGAATTTATTCTCTGCACTAGTAATATCTCCATTACTGGCATCTGCTGGCTTCGTTTTAGCTGTTTGAACGTAAAGATCCTTTAATGTAATTGCAGGACCCTCTTCCCCGTCTTTTCCAATAATATCAATTGGCCAGCCTGAACCTCCTTCTGCCCCAACATTTACTACTGTTACTTTAAATTGATCTAAATATTGTAAAACATTGTTCTCACCATAAACATCCGTATCCCCAAATCCAGCTTGTCCTTCGGTTGGAACGTAGTCGATGAAATTTACATTTTCAATGGAAAGTAGTACATCCTTAATAGCTATAGTCCCGTCGTTCACTAACTTAATTGTACGAGTCATTTTATCCCCAGGCTTTAAATTAGAGATTGTAAAACTCTTTGGACCTTTATCAGCTGCGTCTTGGAGATTTAAACTAAAAGTTCCTGCTGCTACCTTTCCATTTAGATTTTCGATATCGTTAAAAGCTGCCCAAGTACCGCCAACAAGTAAGGAAAGACCAAGTGTGGCAGATAAAGCCCCTAAAGTTAAGCGTTTTTTAAAACTCATTATTTTATCCTCCTCAAGCACTTTTTAAAATAAAGGAATGTTAGTTGTTACTTCTTATTTCGCCTTTCATTTGAGTAGCTTCAAACATTAACTTAACCGTGGCTCCCTCGCCCTGGTATTTATTTTGCACTAGGAATCTGCTATTGCTTTCATAAGTCTGATCATCTATAAATTTCACATAAAAGTTATAGGTAGAAGTTGCATTTGGAGCTAAAGCTGCCGTTTTCTCATCTGTTCCAGAAACTTCTTTATTAGCCGGCTGGTCTTTTAGCCCTTTAAGAGTTCCTTTAAAAATCTCTGTACTATCACGTTTAATTATTACTTCAAATTGACTTAAAAATTCATCCAGAGTATTGACACCACCGCCAGCTAATCTTGAATCTGTCTTATCTTCCCAGCCATCAACGGTTGTTGTCATCAAAATATCATTGATCGCTAACGAACCTTTATTCCCTAATACTAAATCCCTAGAAAATGAATCACCAGGCTTTAGGTTGCTAATATCAAATAGGGTAGTAACATTAGTTGTTAAGTCCAGAGTTCCGCTGGCAAATGAATTACTAATTTCTTCTACATCGTTGAATGCAGCCCATGTTCCCCCACCAATTAGGGAAATACCTAGTGCGCCGGCCATGATACCCATGCTCATCTTCTTTTTAATACTCATTATTATTCCTCCTTATTATTCTCACCCAATTGGGTATTAATATGTAAACCCTTAGCAGGATCCTACCTTCCTAGTAATGCACGTATATCAAGTTATAGTTTTTTCCTTCATTTTCACTTCAATCTCTTTTATAGCAAGGCGTACAGTCCACGCAGAATAAAGTAATAGGAGAATCCCAGGTATAATCATCAGAAGTGCAGTACCCATTTTTGAACTAGCACTCTTCAAAAAGTAACCTACATAGGGAATCGTAATCGAAGAGTATTTTGCTACTACGTTTTCTCTGGGCACGAGATCCATATCTACTTGCTTGTTATTATCCCCTTTGGTTTGATAAAACACAGTGTTCCCCTTAATTAGGACATCATTAATCCTATGAGTTACGACACTGGTTTCATTAACAATGAAAGTTATTACGTCCCCCCTAACGAGTTTTTCATTTTTATTTATTTTTTTTACAACTATTAGAGATCCTGTCTTAAATGCAGGCTCCATTGATCCAGATAAAACAGTTTTAAACTGATAACCAAATAACTGCGGTTCACCGCCTGTTAATCTAGATGAAAGCACCATAATTATCATTAGCGCCAAGACGAGAAAAACGATGGAGTATAAAATGTTTCCGATAATTTTTAATCCTTTATTCATCATCTTCATCCTTTTTTATTTCTGTATTTGGTGTTGGTATTAGGGAGTTTGTCTCGGTATCACTATCTTCTTGGGTGGAAGGTACGACTTGGTTCCCTCTATCATCATTAAATGTTTCAATTGTTTGATTCGTAGTTTTGCAATCATTAACTTCAATAGGATCACTCCAAAAGTAGGAGTAGCCATCCGGATCACTCTTACCTGGGTGTCCTAAAGGTCTTCTTATTCTAAATTTATAAATTCCATTTTCTACAATATTCTCAGAGGATATAATAGTGCTGCTATTTGCTTTCATAAACGGGACTGTTCCTGAATCTAAAGACTCTCCGTCAGGGGTATTTCCACTTTTCATTTTATAAACATCAAACACCCAAATTGAAAAGAGCATTGGATTATCATTGGTATTTATTGTAGTAGATATCTTTCCACAAGTACCTGTAGTAGTTGCCCCATCAAAATTTAGTGAGCTTTTATCCCAATCTTCTTCAGTAGAATGAGGAATATTAACCGTGAGAGAGCCAGTTACTTCCTCAATGTCATTTAAACTTGCATTGGTTTCAGATACTAGGTTAATACTGGTGAAAATAAAGATATACCATATCATTAAGTTAAATATTCCTATTGAAAGAATTCCTGACCTCTTTTTAAATTTAGCAACTCTTGAATATCGAATCTTTCTCACCTCAATCATCAAATGTGATTTGCGGAATAATGTTCTCTAAATAGAACCCATAGGTTGAGTATAGTCCAAGTTAGCGAACAAACAAAACTCTAAAATTCTTCAATTATTCTATAAAACGAACAAAAATTGCTAGTTTCCTTTGTTTTTCTTCATTTATCTCAATATTTTGTATTTTATAGTGAATCTATCGTTCTGTATAAGGGATTTATAGTCGGTACATAAAAGATGACCGATCAGAATGATTGGATAAGAATTAAGGAACTTAGGATTCAAAAGGGGTATTCCATTTGTAAGCTGGCAAAGCACCTTAGAATCCAAGTCAAATTTAAGCCAGATTGAAAGGGGGTTGCATAACAACCCCTCGCTTAAGGTCCTAAGCGAAGAGCAAATACACTTGGAACTTCTGTTGAAGGATTACTTACAAAAGAACATTCTGTCGAAAAAGAGGAAATTGATCTGGATAATGAATGGGCGGATATGGTGTTAACTGCTCTAAAAGAAAGAATGAGAAAGGAGGACTTCGTAGAGTTCAGGAAATTTGTGAAGCACCAAATCTAGAGGAGGGAGAGCCTATTGATCAATGAGGAAGAGCATAAATTATAATAGTAAAGAGTGAAACCCCCGATGCTTGCCGCATTCGGGGGTTAATTTTTTGCAATAAAAAACCCCGGGGAGGTTGCCCGGGGTAAAACTTATTCAGAAGCAAATTCCGCTTCTTCCTGTTCCATTCTCTTGAGCCTCTTTTTGTATACGAATTTTGAAAGGTTGACCGAGATTTCGTATAACAAAAGCAACGGAATGATAACAAGGAAATCCGAAACAGGATCCGGCGGCGTAATGATAATCGCGATGATGATCAGGATGAAATACGCATACTTGCGAATTTTTGTTAATACATAAGGATTCAAAATGCCTAGTGATGTCAGGAACATAACGACCGCCGGAAGTTCAAACAAGACTCCGAATGGGAGCGTCATGTTCAGGACAAATCGGAAGTACTTCTCTGCTGTAAAGTTCGTGACAAGCATGTCCCCGCTGAGTTCCACGAGAAAGGAAAGTACATTCGGAAAAATGACGAAATAGCCGAAAGCAAGACCGGCAATGAAAAGGAAGAATAATGCCGGAATATAGGAAAGTGAAATTTTTCTTTCGACCGGCTTTAGGGCTGGTTTTACAAAAAGCCATATCTGCGTGGCAAGGACAGGAATCGTCCCGGCAATCGCGATTAAAGATGCAAGGGTAAAATAAATCCAGACGATGTCACTAGGGCCAAGGACGATCAGCTTTACGTCAAGGTCGCGGACAAACCAATTATAAATGTCCTCCACATACACAAAGCCTACAATAAAAAAGGCCACAAATGCGACAGCCGAAATGATAATCCTTTTTCTCAGTTCATCAAGATGGTCAACTACATTTAATTCTTTATCTTCCATATGATTCTCCCTGTCCTAAGTTGTGAACAACATAGGGCCTGCATTATCATGGGCAGGCGCAATCCACTATTAGAAAAGGGTTCCTCCCGTTGCTCAGCATTTCAGGAGCAAGGCCGTGAACCCTCGATTGTCTTGCTATAATTGGTCGGATGATTCAGTATAAGTACCACATCCGCTTTATTTTGTAGCTTTTTTCTTCTCTTCTTCAAATTCGTCCATGACATCGCTTGTCAATTCGCGGGTCGACTTTTTGAATTCACGTAGCGTCTGGCCGAATGCACGGCCTATTTCCGGAAGTTTTTTAGGGCCAAAGATGATTAATGCTAGGACAAGGATAAGGATTAAACCAGGAACTCCAATATTGTTTAACATGTAGGAAACATTCCTTTCAATAAAATAAATCTACTATGATTATAGTACTTAATTAAAGGTTATGGGCCTTTTTCGGTTAAAATTCATTAGAAATTCACAAATGGGAAAGTAAACCCGTCAATATTTTAGGCCTTGCCCTGCATGTTCCAATTTAACAATATCCGGTAAGATAGTCAATCGAATTACCCGGATAATAATTTTTAGAAAATTTTTGGATATTCACGATTCTTGTTTAATTTCATTGACCGCTTTTACATATACTAATTAAAACCATGCGCCAAATTAATCCTAAAGGAAGGGAGTGTACAGCATGGAATTTTCGCTTGATAGCTATGAATGCGTCCTGCCAGTTGAAGTGACGATCGACGATGACAATGGGCGGTACATGGTCCGGAAGAGTGACACAAGCGGGGTCTATTTCAACACCCCTTTTGAACTGATCAGGTGGATCAGGGCGCACCTTCAGGAAGAGGAATTCCTTAAGCCAGAGGATTTTCGAAGCATGATGGGAAAGCTTACGGAATACGAACAGGCCGGCTATCTAGGGTAAAGAACGAAAAACATCAGCTCTGTTGGCTGATGTTTTTCACTTATTTGGCTTCTCAAATAGAGTATTAAAGCGCTATTGTCCTTTCCTTGCATAAATCCGAAATTCGTAATCATAAGGATTTTTCTCATCCTTTAGGCCTTTTTCAAAAGAAAGCAATTCCCACTCATCAAGGCTAAATTCCGGAAAAAAGGTGTCGCCAGGAAATTCATCATGAATAAGTGTTATGTAAAGCTTGTCTGCGAATGGAAACATTTCCTTGAAAATTTCCGCCCCGCCAATGACAAAGCATTCTTCATCCTTTTTTTTGCTATAGCCGACAAACTCATCTATCGAATCCATGACGGTACAGCCATCCGCGGAGAAGTCAGGGTTTCTTGTGATAATGATATTTTCTCTTCCCGGTAAAGGCCGGCCAATTGATTCAAACGTTTTCCTGCCCATCGCAATCGGATGGCCCATTGTCGACCTTTTGAAAAACTTCAAATCCTCCGGCAGGTGCCATGGGAGCTTATTTTCGTTGCCAATCACTCTGTTTTTGTCCATCGCCCAAATAAATGAAATCATACGCTCACAACCCCTTTAATGTGAGGATGCGGGTCGTATCCTTCGAGGACGAAATCCTCAAATTTAAACGAAAAAATGTCTTTCGCTTCTGGATTGATAGCCATTTTCGGAAGCTTCCTCGGCTCCCGGCCAAGCTGCTCCTTAACCTGTTGGATATGATTTTTGTAAATATGTACATCCCCGAATGTATGGACGAATTCACCCGGCTCCAAATCGCAAACCTGGGCAATCATTAGTGTCAAAAGCGCGTAAGAGGCTATGTTGAACGGGACGCCAAGGAACAGATCCGCGGAACGCTGGTACAGCTGGCACGACAATTTGCCGTCCGCAACATAAAATTGGAACATGCAGTGGCACGGTGCGAGCGCCATCTTGTCAATCTCGGCAACATTCCAGGCATTCACTATAAGCCGCCTAGAATCCGGGTTCGTTTTGATTTGATCAATCAGCTCGGTTATTTGGTCAACAACCTTTCCATCCGCTCCTTGCCATGAACGCCATTGCTTTCCGTAAACTGGCCCGAGTTCGCCATTCTCATCCGCCCACTCGTTCCAAATCCTGACGCCATTTTCCTGCAGGTAACGTACATTCGTATCCCCGTTTAAAAACCAAAGCAGCTCATGGATAATCGATCTTAAATGCAGCTTTTTCGTAGTGATAAGTGGAAACCCTTCACTCAAATCAAATCTCATTTGATATCCAAATGTGCTAATCGTGCCTGTCCCGGTCCTGTCGCCTTTTTCAGTGCCATTTTCAAGGACATGGCGGCATAGCTCCAAATATTGTTTCATCAGAACCCCTCCATCTTTCATAGATTGTAACAGAAAAGGCCTGGAATCATCAATCCAGGCCTTTTATTATATCGTATGTTAATGGAGCTTTATCTTTCAATAGGAAGTTTGTATCATCGCTGTAGTAGTATAATGCAAAAGCTTCGGCAAAGTATTCTTCGGAGTATGTGAGGAAATAGTCCCTTCCCGGAAAAAGGCTGGCTCTCTCCTTTTCCCAAACCGACTTGAAAGGTTCACGTTTTGATAGATTATGAAATACAAGTTTGTCTACGGAATGAGCCAGCTCATGGAGTTCAAGATTGATTGAACCATGGCCGTTCCCCCTGCTGCTCGCGCCGATTTTGACGAGGACGACCTTCGACCCGCCTATTCCCGGAACATCATCCCATGTCATTTCGTTTGTGTAACCTCTCGGAATAACTCCCTTTAGGTGCTGGGCACTCGGATTGTCGGTCAGCTTCCCGTTAAAAAGCCTGATAACAATACCAGCCTGATGTATTTTTTTCAAAAGCGACTCGGGCAGGCTGGTGATCGTGTTAATAATTTCAGCAGACTGTTCTAAATTAAAAGGCTCCCTTGGAAAAAGGATTATCTCCCCTACCAGGCGGTTCGCATCCTCGCCTTTTATGAGCTCCATTAGACGCTGATTATTCTGTAAATCTTTTAATGCAACACCATCCGGCGCTGCCTTTGACGTTGTAAGGAATGACAGGAAAAAGAAAAACGATAACGTTGCATACAACAATTTTTTCAAAAGAGCATCTTCCCCGCATTGGATTCTGGTAATCTATCAGAATTATAGCATGGCTAGGGAAAGGTCGCAGGTGGGTTTTATTGGTAATTTCAAGGGGGTTAGATGTTGCTTAAGCTGCCTGAACAGATTTTCCTGGGACTTTCTATCGCGAATTCTTCGTTATTGAAATTTACCAAGTACTTTTACTCGCGCTTTTTATCCTTTGTCAATTTATAATAAATGAAAACTTTGCTAGCACTCTGCTAGCGATTCCCGGAGTTTTTTCTGTTTTATCCGTAAAGAGTTGATATTCCAATTAATTTTACGTTGAAGCGGTCTTTAATAGTCTGCTATTATCCAAGTTTAATCATAATCGCAGAAAAATTAATTTTTAACCGACGATAATTTTTATAAAAGCAAAAAAGCCCGGCATTCCGCCAGGCTTTCCAACATATCGTTAGTATAAACTATGCCATCCATTTCGGAGGGGTGTTTTTGTCCCAGTAAATGCTGCCAAGGTTATGGTGCTCTTGGAAGTTGTCATTGAAGATATGGTAATGAAAGTTGAACCAGTAGCCTGACTGAGGCGGGTTGTCCCGTCTGACATGGAAGCGGATGACGTCCTTTCCGGTCTGGCTGTTTTTAATGTTAAAAATCTTTTCGGAGTGTCCGGCCCCCGGCTGCTCTGAGATTGCCAGGCTGGCTAGGTCTTCATCCGGGAATTGGGTCGCCGTTTCGGCAATCGCTTTTTCGATATTAGGAAGGATGATTTCCCTGAATTCATTTTCAATGATAGGCTTTATTTTCGAACCGAATTTTTCATAGGAACGTTCTTCGGCAAGCTTGACCATGTTCTCTATAAATTGGTCCCTCTCCGCGACTTCTTCGGATTGTACGCTCTCCGCAAGAATCGGTTCTGTCTTGGCCTGCTCCCGTTCTGAAGCTTCGTTGTCGGCCTTGACGCGGTCCAATACACCAGGCTGGGTTGGCGTAATAAGGCCGAACGTCAGCAAGGAAACCATGACGACGAACGACTTCCTAAGCCATTTATTCATATTCCCAACCCCCTTTCGAAAACGTTTTATTTATGTTAAATCTATTATACTCTTTTTTGGTGATGAATGGCTAACCTGGTTTTAAAGTTTTTTATTGGGAAAAATAGAATATAGTATGGAAAATTAAAAATAGGGATGTGATGGGATGGAATGGGTAGTTGGAGCTGGCTGCCTGCTCATGCTCGGATATTTCGTTTACTTGGCAATCGCGGATTAAAAAATTGAAAGCCGGCTCCCTGGCCGGCTTTCAGTTTTTCTCAATATAGCCAAAATGGAACTTAGCGGTTTTTCTCCTGATTGCAGTAAAGCCGAATTCTTCAAATCTTGGGCTTAGGTAATGATCTTTTAAAACAACCCTTTTCCTCGCAACCCTTAGTGCTTCCTTGATTTCCTCGCCGCCAATCCCCCCATGCAGCGCGAAATGGCGGAGCGCCTTGATTCCTACCGATTCGTCGATGCTTACTTCAAACATCGGGTCGAAATAGACGCAATCAACAGATTGATCCGGCTGTGTTTTTAAATAAGAAAGTGCCTCGCTTTGGACAACCTGAACCCTTTTCATGGCGGCATTCAACTCATCTACATCGGAATGCCAAGTGTGCAGGCCTTTTTTTACAATATACCCGAGATATTTATTCCCTTCTGTCCCCGTCACCATGCCGCTCTCCCCAACAACAAGGCTGGCTACAATGGAGTCCGATGCCAGGCCGAGCGTGCAGTCAAGGAAAGAATTCCCTTCCTGCAAGGCAGCCGCCTCGATCAATGGGTCGTGTCCGCCATCAATCAGCCGCTTCACCCTGAACATCGCGGACGAAGGATGGAAAAAGAAAGGCTCTTCTTCGCCATACGCAAAAAGTTTGATGCTCTCATTCCCTGCTACAATGCAGCCACTGCCCTTTTCTTTTTGCAATTGGGTTATGGACTTCTTTTTACGAGGGATATACGGAATGGAGAGATCTTCGGCGACAGACCTTGCGCTGCTTATCATTGTTCCAGTCACCCTGCCGGCAGTTGTTACAAACATATGTGAATTCCTTTCTTTGTGGAAAAAAGTAGCCTCTACTTTGGGAAATTTTTAAAATGTTCCTCAGTGAAAAAAGGACGCCCTTGGGCATCCTTTTAGCAGTTTGCTTCGAAAGCTGACAATAGGTTTTCCATAACGCCTTCCATCGTATTCCCTTCAATGTCATGCCTTGGGATAAAATGAACCACTTCCCCGTCCTTCAACAACGCGATTGATGGCGATGACGGCTCGATTCCGCCAAAGTATTCACGCATCTTTGCGGTTGCATCCTTATCCTGGCCGGCAAAAACGGTTACAAGGTGGTCAGGTTTCTTTTCGCTGTTCAAAACTGACTGGGTTACGGCTGGGCGCGCTAGTCCAGCGGCACATCCACAAACGGAGTTGACGACAACGAGGGATGTGCCTTTTGAATCCTTAATGAACTCTTCAACTTCTTCAGGAGTCTTAAGTTCTTTAAAACCGGCATTGGTCAACTCTTCACGCATCGGCTGGACCATTTGCCTCATATATTCTTCATATGCCATTGACATAATAAAATCCCTCCCATTACTAATTCTAATCGTAAGCATACTACATTTTTATTCCTATTCCAAAATCCTTGCTTTCAAAACATGATAGGCGAGAATTGATTATTGCATTATTTCCTTGATTCCTTTATCGCGTATTTAAGCTACAAATTGGCTTTTCGGGCCTCGGTCATTTGCTTCCAAACAGAGCCCTTCGCTTCTTCGCCGCCTTCAATCCTTGCGATCGCCATTTTCGCCTGCATGGCAACCTCAAATTCCGAATCGTCCGATGATTCCTTAAGGGATTCGAGGGAGGATTCATCCCCGACTTCATAAAGGAACATCGCCGCGCGCCAGCGAACGAGCTTGCTCGGATCTTTTAGCGCTTCTGCCATTGCGGGTGTAGCTTCAGCAAAGCCAAGGTCGGATAAACAGTCGCCAGCGGTTCTTCTAACCGTTACCGTCTTATCCTTTAATGCTCTATAAAGGAGAGGAAGTACGGCTTTATCCTCAATCATTCCAAGATAGACAGTCGCCAGCCTCCTGATTGAAGGTTTCTCATCCTTGAGGGCTTTTTCAAGTAGCGGCAAGTCCTCCAGCTCTGGATCAGGCATTTGTTCAAGCTTCTGGTAACGGACCCTCCAGTCAGGATTTTCAAGATCTGCAGCGGTAATTTTATGTCGCTGCCGCGGCTCCCTCGCTTGAATAGAGGAAACGCCGGCCTGAGCTGCTTTAACAAGTTCTTCAAGCCGCGTTTCGGGATAGGCGGCCGTCAATTCTTCAACAACCTCATTGCCGATTTGATCAAAATCCCCGTAGCGGACGCCAAAATCCTGCCATTTTCGGAGCAGTATGTAATTTTCGCTATCAAGCTGGGCTTTTTCCCTAGCGGCGAGGAAGTTGGCCGGCATGCCAAAACGCCTTTCCTCGTTCCCATCCGTCAATTTTACCTGGAGGGGAATATCCTTGAACATTTGTACCTGCACATGGATTTCCCCGAAATTGGAGGCTTCAGGGCTTGCAACACCTTCATTTTGCGCGGATTCTCCAAATGCTTCCCGTACTTTCGCGAGAAGGTCCTTCCAGTCGTACTTCGCGTTCCGCTCAACCGCGATGAAGTCGGCGACATGGTAGACACCTTTAATCCCTTCAATTTCAAGCACTTTTTTTATTACCGGAGGGGCTCCCTCCTGATTTTCTTTTTTATAATTATGGCTCTTGCCCATCGGCAATTCCTGGTCAAGATTGATCTTCATTGTATTCGGACTCGGGGTCGGTTCAATCGATATGATTCTCACTATGTTCACCTCACCTTTACTGTAACATAATGGCTTTTCTATTTCATTTATCGTAATTACTTTTTATATAGTAAAAACCACACATTCGCTCTAGATCAAAACGGCGAGGGAATCGATGAAGACAGTTTCGACTGGCTTACACTCTCCAAACTGTCATCATCCGCTTGGAAGCCTTACGCTTAATTAAAATTACCCCTCCGCAATTTCCGAAAGATAGGACCAGCGCTCTATCAACCGCTCAAGTTCTTCGTTCAGTTCCGTCTCTTCCTTCATTAGATTGTGCGCAAGTTCGAAATTACTGCCTGTTGTTGCCATTTCAGCTGCAATCTCTTCCAGCCTCGCTTCAATGGAGGCGATTTTATCGTCAATCGTTTCCCATTCCTTTTGTTCCTGGTAGGTCATCTTTTTCTTCTTTTCCTTTACCCTGACAGGCTGTTCTGCCACAGGCTTTACGGCAGCCTCTGCTTTTTCCGTTTCCTGCTCGAGATACTCCGAATAATTGCCGTAATAGGAGTCAACTTTCCCTCCGCCTTGTAAAATAAGAAGCTGTTCGGCTATTTTATCAAGGAAATACCTGTCATGCGACACAGTAATGACGACTCCCGGAAAATCATCCAGATAGTCTTCAAGGACTGTCAGAGTCTGTGTGTCCAAATCGTTTGTCGGTTCATCCAACAACAGGACGTTCGGTGCATCCATCAGGATTTTCAGCAAATACAACCTGCGCTTTTCACCGCCGGAAAGCTTTCGAATCGGTGTTCCGTGCGATGCCGGGGGAAACAAGAACCGTTCAAGCATCTGGGAAGCCGAAATCGTTTTGCCATCAGTCGTTTCGATGACCTGGGCCGTTTCCTTGATGTATTCAATCATCCTCAGGCTTTCGTCCATGTCTTCGTTTTCCTGGGTATAATAACCGATTTTCACCGTCTGGCCCATTTCATACTCCCCGCTGTCAAGAGGGATTCTTTTAGCTAAAATGTTCAATAATGTTGATTTTCCGGTACCGTTACGACCGATGATGCCAAGCCTGTCACCCGGTTTTACAAGCAAATTGAAGCGATCGAGAATAACAGTACCGCCAAACGATTTGCTCGCATCCTTAAGCTCGAACACTTGCTTCCCGAGCCGGCTTCCACTCAAAGAAATATCGACTTTTTCACTGCTCCGTTTGCCGGAAATTGAGTCCTCAAGCTTTTCAAACCGGTCAATCCGGGCCTTTTGCTTCGTTGACCTGGCCTGCGCCCCCCTGCGAATCCATTCTAGCTCGCGCCTGAAAAGGTTTTTCTTCTTCTCAAGGGTTGCCGCCTCGTTTTCCTCACGGATTGCTTTTGCCTCAAGAAAGCTTGCATAATTCCCTTTGTATGTGTACAAATTACCACCGTCCAGTTCCATGATCCGGTTTGTGACCCGGTCAAGGAAATACCTGTCGTGGGTCACGAGCAGGACAGATCCATTGTAGCTTTTCAAGTAATCCTCAAGCCATTTGACCGAGCTGAAATCAAGATGGTTCGTTGGCTCGTCAAGAATCAGCAAATCCGGTGCTTCGATTAGGACCCCTGCAAGCGCGACCCTCTTCTTTTGCCCACCGGACAGTTCGCCAATTTTTTTCGAAAAACCTTCAACCCCAAGCTTTGTTAAAATCGTTTTCGCGGTTGTACTTGCATCCCAGCCGTTAACGGTATCCATTTCCTTTTGTAACGCGAACAGCTCCTCCTGAATCCGAGCGTCCTCGGGAGAAGCTTCAAGCCTGGCAAGGCATTCTTCGTAACTCCTCATTGTCCTGACAACCGGTGCATCTCCATGGTATACCTGTTCGAGGACAGTCAGTTCAGGGTCAAGATCTGGTTGCTGATCAAGATAGGCAATTCTGTAGTCCTTGGCCGCGGTTATATCCCCGGAATCAGAATCATCCACGCCAGCAATGATTTTCAACAGGGACGATTTACCTGTTCCATTTATGCCAATCAGCCCAATCTTCTCTTTTTCCCCGATTGTAAAAGTAATGCCGTTAAATAATTTCTTTTCCCCATATGTTTTCGAGAGGTTTTCCACAGTCAGCATTTTCATTACAAGCAATCCCACTCTCTTTCAAATTGGGTGAGGAAGGCCTTCATAAAAACCTGCCGTTCCTCAGCCATTTTTATAGCTGTTTCTGTATTCATCAAGCCTTTTAATTTTAAAAGCTTTTCGTAAAAATGGTTAATGCTTGAGGATTTTCCATTTCTGTATTCATCAAGCGTCATATTCTCCCGGATTCCAAGATTCGGTGCATGGATTTGCTGGCCCTTTTTTCCGCCAAACGCAAAAGCGCGAGCAATGCCGATGGCGCCAATCGCATCGAGGCGGTCGGCGTCCTGAACAATTTTTGCTTCAATGGACGGAAGCGTTTCGCCGTTTCCGCCTTTAAAAGAAATCGAATAGACGATATCGTTGATTTTCTGTTTGGACGTCTCATCCAAGCCTAGCGACTCAAGGAAGCCATCGAGCTTTCTCCGCCCAGCTTCTGCTGAATCATTCAGTTTTTCATCCGGTATATCGTGGAGGAGCGCGGCCATTTCAATAATATTCCTATCGCCAGCCGCTTCCCCATCGGCGATTATCAGAGCGTTCTTCCTGACCCGGTCCACATGGTGCCAATCATGGCCGGTCGGGTCCTCACCCATTTCCTTTTTCACATACCGTTCTATTTCAGCTATCACTTTTTCCACAACCGCACTCCCCTTCATCCTGCTATTTTACCATGAAAAGAACATCCGGGTGAACCTTACTTCCTAACATCCAGGCTACGATTCGTCATCCCTTCAAGATGGCCGAAATACATTCGACAAAATTCGGGTGGTGCCTGGCACTGTTCGTATTTATGCAAAAGAAAAAAGCGCCAAATTGGCACTTTAGTCTATGTTATGGTACCAGCTGATGCCGAGGGTGTTTTCGCCGGCATGGACGCCTATTGTGGCTCCCAATGGGCAGCGCCTGAATGCGAGGTTCGGGAACTTCGGCTCAAGTTCCATTTGCCATTCAAGTGCCTTGTCCTCGTGAAGTCCATATAAAATATATACCTCTTTAAACTGATGCTTTTCATATGCGGCTTTCAAATAGCCTTCAATTTTTTCCTTCGCCTTTTTTGTATTGCGCACCTTCTCTTTTGTTTCCAGTCCGCCGTTCTCAATGGAAATGACAGGCCTGATGCTAAGCATGCTGCCGAGGAAAAACTGGAGGCCGCTCATTCGCCCACTCCTGTGGAGCTGTTCGAGGCTGCCAATCAGAACGTACGTTTCATTCTCGTCGCGGTGCTTCTCAAGCTCCCGCGTGATTTCCTCGACGGTTTTACCGGCACGTTCAAGCTCAATCCCTTTTTTAAGAAGGGCGGATAATGGGAAAGCAAGGATCTTCGAATCAATGGTAGTGACAGGTATCTCGACCAGCTGGGCCGCTTGTTCACTAGAGGAAACCGTGCCACTCAGCTTAGAAGAAAGGAGCACGGCAATGATTTGGTCGTAATCTTCCGCCAGTTTGTCGTAAAGTTCCTTGAAAGCCCCGACCGATGGCTGGGAAGTTTTTGGCGGTGTCTTGAGTTCGCGCAGTTTCGCATAAAGCTCGTCGGCTGTAAGGTCAATTCCGTCTTTGAATTCTTCGCCATCAAGAATGACCGACAGCGGAATCGTGTACAAATCAGGATTGTTTCTTAATTCTTCATCGAGAAAAGCCGTGCTGTCTGTAACCCAGGCAGTCTTTTTCAAATAATATCCCCCTTTTCTTTGTGGAAGCAACTTTTGTACTCTATGTTTGCTCTTATTATAGTATTAATTTTCAGAAAAGTCATAGGCCTCAGAGGAGATTTTCAATATCTTTTGCCAGTTCCCCCGGCTTGTCATTAGGGGCGAATCGTTTCACAGGTTTGCCGTCCCTGCCGATAAGAAATTTTGTAAAATTCCATTTGATTCGTTTGCTTCCCATAATGCCAGGCGCCTCGTTTGCAAGATACACAAAGAGCGGATGCGCACCATCACCGTTAACATCGACCTTGGCGAACATCGGAAACGCCACACCGTAATTCAGTTTGCAGAACGACGCAATTTCCTCCTCGCTTCCCGGCTCTTGATTCATGAACTGGTTACACGGAAATCCTAGTACCGTGAATCCACGTTCTTTGTATGTTTCATACAATTCCTGTAATTCGGCGTATTGCGGTGTAAAGCCGCATTTACTTGCGGTATTGACGACCAGCACGACTTTTCCTTCAAAACGGCTTAACGGAATGTCTTCGCCGTTAATCAATCGGGCATTGAACTCGTAAATGGACATGCACTCCCATCCTCCCCGCAAAAGTTATTCCTTTGTAAAAATAATCGAATACAACCCTTTGGCCGTTTCTACCATGTAAACCGGGATGTCCTTGAGTTCTTCGAGTTGGGCTTCGGTTACTAGCCTGTTGAAATCAACTGTAATCTCATTCCTGACATCTTCTTTTTCGAAAAGAGGATCCCAGCTTACTGATTGGGAAATCTTCCGTTCAAGGCCCCAAACTGAATTTACATAGGCATCAATCATCCTGTATAAGGATGGGATGTTTTTATGATTCGCCTTGAAAAACAAGAATAATTCACACCCTTCAAGCCCTCGGCCGGCTGATGGCAACAGTTCGGAAGCCAGGTTTTCAAGACCGGCAGAAAGCTTTAGCTCCGCTTCAATTCCCTGTGCGCCCGCGACTTCAAACGAAAGGGAGAACATTCTTGAAAGCCTAGCGAGGTCAATGAAATCCTTCCTGTCCGTTACCTTGATTTCTCCCGCGAAATCAAGGTCATAAATGGCTCCTTCGATGATTACTTTCATATTATCAAACGCTGTTGGATCGAACAATTTCTGTACCTCCCTTTTTCAAAAGGATTACCCATTCCCGGCATTTGAAATCCACATTTTGAATTCAAAGAACAAAATGCGCAAGCGCCTTGGTCAGCCCCGACCAGCATAAGACGGGGCCCGCAGGACGGGCCCGCCCTCCGGAGGGAACCGGCTTATGACCTCGAGGGGCTAGGCGCTGGAGCTGGATTACAATACCTTATTTCGAGTTGTCCCCAAGGTTCCATTTTAACATTTTCTAGACAACTGAAAAGGAGGCCCGATTAAGGAGCCTCCCTGGAACAAAAGCTATCGAACAGTTAGAATAGGCCAACCGCATTCCCTTTATCATCAACATCCATATTCATGGCGGCAGGTTTTTTAGGAAGGCCAGGCATGGTCATGACTTCGCCCGTAAGCGCTACGATAAAACCGGCGCCAATTGAAGGCTTAAATTCCCTGACCGTGACCGTGAACCCGGATGGCTTTCCGATGAGTGCCGGGTTGTCGGACAAGGAATACTGTGTTTTCGCCATGCAGACAGGCAGGTTGGACCAGCCAAGTTTTTCAAATTCTTCAAGCTGCTTTTTCGCTTTGGATGAAAACTCGACATCTTTTCCGCCATATACTTTCTGGACGATTGTCCTGACCTTCTCGTCAATTGAGTCGGAAAGATCGTAAAGCGGCTGGAAATTGTTTTCGTTTGACTCAATAGCCTTAAGAACTTTATTGGCAAGGTCGATTCCGCCCTCTCCGCCTTTTTCCCATACTTCGGTCAAAGCAGCAGGGACGTTTTCCTTCGCACACCATTCAAGCAATGTTTTTACTTCTTCTTCTGAATCGGTCACAAAACGGTTGATCGCGATGACAGGCGGCAAGCCAAATTCTTTGATTGTGTCGATATGTTTCTTCAGGTTAGCGAATCCGAGTGTAAGCGCCGCAATGTTTTCTTTTCCTAGCTCGGTCTTCGGTACTCCTCCGTGCATCTTAAGCGCGCGGATTGTGGCCACGATGACAACTGCTTCCGGTCGGATTTCGGCGCTGCGGCATTTAATATGCAGGAATTTCTCCGCTCCGAGGTCTGCCCCAAATCCGGCCTCTGTAATAACGTAATCAGCCAGCTTTGACGCGGCTGTCGTCGCAATAACAGAGTTACACCCGTGTGCGATGTTGGCAAATGGGCCGCCATGGACCATTGCAGGCGTGTGCTCGATTGTCTGGACAAGGTTTGGCCTGATTGCATCTTTCAAAAGCAGTGCTAGCGCCCCCTCAACGCCTAGGTCTCCGGCTGTCACAGGCTCTTTTTTATCATTGTACGCGACAACCATCCGAGAAAGCCTTCTCTTCAGGTCGGCCATATCGGTCGCTAGGCAAAGGACGGCCATGATTTCAGAGGCTACTGTAATATCGAACCCGTCTTCACGCGGTACACCCTGCACAGGTCCACCGAGCCCGATAATCACCTTTCTTAAAGCACGGTCATTTAAATCAACCGCGCGTTTCCAAACAATCCTTCTCTGGTCGATCCGAAGCTCATTCCCCTGTTGAAGATGGTTGTCTATTAAAGCCGCCAGGGCGTTGTTTGCTGTCGTAATCGCATGCAGGTCCCCAGTGAAATGAAGATTGATGTCTTCCATAGGCAATACTTGGGCATAGCCGCCACCCGCCGCGCCGCCTTTGATGCCCATTGTCGGTCCAAGGGATGGTTCGCGCATCGCAATCATCGCCTTTTTTCCAATTCGGTTAAAAGCATCGCCAAGGCCGACGGTAACTGTTGACTTCCCTTCCCCGGCTGGAGTTGGATTGATAGCGGTTACAAGGATGATTTTCCCGCTTTCCTTCGTTTTCAGTTTTTTCAATGCGTCAGTGGAAAGCTTTGCCTTGTACTTTCCGTACATTTCGAGGTCGTCCCCTGAAAGCCCGATTTTGGCGGCAACTTCCGTAATGGGCATCATTTTTGATTCCTGTGCAATTTCAATATCGGATTTGTACTTCGTCTTTTCCAAAAAAATCCCCCGCATTCACTGATTGAATTTGTCAACTGCCACTCTATTGTAACAAATCCAACGCCGGAAGTGAGTGATTTTTATCCGTATTATTATTTTCTTAGCCTGTACAACAAAAAAGGAGCAGGAAACCCCTACCCCTTGAATTTTATTTGGCTTTTCTTGGTTGTTTTGGCTTGTTATCAAATTCCATTTTCCAAGAATAATAACCCTTTTCAACGTCTTTTTCATAACGGAGGATCGCATCGAATTTGGAACCTTTCTTGCTTTTCAGCCCTTTCACATTTGCTGAGCCGTTTTTTAAGAGGCTTTTCACCATCGTTGCTGTAGGCTTCTTTTTAAAAGTTGCAAGGAACTTATCATTCTTCCAAACAACGAACTTGCAGCCGCTCTTCCAATTGCTGCAGCCAAACCCTTTTTGCCCTTCAATGATACTTCCTGTACCGCATTCGGGACATTTGCCAAGCACTTCGGCAGTCTTCCTAGTCCTTGTTACCTCCTGAAGGATGACAGAATCTCCTGATTTAATCCTTTCGACCGATTCGGAGGTAAAACCAAAAATCATTTCAAGGAAATCTTCCTTTTTCACTTTCCTCTTTTCAATGTCGGACAGCGTTTTTTCAAGCCTTCCGGTGAATTCCAGGTCAAATAGTTCCCTAACCGGAAAGGTTTCCACAAGGCGCCTGCCAAGGCTTGTAGTAACCAGGTTTTTATTTTGGGCCTCTATGTAGCCGATATCCTTCAGCTTCTTGATTGTTTCCGCCCTTGTTGCAGGAGTACCGATGCTGTAGCCTGCTAGGATGGCTTCCATCATTTCTTCACTGTCTTCCTCCTCATGTCCTTTTCCGCACGTCTCCATGACCCTTAGCAACGTTCTTTCGGTATGATGCTTTGGCGGCTTCGTTACATGGGATGAAAGGTCGGTATCCGCGATTTGTACCTGATCATTCAACTGGACATTGGGCAGAACTGTTTCCTTCGAATCGATCTTCTCAACCTTTTTCCATCCTTCCACAAGCTCGATCCTTCCCTTGGACACAAACTCTCCTTTCAAGCCAGCGCCGGGCACCGAGGTTGTGATTCTCGTTTCCTCGTATTCTGCTGCGGGCATAAACTGCATAATGAAGCGATTTTTGATCGCGTTATAAACAATCGCTTCATCCGATGTTAGTGATTTCGGTATAAGGTACGTCGGCATTATGGCACTGTGGCTTTCAACTCTAGAGGAATCGAACACACGCCTCGATTTAGTAAAAACGACCTCATTCTTATAAGGCAGATTTTCTTTTAGAATATCCAATACTTTAGCTGCTTTTCCGGCAAGGGATTCCTCAAGGACCGAGCTTGCTGTTCGAGGATAGGTAATGTATTTCTTTTCGTAAAGCGACTGAGCCACCTTCAAAACCTTATCGGACGTCCAGCCCTTATATTTGCTCGTAATATAACCTTGCAAGTTTGATAGATTGAAAAGGTACGGCGGGAGCTCACGCTTTTTCTCAACCTTCTTATCGGCGATCATTCCCGTATGGCCTACAAGAGAAGTACGGACCGCTTCCAGTTCAGACTGGTCCTTGAACTTCTCCTCCCCGCCTGCCTGGTAGGTACCTTCGTATTGTTCATTTCGTTCTGTTTTAAAAAGCGCGGTCAGTTTGAAATATGTTTCCGGTACAAACCGTTCGATTTCCATATCTCTGTCATAAATGATTTTCAAAGTAGGCAGCAAAACCCTGCCGATATTCAGCGCTTTTCCGGAACCTTTTTGATATTTGAGCGTTGCTGCAGATGTCAGGTTGATTCCAATCACCCAGTCAGCCCATTGCCTGCTGACTCCCGCATCCTGAAGAGGCCTTAGTTCAGAATTCGGCCTAAGCGAGCCAAGGCCTTTTAGTACTTCTGCCGGTGTCCATTCATTTAAAAGCAGCCTGTAAACTTGCTTTCCTGTCCTGCTGTTGTAAATGATGCTGTCGCCAATCAGCTGGCCCTCCCGGTCGTAGTCGCACGCCGAAATGATTCCGTCCACATCATCTCTCCGAATTAGGCTGTGGATAATCTTTAGCTGGTTTTTCGCGCCAAAGTCTTCTTTATCCCTGTTCTTCGGGTCGCTTTTCACCTTGTATTTAAATTGTTCAGGAATGAACGGAAAATTGTCCATATTCCACCTTGCCATTTTTGCAACATAATCCTTCGCGTCGTAAAGCTGGAGGAGATGGCCGAACGCCCAGGTGATAATATAGCCGTCACCTTCATAATAGCCATCCTTTTTTCCTTTTATTTTAAGCGCATCCGCGATGTTTTTTGCCACGGATGGCTTTTCGGAAATAATTACTTTCTTCACAGTTCTAACCACCAATCTTAAAAACGGGAGATACCTCCATTTTATCCTATTGCCCGCTCCTGCTCAATCAGCGGCAATAATGGAGAGACCCTAATGAAGCAACAATTTTTCAATCATGGAACCAGGCATGTTTCGGGATGACGGACCGAACAGTCAATAGAAGTGATGGAAACGGCTCTGCTTCAATGACCACTGCCCCGAGTCGTTCATGGAATAAAATACCGCACCCTATCCCGGTGATTTTCCTTATATCCACAGTGCTTTCTAAGAGCATCCGGCAAATTTCCTCGCAATCAGCTTCCGAGCAGACCGCCTTTCGCGAAAACCTAAGTATCATTTCCTTATTGCCTTTTTCCAGCCTGTACATGCCCTCACCCTTTTTCTTTTTGGATAGTAAAGGGTATGGCATAAATCGTTCCTTTATGAACAGGCTGTTTGGAAAAATGGCATTTCTGCCATTAATAGCGCTTTCATTCCTTGACTGTCCTCTGTTTTTCGTGTATATTTAATGCATCATGGTTCAGACTAATACAGGAAATACCTGCCGCATCTGCTTCATGATAATATTCAACTCGGGCATCAAAGGATGCCTGCAAGGTTTTAGGAGGAAAAGGTAATATGCAAAACGGCAAAGTTAAATGGTTCAACAACGAAAAGGGTTATGGATTCATCGAAGTAGAAGGTGGAGAAGACGTATTCGTCCATTTCTCAGCAATCCAGGGCGATGGCTTTAAATCTCTTGAAGAAGGCCAGGAAGTTTCTTTTGAAATCGTTGAAGGAAACCGTGGGCCACAAGCTGCTAACGTAGTAAAACTTTAATTGCTATTCAAAAAGCGACTTTTCAGGCTGGCATTGCGCCAGCCTTTTATTTTTCTTCAACCGGGTTACCTTGAAGCCTGCAGCCCAACTCCCTTATCTGCCCGCCAACCGTACACTCGCTAATACAAAACTTATGGGATTTTCGCTTCCCCGAATCAAGAACATTTTGTCTGTACAAAAAGCAGCCATCGCAATAGCATTGTATGAGGTAATTTATTTCCTCAAGAAGCTGCTTCCTGACAATCGCTTCCTTTTCCATCAGCAGCCTCCTTCCTAAAGCAACTGTGTTTTCGCATGTATTCTTTTCCCGTCAAGCGCTTGGCTGGCTAGCTTGTCGGCCTCTTTGTTTTCCGAGCGGGAAATTACCTTAAAGGACGGCTTGATGCCGCTGCTTTCCAATTTCTTTTCGATCCGGTCAAGCCACCTATTCAGCACTTCCTCGTAGCATGGCCATTCGCCTTCAAGCTGTTTCAGGACCCCCTGAGAGTCGCCGCGGATTTCACATGGGATATTTTTAATACCATATTCTTCGAGGAGAGTCGCCGCGAAGTAAAGGGCGGCATATTCCGCTTCGTTATTCGTTTCCATCTCGCCGATCCGTTCATTTGCCCTCACCCGGAATTTTTTCCTGCCCTGCTTGAAAAATAGGACAACGCCAAGCCCGGCCTCATTCGTATCTTTCATGAAGCCGCCATCGAAATAAATGACAACATCATGAGGCTCCTCTTCAGTCTCCTCTAGCAGCCGCCTCATTTCTTTCATTGACCATTCTGTCCCGATTTCATCTTCAAATGCCAGTTCATGCGCTTTTCCTGTTTTTTCAAGCTCCACGGCGGTAGCGAGGGCAAGCTCCCCTTCAAGCCAGTCAGAATAAAATCGGACCTTCCCGCCTCCCTTTATTGTAAAAACCCACTCCAGTTTGTATTTCATAAAAAGCCCTCCGTATTTCCTTTGTATCCTATATCTTTGCCATTCATATTGAAAAACCATTCTTTTCATGATACACATTTCACTTCTTCTTAAACATCCTGATCCTGAAATTTTATCTGTTTCCCCTATCGATTTATGATAAAATCACTTTAGCACAATAATGGAGGAATGGATATTGATAGAAGTATACATCGATGGCGCCAGCGCGGGAAATCCGGGCCCAAGCGGCGCGGGCATTTTCATCAAAGGTCATGGCTCTGCAGAAAAGTACTCCCTGCCGCTTGGCAGCATGTCCAATCACGAAGCGGAATACCAAGCGTTAATCAAGGCACTGGAAATCTGCCTGGAAAAAGGATACAGGACAGTTTCCTTCAGGACCGATTCGGAACTGGTGAACAATGCCGTTGAAAAAGAATTCGCCAAAAATAAACACTATGCGCCTCTTCTGGACAGGGCGCTTGAACTTACAAGGCAGTTGGATTTGTTTTTTATAAAATGGATACCCGGGAGCGAAAACAAGGTGGCGGATGAATTAGCAAGATTGGGGATCAGGAAAAATGAATAGGAACCGGCACTTTCTCGCGGACGGGGTATTGCTGCTTGTTACGTTCATTTGGGGGATTACCTTTGTGATGGTGCAAAACGCCATTAGCTTCCTCGAACCATTATCATTCAATGGTGTCCGTTTCTTGATCGCGGCCCTACTGCTCGGCCTTTGGCTTCTAATCTTTGAACGGAAACAGCTTTCCCTTTTGACGCCCCGGCTTTTTCTGTCCGGAGCTTTTCTCGGACTGTTCCTTTTTGTCGGATATGCAACCCAAACCGCTGGGCTTCTGTATACAACTTCATCCAAAGCAGGATTTATCACCGGACTTAGCGTGGTCCTTGTTCCGCTCTTCTCGTTCCTGCTCATGAAGCAGCAGCCCGGAAGGAACGCGGTTATTGGCGTTTTGGTCGCGACCGTCGGATTGTTCCTATTGACCATGACGGGAGTTTCACCCTTAAATAAGGGCGATGGACTGGTTTTCATTTGCGCCATCGGCTTTGCCTTCCATATATTATTTACTGGAAAATATAGCGGCCTTTACCCTTTCCTCCCGCTAACGATTGTCCAAATTGCAACGGTCGGAATTCTCTCTTCCATCTCAGCATTATTTTTTGAAGACTGGCAAAAAGCATTCCAGCCTGATGTTATTTTTTCAGAGGAGGTAATACTTGCGCTCGTTGTGACGTCTCTCTTTGCCACCGCACTTGCCTTTTTGATCCAGACTGCGTTCCAGAAACATACATCGCCCACCAGAGTCGCACTCATTTTTGCGATGGAGCCCGTTTTTGCGGCAGTCGCGGGATACTATTGGGCAGGGGACATCCTTACAATTTCTGCCCTGGCAGGATGCCTGTTCATTTTCACAGGAATGATTATTTCGGAACTGCCGGCACGCCAGAAATCGGTTGCAAAAATCAAAATTAACGTTGAAAAGCCGGGCGCGTAGCCCGGCTTTTTGCCGCTTAAAGGGAGAGAAGCTGCCGGTCTTTCACAAAGTCTAGAGCAGCCTGCCTTGAGTTGATTTTATTGGCAATAAGCGTTTCCAAAAGAGAGACATAAAAGCTTCCTTCAAACCCGATCTGCGCTTTAAGCGTCAGCTCGATTGCGGCAATCGCCACCTCATCCGGGGCGTTCGTATAATGCTTGCCGAAGTATATGAATCCAATGGCATCTTCCTGCAGCTGAAAGCCTCTCGCCTTCAAGTCCTGCAGGTAAAGGTCGACCGTTTGCACCTTTGTGACCCATCCTTCCTGATTTTACAAACATATATTCTGTTTTTAGTGTACTGTAAAATCAGATTTTTTGCTATCATTTTTTGTCAAACGATGTCCAATGTAGCCTGCCATTATTCCCAAAAGCGCTCCTCCGAGAACTTCTTCGGGCCTGTGCCCAAGCATCTCCTTCAGTTTTTTTGGCGTCTTCTCCTCAAACTCAACCGTTGAATCTTCAGTATGGATTTTATCAATCAGCTCATCCAGCGAATTTACTTTCAGCGTCAGCTCCCCTGTTTGCCTCCTGATTCCCTGGGCATCGTACATGACGATTAGGCCATATACGAGGGAAAGCGCGAAATCGACAGTCGGAACTCCTCTTTTTAGCGCAATGAAAGTGGTCAGGGATGAAACCCCCGCCGAATGTGAACTTGGCATGCCTCCCGTTTGAAAAAAGAGATCTGGCCGCCACTCCTTCTTTTTTACATAATGGATAGGAATTTTTAAACCTTGCGCAAGCCCAATACTCAATAATGATACAATTACTCCTTTGTTCATTTCCTTCACCTCGCCACTAAAGTTACAACATGTGTTTTATTATTCCCTGCGGGGATACTAAGAAAACAGGAGGTGACAAAATGAGCAAAAATGATGGCAACAGGGGGACAAAAGCCCCAGGCGTAAACCCCCAGGGATTTGGCCAGGATGGTACAAGGACACCTGACCCAAAAAGCAAGCTGGAGGAAAGAGCAAAAAAGAGCAATACACGGAGATAATAAGAAAAGTGCAAGCGCCCGCGAGGCTGGATAAAAAATGCCCGCTCCTTACCGGAAACGGGCAATCTTCATTATTGATTATCAGGAATTAAAAACAACTTCTGGTTTATAAGGAATCATTCGAGCGATTCCCCTTAATCCGGTATCTGCCAGCATCGTTTCAACTTTTTCCCTGTCAGGTGCAAAAGCGGCGCCTTCCAAATCACACTCGATCGGCACGCTGCAGTTGATTTCGGCAAGCTTCCTGGATAAGTGAAGCATTTCAAGATCCTGTTCAATTTTCGATTTGTGGGACTTGGACAGCTTTTCAAGGTTCTCAAGAATACCTTCAATATGGCCGTGCTCCTTCAAAAGCTTCAAAGCAGTTTTTTCACCAATTCCTCTGACCCCAGGGTAATTATCGCTCGGGTCGCCCATTAGCGCCTTCAAATCGATCATTTGCCTTGGAATTAGTCCGCATTCGTCATAAAAGGAAGCCGGAGTGTGGACCAAGTAATTACCATACCCTTTCTTCAGAAGGATTACCGTTACTTCGTCTTCAAGCAATTGGAGGATGTCCCGGTCGCCTGTCACGATTGAAACGGGCATTGAACCGCCTACCTGCCTTGCGATCGTGCCAATGCAATCATCGGCTTCATACCCTGCAAGACCGATGTTTGGTATGTCAAACGCGCTGACCACTTCCTTCGCCAAATCGAATTGAGGAATCAATTCGACAGGCGCTTCCCCTCTGTTCGCCTTGTAGCTGTCGAGCAGTTCATTACGAAATGTTTTGCTTCCCATATCCCAGCAAACGGCAAGGTGGGATGGTGAAAACTCCGAAACAGCAGTGAGCATATGTTTAAGAAAACCGTGGACGGCATTTGTCGGCATCCCTTTTGCGTTAATCATGTACTGGCCTGTCACTGACGTTGCATAAAAAGCCCTGAACAAAAGCGCCATCCCGTCAATTAGCATTAATGATTCCTTATTATTCATCCTGTCCTCCTATAGAAAAGCGCAAGCGCCGTAATCTTGGCGCTTGGCTAGTCAATTTTTTTCTTTTAAAAAAGGCGCTGTTATGCGCCTCGGAATTTTTGGTTCAGTTTAATTAACGACCAATTAAACTTGGCTGTTGATTTTAACATTGTTTTTTAATAAAAGCTTCACAACCCATTATATCATAAACCCTATCAATATAGTGGACTAATTGCTGATTCGTTGAAGCTTTAACAATGAATCCTCAAGCAGGCCCATGTCGATGCCGCCGTCCAAAACTTCAAGCATGCCGGTGAAGTGATTTTCCACTTGCATCTCCAGGTTCGCCGCCAATAAGGCAAAAAACTGTCTGGCAAGAGAGCGGCCGTATTCCTCAAGCCTTTCGGACTGGACGCGAAGATAGCTGTCCGCCTCGATAGCAAGCGCGGCCTCGAGCTGGTCCTGCATCGCTTTCTTCCCGTTTTTTTCAAAGAAATCTTTCGGGTTTTTAAACATTGCCAACTGCCTTGAAAATTTGGTCCTATTTGTATCCGCAAATGCAAACGGAAATTCAACCCCCGCGGGTTTTGGATAATCGAAGCCGGAAAAACCGATTCCTTCGCACATTTCCGAGATGTCGTTCACGAGTGCTTCACGGCTTTCGGATACTTTCCGGGCGGTGTACTTTTCAATCCGGAGCACAGTCGCCCTCATTTCTTGCGCCAAATCGTGGCCAAGGCTTTCCAGAAGGTCGCCAACGGCGGTATCAAGTGATTTCTTCATGTTTCCGCTTCCGCTACTCAACAATGAAGGATTGAAGGATTCCCTAAAAAACTCCCCAAACCTGAAGAATACTCGTTGCTTGCAATAATAAACCAGTTCCTGGACTTCTTGGGCAAGCATTTGTTCAAGCGGTCCTGTTTTTTGCGAGGAAATGAACGACATAGCAGCGGCTTTACGTTCTTTAAGCTCACGGCTTCTTTCATTCGCGTTCGAAATGTCAGCCTTCGCGGAAGCCACGAGCGTAGCAACCCTTTTGACAGCATGCTCAAGATCCTTTTTCGCAGAAGCGACTGCCATACTTGCCAAGCCATCATTGATGAAGCTGAAAAACGTTTCTTCGAAGCCGGATATTCCCGAAGAATCACGGCCGTGGCGTTCCGTTTTTTCCTTCAGCGCCAAAAGAGATGAAACCGGATGCATGGACGGATTCCTGATTCCATACGTTCCAAGCTGCCCCTTCACATAGTTGAGGACAAGTTCCTTTTCTTCTTCATCTTTTGCAAGGTCGATTGCATTGACAATAAAGAACATTTTATCAAGCTCGAATACTTCCTTAACCCTTCCAAGCTGGATCAGGAATTCTCGGTCGGCCCTTGAAAATGCATGATTGTAATAGGTGACAAATAGAATTGCGTCGGCATTTTTTATATAATCGAAAGCGACTCCTGTGTGCCTTGCGTTAATTGAATCTGCCCCAGGTGTATCAACAAGAGTGATTCCCATTCGGGTCAGAGGGCAATCGTAATACAGATCGATCCACTCGGCAAAACATGATTTGTCCTCTTTAGCCACAAAATCCACGAAATCCGCCATCCCGGCGATAACTGTCTTTCCAAGGCTCTCCCTTGCGGCCGAATACCCCGATTCAAACGCGTTCAGGAATGAAAGGTTCGCTTTTTCGGCAGTATCCCCGTTGAACGGTTTGTTTTCTAGTTCCTTGATTTTATCCAAAGCTTCTTCAAGGCTGGCTGCTGCTCCCGTAAAGAACTTCAGTGCCTTGTTCACATCCGCGAGCAGGCTGTCCCGTTCCTTCATTTTCACAACGACAGAGCCGTGCGAATGTTCGTTGTCAACCGGCTTGATCCTGCATATCGCTGCTGTAGTCGGATTCGGGGAAACAGGCAGAACCCGCTCTCCGATCAACGCGTTTGCAAAAGACGATTTTCCGGCGCTGAATGCACCAAAAAGTGCAACGGTGTAGGAGCTGTTTTCAATCTTATTGGCTTTTTCACAAAGCTCACCGGCCAAATAGCCAAATCCGGGCAGCCCTTCGATAATGGCCGCTGCATCCCTAAGCCTTGAGGATATCGCTTCACCGCTATCAAACTGTTTTTCCTGTTTTGATACTTTTTCTTGAAGATTATCCTTAACTTCACTTATGGCTGGAACGGCTTTGGCATAATCTTCTTCACGGATAATTCTTACATTTTCATTCTGGCGTGAGAAAAGCCATTCCGGTAAGCTTTCTTCCGCAGCCGCACTATTTTCAATGATTGTATCTATCTCTTTTTTAGCGGCAGCAAGCTCCTCATCAAGCTGCGCCAGCCTGTCCCTCGCGTTTCTGGCCTCCGCAAGTATTTCAAGTTCGCGTTTTTCACGGGCGGCCAACGTTTCTGCCTGGCTGCTTAGGACATTTACGTATTCCTTTTTAAATTCGGAAATTCTGTCCCTTGTCACCTTCTTAATTTCAGATGCAAGCCCGTCCGTATAATTCAGCAGGTAGTCCCCTGAAAGAATAGCGCCTTTTTTCAGTGGTTTCTTAATTAAGTCATCGGCTACAGGAACCGAAAAGTTCCTCGCCTTCTCTTCAAGATGTGGGTCTCTGATTCCGTTTTCCTTCAAAACGTTTAGTAACAGCTCACGAATATGCCAGTCAACCTGCTGTTTCGTTTTCTCTCTTACCGCTTCGAGAAAAGCTTCCTTTCGCACCTTTTTTTCGGCAAGTGTCTTCCCCGCTGAGAATAGAAAGCCTACCTTAAAGCCGGGCTGCTCTGATTCGAGATACGCGTTTGCAAGCTCCCTCGTCTCAAATGGCATTAAATAGGCATTATTAAGAATATGGCCCGCCTTTTTATCAAGCTCCCTTGAAGCGGAGTCGGCTACATTTTCAAGCGTGGATAACGACTCGTTAATCGCATTGATTTTTTCGTCCAGCGAATCATCCCCGCCATAAGGATTATCGGCAAGGATTTCATTTAGAATCGCCCTTTCGGCTTCCTGATCTGTTGAAAGATTCTTCCAATATTCTTGTGCAATTTTACTCAAAGAAGCAAACGTCGAGTTTTCTAGCCATTCTCCCTCAAGACTTAGTTTTGTATGAACCAATTTTTCCAATTCGAAGTACTCGTTTTCCGGGAGGGACGGTTTTTTCAGGGATGTGAAAAAAATGCCTGCCGGCTTCACTCCCCACGATTTAAATGAAGTGGAAACGCTTTCCTTAAAGCGGTCAAAGGTTAGTTCTTCTTCCCTGTGTTTGTCGATTTGGTTGACAACAAGGTATACTTCCTTGCCTGCATCTTGGAGTTCCTTCGTAAAAAGGAAATTGACTTCGGATTGGACATGGTTATAGTCCATCACATAAAAAACGAGATCCGCAAGATGGATTGCAGATTCTGTCGCAATCCTATGCGCATCGTCTGCAGAATCAATTCCCGGGGTGTCGAGGATGACCGCTCTTTCCGGTAGGGCAGAATCATTTCGGCTGATTTCAATCTCCTCAATTTCATCCCCATCAAGGCAGTGGTTTTTCACTACTTCATAATTATAAGGAGACAAATAAAGCCACGGCATGCCCTTTTTGAAAAAAACCTTTGCATAATCATCACCTGATTTCACCCTGACAAGATTTGCGCTTGTCGGAATCGGGCTTGATGGCAGGATATCTTTACCGGCAATCCGGTTTATTAATGACGATTTACCTGCTGAAAAGTGGCCGCAAAAGGCGATTGCCTTCTCCTTTGCAGCATATTTCCAGCCAAGCTGTTTCACTTTATGGGCGGAAGCCAAATCCCCATGTTTCTCAAAGTAATAATAGAGCCCGGTGATGACCCCTTTTAGTTTATTTCCTGATTGTCGTTCCATTTCTGCCTGAACCATGAAAAGAAAATCCCCTTCAAAATATAATATCCTTTTTATTTTATACGAAAATTCGCTCATTTCCCATAAGAAGTTCCTATTTCCATCTTAATAAACAGCAAAAAACCAGGGAAGCCCTGGTTTTAGAGTAAATAAGGATTATCATTATCTAGTTGGCCTGGCAACATGGCTTAATACATGCTTCATAACTGCGGCATAGACCAAAACGGTTCCTCCGACAAAAACGAGCGCCATATGTAACACCTTCCCTGATGAGAATGATTTTCATTTCCAAGGAAAGTGTATCATGTTCGATAATCATTTTCAATACGAGAGGCCTATTTGTCAATTTTCTTTAACATTTGCGGTAAAAATCGTTTCGGCCGTCCATTCGTTTTATCGTATTCAGCCAGCTTTCTTAGTGCTTCTTCCTCGGCTGGAATTCGGACGGAGAGAATAATGGCATTCAATACAGCAAAGACGGCAGCTGTTATATAGGCTTCGAACAGCAAAGGGATCACAAGAAGCTCAATGGTTACAATTGCATAATTGGGATGCCTAATAAACCTGTAGGGACCCTTTCTTACAATATTTGCGCCTGGAAGAACAATGATTTTTGTGTTCCAGTACTTTCCTAGTGAGGAAAGCGCCCAAATTCGCCCAACCTGCGTGAGGATGAATATCCCGAGCAAAATCGGCCACAAAGGGGAAGGACCCCTTTTTAGCGCCCATACTTCCAGAATGAGGGCCAAAAAGAAACATGTATGCATCAAGACCATCCACGGATAATGCGCCTGCCCGAATTCAAGCGCACCCTCCCGTTTCATTCTCCTTTCATTTTTCCGCGCAATGATCAATTCGGTAATCCGCTGAAAAATGACGAACCCAATAAATGTGGTGAAGAGGTTCATTCCTTCCACCTCATTAACAATAGTTCCGAACTGAAACCTGGCCCGAGAGCGCCAGCGAGGCCATATTCGCCAGCCAATGGATTCAGTTCCATGTGTCGCTTCAAAACATAAAGAATGGTCGCGGATGACATATTCCCGAATTTGCTTAGAACTTCCCTTGATATTTCCATCATCTGTATATCGATTCCTAGGGAGTTGGCATACGCGTCAAGAACCTTCTTTCCGCCAGGATGGGCAATGAAATACCGAAGCTCCCCGATTTCGATGCCCTCCATTTCCAAAAAGGCACTGACATTCGGCTGCAGCCAACTTTCTATTATTGTGGGAATATCGCGGGAGAAGATAACATAAAGCCCTTCGTTTTTAATATCCCATCCCATGACGTCCAATGATTCAGGCATGAGCGTCGATTGGGTCGCGGTGATTTCCGGCACCCTCACTGCATGAAGATCGTTTACTGCATCACCACAAACAAGCGCGCAGCTAACCCCGTCCGCGAATAGGGAAGTCCCGACAAGGTTGCTTTTGGAACGATCATTTTTTTGGAACGTCAGGCTACAGATCTCAACGCTAAGAACAAGTACTTTTGCGTCCGGGAACGCAAGACAGTATTCGTATGCCCTTGATAGACCTGCAGCTCCCCCGGCACAACCGAGTCCCCAAATAGGAATCCGTTTGGCATAAGGCGAAAAAGGCAGCTTGTTCATAATTCTTGCATCGATGCTCGGTGTTGCCAGCCCGGTCGTTGACACAAAGAACAACGCGTCAATTTCCTGGCATTCAACCTGTCTTTTTAAAAATGATCTGTTTGACAGGCAATTGACAATGGCCTTGGTCCCAAGCTCCACGGCCGCTTCAATATAGGCATCGTTCTTTTCCTTGAAGGAGCGTTCCTCCCTGAACCAATCAATATCCTTTACGAACCTCCTGCTCTCGATTTGGCCATTCTCGAAAATCTTCAATAACCGTCCAATATCGTGATAAGATTCCGAAAACAACTCCCTGGCAAATTCGACTGCATGTTCCTGTTCGACCTTATATGGAGGCAGCGCTTCCGCTATTGAAATGACTGCTGGCATCGTCCATTCTCCTTCAACTCTTGTAAGGGTATTTTCTCCCGGATCCGGTTAATTATTCCGGAACGGCTACTAGCCTATTCCCTATTTTGAAAGAAAGTATACGAGCCATGTTAATTGTGTTAAAAACAAAAAAAGCCCCCTCTTTATAAAAAGAGGGAGCAATTTGTTTTGAAGGGTTGTTGTGCTACTCCATTATACCAAATTCATAAGCTGCCATCATCGGCCAATCATTTCCAGAAAAAAACTAGAATCCCTGAATCGTCATTCCGCCATCGACAAACAAAGTCTGCCCATGGACGTAGCTGCCCGCTTCAGAAGCCAGGAATACAGCCGGACCCGCCAATTCAGGAAGTTCACCAATCCGCTTCAATGGCGTTACATCGAGTATATCCTTTACATAGGAAGGGTCTGCGAGGAGTTTTTCCGTTAAAGGTGTTTTAAAATACCACGGCCCGATTGCATTGACATTGATGTTGTATTTTCCCCATTCAAGTGCCAGGACCTTAGTCATCTGGATGAGCGCCGCCTTGCTTGCCGCGTACACGACTCCTGTCCTGAGCGCGACATGGCCTGCAACGGATGAAACAGAAATGATCCTTCCCCCTGTTTCCTGATCCTTCATTACCTTCCCGGTTTCCTGGGCCATCATAAAAGCAGATTTCAGATTCGTATTCATAATCGTTTCCCATTCATCATCGGTTACATCAAGCGCCTTTGAGCGAATATTCATCCCCGCGTTGTTGATGAGAATATCGATTGATCCCCATTCTTCCTTTACAGTTGTTACCGCGCGAAGCGTATCTTCCCTTCTTGTCACGTCCGCGGGAATGACCAGGCTTTTCCGGCCGTGGCTATCTATGATTTCCGCTGTTTCTTCAAGGTCGGAAACGGTACGTGAAAGGATTGCCACATCTGCGCCGGCTTCAGCAAGGGCAGATGCCAGCGCCCTTCCGATTCCCCTTCCCGCACCCGTCACTATGGCTTTTTTTCCATCCAGCCGAAACGAAGGTAAATACATCTTGCTCATCCTCCCTTAGTTTTGTTTATCATTTCGATTATTTCACCCTTAGCTTTCCTGGTAGGCTTGACTCTCTCATTATAATGAATGAAAAAGGAAAAAGCACCGAATAATCGGTGCCAAAGATTAATCCTTATCCTGTTTTTGGACCTCAATCCAAATTTTATTGGAGGCAAGCGATCCGCAAATCCTGCAGGCTGTTTTTTCATTATAAATCAACCTGCATTTTTCACAGTAGTATTTCTCCATTTCCCCCAGTCCTTCCTTTGTTTGCTTACAGTTTATTTTCTCTCTTCCTCTTTTGTTCTTGAAATCGTTTTTTTGCGCTCTTTGAGGACATTCAACAACTTTTCTCACCCTTTTTGTTTCATGTTCAATTTTTAGACACAATTCCCCTATTAAAAAAGTGATTTAAATCACTGTTTTGACGGTTTTCTCCTATTACCATAGTGATTAAGCAGGTATGTATAATTTGTGAACATTCGGAAACCCATATTTTACTTTTTTTATAGTTTTGTATTATGAAGTAAGTACTTATCGAATTTTTCAACTTTTTGGGAGGAGAGTGCTTGGGGATGGCAAAAACAGAATTAGCAAAGACAGGTAAGAAAGTAAAGCACAAAGTCCAGGATTCGGAACCAGTCCTGAAGGGGACCCTTTTATCGGTTTTCCTGCTAGGGGCGTTTTTAATTGTGACTTGGGCAGGGGTCTACTTCTTATTCCTTGACCGCTTTTAAAAAAATAGAAAGGGGGAGCATTCATGCACATTCATAAGTTTGAAAAAATTTGGCTTACATTTGGTACCGCCACTCTCGTCATGTTCTTATCCGTTGTTGGGGTCAGCGCTTTCTATATGGGGAACCAGCCGCCAAGCTGCAACTTGACCATTGACCCTGAAAAAGTGGACACGACCGAACCGTTCGACAAACCGGGATTGACTAAGGTAGAAGGTAAGGAATGGGATTACCAGCTCGTTTACGTTGCCTCGGCCTTTTCCTATAATCCAATGAAAGTACAAGTTCCTCTTGGGGCAAAAGTTAAAGTAATTGCAACAACCAAGGATGTCATCCATGGATTCCAGGTTGCCGGCACAAATATTAACATGATGCTTGAACCCGGCTATGTAAGCGAGTTCACGACTACCTTCGACAAACCTGGTGAATACCTTGTCGTCTGTAATGAATATTGCGGCACAGGGCACCACTTAATGCAATCCACAATCGAGGTGACTGAATAATGAACGATTCCACTATCCAAACAAAAGTCGACCCGCGGGATGCAAAGCTTTCCATGGCCCACCTTTATGTCGCATTCACAGCCCTTGCACTTGGCGGCCTAATGGGCCTCTTGCAAGTTTTGGTTAGGTCCGGGAAATTTCAGCTTCCATTCGGGATCGATTATTATCAAGTATTGACCGTACACGGCGTTTTGCTTGGCCTTGTCCTCACTACTTTTTTCATCATGGGTTTCCAGACAGCGGCGGTGAGCCGGACTGCGGGCACGATGTCTAATGGGGCACGAAAGGCAGGCTGGATCGGCTTCTGGCTCATGACGATCGGAACCGCAATGGCGGCAACGATGATTCTGTTAAAAGAAGCCACCGTACTGTTTACGTTTTACGCACCATTGATGGCCCATCCGATTTTCTACATTGGCCTTACGCTTGTCATTGTCGGAAGCTGGGTAGCCGGAGGGGCTCTTCTGGGAACTTACGGCAAGTGGCGCAGGCAGAATCCTGGAAAAAACAGCCCTCTTTTGACTTTTATGGTCGTTGTAAATACTGTCATGTGGATTGTCGCGACCCTGGGTGTCGCCGCCACGGTTCTGTTGCAGCTTTTGCCATGGTCGCTTGGAATCGTCGACCGGGTCGATGTGCTCGTCAGCCGGACATTGTTCTGGTATTTCGGCCATCCGCTCGTGTATTTCTGGCTTTTGCCCGCATACATGTGCTGGTATGCAATCATCCCTAAAATCATCGGTGGGAAAATCTTTTCTGATTCATTGGCTAGGCTCTCATTCCTATTATTCCTGCTCTTTTCGATTCCTGTTGGTTTCCATCACCAGCTTGTTGAACCGGGAATTGACCCTGCCTGGAAGTTCTTGCAGGTTGTATTGACATTCATGGTCATCATCCCATCCTTGATGACTGCTTTCTCAATGTTCGCGACATTTGAGAAAACCGGCCGTTCCAAAGGTGCAACGGGATTGTTCGGCTGGGCGAAAAAACTTCCGTGGGGCGACGCGAGATTCACAGTCCCGTTCATCGGAATGGCGGCTTTCATCCCTGCCGGTGCGGGCGGTATCATCAACGCGTCGCACCAATTGAATCAGGTTGTCCATAATACGATCTGGGTAACAGGCCATTTCCATCTGACGCTTGCCACAACGGTTGTCCTGACTTTCTTTGGAATTTCATATTGGCTTGTTCCGCATTTGACAGGCAGGAAACTGACGAAGACTATGAATAAATTGGCCATTATCCAGGCGTGGGTCTGGGCCGTCGGCATGACGTTCATGTCGGGCGCCATGCACGCTGCGGGCCTTTTGGGAGCTCCTCGCCGGTCTGCCTTCTCTGAATATGGCGGTTCTGCCCAGGCAGCCGAATGGATCCCTTACCAGGTTGCCCAGGCAATCGGCGGTTCTATTTTGTTCATCGGCATCATTCTCGTATTGATTATATTCATTAACCTTGCTTTCTTCGCGCCTAAAGGGGACGAAGAATTCCCTGTCGGCGAAGCAGAAGCGGCAGAAGCAAAGGCGCCAGCAGTTTTCGAAAACTGGAAGCTGTGGCTGGGCATCACCGCGGCGTTAATCCTATTCGCCTACACAATTCCGCTCATTGATATCATCCAGAATGCGCCAATAGGTTCGAAGGGCTGGCAAACGTGGAGTAAATGGTAGTCTAGATTTTAAAACTAGGACAGGAAAGGCTCCGGTCACATTGACTGGAGCCTTTTCTTATTCGGACGGATGTTTTCAAAATTCAGATTAGTTGCAGATACGGCGAGGAGGATGAGAGCGGAACCGATGATTTGCAGGATGCCGATCCCCTCCCCATAGAGGAAAACCCCAAGCATTGTCGCCACGATCGGTTCAACAGTCGCGATAACCGCCGCTGTGCTGCTGTCTGTTTTTTCAAGTCCCTTCGTGTACATAAAATAGGCCAAAACTGTCGGGATAATCCCTAGGCCCGCGCCATAAAGGAGTGAGTCTCCAGTTAGGACAACGTCAGCCTTTTCCCAAAGGCGGGTTAACGGGAGGAGGAATAAGGCGGCTGTCAAAAACGTGTAAAACGTAATCGTAAATGGCTTATACTTGTTTAACGCCGCTTTCCCAAAAATGCTGTAAAGCGCATAGCCCAACCCTGCCCCAAGGCCAATTAGAAGCCCGGTTGCGGAAACGGTGGCAGAATCCCCTCGGAAGCCGGCAACAAGGACACATCCGACAAATGTTCCCGCGACAGCCAAAAATTTAGTTTTCGTGAACTTATCCCTAAAAACAAAATAGGATAATATCGACACAAAAATTGGCGACGTATACAATAAGATAACCGCGAGCGATACATCCATCAAGTTCAGGGCGGTAAAATAGCACCAATTAAAGAACACGATGCTGAAAATACCCGTCCCAATGAACAGCCAACTGTCCTTTATCCGAATCGCCATTTCATTCCTGTATTTTATGCCTCCAATCACAGCTAATAGGATTGCCGCAATAACGACTCTGATTGTGACGATTTCCATCGAGCTAAAGCCAACTTGGGCCAGCCCCCTTACAAAAATTGCAATACAGCCCCACAAGGATGCGCTGGCTGCGATTAGCATAAGCGGAATGTACTTTTTCAACAAAAGGCACCACCAATCAGTGAAACACTAATCATTTATAGTTAGGTCATATACACCGCTGTATTTTTCATAAAGGTATTTAATCAGATAATCTGGATTCAGCCCTTCCCCTGTCGCGTCATGAAGGATTTCAAGCGGTTTTTTCACTTTTCCAAAGGTATGGACATGCTTTGTAAACCACTCCTTAATCGGAAGAAAGTCGCCCTTTTCCAACATGCTTTCAAAATCCGGCATTTCTGTTTTAAGCGTATTCCTGAACTGTGCAGCGTACATGTATCCAAGGGCATACGAAGGGAAATAGCCGAAAGAGCCTCCTGACCAATGGACATCCTGAAGGACTCCTTCCGCATCGTTCCACGGCCGGATGCCCAAATACTCCTCGTATTTTCTATTCCAGACCTCCGGAAGATCCTTTACTTCGATTTCATTGTTGAAAAGCCCCTTTTCTATCTCATAGCGGATAATGATGTGAAGGGGATACGTTAACTCGTCTGCTTCAATCCTGATAAAGGATGGCTTTGATTCATTGACCGCTCTGTAAAAATCGTCCACCGAAACCCTGTCAAACTGCCCATCCGCATATTTTTTCAACAAATCGTAGTTGCTCTTCCAAAACCCGAGGCTCCTGCCTATAAAATTTTCGTAAAAAAGCGACTGCGATTCATGGATGCCCATGGAGGTGCCAGAGCAAAGCGGTGTCCCGATCAGTTCCTTGGAAATATTCTGTTCGTACAGCGCATGGCCGGCTTCATGGATTGTCCCGAAAACCGCTGTGCGGAAATCATTTTCATCATAATTTGTCGTTACCCTAACATCCCCTGGATTCAGTCCTGTCGCGAAAGGGTGTACGGTTTCATCAAGCCTGCCTGCATTGAAGTTATAGCCAATTTTCTTGAGGACTTCAAGGCTGAAATCCTTTTGCGCTTCTTTCGGGAAATAGTGGAAAAGGAACCCTGTTTCGGGCTTATTGCCCGATTTGGCTATTTCGCTTACCAAAGGGACAATTTTATCCCGGATTCTTGCAAATACATTGTCAAGAACCTCAACGGTAACCCCAGGCTCATACATGTCAAGGAGCGAATTATATGGGTTGCCGCCGTGGCCCCAATACTCGATAAACTGCTTGGTGATGGCGACCAGTTTTTCCAAGTAGGGCCTGAACATTTCAAAATCCGAAGCCTTCTTTGCTTCCTCCCAGACCGATTCCGCCCTTGCCTGGAGAACGACATATTCCCTGAACAGGTCTTCGGGTATCTTCTTGTTGCGGTCGAAGTTCTTTTTGCACTCTTCCAAGACTTTTTTTGTGATGTCTCCGGGCTCACCACCGGATAGTTGTTCTATGTATGCTGCCATCTTATCTGATACCGACATTTTGAAAACTTCACTTTGAAGCACGCCGATTACTTCGGCACGCTGAACATGCCCTTCCCTCGGAGCCCCGGTCCGCAAATCCCAATAAATAAGGCCAAGCGCTTCGTTGTAGGCCGCCATTTTCTTTACGTATTCGAGGAATTCTTTTTCTATTTCCGAAATTTTATTGTCCATACCAAAACCCCTTTGCAGTTAATTAATCCATTTTATCATACTTTTGCAAAAATTCCGCAAGCGAAAAACGCTGCGGATGGTGTTGTCCGCAGCGCTTTATGTTTGAATTCCTGCTATTTCTTTTTAATAGATACCTTCCAAGTTTCCGGCCCTTCTTCAAGGTACTCCCATTCAAAAGCCTCTGGGCGCTCCATCATGAACTGATAAAGCAGCGGCCTTGGATCATGGTCATTAACGATTTGCATGAATTCCCCATTATTTAACTCATCAAAAGTCCTGAAAATCGTCGGGTGTTTTTCACGCGGGGGATAATCTGGGACATTTACTATAGCTGTATAAGTAATCATTGTTTTCACTCCTGTTATATTATTTAATTCTTTTCCATTATATTTTCTGAAAACCCTCAATGTTGTGCGGCTCATCACACATACAAAGTGATATATATTTTTTTCAGCTGTTTCCTCGCGACTCTTACAAAATTAGTCTTCATCTTCGGCGGCTAACAATCCAAGCCCAATCGAAATTTCAGAGGATCCATAGTAATAGCATGGCTTTTTCACACAAAGTTCAAATGTTGTTTGATATGTATGATGGATATCACACACCCGATTTTGGACCCCTGTTACACTAGGGTTATCAATAATTAGATAGGGTAAAAGGTGAAGCCGATGAAGAGGACCGATATTATTAAACGGCTGGCTGCAGTTCCGATTTTCAAGGAATTGAATTTCTGCGAACTTGAAGAGGTTGTCAAGATCGCCATCGCCCGTTTTTACAAGAAAAAGGCATACGTCTTTATGCAGGATGACCCTCTGGACCGGGTGTTTTTTATCCATACGGGAAAGGTCAAAATTTACCGGACAGATTCTGCTGGCAAGGAACAAATTATTTCCGTGTTAGAGCCAGGCGAAATGTTTCCGCATGCGGGCTTTTTCAGGCAGGGGGATTTTCCTGCTCATGCTGAAATCGTTGAAAAAGCCGAATTGATTGTCGTTCCGATTAAGGAATTTGAAAAGCTGCTTTTATCATATCCCGAACTGAGCATTAAGCTGTTCAAGGTTCTTGGGGAAAAAATCGTCGACCTCCAGGCACGGCTTGAAGCGCAAATCCTCCACAATACGTATGAACAAATCATTCTCCTCCTTCTGAGACTGACAAAATCCAATGGGGTTGGGAAAGATGGCGTTTACCAGTTGACAACACAATTTACCAACCGGGAGTTGGCCAATATGATTGGCACGACAAGGGAAACCGTTTCCCGTACGGTGAACCACTTAAAGAAAAAACAGCTGCTGCGGCAGGATGAGGAAGGCTTTTATTTAATCGACAGGGATGCACTCCAACAGGAACTTTTTTAAAAAGGAGAGATAATCATGGACCAAAAGATTGTAGAGCTTGATGTACGAGAAGATTTGAAAAATAAACTTGAGCCTTTTCAAAAAATAATGGATGCGGTTCTGGGGCTTGAGGAAAACGATGTTTTCATTCTACATGCACCTTTCAAGCCTGTTCCGTTATTTGCTGTGATGAAGGCGAAAGGGTTTTCGCATGAGGAAGAGGAAATTGAGAAGAAACACTGGAAAGTCACTTTTACGAAAAAGGGTGGTCAAAAATGATTCTTGATAACCGAGGGCTTGAGCCTCCACAGCCGATGATGAGGACATTGAAGGCTTTGGAAAAACTCAAAGATAACGAAACATTGACGATAATCAACGACCGCCGGCCAATGTTCCTTTATGAACAGCTCGAGGAACTCGGCTTTAACCAGCGGACTGAAGAACAAAACGACGGAAGTTTTAAAATAGAAATCTTCCGCTAGAGGAGGATGCATCATGCTTCAACAACATACAGGGAATGAAACAGCCATTAGGCTGCCGTTTGCTTTTATTTTGTCTGGCCTGGCAGCATTGATTCTATCACAGGCAATCTTGCTTATGAATGGAAATTTGGTTTCTGATGGGATTTTCCGGATACCGCCCGTCTGGTCAGCGGCCCACCTCCTGCTCTTAGGGTGGGCGCTGATGACTGCAATGGGAGCAATGTACCAGCTTGTACCGGTGGCTTTCCTAACGCCGATTTGGAGCGAAAAATTTGGCTATATCCAATTTACGGCCACCTTTTTCGGAATCGGGATTTTTTCAGTGATGCTTTATGTAAATCCTCCCAAGGCGTTTTTGCCCGGAGTCCTCGCGTTGGCAGGAATACTGATGTTCATTTTCCAAATGATTATGACACTCAGGAAACAAGCGAAGCCCAGTATCCTGACCTTATTTGTTGGCACCGCGCTATTCTGCCTGCTGACGACGATTGTTCTTGGCATTTTGATGGCATGGTTTATTAAAACTGGTGACGGGTCAGCCATTTACGGGGCTGTTTTTAATAGCCATCTCCTACTTGGGACTGCAGGCTGGTTTACTTTATTGATATTCGGTTTTTCCTATAAGATGGTTCCAATGTTTTCTCTATCTCATGGCTATGATATGAAAATGGCAAAAATCGTCTATGTCGTATATTCACTGGGTCTCGCCGCTCTACTAATTTCCTTTTGGGCCGAAAATGCCTTTTTGGCAGGCACGGGCCTTGCAATCCTAGCCGCCGGATTTATCCTCTTTTCTTGGCATATAAAGCATATTATCAGCAAGAGAATTAAGAAAAAGCTTGATAAGCCTTTTATTTTCGCGCTGCTAGGAATTGCCTTTGGCGCAGCTATCCATGTGGCGGCATTGGCAGCCTGGATGTCAGGTTCTTTTTCCAGCCTGATCGGCCCACTTATTTATCTTTATATCTTACTGTGGATTGCTTTGAGCATTTTGGGCTACCTGTATAAAATCGTGCCCTTTTTATGGTGGACACATAAATACAGCGGTGAAATTGGAAAAAAAGCGGTTCCTTCACTAAAGGATATGGTCAGTGACAAATCGGCGGTGCCCTTGTTTTCGATGCTGGCGGCCGGATCTCTAATTGTGTTTAGTTCCATTCTCACAAAAATAGCCGCCCTTTTTTACATCGGCCAAACAGCCGTTTCAATTTCACTTCTGGCAATGAGCGTGACAATTATTCTAGTGTTAAAAAAATAAAGGGGTGTTTTCTTATGGCAATTACAGATAAAATTCGCGAGGAACTTAAACATGTGCTTGATCCCGAGCTGAACATTAATGTTGTGGATTTGGGCCTTATCTATGGAATTCATATGGCTTCTGAAAGGGATGCGGAAATCACAATGACCCTGACGACTCCAGGCTGCCCTCTCCATGACAGCATCACCTCGGGCGTAAAACACAGAATCGAAACGATGGAAGAAATCGACACGGCTGTCATCCACCTTGTTTGGGAGCCGGCATGGTCCCCTGAAAATATGTCGGAAGAAGCATTGAAACAGTTAGGGAGATAAAATAAAAAAATGAAGGCCGGGAGTCCAGGGTTTTCCCCTGTTCCCGGCCTTATCTTATCGCGGTATTTGCCGCTAGCGCCTGCTTCCAGTTCCTGTCCGCTTCCTGCAGTTGAAGGATTGTATTCACCTTTGAATTGGCATCCTGGTTCAGTATTTGCTGTGTAGCCTCAATCGCCTTGGCAATTTTAGCGAAGTCAAGCGGTTGATACATGTTTCCATTCCCTCCCGAATAATGTAGGATGTCTGTATTCTATTCGGTGGTCACCAGGAATATTCACATATCCATATAAAATTTCCGCTACTCGCCGCGGGGCGGCCTTGGCCCCCAATACTGATAATAATCCGTTTTAATAAAACCATTGAAAAGCTTTCGTTTTTTTGTTGCCGGCTTTCCGTAAAACTTTTCAAAGTCCTCATGGGCCGTCATTATATACTTGCTCCATGTCTCAAGCTTGCCAAAAGCTTCGCCCATTTCACGATACATTTTTTCAACCGCGGGCCTGTCCCCCAGCCGCTCCCCATAAGGAGGGTTTGCGACAATAACACCATATTGCTTGTCGGAAGTCAGATCGCGAACCTGCATTTGCTTGAATGAAATCAATTCGCCAAGCCCTGCTTCAAAAGCATTCCCCTCAGCAATCTTAATCATCCTGTGGTCGATATCCGAACCCGAAATATCTAGCGGCTGATCATAATTGGCCATATCTTCGGCTTCCGTCCTCGCTTCATCCCAAATCCTTTCCGGAATCCAGCCCCATTGTTCGGAAACAAATTCCCTATTAAACCCAGGAGCAATGTTTTGGCCAATCAGTGCAGCCTCTATTGGAATCGTTCCCGATCCGCAGAACGGGTCTATGAATGGTTTATCAGCCGTCCAGTTCGTCAGCAGAACCAAGGATGCCGCAAGGGTTTCCTTCAGCGGCGCTTCTCCCTGTCCCGCGCGGTACCCCCTTTTATGGAGCCCCGCTCCGCTCGTATCAATCGTAAGCGTTGCAACGTCTTTCAGGAGTGAAATTTCAATTTTAACCAATGGCCCTGTTTCTTCAAAACGGGTCGTTCTGCTATAAGCCTTTTTCAGTCTTTCGACAATTGCCTTTTTCACAATTGCCTGGCAGTCGGACACGCTGAAAAGCTTCGATTTTACAGATTTCCCACTTACAGGAAATTCAGCATCCTCTGAAATGAATTGTTCCCATGGCAGCGCTTTTGTTTTTTCAAATAATTCATCGAAGGTAAACGCCTTGAATTCGCCAGCCTTTATTTTAACCCTGTCGGCTGTCCTAAGCCAAAGGTTGGCCCTCGCAATCGCTGCTTCATCACCCGTAAATGTAACCTTGCCATTTTCCGTGCTTCCTTCATATCCTAAATCCTTAACTTCCTTGGCAACAAGCGCTTCCAGCCCCATTGCCGCGGTTGCGATTAGTTGATATTTGCCCATTTTCTCACCTTACCTTGGTATGTATGCTTAGTATGTTAACAGGATTGCATAAAAAACTTCAAAAGTCCACCTCAACCGAAGAAGGACTGGGGCAATTCCCTTGGGAGAGAACATGGGCAACTTTGGAATTTGTCGCTGTAATTTACCCTTGTTAGTGTGCAAATGGGAAACCTTAGACTCTGTCGCCATGATTTAGCGAGATAGATTCTTAAAAGGTATCGCTCATAGCAGGATGAGTGACAAAGATTTGGCCCAAAGCTGAAAATGTGTCGTACAAATCAGTTTGAGCGACAGAAATTTGACCAAAAGCCGGAAAGGTGTCGCACAAAACCGGATGAACGACAAAGATTGGCCATAATCCTTAAAAGGTGTCGCACAAATCCGTTTGAGCGACAGAGATTTGGCCAAAAGTCGAAAAGGTGTCGCTCAAAACCGGATGAACGACAAAGATTGGCCGAAATCCTTAAAAGGTGTCGTACAAATCAGTTTGAGCGACAAAGATTTGCCCAAAAACCGAAAAGGTGTCACTCAAATTCCGTTAATCGATAAAGATTTTATAAATCTATGTTCGGTGTCCAAACATGAGCAACTTCCAACTTGGATAATGACGCCTTAACATAAACTAACTAAAGTGATAATTAATAAACATTTTCGAAACTATATTATCCCACAAAAAAAGCTCCCCATCTACGGAGAGCCTTCGTTTCTATGGCAATTTCCACTAATGCGTTCTGTAAGCCATGTTCTGTACCATTGTACTGCAAGCGACATAGGTCTCGTACTCCGGCGGTAATCATCTATCTACAGGCATTCGCCTGTCCTTCTCCCTCGTTGAATTCCTTGGAGAAAGCGCCCCTACCATAATTTGGGTTTCTCGCTCGTGGGGTTTACCTCGTTCCACCCTTCGCATTTCTTTGAAGGCTACGTCACTGTGGCACTTTTACAGGTATTCATGCCATATCCAATGGACTTAGGCATTTTCCCGGCCGTCAGCCCAAACAGGCTGCCCTGGCTTATTTTTTCGCCAGGCACGAACACTACAGGCATCTCAGCCTGTGCGAGCATGGACTTTCCTCTGCAGCGGAAACTGCAGCGATTACCCGAACGCGATTAATGGACAATATCTATTATAGAAATATCCATCATGAAAAGCAATGGTTTTTAGAGGAAACGCTGGCAGCTTCCTTTAATCATACAATTTATTTCCAAAAACATGCTTTTCTAGGTTGGAAAGACGTTTAAGTATATCGAAGTTGGTCGTGCCGGCAGGCTGTACAGGCTGCTGCGAAGCCCTTCTGGATGTTTCCTCAAGCTGCTTTTTAAGGCGGAGGTTTTCCTGCTGGAGTTCTTCAATTTCCTGGTGGAAGGTTTCATAATCCTTAATAATCAAATCAAGGAATTTATCGACGTCCTCCTGCTTATAGCCGCGCATGGCAGTCTTAAATTCCTGTTCCAAAATATCTTTTGCCGTAAGTTTAATTTTATCCGATAACATTTCATTCACCTCAGGCTTCGCCAATCATTACATATCATTTTTTCAAAAATATCCCCTTTTGTCAATTCTTCTAGTGTTTGACCAATTACAGCCATTGTAACAAAAGCAAAAGGATTTAAAAATCGTACCGCTTCATCTGTTCTTCTTCAACAATCTCTTGCAGATCGTAGAAAGTAATCAGCCGTATTGGATATCCCTCTTTCCGCTGGGCCATTTCGTAGATGAATTTGGGGCTCCCTTCCTTTTCTGGGTCGTACAATAGAAGAAGCGAATCACTTTTTTCGATAAAAAACTGATTTTTAAGCCTGAATTGGACAGGGCTTTCATAGTTCTTTCTTGTAACAGAATCCACATATTCCGCCCCGAGCAGAATGGACTCATACCATTCCCTGTTTGCTTCATTCCATTTTTCCTCCTGGTTTAGGAAAGGGGTGATGACTGCAAGCTTGAGTTCCGGGTACCTCTCCTGGAGCTCAAAAACAGCCTCCGCCGCCCAAAGTTCCGCGCCAAGCTGGCCGCTGATTAATACCCATTCAAGACCGGATTCGGCCATTCCCTGCAATTCCTTCCTAAAGGCGGCACGGATAAATTCCGCTGAAGGGTGGTCCTTTTTAAAAATGCCCAGTTCAAAAGGCTTATAGCCTGAGATTGCCACTACCTTGGACAGAAAATCCGCCTCCTTTTGTAAAGTATATTCTCGTATAAATATAAAATAATCGGAAAGAACAATAAAAAGGGCGTTTTTCCCGCCCTTTCAAGAATGAACCCCTCGCCTTGCCCCTAATAAAAATTCCATGGACCGCCTTCCCGCCTTGCTGGCCTGAAGCTGTGGACCGGCGGAAGATGCAAAGAACTGTATTGCTGCGGAAAATAATGTTCATGGATAATCCGCTGATGGTTCACCGTTATTCCATGGACAGGATGGATATGGGGAATGACTATGGTAGAATATTCATGGTTAACATGCAATGGGGCAGCGGGGAAAAACCCGTTTGCGTTGCCTGGCCTGCCATACATGGCAATCACTCCTTTTCCAAGGTGTTAATAGCCTATGGCAGTATTGCGCAAAACGCGCTAAGGAATTGACCCATTTACATGAGAAATGCCAGGAAACTTTCCTTCATATTCGTGAAAATGATCGCCGTCAGGCAGACTACGATAAAAAATAGACATAAGATTGCTTTATACATGAAACCAGCCCCATTTATGTTGATTAATGTCGAAAATACCTTCCCAAATTTCAATTCTACAGCCGTTCGCCATCATAAACAACTAATAAATTGGGAATTTCACAATAAAATTCCGAAATATTTATGACACGCTTTTTTAGCCTAGCGGTTTCTTCCTCCCAAACAAAAAGAGGCCGCTCATTCAGCCCCTTAAACATTGCTGCTCCTTTTGCCTAAGCCACATTTTCCAACAAGCCTTGCTTCCCTGTGAACCAGTTCCCCTATACTGGCCTTGCCAGTTGATAACCTGATTTCTTCTACCTCGAAAAGGGAAATGGCCTTTCTGCAAAATTCCAGGCCCTTTTCAAAATTTTTATCGCGATGTTCGAGTATTTTTGCCACCTCAATGCACCCTTCAATCGCAAGGCTTCTATCCGCCGAATTTGCCAGAGAGCTAAACAGTTCCAACGCGCCCTCCCAATTCCGCTCCTTTTTTAGCGCATATGCGAGGGCTAGCCTTGAGCGGTCCGCTTCTTCACCTTTCCCGTCAATTAGTTCAGTAAAAGCCTTCACCGCTTCACCGTGGTTGCCAACCGACGAGAACCATTTTCCCACCTCAAAGGCTTCCCGGTTAGTCCGATCTTCGTCCACCCCGCAAATCTGAAATGTCAGGTGTGCGTATAAAGTAACCAGGGAAAGAATATCTAGCTCATTATGCTTCATAATCCCGAGCATTCCTTCAAGCCGGCCGCTCTCTACAAAATCAAAATAAATCATCGGCGCGAGAAATCCGGGTATATCATCTACCCTCTCGACTCCCAGCACTTCCTTTTCCACGACAGAAAGCTTCATTCGGTCAAGACGATGTTTCCAAAGCCTCCTTGCGGCATGGTACAAATCAAAATGGCCGAATTGGGGGAGCTTCGGAACATGGTCCCTGACAAGTGTGTGCCTTGTCTTTACTTGTGGCCAATCAAAGGATTTTCCGTTATAGGTAACAAGTGTCCGGTAATTAATGTTTTCCAAAAAACTTTGATACAAAGGTACTTCCGCTCCGGGATTGGGCAAGATATGCTGCCTTAATAAAAGGGAATTTCCCTTGACATACGCATAGCCGAGCAGAAAGATTGTATTGCCCGTCCCGCCGCCGAGGCCTGTTGTTTCCGTATCAAAAAAGAACAACTCTCCCGGGGAATGCCCGGCCGAAGAAAGAGGATGTTCAATCCCTGTCTTTTCCCAAATAGCCGTTGCCTTGATGAAATCGGAAAATCTGTATTTCCCATGCTGATGTGATAGCGGATAAGCAACCTCCTTTATTAGACAGTACTGGCCATCAAAATGGTAGGTGCATACCCCGGCCTTTGCCCAATCGTCCTTAAAAGGAACTTCATGGGCCGGCCCCTTCTGCTCTTCAATTTGCCGCAAAGGCTCATTGCCAGTGGAAAGATGCGGTTTCAACCGGTTCAATTTGTTTTTTAGTGACATCTTCCTAAATCCGTTCCTCCTTGGCCGAATCGAGATATACACCGATTATGTTCAATGCGTCCTTTTTGGCCGTTATAGCCGAGGTGTCCATGCCTATGCAGGACGGACACCCGCTTTCACATCGGCAATTGCTGATCAGTGAACGGGCTTCTTCGAGCACTGTCCCGATTCCAGAATAAATTTTATCGCTTAGCCCGATTCCTCCAGGGTAACGGTCATAAAAGAAAATCGTCGGCTTTTCATTATGGTCTGCCTTTACCTGCGGTACAACATGGATATCCTGTGGATCTGCCATTACGAACAAAGGCGCGATATGGGAAAGCGCATGGGCGGCGCCGACCAGGCCCTGCTCAAGCCGTTCATGCCCCATCCCATCAAGCGGCTCGAGAAGGGAAATCCAGGCTGCGTTTGTGTGCAACTCCGCCTCAGGGAGAAAAATCGGTCCGGAGCCTATGTTATCATGCGTTTCGAACTTTATTTTCTTAAAAATGGTCGCCATTGCCCTAACGCTGACATCGCCATAGCCAACCTCTGCGCCCTTCCGTTCCGAAATTCTGTCCACTTCCAAAACCTTCAGCTGGACGGCCAGATTGGCGTCGGTAAAGTAATCAACGTCGACTTCCCTTACAAAAGCCTTTTTCTCGTCCCAATCAAGCTTTTCAACCTGATATTGGATTCCCTGGTGCAAATAGATCGCTTCGTCATGAAGGAGTGTCATGGCTGAAAAGGTGTCCATTTCCCCAATTACTTTTACATGGGCGACATCGGATTGGTCAACGATAATGACATTTTCCTGGGATGCGGATCTAAGGCTTATGTTATGAGCCGGGAATGAATCATTCATCCAATACCATTTGTCTCCGTTTTTATAAAGCACCCGTTCCTCTGTTAAATATTCAAGCAGTTCTTCCGTTTCAAAGCTGCCAAAAGATTCTTCTTTTTTAAAAGGGAGCTCATAGGACGCGCATTTTAGATGGTCGATCAGGATGATCAGGTTATCCGGATTGATCCTTGCCGTTTCAGGGCTTTTGTTGAAAAAATAATCAGGATGCTGGATTACATATTGGTCGAGCGGGCTGGAGCTGGCAACCATGATAACAAGCGATTCACCATGCCTCCTCCCAGCCCTTCCCGCCTGCTGCCAGGCGCTTGAAATGGTACCAGGGTAGCCTGTCATGATGCACACCTGGAGCTGCCCGATATCAACCCCAAGTTCAAGGGCGTTTGTGCTCACAACACCGTAAATTTCCCCGGTACGCAGGCCTTTTTCAATACGGCGCCTTTCGGTCGGCAGATAACCGCCCCTGTAGCCCATGATTGATTTCGGCCCAAGCTGGTTTTTAACGAGTTCTTGTAAATAGGTTAAGATAATTTCAACCCTCACCCTGCTCCTTGCAAAAACAATCGTTTGAATTTTATTTTTTAAAAGCTCGCCCGCTATCCTCCTCACTTCAAGCGTGGCGCTCCTTCTAATGTTGAGCGGCTTATTGACGATCGGAGGATTGTAAAATACAAAATGCTTCCGGCCTGTCGGCGCCCCGTTATTGTCAATCAACTCCATCTTTGTTTCCGTCAAGGCCTCGGCAAGCTCAACGGGATTAGCAATCGTTGCAGACGTGCAAATAAAAACAGGGTCGCTCCCGTAATAATTGCAAATCCGTTTCAGCCTGCGTATTACGTTCGCGACATGGCTGCCGAACACCCCCCTGTATGTATGCAGCTCATCAATGACGACATACTTCAAATTCTCAAACAAAGAAACCCACTTTGTGTGATGGGGCAAAATGGCGCTATGAAGCATGTCCGGGTTTGTAATGACAATATGTCCCGCTTTCCTTACCCGCTGCCTGATGTTCGCCGGGGTATCGCCGTCATACGTATAGCTGTTAATATCCAACCCGGCTTCCTGTATGAGCTCGTTGATTTCGCTTTTCTGGTCCTGAGCAAGCGCCTTTGTTGGAAACATATAAAGGGCACGGGTGTTTGATTCGTTGATAATCGTGTCAAGTACCGGCAAATTGTAACAAAGCGTCTTTCCCGAGGCGGTCGGCGTGACGGCTACAATATTCTTGCCAGCCCTTGCTTTTTCAAAAGCCGTCCGTTGGTGGGTATAAAGCTCCCCGATACCCCTATTCTGCAGGGCATCCTTTAAATGCTGATTTATATTTTCCGGGAGCGGTACTGTCCTCGCCGGTTTTTCATCTATTGTGTGCCAATGGACAATATTTTCTTTATACTCTCCGTCCAGCTTAAGTTTTTCGAGTATTTCCTGAAGGTTTTTCCTAAGGTTCATGTTCATCCCCCCCATATTCCTATTCTAGCGAATGGACGTTCGTTTACAAAGCAAAATCTTTCTATTCCCGGAAGATTCCAACAGGAAAATAAAACCAGGTAAAATTGACTTTTTTCTCTCGAAGTAGCCAATTCCTTGCAATCTGGTAAAATACTAAGTAGAAAGCAAATTCTTGAGGTGAAGAAGTTGAAAGCCGAAACAATTAAAAAGGTTTTGTCTTGGTTTCCTATCTTCCGGGAACTTGAAGATCATGAATTGGATAAAATCGCCGAAATCTCCCTTTCCAGGGAATTCAGCAAGGGAACTCATGTGTTCATGCAGGACGATCCCCTGAAAAATGTCTACTTCGTTTCCAATGGTAAAATTAAAATTTATAAAAGTGATGTAAATGGCAAAGAGCAAATCGTTTCCATTCAAAAAAAAGGGGATATGTTCCCGCATGTCGGGTTTTTCCGGAAGGGAGCCTATCCTGCTTATGCGGAAGTGCTCGAGCCGTCGACTCTTGTTGTTGTCCCGATTGCAGAGTTCGAAAAGGTCCTTATTGACAACCCTGAGCTTTGTATCAAACTGTTCCGGGTCCTTGGAGAGAAAATAGTCGATTTGCAAAACAGGCTTGAAGAGCAAATCTTGAACAATACAAACGAGCAAATCATCAAATTGCTAGTCAGGCTAGGAAAAAATCATGGCACTGTACAGCCGGACGGCGCGATTTTTCTGAAAGCTGAATTCACGAACAGGGATTTGGCCAATATGATTGGCACGACCAGGGAAACCGTAAGCCGAACTTTGACAAAACTGAAGAAGGATAACCTGATTAAAGTGGACAGCCGGGGAAATATGCACTTTAGTCCGGAGAGCCTCCTCGAGGAAATTTATTAACCACGGAAATCCACATGAGAGATAGAATCGGTAAAATCCAAAAAGAATGCCACTCAAATCTTGTTAAGTGGCATTGATCGAGCGGCTAAAATCCGAATACCACGCCAATCAAATCATTCAAAGAGGGCAAATCTTGTGGATCTGGCTTAGACGAACGTTTTACTAGTTGTCCGCAAAGATAATCCTGATAAGCACAAAAACCGCAGGCATTATTGGCCTGCGGTTTTTTATACGGGGTTAAAAGCCCAATTGTTTAACGTTTTATCCTATTTCACTTCAGATAGCTGAAGCATTTCATTCATGTCTTCCTGGGCATTGCCAATCAGTTTTAGATTGAATGCATTTTGAAGCACTTCAAGAACTCCAGGCGAAATGAATTCCGGCGGTTTCGGTCCGATGCGGATATCTTTGATTCCCAAGCTGAATAATCCAAGCAAAATGGCAACCGCCTTTTGTTCAAACCAGGAAAGGACAATGCTGACCGGCAGTTCATTTACTTCACATCCAAACGCATCCGCAAGCGCGAGTGCAATCTTTACCGTCGAACCGGAATTATTGCACTGGCCTAGGTCGATATAACGTGGAATATTTGTGCCAGGCACTACGCCATAATCCACATCATTGAAGCGGAACTTGCCGCAAGATGTTGTTAGGATTACTGTTTCCGGCGGCAATGAAGTCGCAAGTTCACGGTAATATTCCCCGCCTTTGCCTGGCGCATCGCATCCAGCTATTACAAAGAACCGTTTGATTTTACCTTCTTTAACGGCGGCAATCACTTCCGGTGCAAGGCCAAGGACAGTTTCATGGTGGAAGCCTGTAAGGAGGGTTTCATCCGATTCGATTGCAGCTTCCGGGAGTTCCAGCGCCCTTTCAATCAGCGGACTGAAATCGTCATTTTCGATTTTCCGGACATTTTCAAGGCCGGCCACTTCATACGAAAACATCCTGTCAGCATAGCTTCCTTTGATTGGCATAACACAGTTCGTAGTGGCAAGTATCGCACCCGGGAACTTTTCGAAAAGTCGGCGTTGGTCATACCAGGCCTTCCCGATATTGCCTTTCAAATGGCTGAATTTTTTCAAAGCAGGATATCCGTGGGCTGGCAGCATTTCCGAATGGGTATAAACATTGATGCCTTTTCCTTCCGTCTGGCGCAGAAGTTCCTCAAGGGCAAAAAGGTTGTGGCCAGTTACAACAATCGCTTTTCCCTCGACTTTGTTCTGGCTAATCCGGATTGGTTCAGGAATGCCAAGGCGCTTCGTATGGGCCTCATCGAGCATTTCCATTACACGAACTGCGGAACGGCCAACTTTCATGGCCATATCAATATGTTCCTCTACTTTAAAGTTTGAATTTGTCAGCGTCAGGTAAAGTGCCTCATGAGTAACTGCATCAACGAATGGATCTGTATAGCCAAGCTGGTTGGCATGCGTCCGATAGGCAGCGATTCCCTTTAACGCGAAAATGATGGTGTCCTGAAGGCTGGCAATCGTCTCGTCCTTACCGCATACGCCGATGACTTTGCAGCCTCCACTCGGAGTTTGTTCACATTGATAACAAAACATACTGTTTCCCTACTTTCTTCGATAACTACTATCCTAGAATAATACGGTGCACACTGAGATTCCTGTGACAAACATCACATATTTTCGAATGTCAAAAATCGTTCATACTTCCCTTCGATCGTTTCACTTCTTTCTTGGAGCGTACATAGGATGTGGTAGAAAACCTGTGGAAGTGGGGGAACCAATATGCCTGAAGACGATTTACAGAAAAAAAACAATGAAAGAAAACCGGCTAGGGTGCCAACCGACCCTTTTGATACAGTTATCCGCTCATTCAATGACTTTTTTCATTACCCACCTGTAAAAGGTTTTTTGCAGTCAATTGATGAGTTTTTCCAAATGCCGTTTTCAGCTGTCCCTTTTCATGTGGATGTGGAAGAAACGGCTCAAGAATACATCGTTACCGCTGAACTCCCGGGGGTTGCCCGGGAACAAATACAAATTGGCATCTTCCGGGACCGTGTTGTGATTGCGGTGGAAAATCGCGAGGAGCTTACCAAGTCCGATGATGCTGATGGAAGTTTTAGGCGGAGGGTGACGAAAAAACTTGATTCAAGGTCAATATCCTTTCCAAAAGCGGTTCTCGAGCAAAAGGGAAAAGCAACCTTTCGGAATGGTTTATTGACGATTCGCCTTCCGATTGACAAAGGCAAACAGCTGCGGATTGAAGGATAAAAATAGGGTGCGGCAATGGCCGCACCCTATTCATTATTCTCTTGAAGTATCAAGCCAATCATTGAAGTAACCCCGTGGCACTTTAAAATAATCCATTGTGAACCTCAGGAATTCCTGCGTATCGACTTCCTTATATTTGAAGTGGTTATAATAGTCGGATAAGTATTGCATGGCGGTTTTCTTCACGTCACCGTCATCCCTAACATAATAATTATCCTCGACTAGCTTGAACAACTTTATGGCAGGCTGTCCGTAAACAAAGCCGGTGTGCTTGATTTGGTCCACCGGGGTATTTGAGTATTGGCGTATGATATTTGCCTGCTGTATGCTTCTCATTCTGTTATTCGACAGCTCTTGGGCAATTCCCAGCGGTTCATCCTCCTGTATGTAGAAGTACATATTGGCCGCAAACTCTGTAAACCCTTCATCAATCCATGGTTCATTAAATGGGTCATTCGCGACAACCCCATAAAAATACTGGTGGGCAATTTCGTGGACGATGGCGATTTTGAAAAATTTATCAAAATCATGGTAAGGATTCACTGTAACGATTCCCGGATATTCCATGTTCTGGCCAAGATCGAGGACAATATCTAGCTGTTTATGCGGATACTCGCCGATATTTTCCTGATAAAAAGAGAGCGTGTTTTTAGCAAGCTGTAGCGCCTCTTTCGGATCCCGGTTATGGTCCTCTTTTGTAAATAGCCTGATTGAAACTCCATTTGACTCAGTGTTGTAAACCTTCATGTCACTTGTGATGGCAATAAAGAAGTCCCTCACTTCTTTTGCCTCGACTTCCCCTTTCCGGGTTTGGGCCAGAGGATCATCATCAGAAGAAGAAATAAACGAATAACCTTTTGGAAGTTCATATTTAACAGTATAATCGGAAAACCCGGTATGGAATGTTTCAAGCCCGTTTGTAAATTCACCTTTATTCCATTGCCCGTCTTGGAAAGTGGCAAGCATTGGATACCATTGGGCGAGATAAAATTGATCCCCGACCCTTGACAGCCTGCTTCCTTCCTCAGGCAATTCAAGGGTATAGGAAAAAGCCGCTTCAGCTTTTCGTCCTTTGCGCAATTTCTTAGGCAGCTGAACTTTCAAGGTATCATTTTCAAGTGTATAAGAAGCTTTGTTGCCATCAATTAAAACGGAAGTAAAATTGACAGTGGAGTGCCCTTTAATGGTTTCAAATGGGTGTCCTTCGGCAAACGAATTCGGGATAAAGTAGAAAACTAGTTCGTCCCAATCCTTCTCCGACATGTTTTTAACGTTTACTTTTGCTTGAATGTCAAACTCTCCAAATTCGTTCATTTTTACATTGAGGTCATATTTGGCCTGGCTATAATTTTTCACGCCTACGTCGTTATTCCGTGTCGCATATACAAATGTACCTGAGAAAACAAAAATGGCAGCGAGGATTGCATAAAAAAGCCTTTCTCCTTTTAGCGGCCATAATTTCAGACCCTTCCCATATTCCTTCCGCTTAGGCTGAAGGACCGGTTCAAACCCCGTCTTTATCCATGGCATCCGCTGATAATTGGACTGGAATCGATTTTTCAATCCATTTGCCAGCAGGCTGAAGGAAAGAGTTGTTGCCAAAAGGACTGCCAATGGAACAAGGAGGACGTGAAAGGTACCGTACACATTCACCCTCGCCTGGCCGACTAATCCCGCCAGTTCATTCGTAATCGAAAAATACATCACAGGATCCCTGGTCATAATCGTGCCGCCTACGAAAATATTGACGAGGGCGAGCTGTCCCATAATCGTTATGACATATACGATTTCCAGGATGAACATGATTGTGAGCGACTCCTTCATTTGCGGGAAAATATGCCGCCATATAATCCTGTTCCTTCCTGCCCCAAGGCTGCTCGCAGCCTCGACAAAAATGGACTTGTTGATTTCCTCAGTTTTTTTCCTTACAGAAGAAATGATGCTCGGGGTACTGATCACCGCGGCAACAATAATGAAATAAACGATTAATTTGATTGGCTTAAGTACAGGGTTAAAGCTAATTGGGATAAGGAAGAAATACAGGATAATGAATAAAGGCACATAGCTCCATGCATTTTCAAATGCCTCCAACCAGCCGGGGACACGTTTCATTGTACCGACGTAAAGTCCAATTAGAGTTCCCATCGCCATTTTTAAAACGGTAACCGCGAGTGATATCAGCACAGTATACCGAATGCCATGAAGAATAAGGGTCAAAAGGTCATATCCCCACCTGTTCGTTCCTAGTGGGTATTCTTTCATAGTGAATGGTTCAATTGGCGGGGCAATAATGGTTCCGCCTACATACTTGGCTTCCAATTGTTCTGAAAGGCTGTAAGGTGCGAGAATTCCGCCATATGCGGCTAGAAACAGAAGGATGGCGACGAATGTAACGCCTATATAATATGAATAATTTATCCGGAAAAGCTTATTCATAGATAAAACCCCGTTTGAATAGATAGATGGCCATCCTGATTGAGGCATATGTAATCAGGGACATAAGCAGCATTGAAAAAAGTCCGATGGCAACCGGCTGTATCTCCCCGTTTTGAAAAATGAATTTCGTAATGCCCGGGACATTCATTAAGTACTCGATAATAAAAAGATTTCCGACTGCCAATGAAATCGCTTTGGTTAATTCAGCTTTAATAAAAGGTTCAATATTTTTGAAAACATGCTGGAAGTTAATATAATTTACTCTCAAGCCTTTCGCAACCGCCGTTCTGACAAAGTCCTCCCCGCTCGTCTGGTAATATTTCACAGCCACTATCTTGAATAAATAGAGCGACGGCGCAATCGACGTCAGAAGCATTGGGAACCAAATATTTAGAGCGCTCGCGTTTGGGGTTAGGGATACAATCCTGATTCCCGTTGCTTTATAAAATTTAATGGCCAAAATGAGTGAAACAATGATCAGAATAAAATCAGGAACAGCTGCAAAAAGATTGAGTATGGCGTTTACTAGCCTTGTCAACCTGAAACGGCTTATGAAGATCCCGAAAATGAGGCTGAATACAACTCCAATGCCAACACCCGCAAGGATTATTTTGAGGCTCGTCATAAAATTGTCTCCGATGTCTTCCGATATGGGCCGTTCCCTTCCCGCTAATTCATATGTACCGAGGCCACCGCTAAAAATATGGCTGAAAAACGAGCCAAACAACTCGGGAGCTTGTTCAAAATTCCATTTTAGTGACTGCGTACTGTAGTCTATTTGCAGGAATGAAGGAAAAGCCGCGAGAAACAGGATAAGGATGATTATGATAATCCCTTGCTGGAAAAACCGTATCATATTGAACCCCCCCTCCAAAATGGACGTATGTGTTTTCAGAATGTTACAAATATCCTACAATTTTAACAATTGGCATATTTCAACGTAACATAACTGAAATTAAATGAAAAGATAAAAAAAAGAAAACAGCGGTTTGCTGTTTTCCGTCCTTACGCTTTAAAAACCCCGCCAAGGCCTTTTAGAAGTGAGGTTGCTTGGCTTACTGCATTGATTGCCTGGCCGGCCGTATTAACCATTTTTGTAATATCCAATGAGCCATCCTGTGATTTGAATGAATTCAAGACCGACATCGCACCTGGCTGCTTGGGCTGCAAATGGTTTTTTGGATACGGATTCATCGGAAAATAAGGGTTAAAGCCTGTTTGGGGAGCCTGTACGTCACCTCCACCCGCTTCAAGGGGATTTTGAAAAAGGAAATGGCTGCCCTGTTCCCCGTAGTAACCATGAGGTTGGCCATATAAACCTCCAGACGGGGAGGAGTTTCCTGTGTAAAAACCGCCCTGGTAGAACGGTTGCCCCATACCGATGTCCATATGCTTCGGAGGATAAAATCCGTATGGCTGATGTTGGGGCATCATTGGCTGTGGCATTCCTTGTAGCATGTAATTGCGTGAATGGTCCCGATTGAAACGCATCTCTTCCTCCTTCTCCTTGCACGACTTTATTTACTATACAATATGTCACGAACGAAACGTGGTGCATCAGTTTAGGGATGTCGGAATGTGGAGTTAGTTGTCGGAAGTTTCAATTTTTGAAAAAAAGCGATTCTAGCCCGAGCCGTGGTAAGATGGAAAAAAGTTGAAAGGGGCGCTATGAATGGATACTTTAAAGTTGAAGGCCATTTTTATGCAAAGCCATGGCAATAATGAGGCATGTGCCAATGACTTAAGGGACTATGCCAGGAGGCTCTATGTAGAAAACGCAATTTCTGCAATGGAATTCAGGCGGCTAATTCGCGATCTTGAAGCGGAGGGAGCAACCGTACCCGGTTGCGCCACTGATAAACTTTTAACGTAAGCGATCACCCGCCCCGCCGGCGGGTTCGCTGGGTTGGCTGCGCCGCAATTTTTCCATTAAATCATGAAGTGTAAAATCGACTGTCCTGCTTGAATTGACAAACGTATACCGGCTGGTCTTTACAAAAAAAGCCTGAATCGAAAGCTTTTCAATATGCTCGGCAGCCATCTCAATTTGCCTCTGGGTAATGCCAACTCCTGAAAGGAACTCAGCCTGTCTGGAAGCCTCCTCCCTCCATCTGTCACTCGCCCTCTTCACCTCATCGGCAAAAGGTTTTACTTCCTGAAAAAAGTCGCCATCGGCATTCCGTTCCCTTGTTTTGGTAAAAGTCTCGTTGGCTTTCCTGTTATAATCAATTAACTTTGCGGTTAGGGATTCCAGTGTTTCAGGCATATTTTCCTCCAATAAGAAAAACAGCCATTTCTGGATGGCTGTGAATTTTAGTATTAGTTTATCTCCCCGAATAGCTTAAATCAAGCGTTTGGTGTTTTAGCACCGGGGTTCTTTGCTTATCGGCCAATTGTTCCAAACGAAGCATTGCCGCATCGAGTTCCTCCAAGTCCCTTGTTTTCTTTTCGATTAGTTCTTCCTTTACCCCCGAATATGCACTTTCCATCGCAGCCTCGAGTTTTTCCAAGCCGCTACTGATTTCCGAAAGCTTTTGAAGCAGCAAATCCCTTTGCGCCATCATTCCCTCCACCCCGAACACCCCTTTTCAATTTGATACATAGGATATTCTTCGTTGAAATCAAGTTTCCTGTCTACCTGGCAAAACTAGAAGGAAACCGGCAAAGGTAGTGGAATTTCCTCTTTTTTCTCCCTCTTTTCCCGAAAAAATCGACAGAAACCCGGCAAGGAATTTTGGCATGGGGCATGATAGTAGTGGAGGTGTTTCAGCCATGAAAAAAAAGGGTAATGAAAAGAAAAACCAAAAGGGACAGGAACCAAGAAAAGTTGGATATGGGGACAAAAAGCTGATTGGTGAGAACAGGCCTGCGGAATAGCGTGCTTGGCCCCTTCCCCAAGGGGAACAAGCCTGCCAATTTCCTTTATGCAAAAAAAGCAAGGATTGGATTCCCTTGCTTTTTTTGCTTAAAAAATTACAATTTCCAATCGAGGTTAAGAGCTTTTTTAAGAGCAACCAATAAATAAAGCTGATCCCTTTTTGTGATATACCAATCTGTTAGATGGATCGTTCCTTTTTCTTTCGCTGGGAGGAATAATACGGGCGTTGGGAAAAGCCTTCCTATGCTCCAATCGGAATACTCATGTCGGTTATGCTCAATCACAGGATAAGTCGCCCGAAGGAATGGCGTTTGCCTTTGAACTTTTTGTTTAAAGTACTGCTCAAAGTCATGCCTCGACCCAGTGTGCGCGGTTTTCTCGGCAAACTCGAGGAAATGCTGAAATAGCCTGGGATGAAATAAAATTTTGGCCAGCCTTTTTCCAAGTTCAATCCTGTTGGCAACCTTCCTGAAACCCGACACGCTTGCGCCATAAAGTTCACCACCGCATGTTGGAAAAAGGACACAACTAAAATGCATCCAATCCTGCAGGAAAAACCCGGGGGATAGAAATACCTTGTTTTTGTATAAAGGATGCTCAATGATTGGCTTTTGTATAACATTTTGCTCGTTGATAATCAATGCAGTCGTTAGTCTCTCGCTATCCTGTTTCTCCCAAAAGACAGGCCACTCCTTTTGCATAAAAGAAGATACCCGAAATTGCTTCAAAAGGTGAAACAAGGGCCGATTCATTTTCGTCGAATAGTGGTAGAGAAGGAGTTGAGGGAAAACATCATGGAAAATAAGCCAGTTTGCCCTTTCATATGTGAGAAATAACTGTTTTCTCGCAGCCGGCTTCAGCAGATGAGGGAAAATCGATCCTTCTAGGTCGCACATATTCCACCCTCCATTTCTTGAAACCATGCTTGCTAAAAAGGACCAGCCAATATCCGGGTGCATTTTGAAAAACCGAAAATAGGCATTTGTCCTGGTGATATTATCGATATTCCACTTTGCGGTTTTGAGTTTGATTTCTTCAATCAGGACTGAATCTTGCATCATTATTTTTTCATCCTTCTTTGTGGTACCCTAATGTCGATGCGGCGAATCTCTATTCTATTGATTTGCCGTCCTGCTCATATTTATTCAGCAAAAATCAGCCGCATTTGGTATGATAGGTATTAGTTTGTGAGGTGCTTATCATGGTGAATTATCCAAACGGCAGAAAATTTATCGCCGAAAAGGCTGTTTCGGTTTCCGCTGTTAAAAGGAAAACAAACGAATCCTACGGAAACAGGGGGATGACCCTAGAAGACGACCTGAACGATTCCAATCTTTATTACTTGAGCAGAGGGATTGCTGTAATCCATAAAAAGCCGACTCCAATCCAGATTGTCCAAGTGGATTATCCAAAAAGGAGCGCCGCTGTTATAAAGGAAGCCTATTTCAAACAGGCGTCAACCACCGATTACAATGGCGTTTATAAAGGAAAATACATTGATTTCGAAGCAAAGGAAACGCGGAATCCATCATCCTTTCCATTGAAAAACTTTCACGAACATCAGATCCGCCATATGGAAGCAGTACTTGGCCAGGGTGGTATATCATTTGTCATCCTCCGGTTTGCCAGTACAGATGAAGTATTTTTGCTCGAAGCCGCCCGTCTCCTGGATTATTGGGTAAGGATGGAACAGGGTGGAAGGAAGTCGATTAGAAAAGAAGAGATTGCTGGGGCCGGCAGGCAAATCCAAGTGGGATTCCAGCCCCGTATTGATTATCTTAAAATATTGGATGATCTCTACAATCTATCATCTTAGATTTGTTTAGGTACGAAAGGAAGGAATTTTATGGCAAATAACTATAAATCCAGGGAGGAACGCAGGCAGCAATTAAATAAGGCAAGCAAAAAAACGCCTTCCAAACATCCAGGCCTATTTAAGAAAATTTTTCTGATTCTTATCGCAATCGGGATTGCTGGCATGCTTTCCGGTGTAGCTACCTTCGCCTATCTTGTGCAAGGGGCGCCAAAGCTGGAGAAAAAACTATTAAAGGATCCTATTCCGTCTAAAATCCTAGATATCAATAATAAACCAATTCGGGAAGTTGGTTCCATTAAACGGGATTACGTAGATTACAAGGATATCCCGAAACTGGTCGAAGATGCTTTCCTCGCTACAGAGGATGTCCGCTTCTATCAACACCATGGCATTGACCTGATTCGGCTTGGCGGAGCGGTAATTGCCAACGTGACTGACGGATTTGGCTCTCAAGGAGCGTCGACGATCACACAGCAGGTTGTCAAAAACTATTTATTGACCAACGATAAAACACTTAAGAGGAAGGTTCAGGAAGCCTGGCTATCCTATCAACTTGAACAAAAGTATACAAAACAAGAAATTTTCGAAATGTATGTAAACAAGATTTACATGTCCCGTGGTGTTCACGGAGTAAAAACTGCTGCAAAGGAATACTTCGGTAAGGACCTGAAAGATCTTGAACTTCACGAGGCTGCCCTTTTGGCGGGAATGCCGCAAAGCCCAAACAACTATAACCCTTTCGAACACCCGGAACGCGCGGAAAAAAGAAGGAATACGGTTCTGTCCCTAATGAACCAGCACGGTTTTATTTCAAAGGAACAAATGAAGAAGGCTCAAAGCATTCCTTTGGAATCAAGCCTAATTCCAGAAGAAAAAAGACAAAAGGACAACAAGCCCTATGATTCCTTTGTTGACGCTGTCATTGAAGAGGTAAACAAGGCGGGCGATTTTGATATTTTTTCCGATGGGTTGACTATCTATACAACTATGGACCGCGATGCCCAGGACTATGTTGATAAAATGATGTATTCTAACGACATTGTCCAATTTCCCGATGAAAAGTTCCAAGCTGGGATTGTCATGCTTGATACAAAAACAGGAGAGGTCCGGGCAATCGGAGGCGGAAGGAATAAGGATGTACAGCGCGGATTCAACTATGCGACTGATATAAAACGGCAGCCCGGGTCAACAATTAAACCCATTCTCGATTACGGTCCGGCTATTGAATTTAAGCAATGGGGAACGTACCATATGCTCGAAGACAAGAAAATCAAGTTTTCCGACGGCAAGGAATTCGGAAACTGGAACGACAAGTATGACGGATGGATGACCATCAGGCAGGCGCTGGCAAAATCTAAAAATACAATTGCTGTACAGACGCTGCAGCAGGTTGGCACCGAAAAGGCAAAAGAATTTGCTGTTGATCTTGGCATACCGTTAAAAGAAATATATGAATCGTATGCGATCGGCGGATTAAAATACGGCGTTTCCCCAATGCAATTGGCTGGAGCATACAGCGCTTTCGGGAATAACGGATTTTACACCAAACCTTATACCGTTAAAAAAATTCAATTTAGGGATGGAACGGAAATCGATACGGCCCCCGAAACGAAGGTCGTTATGAAGGATTATACCGCCTTCATGGTTACGGACATGCTGAAAAGTGTCTTGGAGCCGGGCGGGACCGGTACAATGGCGAAAATCCCCGGCCTTCCGGCAGCTGGGAAAACGGGTACGACCAACTATACAGACGATGAATTAAGGAAATTGAACATAAGTGAAAAATCTGTTCCCGATGCTTGGTTCGCGGGTTATACGACCGACTATACGATTGCAGTATGGACCGGTTACGAGAGCAGGAACACTCCAATTAAGCCTGGGAAAGATCAAAAAATCGCCCTGCAGCTCTATAAAAATTTAATGAAACAAGTATCTAAAGGAAAGAAAACGGCTGATTTCACAATGCCGAAAAGTGTGGAAAAAGTCCGGATTGAAAAAGGGTCCGTCCCTGCCAAACTTGCGAGCAAGTATACACCGGACAGCCATGTACTCTATGAATATGCAGTAAAAGGAAAGAAGCCTAAACAGGTATCAGAAAAATTCGACAAGCTCGAATCTCCAAAAGGCTTAAGCGCACAATACAACAGCGAAACCAATTCCATATCAGCAAATTGGAGCTACAGTGAAAGCGGCGCAAGCTTCGCAATCAACGTTTCTGAAAATGGGAACCCTGTTTTGACTGACCAATCAAGCGGCACTTCGTTTGAATTAACAAATGTTAAGCCAGGGGCCATCTATACAATTTCCGTATCGGCTTTAAAGGATGGAAAAACAAGTGACCCTGCTTCCATATCGATTAAAGTCCCTGGAACCCAAAATTCCGGTGATGAAAAAGAAGATAAGGATGATAAAGAAAATAAAAAGAAAAATGAGAAAGGGAAAGGAAAAGGAACTGGCGGCGGGGAAGACAACGGTGGCGATGACGGAGATGACGGCGGTAATGATGGCGGTGATGGCGGCGGTGACGACGGCGGTGATGATGGAGGCAATACCGGCGGTGGTGACGACGGTGGTACCGGCGGAGATACCGGTGGAGGAACTGGCGGCGGCACCGGTGGAGGAACCGGTGGAGATACTGGCGGAGGCACCGGCGGAGGCACTGGAGGAGGCACTGGTGGAGGCACTGGTGGTGGTACCGGTGGAGGAACTGGCGGCGGTACTGGCGGCGGTACTGGCGGCGGTACTGGCGGCGGTACTGGCGGCGGTACTGGCGGCGGTACCGGCGGAGGCTGATTCTCATTCGTAACATAAGTTAAAGGAAAGCGCCTGGCTAATGAGCCAGGCGCTTCTTTATCGATTTTTTGTCACTTTGGCGAGTTTTACCTGGAATTGCTTATATTGCTCATCCATAAGCTCACCCAACTGGATAAACGAATGGAACAAATCTGGGCGATCAATTAAAAATTGGATCCTGTCCCTACAATTCGCTGGTTTTACCGATAAGCCACAACTCCCTGGCATGGATGCAAGCGATACAGGCTGTCCATTGCTCCAAAACAGAACGTGCAAGAACAGCCCCACTCCCTTCCTCATTGCCGATGTGATTAATGCCTTATCCCTAATTTTAAATGCAAGAGAGATTTCCTCACGCAAACTTTCCCACGCTGCAAAAAGCATTGGAACGGATTGGGCCGGCTCGTTCCATGGCCCCTTACCTCCCCCTCCCGAATAATAGGAAATTTCGTGTGAAAACAAGGTGACATCAGCTGTAATGGGAGTTGGATTCGTTATTATCCCTTTAAAAAACGGATGGTCCAAATCGGAAGGAATGTATCCGCTCATTTATACTATCCCTTTCATGCGCTTTTTTCCTTCCCTGCATAACGTAAGCAAAGGGCACTCAGGGCATTGGGGATTTTGGGCTTTGCAATGATAACGACCGAAAAAAATCATCCGGTGGTGGGTGACCGACCATTCATCCTTCGGCACCTTTTTCATAAGCGTCTTCTCAACTTCAAGAACCGAGTCTTTCCATCTACAAATCCCAAGCCGTTTGCTTACCCGTTCCACATGGGTATCAACCGCGATTGCCGGAACGCCGTAAGCCACGGAAACGACGACATTGGCCGTTTTCCGGCCCACCCCTGGCAGCTTGGTCAATTCATCCCTATCGCGCGGAACCTCCCCTCTATAGCTTTCCAATAGCATTGAGCATAACTTCTGGATATTTTTCGCCTTGTTCCTGAATAAACCGATTGAACGGATGTCATTTTGCAATTCTTCAAGAGAGACGTTCAAATAGTCCTGTGGCGTTTTGTATTTTTCAAAAAGCGATTCGGTCACTTTATTCACGAGGACATCGGTACATTGCGCGGACAAGGCCACCGCAATGACAAGTTCAAATGGGTTTGAATGGTTCAGTTCACAATGGGCTTCTGGGAACATCCTGCCCATTTCATCAAGGCAAAAACGAATTTGGTCTTTTTTTAGCAAAATGGTTCACCTGCTTTTCTAGGTCTTCGTGGATAAATACATGCATGCAAAGCAAAAACGAGAGAAGATGCTCTCTCGCCTGGAAAATCGGCATTACTGATCAAGCCAATTGTAAAATGGCACGGCTGCCGCGGGCTGGCTTTGGCGGTCTGGAAAGCCCTGCCTTGCCTGCTGGCGCTGCCTGAATTTTTGGCTTTGCGATCTTGCCTGCTCGATGGTTTTAATTCCGTTCTTTTTCCATTCAAACAAGATGCGGTCAATATAACGGAAATTAAGTTTTCCCGACATGACAGCTTCCCGTAAAGCCGCCTTAATAATTTGCGGAGCGTGCTTGTCATCATCCACCCACATAGCGAGCGTTTCGCATTCGAAAGGTGAAAGCGGCCGGCCGAATTCCTTCTCAAAAACGGTGTATAAGTCTGACTCTTCGGATTTTCTGCCTTGTTCCTTTTCATTTTTCTGGTTCAGCAGGAATTGGTCCACAAGCTTTTCCCAAAGGGGGTCCAATGAGTATGTTTCAGAACGGATGCCTTCCGGTGAACATTCATCGATGATTTCTATGTAGCCTCTCTGAATCAATCTCCTAAGCAAATCGGTACACTCGTTGATGGAAATTGTCATCCGCGAGGAAAGCTCTTCGGGAGTGGGAAAATTATTCCCTTTTTGTGTAAAGGCAAGTATGTTCAAAACAATGGCCAGGTCATATTCAGTCAGTTTTAAATTCCTGTATTCGGAAAAAAGCAAAGAAGGTATTGTCACATTCCCCTCATGCATCCACGCAAGGATACCCGTTTTCATATTTCGACACCTCCCTATCAGTATAACATGAACAAGCCTGCCAAGTAAGGTGTTCCACTAGACTCTTTTTTTGGAAACCGGGTAGCCGCGCACAATCGAGGACACCTGTACTTACCCTTTAAACAGCCATGAAAAATGGTATGCCCTTTACTGGCAATAAGAAACCCGCCAAAAAGAATAGGTTGGCGGGTTTTACAATTTTTTATGGATATAACCTGTTCAGCAGTCGTGGGAATGGAATGGTCTCCCTGACGTGTTCGACGCCACTGACCCAAGCGACTGTTCTTTCAAGTCCGATGCCAAAACCGGAATGTGGGACTGATCCGTATTTCCTAAGCTCCAGATACCAATTATATGCCTCCAATGGAAGGTTGTGCTCTTCCAGCCTCTTTTTAAGGAGGTCATAATCATGGATACGCTCGGAGCCGCCAATGATTTCGCCATACCCTTCAGGAGCGATCATGTCGGCGCATAAAACCACATCATCACGTTCTGGATGAGGCTGCATGTAGAATGGCTTCAGTCCAGTAGGGTAATGAATGATGAAAACCGGTTTGTCATAGCTTTCAGCAATTGCCGTTTCATGAGGAGCCCCAAAGTCATCCCCCCACTGGATATCGTCAAAGCCTTTTTCATGGAGCAGTTTGATTGCATCATCATACGTAATCCGTGGAAACGGCGCTTTGATTTGTTCAAGCTTTGATAGATCCCTGCCAAGGGTTTTAAGCTCGAGCTGGCAATTTTTCAGGACGGATTGAACGATATAAGCTACATACTCTTCCTGGACGACCAGGCTTTCTTCATGGTCCGTAAATGCCATTTCCGGCTCCATCATCCAAAATTCAATTAAATGCCTTCTCGTTTTTGATTTTTCCGCGCGGAATGTCGGCCCGAACGAAAATACCTTGCCAAGCGCCATGGCTGCCGCTTCCAAGTGAAGCTGGCCGCTTTGGGAAAGAAACGCTTCTTCTTCAAAATACTTTGTATGGAAAAGCTCCGTTGTCCCTTCCGGCGCGCTGCCAGTCAAAATTGGCGGATCCACCTTAACAAACCCGTGATTATTAAAAAACTCATACGTTGAGCGGATGAGTTCATTCCGGATTTTCATGACCGCGTGTTGACGCTTTGAACGCAGCCAAAGATGGCGGTTGTCCATCAGGAATTCGGTACCGTGCTCCTTTGGGGTAATTGGGTAGTCAGAGGCAAGCTGAATGACTTCAATCCCCTTAACGTTCAATTCATAGCCAAACGGGGAACGTTCATCCTTTTGGACTACCCCAGTCACATAAAGGGAGGATTCTTGTGTAATCGTTTTGGCGGCCTGGAATACATCTTCAGGAACCTCATTTTTGACAACAACCCCCTGCATGAACCCTGTGCCATCCCTTAACTGAAGGAAGGCAATTTTCCCGCTGGACCGTTTGTTGGCAAGCCAGGCACCAATTTTCACTTCTTCCCCAACATATTTGTGGACCTCTGCAATCGTCGATTTAATCACTGTTTTTCCCTCCAAAACTAGCAAGACAATTTCTATGTATCATCCTATTATACAATTGTAAAAATCCTCTAGCAAGGGAACTGGAAAACAGTTCCCCCGCTTTGGTCTATTTTCGTATCTTTTCAGAGACAAATTCATGGATCCTGCGGATGGCTTCTTCAAGATTTTCAAGAGAAGTTGCATACGAAAGCCTAATGTTATCCGGAGAGCCGAATCCGGACCCTGGAACAACGGCCACTTTTGCTTCCACTAGGAGTGCTTCCGAGAATTCATCCGCATCCTTATAGCCGCATGCCTCCACAGCTTCTTTCACATTTGGGAAAAGATAAAACGCGCCCTGAGGCTTCAAGCAGCTAAAGCCAGGAATGGAAACCAGATTAGGGAATACCTTTTCAAGCCGGCTTTCGAATGCTTTTCGCATTTCCTCCACCGGGTCCTGCGTGCCCCTATAGGCTTCAATCGTTGCGTACTGGGCAGTTGTTGTAGGGTTGGATGTGCTATGGCTTGCCAGATTGGTCATTGCTTCAATAATCTGCTTATTGCCAGCGGCATAGCCAATCCTCCATCCTGTCATCGAATGCGATTTTGATACACCGTTAACAATAATGGTTTGTTCCTTTAATTGAGGTGAAATCTGGGCAATCGATATATGCTTAACCCCTCCGTAGACTAGCTTTTCGTATATTTCATCAGAAACGATAAGCACATTGTGTTTGAGGCAAATTTCACCGAGCGCATTAAGCTCGTCCTTTGAATAAACCATCCCGGTCGGATTTCCAGGCGAATTGATAATGACCGCTTTTGTTCGATTGGTAATGGCGTTTTCAAGTTGGCGGGCGGTAATTTTAAACTGGCTGTCTTCCTTGCATTCAACGTTAACCGGCACCCCTCCGGCCAATTTCACCTGCTCAGGGTAGCTTACCCAGTATGGGGACGGGATAATGACCTCGTCACCTTCGTCCAGTAAAACCTGAAAAAGTGTGTATAGGATATGCTTGGCGCCATTCCCGACAATGATTTCATTCATCGCATAATTGATTCCCTGGTCTTTGGAGAATTTTTCGGAAATTACCTTCTTTAATTCCGGCAATCCTGCGGAAGGGGTATATTTAGTGTACCCTTCATCCATTGATTTCTTGGCCGCCTCGAGTATATGTTCTGGCGTATTGTAGTCGGGTTCACCTGCTCCAAGCCCAATGATTCCATGCCCCTGGCTTTGCAGTTCCTTTGCCTTTGCAGTGATAGCCAGTGTCGGGGAGGGGGACAAAGCGAGTACCCTGTGGGCCAATGTTGTTTTCATTTTTTTACCTCCAGATTGATTAAAGATCTCTAATTAATTTGTACATATCCCCCGTATCGAAATATACATAATAGTAATTTAGCAACCCATTCTCAGAGGTATAGTAAACCTCCCAAAATGGAACGCCATTTTCCATTCCAGGCCTGACAGATATAATTTTTTTTGGCTTTTTTTCTTTTTGGACCTTGTTCTTTGCCTGACTCTTAGTAACACCGTCTTCAATTTTCCGGACCACGGTCTCCCCGCCTTTTTCCGGTATCCAGGCGATGACTTCCTGGCCCTTCTTATTTGTGCCCATGACAACGTAAACTGTTTCGTAGTCATTATACAAATTATACAAATAGAAACGGTCTGTTTTTATTATTCCAGCCTCTTCCCTGGCAATCTGGACCGCCTTTTGTTCCGCGGCCCTGACCGGACTCATTGCATTTGAATAAATCCACCCGGCAATTCCCGTGGCCAATGCTAAAAATAGAATAGCGTATAGGACAATTTTTTTCACTTCTTCGCCCCTTTACGTCCGGTAAATCGTAAAAATAGCTTTTGAATGATCGTTGCTGTCAAGTGCCAGGCCAAACATGAGATCCCTGTCCTTCAAGCATCTGTTCAACGCATCCACGACCTTGTACAGGTCAGGGCTATTCTGGATCTTTACAGTTGAAAGAACTTCAATTTTACTTTCCATAAAAACAGCCTCCATCAAATCTCCCGGTCGATGGGCCGGGGCCAGATAAGTATTTACTAATTATATCAGGTAATAGTTTGCTTCGTAAAAAAACAATTCACTTTTCAATCTAAATTTTTGATTCCGCCTTCTTACAGCCAATTTTCAATCTCCTCAACCACTTGATCAATGTCTGCCTTCCTGGTTGAGACGGAAGGGATAGAATCGAGGAACGCTCTCCCATAGGAGGATTCTCCGAGCCGTTTGTCAAAAACAACGATTGCCCCCCTGTCGGTCCCTGTCCTAATCAGCCTACCAAAACCCTGTTTAAACCTTAAGACAGCCTCGGGAAGCGAATATTCCGAAAAGGGCCTGCCTCCTCTTCTTTCAATCAACTCGCATTTCGCTTTCGTATATGGCTCGTCTGGCGGGCTGAACGGCAAACGGACGACAATGAGACAGGAAAGCCCTTCCCCCGGAATATCGATTCCTTCCCAAAAACTGTTTGTCCCGAACAGGACCGCCTTTTCATACTTCTGAAAGCTTCGGGTTAGCCTTGACCTGCTTCCGCCTGTAATTCCCTGCGCAATCAGGGCATATTCCGAGAGAAGTCCGCTTTCCTTAACTAGTTCATAAGTCTTCTTCAGCATGTCATGGGAAGTGAACAGTACAAGAAGCCTTCCTTTTGCGGCATCACAAATCGAAACAATTCTTCCGGCAATTTCGGCGATATATTCTTCCTGGGGAACGGAATTAATTTCAGGCAGGTCGGTCGTTATGAATAATTTCACATTCTCCTTGTAATCAAAAGGAGAAGGGATGGAAAGCAAGTTCACGTATCGAGGGTCAACTCCCAGCCCATCAAGGGAAAAACGGAAAGATTTGTTCACAGTCAAGGTGGCCGAAGTCAAAACGACCGATTTTTTCTTCTTAAAGAAGTTTTCCGAAATTTCATTTGCGACCGAAACGGGCATCGCAATCAGCTCTGTTGTATTTTGTGGGGCCCTGAGGTCGGTTTCAATCCATTTTACAAAGCCTTCCCCGCTTGAAAAAAAAGCTCCAATGCCGTTTCTAAGCAAATCTATTTCCGAAAGAAAAGCTGCAAGGCTGCTCGCTAAGCCATATGAATCTTTGGAATTTATTCCTTTCACCAGACCCATCATTGCATTGGCGGCAGAATGCAAATCCTTTAGGAAAAATGAAAACCGGCCTGCAGCATGTTTAAGCGCTTCCCATTCGTTTTTGTTCCGCGTTTCACTTATCCCTGCCTTCAATCGTTTTAATGAATTTCTATTCCGGCCTTTTTCCGTATAGGCTATGGCCAGCCGGAAGAATTCGTCCATTTCAACGAATGCCCCAGAAACGAGCTCGTTCAGCTTTGCCTGCGAAATCACCTTATCCCTGAGAGGCAGATCTCTGATCACTTTTTCGGCCTTATAGAAAAGCTGCCGCTGTTCAATAAGACCGAACTGCCCGATTGCAAGCCTTGTACCCAAATAATCGATCCTTACTCCAAAGTGTTTGCCAGCAGCTTTTTCAAAATGGTGGCCTTCATCTATGACGGCATAACGGTATTCGGGTAAAACCGCGCCATCGGTTTCCAGGTCGGATAAAATGAGAGCATGGTTTGTAATCAAAAGGTCCGCGTCAGCGGCATTTCTTTTAGCCCGTTTATAAAAATCATATTCGTCCCATGGACTGCTTCCAGAAAAGCTATCTTTTTCATTTTTGATTGTATTCCAATAGAGGCGTCCACCGCTGGATAGGTTCAATTCATCCTTGTCGCCGTTTACGGTTCTCGTTAACCAGACAAGGATTTGCATTTTAGCAAGGGCGGTATCATAATTATCATTTTCCTCTTCAAGGCTTTTCGCAAACTTGCTTAATGATATGTAATTGTTCCTTCCTTTAAGGAGAGCCGTTTTAATCGGAAAAGGAACGATTTGTTCTAACAGGGGGATTTCCTTTACCAAAAGCTGTTCCTGAAGCTGGATGGTATGCGTACTAACGACTACCCTAGAGAGGTTCCTTTTTGCGAAATACGCGGCCGGCAAAAGATAGCCGAGCGACTTCCCAATCCCCGTCCCTGCTTCGATTAACGCATGGGTCCCGTTCTCAAAAGAGTGGAAAACCTCGTCCATCATCTCAAATTGGCCAGCCCTGCTTTCAAGCCGGGGTTTTTGGATTAATGCAAGTTTTTCCTCAAGGCTATATGGATAGTTAAAATGATTTTGATTTTCCTTACCAGTTTTCCCTGATGCATGCTGCTTCTTTAGGACAATGCCGTTTACGGACACAAGCTCTTCAGGAAGATTCGTATCTGTTGATTTGCTAAGGGCAATTTTGTTCAGGAGCAGGTGCAAGTCACTTTTTAACCCCTCAGCAAGGGAAGCGAGCTTGGTAAGGACCTTTTCAGGAAGTTTCTCGATCCTGTCCGTATATAAAAGGAGTAACTCCGCAGTTACATAAGCATCACTATCCGCCTGATGGGGCCGGTCGTGCGAAAGCCCTTCCTTTTCCGCAAGGTCAGCCAATTTATAGCTGTCTGCTTCCGGATCCATGAACCTTGCCAGTTCGACTGTATCAAGGACTGGCCCCGAAAAAGCTTCTTCTCCCGCCATTATTAGCTCTTCCTGTAAAAAGCCAAGATCGAAAAGGACGTTATGGGCAACAAAATAGGCATCTTTAAGAAGGGAGGATACCTTGCCGGCGATTTCCGGGAACAACGGGGCATCCTTTACATCCGAGTCCCTTAGCCCGGTCAGTTCTTCTATAAAGGCGGGGATGGGCTGCAATGGATTCACGAAGGAAGAAAACTCTTCGACAATTTTGCCGTTTTCAATAACCACTGCGGCAAATTGGATGATCCTGTCCCCTTTTTTTGGCGAATTCCCTGTCGTTTCAAGGTCGACTACAACATATTTCTTGGCCATTCATTAACACCCCAACTATTCATTCAAACAAAACGGTAACATAAAAACAGAAAAATAAAAAGCAGGGGTATCGGAAAAGGTGTGTTGCAAATCCCGTTGAGCGACAAAGATTGGTTAAAAACGCTGTCCCTTTATATTTCTACATTCGAAAAAAATGAAAGAAGGAATGAAAGTACGCCGGAGCCCAAAAAGAAAACTCCCCAAGGAAGGGAGTTTTCTCCTACATAATCGTATTGGCCGGTTCGGTATGGATTAGCTCGACAATTTGGTTATTCTCATCCATAATCGCTACTTTCGGCTCATGCGAAGCGACTTTTTCTTCTGGTACCAAGACATATGAAATGATGATGACAACATCACCCTCCTGCACTAGCCTTGCAGCAGCCCCGTTCAGACAGACGACACCACTGCCGCGTTCTCCTGGGATTATATATGTTTCAAGCCTTGCACCGTTGTTATTGTTAACGATTTGAACCTTTTCATTCGCTACCATCCCGACAGCATCAAGCAAGTCTTCGTCGATTGTAATGCTGCCGACATAATTCAGGTTAGCTTCGGTCACCCTTGCCCGGTGAATTTTACCGTTCATCATGGTGCGGAACATGCTCTTTCTCTCCTCCTATCCCGGCAATAGCGCAAAACAGCATTTCCGGGATTAAGCATTAAAAATCATATTGTCAATTAGCCTTGCACCCGAAAAGCGGACAGCTAGAGCGATAATGATTCGGCCCTTAAGTGTGTCCACCGGTTTGAGTTCCGGGTAGCTGTAGATTTCGATATAATCAATCTTCCCGCTCGTCTGTGTATCAATAATCGTTTTCATCAATTCAATAATGGTTTCCGGATTCTTTTGCCCATTCCCGATCGCCTCCCGGGCTGCCTGAAGGCTTTTGTAGAGTGCTGTGGCCTCCTGCCGTTCTTCCGGGGTCAAAAAGATATTCCTAGAGCTTTTTGCCAACCCGTCATCTTCTCTTACCGTTTCCACTGGCACAAGCTTTATCGGAAAATTGAAATCCTTTATAAGCCCATCCACGACAGCCACTTGTTGTGCATCCTTTTGGCCAAAATAAGCTCTCTCGGGAAGTACGATGTTGAAAAGTTTAGTCACGACAGTGGCAACTCCATCAAAATGACCCGGCCTTGACTTTCCGCATAGCACATCGGTCCGATCCTTTACCGTGGCCGATACTGAAGGAGCAGCGGCATACATCTCCTGTACGGAAGGAGCGAATAAATAATCCGCTCCAGCCTCCCTTGCGAGCGATGTATCATGTCTTAAGTCCCTTGGATAGGAATCATAATCCTCCGAGGGGCCGAATTGCAGCGGATTAACGAAAATGCTGACAACAACGATATCGTTTTCCGCTCTCGCCTTTTTAATAAGGGAAAGGTGGCCGTCATGAAGGTAGCCCATTGTCGGGACGAATCCAACCGTCCGGCCATTCCTTTTATGTTCTTTTATTTCTTCCCGTAGTTCAGCGATCTGTTCAATGACGTTCATTCCTTCACACCATAAAGGGCTTGCAGCTCTTCTTCCTTCATCGTAAATGTGTGGATTTTTTCAGGGAACAGGCTTGTTTTCACCTCGGAAATATATTGGCCGATCATTTCTGTAATATTCGCGCCCGCCTGTCCGTATTGCTTGACGAACTTAGGCACCTTTCCAGAACCATAGCCAACAAGATCATGATATACAAGAACCTGGCCATCTACGCCCGGACCGGCCCCAATCCCGATAACTGGTATGGATAGCTTCTGGGATACCTCGGCGGCAAGCTGTTTTGGAACGCATTCAAGCACCAGTGCAAATGCCCCCGCCTCTTCGCAAAGGCGAGCATCTTCAATCAATTTGAGCGCAGCTTCCGCGTCCTTTCCCTGAACCTTGTAGCCTCCAAGCACACCGACGGATTGGGGGGTCAGGCCAAGGTGGGCAACAACCGGAACGCCAGCGGCAGTCAGGGCTTTGATTTTCCCAAGGACTTCATCAGCGCCCTCAAGCTTCACTGCATGCGCTCCTGTCTCCTGAATGATCCTTGCCGCATTAAGCAGTGTATCCCCGGTTGATACGTGGAAGCTCATGAAGGGCATGTCCACGACAATAAATGTATCAGGAGCGCCCCTTCTGACAGCTTTTGCGTGGTGAATCATATCGTTGATTGTGACAGGTACCGTTGTTTCATAGCCGAGGACGACCATCCCCAACGAATCTCCGACCAGAATCATATCAATCCCAGCCTGTTCCGCCGTCTTTGCCGATGGAAAGTCGTATGCCGTTAGCATGGCGATTTTATCCCCGGCCTCTTTCATTTTTAAAAAATCAGTCGTTTTTTTCATTCATTATCCTCCTTCTTTGAGGAAGAGGGTTAACGGATATGCCGGCAGCATGAAAAAAGATCCAGCTGAAGGCAGAGGATCCGTTCGGAAAAATGTGCAATCCCTCTGTCCCGGTCCTTTACGGATCTAGGCAGAAACCGTTTTTTCATTTGTCCTTGCAAAGGTGCAGTTCACCAGGATACCGCCCAAACGAATTATAGCAAAAAACCCCTTTCCTGCGCCACAGAAAAAACTAGGAAAGGGGAAAGTCGATATCTGCCGAATAAATCAAATGAACCTTGCCGGTGGAATCCTCCAGCTCAAGAACCCCATCATTGGTTATCCCAAGCGCTCGGCCTTCGAGGATGCCATTGTATGTCCTGGCCCTTATCCTCCCGCCGATTCCTTTGGCATAGCTTTCCCAAAGTAGCTTGATCGGATAAAAACCCTTTTCCAAATATAGAAGGTAAAGCTTCTCGAATTGGGCGCAAAATTCACGGATGACCATTGGCCTGGAAGTTTCATTTCCGGTCTCTTCCAGGATGGAGGTTGCAATTTCATTTAGGTCCTCCGGAAAATCGCCTCTCTTTTGGTTAACATTCATGCCTATCCCGATGATAACAGAGTGGATCCTGTCCAATTCGGCCTGAAGCTCGGTGAGGATTCCAGTTATTTTTTTACCATTTACCAGCAGGTCATTCGGCCATTTGATTTCAGGCGTTAGCCCTGAGGCTTCCTCAATTGCCCTGGCAACCGCCACGGCTGCCAAAAGTGTTAGCTGGGGAGCTTGTTGGGGCGGGATTTCGGGGCGGAGAAGGAGGCTCATCCAAATGCCGGTCCCTTTCGGGGAATGCCATTTTCGGTCCATTCTCCCTCGTCCTGCGGTCTGCTCGTCTGCCACGACAAGCGTCCCTTCTGGTGCTTTTTGCTGTGCAAGTGCAAGGGCCAGCTTTTGAGTTGAATCGACCGTTTCCCGGTAAAGAATCGATTGCCCGATAAACCGTGTTTTCAAGCCAAGCCTGATTTCATCTGCCGTCAAAGCCGATGGGGTTCCGGCAAGCCTGTATCCTTTCCTTTTCACGGATTCAACTACAAATCCATCATCCCGAAGTCCTTCGATATGCTTCCAGACAGCGGTACGGGAGCAGCCAATTAGATTTGCGAGGACTTGTCCGGAAAGAAAGCCTCCCTCTGCTTCAGCGAATGCATCCAAAAGCTTTTTCCTTATGTCTGATTGCACTTTGAGAGCCACTCCTTTATAATTAAGTGATTATTTTCGACAGCTCCAAGAAGTACAGCCCGTTCAATCGCCGCCATTTTTTCTTTCACCCAGGGACCGCCGTTTTTTCCTTCCCAACGGATAAGATCGCCTCCAGATACGGCAAGTTCCTTTTTGTCCTTTATTGGAAGCTTCTCATAGTTCGAAAGCCATTTTTCCATCGATTCATTACTTGCGTTGCCTCCAGCCGCCTCGACAAGCCTTTCGACAGAAGCGATTGCCTTTTTGCCCGCTTCGAACAGCGAAGATATGTCCCAATCAGCCTCCATCCTTTCTTTCATGTAGTGAAGCAGGCTGGTTAACAAGGCAATCTGCTTGTTGGACATTTTCCACGAACGTAAAAATGATTCTGAACCTTGCTTATGAAACCCGAGGCAGTAGAGGAGCAGTACCCACATTTCATCTGTATCGAGATTCTCTATATCGAGATTCAGACAGGTTTCCAAATCCGCTTCCCTTCCGCTTAATCCTGGCAAATACTCAACGATTCCTGATCTAATCAGGATTGACAGGCCCTCTTTCCTCCATTTGCCGCCGAGGAGTTTTTCAAATTCAGCTTTCTTCCGTTCCACCGCTATATGGCTAAGCAATGGAGCCAATTTTTTCATAGATGTGAACGTGGCCTCTTCAATTTTAAAGCCCAATTGGCTTGCGAAACGGGCGGCCCGCATCATCCTAAGGGCGTCCTCGCCAAACCGGTCGGCAGGGTCGCCGACCGTCCTAATTTCCCGCCTGACTATATCCTCTTTGCCGCCAAAAGGATCAATCAGCCCCCCGGCACTGTCCATTGCCATTGCATTTATCGTAAAATCACGCCGTTTTAAATCTTCATGAAGCGATGTTACAAACTCTACCTTATCGGGTCGCCTGTAATCAGTATAGCCCGTTTCTGTCCGATAAGTGGTTACCTCGTATGAACCTCCTTTAAAAAGGACAAGTATAGTTCCATGCTCAATTCCAATATCGACCGTTTTTAAGAATATTTCCTTGATTTGTTCAGGACGGGCTGAGGTTGCTATGTCAATATCGCCAATCGGCCTTGACATGATCCTGTCCCTTACCGATCCGCCGACAAAATAGGCATCCTCCCCTGCTCTATGAATTGCATCCAGAACTGGAAGCGCGTCTTTGAATGGCTTCTCCACTGCTCTCACCCTATTCCAGGAGTTTATAATAAAGCCTTTCGTACTGGCCTACGACCTTGTCCGCATTAAAGCGTTCTTTTACTATAATCGAAGCCCGGCGTGAAAAATCTCTATGTAGGCCATTATCGGAAAGAAGGGAAATTGCTTTGTCTGCTATGGCCTCTATATCTCCCAACGGGCAAATATACCCGTTCTCCCCGTCGGTGATTACCTCGGGAATGCCGCCAATATCTGTCCCGATACAAGGTACTCCGCATGCCATGGCCTCGAGTGCTGCGAGCCCGAAACTTTCCTTTTCGGAAAGGAGGAGCATCAGGTCGCTTATTGAATATAATTCTTCCACATTGTCCTGCTTCCCAAGGAAAAGGACTTTCTCCTTTAAGCCAAGGTCTGTAACAAGTTTCAACACTTTCCTTATTTCGGGGCCATCCCCGACAAGCAGCAGTTTGGCAGGCATTCTTGAAGCAATATGGGCAAATGCCTGGACGACATCGGGTACTCTTTTAACCCCCCGGAAGTTCGAAACATGGATGACGACCTTTTCCTCCTTGCGGATTCCGAGTTTGTGCTTCAATTCCGTTTCGCTGATCCTTAAATAGGTCCTCTCATCAATAAAATTGTAAACAGTCTCGATTTCCTTATTAGGATTTAAAAGTTCCATTGTCTGGGATACAAGTGAGTTGGAAACCGCTGTAACGATATCCGACTTTTCAATCCCAAATTTAATCGCATCGGAAAGCGAAGGGTCATTTCCAAGTACGGTAATATCCGTTCCGTGAAGAGTTGTAACAATTTTCAGGTCACGCCCACTCATTTCCCTTGCCAATATAGCACATACGGCATGAGGGATGGCATAATGGACATGCAGCAAATCCAGGCTTTCCTGGTTTGCCACCTCTGCCATCTTACTGGCAAGAGCTATGTCATAGGGGGGATACTGAAAAACCGAATATTGATTCACCTCAACTTGATGATAGTTGATGTTATGATACATCCGGGTCAGCCGGAAGGGCATGCTTGAGGTGATAAAATGGATCTCATGGCCCCTTTCAGCCAGAAGTTTTCCCAGTTCAGTTGCTATTACCCCGGAACCTCCGACAGAAGGATAACATGTAATTCCTATTTTTAATTTTTCCATCGCTAATTTGCTCCAATCAAATCCAGGTCAATCAGCGGGGCAGAACCCGCTTTAAACCCTTCTGCAAATCGGACACCTGCCTGTTTTCCAAAAAGGCTTTCCCTCGCTTCGATGGATTCGATATATCCATTGACAAGCGGAGTGTCGAAACTATCCGAACTTTTGACAAACTGGCTTTTATATGAATTCAGAGCCACCTTTTTCTTTTCCATAAAATCTGAAATATCAACAAGAAAATCAGGGGCATGAAATCCATTGATCATGTAATAATGAAGGTAAGCAGCCTTGTGAGGCGGCAAACACTCTTCATCTTCAAATTTCCTGATTCCCGCCGAAAAACACGCCTCTCTGACAAGGCGCGCGCAATTCCCGTGATCCGGGTGCCTATCTTCCATATATGGTGCAAAAACTACTTTTGGCCTGTATTCCCTTATTACGGTAACAATTTTCTTTATGTATTCCTGGTTAATGAACAGACCCCTGTCGGGCAGGTCAAGTGCCAACCGCTCTGCGCCAAGGAAGGCTGCTGCTTCTTCAGCTTCCTTTTTCCGCGTTTCTGTATTTCCGTTTGAAGATAATTCTGCCCGCGTCAAATCACAGATGACTATTTTTTTCCCTCGGGCAGAAAATTTCGCAATCGTACCGCCCATCCCGATTTCAACATCGTCGGCATGGGCGCCAAATGTGAGAATGTCAACCCCATTAGATACTCCCATCATTTTTGCTCCCCTTCGCAATTGCTCTCCATTCCAAATGGCCATCCTCAATTCCTTTGATTAGGACTTCGGCAGTACCCATATTTGTAGCCAGTGGAATGGAATACACATCGCAAAGACGCAACAGGGCGCTGACATCGGGTTCATGGGGTTGGGCAGTAAGCGGATCCCTGAAAAAGAAAATCGAATCCAGTTGGTTTTTTGCGACCATTGCGCCGATTTCCTGGTCGCCGCCAAGGGGACCGGATTGAAATCTTGTCACTTCAAGTCCTGTAGCTTCGGTTATCCGCTTCCCAGTTGTACCCGTAGCAAACAAGGAATGTTTCGCAAATATCTCCTTGTACGCTACAGCAAACTGGACCAGGTCATCCTTTTTTTTATCATGGGCGATTAATGCTATATTCACTGTCTCTTCACCTATTCCATAATATTTTCAAGTCCATATACGAATGAGTCGATTTTCATGACCGTTTCCACCGCTGTTTTTACTCCAGACATAAACGAAGCCCTTGTATAGGAATCGTGGCGGATTTTAAGTGTCTGGCCATCAGACCCAAATAGCACTTCCTGATGGGCAATCAGTCCCGGAAGGCGGACGGAATGGATTTTCATTCCCTCGATATCCGCTCCCCTCGCTCCTGGCAACGTTTCTTTTTCATCGGGATGGCCCTGTTTCCTTGCCTCCCTTTCTTCCGAAATCAGTTGGGCTGTTTTAATTGCAGTTCCTGAAGGAGCATCTAGTTTTTTGTCATGGTGCATTTCAATAATTTCGACATTTTCAAAGTATTTTGCGGCCATTTTGGCAAATTTCATCATCAAGATGGCCCCTATCGCAAAGTTTGGGGCGATAATACACCCAATTCCCTTTTCAGCGGAAAGTTCTTTAAGCTCCTCAAGATCTTCCGTGCTAAAACCGGTTGTCCCGATTACTGGCCTAACGTTATGTACCAATGCGGTCCTAGCATGGTGCATTCCCGCTTCTGGCACAGTCAGGTCAACAAGGACGTCAGCCTTAACCGATTGAAGGCATTCTTCAATATCTGAATATACCGGTACTTCTGGAAGAGGAAAATGTCCGATTTCCCCAAGTTTTCTGCCATCGTTCTTTCGGTCAAGAACCGCCACAAGTTCAAACCCGTTCGTTTCGGCGGCTAGCTTTACAGCTTCCGACCCCATCCTGCCACGCGGGCCGGCTATTACCATCCTGATATTTTCCATCCCCTACACTCCATCCGTAAGCTCTTTTTTTGTCCAGCGGTCTTTATCCCTTGTCCTGAACTTCTCCATAACGATGTCATGGGCTTCCTGAAGGTCAATATTCAATGAATTGGCCAGGCAGATTAGGACAAACAGCAAATCGCCGATTTCTTCTTCAACTGTTTTTTCTTTTTCCGTTTTTTTCTTGGGTTTTTCACCATAATAATGATTAATTTCACGGGCCAGCTCGCCAAGTTCTTCGGTAAGCCGCGCCATCATGGCCAGCGGGCTGAAATAGCCTTCCTTAAACTGGCCAATATGCTCATCCACTTCTCTTTGCAGTTGCATGACGGTCTTTTCGGCCATATAAACCACTCCAATATGTAAGTCAATTATGTTTAGGGAAATTTCCCAAAGGCTATAGCTTTCATGTTAGCTAAATTATTTTCCGTTTACAATATTATTGCACAAGAAGGATTTTACCCGCAATTGCCCGAAACCTTTTTATCCGCTATAATTAAATCCGCTTTGTATTGGGCAAAATATGGCAAGGGAGGAAACACCATGATATTTGGCCTTAAACTGAAAAATATCTTTTTGATTTTGCTTGGCACGGCCATTATGTCGTTTGGAATCGTTAATTTCAATATTGAAAACAAGCTCGCGGAAGGCGGAGTAACCGGGATAACCCTCCTTCTTTACTTCTTGTTTAAATTCAATCCCGCCTATACGAACCTCCTGATAAACATCCCCCTCTTTTTTCTGGGTTGGAAGCTGCTCGGCCGTAAAGCCTTCTTTTATACAGTCATTGGGACTGTCGGGGTTTCGGTGTTTCTATGGATATTCCAAAAGGTCCCCCTTAATATGTCCCTAAAAGACGACCTACTGCTCGCTGCCTTATTTGCTGGCGTTTGCTTAGGAGTCGGCCTCGGGATTATCTTCAGATTTGGCGGTACTTCTGGAGGAGTTGATATTATTGCTCGGGTCGCCCAAAAGTATTGGGGCATCAGCATGGGCCGGACAATGTTCATGTTTGACGCGCTCGTCATACTTGCTTCACTTCTGACTTACTTGAATTATAGGGAAGCGATGTATACACTGGTGGCGGTTTTCGTCGGTGCAAGGGTTATCGATGTGATGGCTGAAGGAGCCTATTCGGCAAGGGGAGCGATGATTATTTCCGAGAAAAATACGGAAATAGCTGAAAAAATCATGAGCGACCTTGACCGCGGCGTTACAGTATTGAGAGGCTATGGATATTTCACAAAAAACGAGAGGGAAATCCTTTACTGCGTCGTCCCCAAAAACGAAATTATCAGGCTTAAGAATGTTGTGACGTCTGTAGATCCTCACGCCTTCGTTTCTGTTACAGCTGTCCACGACGTCCTTGGCGAGGGCTTTACACTCGATGCGAACAAAAACCCTTTTGAAATTTAAGAGATAAGAAAAAGAGCGGAGCCAATTGGCCCGCTCTTTTAAAAGATAAGAATATTGAAAATTTGTCTAGCGCTTCCGCTTTTCTTATTCTTCTCGATTCATTCCGGTATAGATGAGGATCAACCTAGCAAGTTCGAGCACTGCAACCGCGGCGGCCGCCACATACGTCAATGCCGCTGCGTCAAGCACTTTCTTCGTATTCCGTTCCTCTTCATTTCGAATAATTCCTAGTGCAATAACCTGGTCCATCGCCCTTGAAGATGCGTTGAATTCAACAGGAAGAGTAATGACCTGGAACAAAACAGCTGCCGCCATGAAGGCGATTCCTAAAAGGAGCATACCTTGCAGGTGAGCCAGAATTCCAATTAAAATCAAAATCCATGAGAAATTGCTTCCCAGGTTGGCGACTGGAACAAGCGCGTGCCTGAAACGGAGGAAAGCATAATCCTGCTGGTCCTGGATAGCGTGGCCAACTTCATGTGCAGCTACTGCGGTAGCAGCGAGCGAATGGCCATGATAAATATCCGGGGATAACCGGATCGCCTTTGCCCTTGGATCATAATGGTCGCTGAGAAATCCCCTGCCTTCTTCAATCCTCACATCGTAAATGCCATTTGCCTGAAGGATTTCCCTGGCTACTTCCGCACCCGTTTTCCTTGATGAAGATGCTACTTGCGAGTATTTTTTAAACGCTCCCTTTACCCTCATTTGAGCCCAAAGAGGGATTAGGATAATCAATGCGAAATAAAGGATAAACATTCATTTGCCTCCCAAAATATCTTGTTGTATAAAATTTTATTTGGGGAAGGAGCCAATGTCAATCTTTTAGCTTAATCGAGCGTTTTCGAGCAGCTTCCCTATCGGCTTTGTATTTTCTCCAGCCAACATACGACAAAGTCAGGATAATGATGCCTCCCGTCGAAATAATGACCCACCAAATCGAAGGGTCCGCTTCATCCTCCTCAATCCCGGCAAATATGTTCTGAAGGCTTGCCTCCAGTTCATCAAGCTCCGCCCTTTCCGACTCGCTCGCGGGTTTGGAAGGACTAAATGCCGAGAGGAAATCAACTTTGGCATCAAGCTTTTTCATAGAATTCGCCTGAATATCGATTTTCATGCTTGGATAAATCAAATCATATAAGGATAAAAAGGAATTTACGTTTGCATGGAAGGCCATTGGTTCCCCATCAAACGCGGCTTTTTTTGCCCCCGAAAAAGCCCCCATGACCTGGTCTTCGAGCTCGGTCCAGAGCGGGTCCCGGGAAGTAGCAAGAGCATCCATGACCAGCCTGAAACGGGTCACTTTATTCACCTTTTCGCTGTATTCCAGTGTAGGGCTGGCTACTGCATCCAACGCTTCGTCGCGCGACATGGAGACAATCCTTGCCTCGTCAGCTGAAAAAGGGATAAGTCCGGGACTCATACTTTGAAGTTGTTCAGAAAAATAATTCAACAGTTTCTTGGCATCCTCGTACCGCTGGTTCTTAACCATTTGAAAGGCATCATCGGATAGTGTATCAAGCTGTTCTATTCCCGCAGGCTGGCTGTCAGCCAAAACCTGGACCGGAAATAATACTATTAACAAGACAAATAGGAAGTATTTAAGCTTCATTTATAGCCACCCCTCTCATACTAATAGAATGTATGAAAAAAAGGACAAGTCTAGAACTTGTCCAGGATGGTAGCATAGAAATACAATATGGATTACAACCTATTTAGCATCCCTAAAGATCATATTGTCTGCTTCCAGGCCTTACGCAAAAATACCAAGTAATAAAAATCGATGCTATGGACAGCCAAAATGTAAAATAGCCGATCTCTTGCATATACAAATTGAGAACTTCGTATCTCGGCATCATGAAAAACACATAATCGATGACATCATTATGCAGTGTCCAAACAGCGGCGGCGGCTAAATGCCACCACTTTATACGGTAGAAGGGAGCATAAAGAAGCCCCTGGACCGCCATCGCAAAATGGGAGCCAACGAGCATCCACCCGAGCCAGCCCAAGTCCCCGGTTACAGCCAAAACGAGCAAATTCATGACGACAGCCCATATCCCGTATTTTATTAAAGTAACAATTGCGAGAGCTTCAACCAATGGCCAGTTTTTCCCCCATAAAAAAGCAATTAGAACAAATACGAAAAACAGGCTTGCCGTCGGGCTATCCGGCACAAAAGCGAGAAAGATGGATGGGGTTTGTTCAAGTTGCCCGTCATACCAGTAGTATCCATAGGCAGTACCCAAAATATTGACAATGAGCAGAAGCCATAAGAACGGCCGGTATGCAAGAAAAGGATATAACTGCTTTATCACAAAATTTCCGCCTTTTCAGTTTATGTTTAAAAATCGTATCATAAAACAATGATAGAAAAAAGCTGGCGAAATTCCTTCACCAGCTTTTCACTCTACTCGCTTTTTAGCGTAGAAATGTATTCAGACAGCTTTTCAAGCTCTTCATCGGTCCCTTTAAAGATCCCTGCAGGCATATCGCCAAAACCTTTTACGGCGACTTCCGCAACGTGGTCAGCTGGGAACTCCTCGTCGATCAGCTTTGGTCCCATAGCGGTTCCTTGGAGCTCTCCGCCATGGCAGCTAATACAGCCTTGGGCTTCATAGATTTTATATCCCTCAGCATCTTTGTCAATCCCCTGAATAATTTCACCCTGCCTTTTGGCTGCGTCCCAGTCATGGGTGGCTACAGACTGATAGGTCAGGAAAAAAATACTGGCTATTCCCAAAAGCATGAATGCCGTGGCGGCAGGGCGTTTTGATGGCCTGCGTTCAGGCCCGCGGTCGATAAATGGCGCAAGCAAAAGGGCGCCAAAAGCTAGGCCAGGAATGACCATTGCGCCTATGACTGTATATGGTCCGGCAGCATAGGAGTATTTAAGCAGTTGGTACAAAAACAGGAAATACCAGTCAGGCAACGGGAGATAGCTCGCGTCTGTTGGATCGGCTATCCTTTCAAGCGGCGGTTCATGTGCCACTGTCAAACATAAAAAACCAACCAGGAAAACGGCTCCGACAAGCCATTCCTTCAAAAGGAAGTTCGGCCAAAAGGCTTCCGTTTTTCCGGGGTATTCAGAGTAGTCTTTAGGAATCATAGGTGTTCGCTCGGATGGCGCCAAGACACGTGAATCGCCAACGAACTTCATACCTTTACCGCGATGCATCGAACAATCCCCTCCTCTTTCGTAGCATAGAGCAGAACCAGACAGTCCAGTTCCTATTTAAGAATTTTTCTCCACTCTTAAGGGACAGCAAGCCCTAGGGGGCAACTGTCCCTTAAGGTCCGATTATTTCAACTTATAGCGGTCCCGAGATGCCCTGCTTGCGGATCATCAGGAAGTGCGCTCCCATTAGTCCAAGCAATGCGCCAGGCAGGAAGAATACATGGATTGCGAAGAACCTCGAGATTGTCTGTGCCCCTACGATTTCTTGATGGCCAGCCATCAGCGCTTTTAGCTGTGGCCCGATAAGCGGGGTAGCTTCAACAATTTGAAGCGTTACTTTAGTCGCGAAAAGTGCTTTCATATCCCAAGGAAGCAGATAGCCTGTAAGGCCAAGGCCCAGCATGACAAAGAAAATAAGCACGCCGACAATCCAGTTCAATTCACGCGGTTTTTTGTATGCGCCCTGGAAAAATACGCGCAACGTATGTAGGAACATCATGACTATGACAAGGCTCGCACCCCAGTGGTGCATGCCGCGAACGATCTGCCCGAAGGCAACCTCGTTTTGCAAGTAATAGACTGACTGCCAGGCATTCTTAATATCTGGCACATAATACATGGTCAGGAACATTCCGGACAGGATTTGAATAACTGTAACAAAGAACGTCAATCCCCCAAAACAGTAAACAAACGCGGAAAAATGATGGGCTGGATTAACGTGCTCGGGGACTTCATGGTCTGCGATATCGCGCCACAGGGGCGTAATATCCAAACGTTCATCCACCCAATCGTAAATTCTGTTTAACATTGATTACGCCTCCTTTCTACGCTTTTCTCGGCTTTGCCTTTCCTAAATAAAGATAGCCGTCTACTTCCTTGTAAGGGTATACATCTAACGGCGCCATTGGCGGAGTGTTTGGAACGTTTATACCGCTCTTGTAATAACGGCCATCATGGCATGGACAAAAGAATTCATTTGGATGCTCTTCACTATTATTCCAGCCAACAGTACAACCTAGGTGCTTACATACAGGTGAAAGAGCGACGATTTTTCCATCATCATCCTTATACACCCATGCAGTGTTCGTAACATCAGATTCATACCAGGCATCTTTTTGTTTAAAAGTGAAATCAACCCGTACAGGTTCGCTTGTAATGTCCGCCATTTTTTGGGATGTCGGAATGAAATCGCCCTCTTCGTCAGCCCTTAAGACAGGATCAATAGCAAAACGGACCATCGGCATCAGCATTCCGGCGGCCATAAAACCACCCACTCCCGTCAATGTATAACTAAGGAACTGCCTTCTTGAAACTCGATGCTTACTCATGGTTCTCCCCCCTCTGTTCACAAGTTAAGTCCATAGGACAATTAACATATATTAACTAGGACATTATCATGATATATCAATCTTATTGCAAGGTCAATATTATACTATTTTGTGAACTTTTATTAGTTGGCATCCCGATAGAGGACTTATTCCGCACGCCATCTTGCGGTAAACAACTGCATAAGCTGCTTCACCTGGTCGTTTATCAGGAGTACCTTTTGATTATCTTCCATTGTTGCCAGCGGAAGGGCCGGCAGCCAGATAAGAGAACCTTTAAACTTTCCTTCCACCTCCCGCCATGACTGGTCTGATGTAAGGAGAAACACATGGCGCAATCCTGCTTCGGCAAGCCGTTCTTCCCAGCGTCCCAGGCGTTCGGCAAGAACTCCTGGATCTTCATCCTTCAAGTATGTAAAGGGAGGCAGCAGCAAAAGCCTGCCGGTAAACTGCCTTTCCAGCTGCGCAGCGAGAAGGCCTATATACTCCGCCATTGATGCCGACTGTGATATCCCATCTCCTAAATCAAGGCCAATTAGAGGGATAATGGCTGTGTCGACATACTCTTTTGCTTCGGAATAGGATTTTATATCCTCTGTAGACCATTTCATTCTTCTTCTCCTCACTCTTATCAACTTTGCTTCACTTATCATACCATGAAAATCAAGGTGCTATGGCAAATTTTGCACATATTTTTCTACTATAAAGAAAAAACCTGCTTAGAGCAGGCTTCCGTTTGGCTGGTCTTTTTTCAGTTTATTCAACTGCTCGGTAAAGGCAAGGAAAGCTTCCTTGTCCTGTTTATCTAGAGCCTCGTCGATCAGCAACAGAAGTTTTTCCTGGTTAAAGCGTTGAATGCTATGCAGGAGGAATTTCTCCGCATCGGCCCGGTCCTTCTCATTGACCTGCAAATGCCTAGGGACATACGGATTATCCTCAAGAACCGCGGCATACTGATGGACTTTATTCGACGCATTGAAATTCAGCTGGATATAAATTTCTTCGTCCCTGTTCAGCCGGATATCGTGGAAAGATTTTTCCGCATCGGTGGTCATAATATTTTCCTTATAAAACCGGAATGGCACTTTGTCTGTGCAATGGGCGGACATAATCAAGCCCCTCGGGCAATATTGGGCCTGTTCGACGAAATGCACCTTCTCCATCAACTGGTCATGGCTCATTAGATAATTCAGGATCCACACGCATTCTCTTCTCTTTAACTGGTAATGGTTCAAAAACCATCTGATAAAGTCCTTTTTCTCGTTGACAGATACAGGGGTTGCCATGATCGTTTCCCTCCTCTGCGAGTTTAAACTTTACTAATTCTGGGACAGGCGTTCAACAAGGTCGGCATATTCTGCATTTACAGGATTCCGCCTTAATAGCTCTTTAAAAATTTCGGCAGCCAGTGCGGTTTTTCCTTCTTCAATTAAAAAATATCCGTAATCATTCATAAAATTTTCATTATTTTTGAAATAAGGATACGCGGCTTCATAGTTTTCCCGTGCCTTTCCGTATTCCTCAAGATGCTCGAATGCCACAGCGGCATCCCAATGAAATTGCGGTTCAGCATGTTCCTCCATATCAACAGCCTGGATCAGGTCAATAACATCCTCATACCTTTCCTGGTGTATAAACAGCTTGTTGAGTATAAGGGCTGCTTCAGTAAAGCCGGGATCAAGGGCTAGTGCTTCTCTTAAAAGTTGTTCTGCCTCCTCCTGCCTCCCAAGCTTCAAAGCAAGCTTTCCACCAAAATAGTGGAGATCCTTATTGAAATCATCCTTCCTAATTCCATCGGTGACAGCCTGCAATGCATTGTCCAGCATCTCTTCCCTTTCATAGGCATGGGCAAGATGTAGATAAAGGGAATGATACTCCGGATCAAGATGCTTCAATTCCTCGAATCTCTCGATAGCTGTCCTGTTGTATCCGGCCTGGAGCGCTGTGAAGGCGCAGCCGAACAATGTATTGATTTCTACCCTGTTTTCTAGTGCTTTTTCATAGTGCGGCATCGCGTCCTCAAAAGCCCCGGAAGCACTTAAGCATTCCGCAAGCCTTTGATGGATACTGACACCTGCGAACTCGTCTTCCGACTTTAAAACTTTCTCATAAAATTCAATTGCTTTTTTCATTCCCCCCATGGAACTATATAATTCTGCGAGCGCGAAGTCCACCACCGTTTCATCTGGCAATGCCTCCTTTGCGCTCCTAAGCTTTCTCTCGCTCACTTCATACAATCCCTGAAGCTGATATAAGTCGGCAAGGAGGATAAGTGCTTCCCCGTAGGAAGGGTCATCCGCTTCAATTTCCTCAAGCAACAGAATTGCCTTTTCTTCCTCCCCAATATCTACATAAGCCTCTGCGAGAAGGACGATAATCTCCCCCTCCCCCGGGTAATACAAAAGGAGGTTTTCAAAGAGGGCAATGGCCTCCTGTAGGAACCCGTATTGCATAAGCCTTTCAGCCAGAAGGAATTTTTCCTCGGGTACCCCGCTTTTTAATACTTCATTATATTCCTCGATAGCTTCCTTATGTTGGCCATTTTCAAGCAAATCAATAATTTTATTCGTTTTTTCCATCTTTTCTCGCTCCGAACCCTTTTATTTTACGGCGAAAAAGGAATGGGTTTTAACCTTAATATATTCCCCACTTCCTTCTGAAAAATCAGTTGTGTCCCCAATCCGGATTATTTTGCCTCTCTGGACTGTCATCGCAAGCTTATCACCATGATAGAGGAATAATGACTTTTCATCCGCATCGTCCATTTCATGATTCCAATATAAATTATAGCTTAACTCGGCATTGTGCATCAGGCTGGATCTCCAAGGAAATATGCCCATCTGGTTCAAGGCTTGGGAACCAATTGGTACACATTCCTCAAGTTCATCATGCAGTGAAGGAATCCTTTCCGTGACCATGACCTTCTTCCACTTTGCAAAAAGTATTTTCTTCTGCCCTACCTCCTGAAGCGGTATTATCGGAATAAGTGGGCAATTATAGGGAAAAAGCGCCTCCCTTATCCAGCTCCACGGAATTTGTTCAAGATGGCCGGCAGAGGAAAATTCAACAAAAACAGCAGGGAGTTTCCTCCTTTTGCACTCCCTCAATACAGATGGGCACAATAAGCCGATTGGAATTTTGATTCCTATCGCATAATCGGCCGGAATTCCCGCCAGGTTTTCCGAAACAACTGCAAGCTTTTCGCCAATCTGCCTTTCATAGTCTACCTTCGCATAGGTTAGTATTGTCGTACATCCATTTTTTAAATATCTTTCTTCGATATTTGCTTTTGCTCCCCCAGTTGGAATGTCTGATAAACCCCCATCAAGGACTGTATATGCCGGAGTCATCAAAAACGCTTCAACATTCATTTTCATGTACGAATATGCTGGCAAATCCCCACGGACAGAGGACACTTTTTTCCCGTCCGTTAGAATGGATTGGCGCAGGCGGCCAGCTTCCCTTAAAATAGTGGCATTTTCAATAATGTAAGGCATCCCATCACCCTTTAGCAAGTCTTAAGACAAGCTATGCGAAATGGGAAAAAATATGCTGGTGCAAATAGCTAAAAAAACTGTGATTTAATATTAAAAATAGGCGCCAATAAAGATACTGGCGCCACTTTCAAAAAGTCTCAGGACACAAGAACTAATATCCCATCAAGTGTGGGGGATTCATTTTTTCAAACTGTCCAGATGAATGAAGAAGTCAGGGTAGGAGACGGCTATGGCTTCGGTATCGTGAAGTTCAATCCCGCTTTTGCATACAAGTCCAGCAACGGCGAGCATCATACCGATCCGATGGTCGCCATGGCTTGTTACGGTTCCGTCCCCTAGCTTCGTTCCACCGGTAATGATCATCCCGTCTGGAGTGGTCTCGATTTCCGCTCCAAGCTTTCTCAGTTCGCCGGCGACGGTTTCAATCCGGTCGGTCTCTTTCACCCGCAGCTCGGACGCATCCCGGATGATTGTTTCTCCTTCTGCCTGTGTGGCAAGAAGAGCAATGATTGGCAATTCATCGATAAGCCTTGGAATCAGGTCACCGCCAATCGTTGTACCTTTTAGGCGGGAGTGCTTTATAAGGATATCTCCTGATGGTTCAAACGTATCGCCTGATGTTCGGATAATGGAAAAGTCGGCTCCCATCTTTTCAAGGACATCAAGAATCCCTGTACGAGTCCAATTCAAACCAACATTTTTCAGAATGATTTCACTTCCCGGAACAAGTGACCCGGCAGCCAGGAAAAAGGCAGCCGATGAGATGTCGCCAGGAACTTCAACATCCGTACCGTATAGTTTTTGCCCGCCTTCAATCGTGACTGTCTTGCCGGATGTTTTAATTTTTCCTCCGAACAGGCGGATCATCTTCTCTGTATGGTCCCTTGTCGGTGCGATTTCGGTAATGGACGTCTCCCCTTCCGCCTGTAGTCCCGCAAGGAGGATGGCCGATTTTACTTGAGCGCTCGCAACAGGAAGCGAATACGAAATTCCTTTCAGACTGCCCCCTGTGATTGTAATCGGGATAAACTTGCCGTTTTCCCTGCCATCGATTGTCGCGCCCATTTCCTTTAGAGGGGCCGCAACCCGGTTCATTGGCCTCTTGGCAATCGATTCATCCCCAGTAAGCCTGGAAACAAATGGAGTGCCAGAAAGCAGTCCCATCATTAGCCTAATAGTCGTACCAGAATTGCCTACATCCAGTAGGCCATTGTATTCACGAAGACCTTCAAGCCCTTTTCCGGAGATTTTCACATCGGTGCCGGCTGTTTCAATGGTTACCCCAAGTTTTTGGAAACAGGAAACTGTACTTAGGCAATCATCGCCCGGGAGGAAATTCCTCACGGTAGTCGTTCCATGTGCAATCGCACCGAACATGACAGCCCTATGGGAAATGGACTTATCACCAGGAACCCTGAGTTCGCCGGATAGGCCTGAACTCACAGGCATTATGTTCACTTGATTCAATTCACACACCTCCAGGATTATCTTTAAAGTTCATACGAGGTAGGAAAAGATGCGCATGCTTGAATGCACTCCTCCGCCCTCTCCCTATCCTTTTCAGTCTGAAAGCTAATGACAAGGACACCGTTTATATCTTCTCTCGTTTCGATAATCCTGATATTCGTAATGCTGATCTTTTCTTCCGCCAGATAGCCAGTTATTTCGGAGATTACCCCTGGATAATCCGGAATGTCGACATACAAATCATAAAAGGCCGGAATCGCTCCCTTTTCTTTGACAGGTAGCCCGTCCCGGAATTTTTTCGCTTCCGAAAAATAGGCGGCCAGCGCCTCTTCATTTGATTCAAGGAGAAGGCCGCTTACCCGATCCATTTCCTTTCGCCATAAATCTAGTAATTCGAGAAGCACTTCTTTATTGTGGAGCAGGATATCACGCCACATTTCCGGGCTGCTTGATGCAATCCTTGTAATATCCCTGAATCCGCCAGCAGCAAGCCTTGGGAGCAATTCATTCTTCCTGGTAAGGCTTTTTGTCTGATGGACTATCGAAGCCGCTATGATATGCGGAAAGTGGCTTATGACACCCGCCAGGTAATCATGGTCATCAGGGGAAAGCTCCAGGAACCTGGCTTTGGTTCCTTTCAGCCATTCCATTACCGTAGCGGCACTTTCCCTCTCACGTGAATCTTCCGGAGTCAATATGTAAAAAGCATTTTCGAAAAGGATTTCTTTGGCTGCCGTAATTCCGCTTTTATGCGACCCTGCCATTGGATGCCCGCCGACAAACGTAAAACCTTTTTGTTTTAAAGACGCCGCTAGACGGGTTATTTCCTTTTTTGTACTTCCGGTATCCGAAATTATGACCGATTCCTTTAGCGGGCACGATTCCAGCTCCTTTATAATTTTCGCCGTTTCCCTGACAGGAGCCGAAATAATGATTAAATCCGCGTCCTCTGCCCCCTCGCTAATGGTTCCGGAAATGACATCGATTGCGCCAAGCATTTTTGCAAGTTCTGCTTGCCGGTCCCTAACGTCAAACCCGAATACTTTGGCATTCGGGTGCGCTTTCTTAATGCAAAGTGCCAATGAACCCCCAATGAGCCCTAATCCGATGATCAAAACATTGCCTTTCAATTTTCGCACTCCCTTACACTATCGCCCTGGATTCTTTTTCAAGGAATGCTTCAACTTCCTTTAACAACGCGTCTACCTGGCTTTGTGAGCCTACTGTTATCCTCACGCTTTCCGGGAAGCCAAGCAAGGCTCCGGAGCGTACGATGAAGCCGCGTTCAAGTAAAGATTGGAAAACACGGTTTGCATCCATGCGGAAATTAATCAGGATAAAATTTCCCTGGGACGGGTAGTATGGAAGGCCATGCTTTTCACAAAACTTGTAGAACATTTCAAGGCCATTCCGATTAATCTCTTTGCACCGCCCAACAAAATCCTGGTCTGAGAGCGCCGCCTTTGCCGCCTCCTGTCCAAGGGTGTTGGTATTGAACGGCTCCCTTGCAGGCTCGAGAACCTTGATAATCGACGGATTTGCAATGCCATATCCAACCCTCAGGCTTGCAAGTCCGTAAATTTTTGAAAAAGTTCGCAAGGCTATAACATTCGGAAACTTTTCAGTTAGCGAGATTGAATCATGGAAATCCGTTGCTGTGACATATTCATAATACGCCTCATCAATGACTACCAATATGTCTTCAGGTACCTGTTGCAGGAACGAATCCAGGTCTTCATTCGGAATATAGGTACCAGTAGGGTTATTTGGGCTGCAAATCCATATTACATTTGTATGTTCATCGACTGCGTCCAGCATCTTTGGCAAATCATGCTGTCCATCAACAAGAGGAACCTCCCTTACTTTAGCGCCTTCTAGCACCGCATTATGCCGGTATTGGGGAAAGGTTGGCGATGCCATGACCGTATTTGCTCCCGGATATAACAAGGCTCTAGAAATAATACGAATCAGCTCATCCGATCCATTCCCGAAAATGAGCCTGTCGGGGGAAATCCCGAGCATAGCAGAAAGTGCTTCCCTCAAATCTCCCGCATGCCCGTCCGGATAAAGGGCAAGGCTTTCACTGAAGCTTTGAATACGCTCCACTGCTTTGGCCGAACAGCCAAACGGATTTTCATTTGAAGCCAATTTGACGATTGTTTCTAAACCGTATTGTTTTTTTACAGAATCAATGGATTTGCCTGGCTGATATGGAGTCAGGTTTAATAATTGCTTCTTCCAGCGCATTTCAAACACCTCGTTGTTGTTTTTACCTCGCTGCTTTAACGCTTTAAAGTTAGTGCGAGTTTTTCTTTCCATTCTAACACAGGCAAATCGGGAAGTCAGTGTTTTTTTATTTTTTTGAACTGAAGAAATTATCCAACAATGATTCAATCCGTGAATCGCTTAATTCTTTCAAGGATGGGTTGCCTAATTCCTTGAGAAGAACAAACTTTACTGAACCGCCAACGGCCTTTTTATCCTGCTTCATCCTTTTAATCAAACCTTCCCGAGTAAGCCCAGGTGGAAGGGAGGCCAGATAGCCTAGCTTTTCAATCCAGGCACGGAATCCCTCCACGTCAAAGGCGAGCCCTGCCTCTGACCTGCTTGCTTCCAGTGCGAATAGCATGCCAATCATGACCGCTTCCCCGTGGGTAATGTTCCCATAACCCAATTCCGCTTCAATCGCGTGGCCCAATGTATGCCCAAAGTTGAGATAGGCACGGATGCCGTTTTCCTTAACATCCTTGTTAACGATCGAAGCTTTTACATGGATCCCGTTCGCCAACATCGTTTCATATTGATGGGTAGTGATGCTTCCAAGGTCTTGAATGGTGGTTTTTAGCCATTCGTAAAGTGCTGAATCCCCAATCAGTCCATGCTTTACAACTTCGGCAAATCCTGAACGGACTTCATTAGGAGGAAGGCTTTTTAAAAAAGACAAATCATAGAACACGGCATCAGGCTGATGAAAAGCGCCAATCATGTTTTTACCCAGCTTATGGTTGATCCCTGTTTTTCCTCCCACTGAACTGTCATGCGCCAGAACAGTCGTCGGAATTTGGATGAACCGGATGCCTCTCATAAAAGTCGCGGCGACAAAACCTGCCAAGTCCCCGATTGCTCCACCACCAAGGGCGATAATAATCGATTTCCTGTCCAGCCCTTCTTCCAGGGCACATGTCATAGCCTCGTAATACGTCTCGATTGTTTTTGCCTGTTCCCCGCTGGGTGCAGTAAACACCGAGGGATGATAGGCTTTTAATTGGTCCAAAACATTTGGCAGATGGATTCTTGCAACGTTTTCGTCTGTAATGATAAGCAATTTCGTGAAACTTCCCGCCTGCTTTTCCAGATAGTTCCCCAACATCAAAACTGCCATTTCACCAATGAAAACCGGATACTTATTTAATCCTGCACTGATTTCCAGTGTCTTCATCAAAATGACCTCGCACGATCCCGGTGGTTCTGGATTTCCTCAAGAAAGACATCAAGCCGGTCCGAATTAAATTGTTCAACGAGGGCACGAGCGATTTCCCAAGCAACAACGCTTTCGGCCACCACCGCGGCTGCAGGGACGGCACAGCTGTCGGAACGCTCAATGCTTGCGGAAAACGGTTCTTTTGTTTCAATATCCACACTTTGGAGCGGTTTGTACAAAGTCGGAATTGGTTTCATGACACCCCTGACAATAATCGGCATTCCATTGGTCATCCCGCCTTCAAAGCCTCCAAGGCGATTCGTTCTCCTGGTATAGCCGGTTTCTTCATCCCATATAATTTCATCATGTACTTGTGAGCCTGGTATTTCGGCAGCTTTAAAGCCAATCCCGAATTCTACCCCTTTAAAAGCGTTAATGCTTACAATCGCGCCGGCTATCCGTGAATCCAGCTTCCTGTCATAATGGACATAGCTCCCGACTCCGATTGGCATCCCGGTTGCTGTCACTTCAACTATTCCGCCAATTGAATCGCCATTTTCTTTCGCATTGTCAATCGCTTCCATCATCTTCTGCTCCGCGCCCGGATCAAGGCAGCGAACTGGAGAAGCTTCGCTTTTTTCTTTCATTTCAGCCATGGACAGTTCCGGAACCCTCGCTTTTACGCCGCCGATTTCGGTTACATACGAGACAATTTCTATGCCAGCCTGTTGTAGCAGTACACTCGCAACCGCGCCAGCCGCTACGCGTGCGGCTGTTTCCCTGGCAGATGAACGTTCAAGGACGTTTCTCATATCACGGTGGCCGTATTTTATTGCTCCATTCAAATCGGCATGGCCGGGGCGCGGCCGTGATATTCTTCTTTTTACTTCCGCCTCCGCCTCTTCATCAATTGCTTCAGGCCCCATTATATGGGTCCAGTGCTTCCAGTCATCATTTTTTATCACAAGAGCGATGGGAGAACCCAAAGTCATTCCATGGCGGACTCCCCCCACAATTTCCACTACATCTTTTTCAATTTGCATCCGACGGCCTCTGCCATACCCTTTTTGTCTGCGGGCTAGATTCTCATTAATTTGTTCAGCTTGTATCGGCAATCCTGCTGGTACGCCTTCGATGATTACAGTCAACTGGGGGCCGTGTGATTCCCCTGCGGTAAGATATCTCATGTTTTGATTTCCCCTTCTAGAATTTGATTAAAGCTATGTTACAAGTCATTGATCATTTTGTCACGAGGTAGTTTTTCTCCCATGCTCTGATTCCGACTTTTAATTAGCCATTCAACTGGAATCTAATTCCAAGAAAACGTATACAAAAAGGGCACTCGTCTTGACAAGTGCCCTTTGGGATTAATATACCCAGTCATTCATTAATTTTGTGTATTCAACAAGCTCTTCCTGTTTGAAGAAGATGCCGATTTCACGTTCTGCGCTTGCAGGAGAGTCCGAGCCATGGATGATGTTCTTGCCAACGGTTAGGGCGAAATCTCCCCGGATCGTTCCAGGAGCCGCATCCTTTGGATTTGTGGCACCCATCATTTGGCGGGCTGTCGCAATAACGTTTTCACCTTGCCATACCATGGCGAAAACCGGGCCGGAAGTAATAAAGTCAACCAATTCGCCGAAAAACGGGCGTTCTTTATGCTCCCCATAATGTTCCTCAGCCAATTCGCGGGGAATGTTCATTAATTTAGCCCCAACGAGCTGGAAGCCCTTCTTTTCAAAACGGGCGACGATTTCGCCAACAACAGCTCTCTGTACTCCGTCCGGTTTAACCATTAAAAACGTTTTTTCCATTGTTTCCACTCCTAAAAAATATGTATCGAAATTTCCTATATAGGCATTCCACGAAAATGTTAACATTGTTTAGTAAATTACGCAAGAATGTAGAGGCGGCGAGCTTCATTTTTCGTACGAATCAAAATTTTCTTTTCCCAATAAAATTGGTGATGTCCTTCAAGGTTTTTTTCGCCCGGTTCTGGGGCAGCTCGTCAAGGATAGCTAGCGCCTTTTCCAAATAGCGGTCACTTAATTCAAATGACTTTTCAATCGCACCCGATTTTTTAATCACTACGATTGCTTCATCGAGGCTTTCCCTGCTTGTATGTTCGTTAATTTTTACAATCTTTTCCTTTACAATCGGATCGGCCATTGCATAAAGGACAGGCGCGGTAATATTCCCTTGAAGGAGGTCGCTTCCCGCAGGCTTTCCAAGTTCTTTTTCCGTTGAGGTAAAGTCAAGTATATCATCGATTATTTGATAGGACATCCCCACATAGTAGCCGAACAAGTATAGCTTTCTGCTGATTTCCTCGCTCGCATCGGCGGCTATCGCCCCTAGCTGGCAGCTAACAGCAATAAGGAGGGCCGTCTTTCGTTTGATTCTCCTGAAATAATCCCTCATTGTTTGGTCGAACCTGTATTTATCCCTGATTTGCTGGATCTCGCCCACACAAACCTCGACAATCGTATTTGCGAGGATTTTATGGGCCTTTGGTTTATCGATTGAAGTCATTAATTCGAGGGAAAGGGCCAAAATATAATCACCGGTATACATCGCGATCCGATTGCCCCACTTGGATTTAATCGTTGGCTTTCCTCTCCGTAGTTCAGCGTCATCGATTACATCATCATGGACCAGTGATGCCATGTGTATCAATTCGAGTGAAACCGCGACGTTCTTTATGGCCTGGATATCATAGTTTCCGAATTTTGCAGCAAGCAAAACAAAAACAGGACGGATCCGTTTTCCGCCCGCCTGGAGGGTATGCAAAGAAGCCTTCCGCAACAGCAAGGATTCCGCCTGAATTGTTTCTTCTAGTGTATTCTCGATTAAGGTAAGATCGGAATTTAAAAATGAAGTCATCATTTTTAATTTCATAAAGGCATTCACCCTGCTTTTTTAGTTAAAACTTCTTTTATCTATTTTTTTGCCCTAAATGTACGGCAGCCGCGCCACCGCTGTACGGTTTATACGAAACCTTATGGAAGCCCGCCTTCTCGAACATACTGGCAAGCTCCTTCGCTCCCGGGAAATCACGGGCGGATTCCTGGAGCCAGGAGTATTCATTATAGCTTTTCGCGAACATTTTCCCGAATAACGGCATGATGTACTTGAAATAGAAGAAATACAGCTGCCTGTACACGGGCATCGTCGGCTGTGAAGTTTCCAGGCAGACTGCGAGGCCACCCGGCTTAACAACCCTGTGCATTTCTTTTAGTACCTGCATATAATCGGGAACATTCCTGAGCCCAAAGCCAATCGTTACATAATCGAAGGCATTATCGGGAAATGGCAGCTCCATTGCATTTCCGTGTACAAGGGTAGCCTGGGTGAGATTAAGGGAGTCAATTTTTTGCTGGCCAATCTTGAGCATATTCTTGCTGAAATCCAGGCCGATAACTTCTCCATCCTTCCCAACAGATTCGGCCAGGGCAATCGTCCAGTCAGCCGTTCCGCAGCAAAGGTCAAGGGCTTTTGAGCCGGGGCGGACATTCATTCTTTTCATTGTGTCCTTCCGCCAGGCAATATGCTGCTTGAAGCTGATCACGGAATTCATTTTGTCATAATTGTCATAGATGCTTTCAAAGACCGAATGTACCCGTTCTTCTTTGGAACGTTCCATGCTCCTTAACCTTCTTCCACGAATATTTTAATTTCACCAAGCAATTCTTCCGCCCTGCTTCTTACTGCTTCATTGATGTTTTTCACGGCGTTCATCCTTTCCTTCAGTTCAATCCTCAAGGAAACGAGTTCATGGTCAAGCAGTTCGACAAGGTTACCTGAATTTCGGTTTCCGCCATGTAAATCCACTGTTTCAACGACTGCTTCCAGAGCATCAAAGAAAGGTGAGATCCCGTCACGCAAAAAATCATTTCTTTCCTTAAGAAGCCTTTTCATAAGAAGAAAGCTTTCCATAAAAGGAATCCAGGCATCCCTGCCGAAAAAGCCAGAAAATTTTGCGAGGACGGATGCCTCAATGCTTTTAATGCTATCGAGAAGCAGTCCGACCGACTTAAATTCTTTTTGGTAAAGCAGGGTTTTATGCTCATTTACTTTTTTAATCCCTCTTGAAAGGGAACGAATCATCAGGATATCATCCGATTCAGCCAAATGCTTATAATAGAGCCCACTATAATAATCTCCCGCAAGGACGGTCAACTGCCGTTCCTTCGTGCCTGCAAGGGACTGTGAATTCGTTACGTGCTCGTGAATGTCCAGGGCGATTTGTACAAGCGTGGCTGTAAGGGCATAGTTTTCCCTTTCGCGATCGGTCAAGTCCAGCCCTTCCATCGCCGAAACAAGCAACAAAAGCTTGTCGGAATCTATAATTGGAACTTGTATGTATTTTAGCAGATAGGGATGAAGGACTTTTTTTTCAATCTTGCCCTTTATCTCTGCAATTTTGCTGTTCATTTCCTGCACATTAATCACCCCGGGGTATGCCTAAGCTGCGCCAGCACTTTTGAGCGGGAAGATTTATATCCAACCGGAAAAGATCCTCCTCTCGTCCTAAACATAGCAGACATCATTATATCACAAATCTTTTTTCAATGGGGAAGTTTCCTAAAATAATAGGAGTCTCCTTGGGCAAAGCCACAAAAAACAAGAGAACGGCCTAATGGAGCCGTTCTGGGTGGAGATTATTTCCCGGGTCCGCTTTCCACTTCCCCTACACTTGTTAGGATGGCCGCTTTGCCCCTGATCTTTATTGCCGATGTGTGTTCCGTAAATTGGGCAATCATGACTTCACCTTTGTCCAGTTTTTCCGAATGGTGGAACCTTGTGTCCGTTCCCCTCGTCAAGCCGATGACGCTAACGCCGTCCTCAATCGCCTTTATGACAATGAAGTCCCCTGTTTGCTGTTCCCGTTTTTCCATTTCCATCACCTCCGACGAGCAGGTTCACTGATCAGTTATTAATAAAGGATAAAACTTCTGACCTCGCAATTGCATTTTCAACAAAAATTCCGCGGACGGCAGATGTTACTGTTTTTGATCCCGGTTTTTTAACCCCGCGCATCGTCATGCACATATGCTCCGCTTCAACGACTACCATTACACCGTGCGGTTGAAGCTTATCCATTATACTGTTAGCTATTTCGGAAGTAATTCTCTCCTGGAGCTGAGGCCGCTTCGCAACAGCCTCGACTGCCCTAGCCAATTTGCTCAGTCCGGTAACTCTTCCATTTCTCGGCAAGTAGGCAACATGCGCCTTTCCAAAAAAGGGGACAAGATGATGCTCACACATTGAGTAAAAGGGAATATCCTTTACCAGCACCAGCTCTTCGTGGTCCTCCCCGAAAATCGTCTCAAAATATTCACCGGGATTCTGGTTCATCCCGCTAAAAACCTCTTCATACATTTTTGCTACACGTTTTGGTGTATCCAATAGCCCTTCGCGGTTTGGATCCTCCCCGATTGCTTCCAGGATGGAACGGACCGCCTCCTCTATCTGGGCTTTATTTACGGTTGCCATTTGCTTAACCCCCTACTGTTATCTTGCAAGTCTACTCCATATTAGCATAACCATTTTATTGCAGGCAAAAGGATATGCTTTTTGCGATATTCTGCCGTTATCATCGCATGGGCCAGCTTTTCGTACTTGGCAAACAGGGCTTTGCGGGACATATACCCAGGCTTTGAACCATTAAAGCTATGCATGAATATAAAGAAGAAAAAGCCATGGATTCCTCCATGGCTTTTTGCGCCCAAAGCACAGATTCTATGTAATTATTTCACAGCGTCTTTGAGTTGTTTGCCCGGTTTGAATGCCGGTACCTTGCTTGCAGCGATTTCGATTTCATCGCCAGTTTGCGGGTTGCGGCCCTTACGAGCGGAGCGTTCGCGAACTTCGAAGTTTCCGAATCCGATCAAAGAAACTTTGTCGCCTTTTTTAAGAGCTTCCAAAATGGAATCAAAAACAGCATCAACCGCTTTGGTAGCATCCTTCCTTGAAAGTTCGCTAGCCTCTGCTACTGCATTGATAAGTTCTGTCTTGTTCATGCCATTCACCTCCTCCCAAATAATTTGCCCAGTGAGTAGATACTATTACTTATCTACATTTCTAAACAAATTTCATCAATTCTATACGCGAAAGCGTATTTTAATTGACAAGGCTAATCATATAGCAAGCCTTGTGGGATTTCAATTGTTTTGATAAAAAAAACTAAATGAAAACCCAATGAAATAAAGGCTTTGTGCTTTGTAAGCTAATTCTGTTAAAAGATTATCACAATCACATGTCCTAATCAAGAATATTCCTGTTAATAATGGAAATCTTTTCACTTTTTAAATAACTGGGGCTGAAAAATGTCGAATTATGTCCGATTTTCTTGGAATATTCCCTTTTGAACTGTTATTAAAACATAATGCTTTCAAAAAATCAAAAAAAAGAGAGGCCTAATTGGGCCGCTCCTATCACGTTACAATTTTTTATAAAGGCGGGAGGATAACCTGGAATTTTCCGTTTGCCAGTACTACAGAATAATGGCAATCAATCCCCCGGATCCCTCGTTTATGATCCTCTCTAGCGTTTCTTTTAATTTATATCTTGCATTATCTGGCATAAGGGATATTTTTGCATGAATCCCTTCCCTTACAATTGAACTGAGGCTCCTGCCAAAAATATCGGAGTTCCAAATGGAAAGCGGGTCATCTTCAAAGTCCTGCATCAGATAACGTACAAGCTCTTCGCTTTGTTTTTCCGTCCCGATAATCGGTGCGAATTCAGATTCCACATCGACCTTGATCATATGGATGGAAGGGGCAACAGCTTTAAGCCTTACGCCGAAGCGCGCGCCCTGACGAATGATTTCGGGTTCTTCAAGGCTCATGTCCGAAAGAGTTGGGGAGGCGATTCCATACCCGGTCTGCTTTACCATTCTGAGCGCATCCGAAATATGGTCATACTCCGCCTTGGCATGAGCGAAATCCTGCATTAGCTCAAGAAGATGGTCCTTGCCGCGGATTTCGACGCCGACGATTTCCTTCAGGATTTCATCATACAGTTCGTCCGGCGCATACAGGTCGATTTCTGCGACTCCCTGGCCCATCTCAATTCCCGCTAGCCCCGCCCTTTCGATAAAATCAAAGTCGCTGAATTGGTGTACAACCCTGTCGACATCCCTCAGCCTCTTTATGTCTTTCACTGTATCCCTGACCGCTTCCTGATAACTTTCGCGCAGCCAGTGATTCTCCCTCAAAACCATAACCCAGCTTGGAAGGTTCACATTCACCTCAAGTACCGGGAATTCATAAAGCGCTTCTCTTAGGACATTCAGTACATCAGACTCGCGCATTCCCTCCACGCTCATCGCGATGACGGGTATATCGTATTTCTCCGCAAGGCTGGACCGAAGCGCTTCAGTATTCGGATGATGCGGCTGGGCGCTGTTCACAACCATGATGAAAGGCTTGCCTACTTCCTTCAACTCATTAATGACCCTTTCCTCCGCATCAAGGTAGGATGTCCGCGGGATTTCCCCGATTGTCCCATCTGTGGTAATAACCACGCCTATTGTGGAGTGTTCCTGGATAACCTTCCTCGTACCGATCTCAGCGGCTTCATGGAAGGGAATCGGCTCTTCATACCAGGGGGTTGTAATCATCCGCGGCCCATTTTCATCCTCATACCCCTTGGCTCCCGGGACTGTATAGCCAACACAGTCAACCAGCCGGATGTTAACTTCAAGTCCCTCATCCACGTACACTGCTGCAGCCTGATTAGGGACAAATTTCGGCTCAGTGGTCATGATTGTTTTTCCGGCCGCGCTTTGCGGAAGTTCATCCATTGTCCTTGCCTTGTCCGCCTCGTTGCTCATATTGGGCAGGACAACCAGTTCCATAAACTTTTTAATAAAAGTGGATTTGCCGGTCCTTACAGCCCCGACAACTCCGAGATAAATATCGCCGCCAGTACGCTCGGCAATATCTTTAAAAATATCTACCCTTTCCAAGAGATCCCCTCCCGATCCTAGAATAAGTGGGATAATCGTATCCATTTAGGTATTGTTGGACAGTATATGTTTATGATGTTGTCCTATTGTTTTATGCTTTAGTTTAGTATTTTTATTTTTTTACCTCCTCGAATTTCCCTGTTTTTATCAGCGACACTGCAAATTAATGCAAATGGGAACCACAAAAAAACCCTTCTCCTGTAAATATATTTAACAGGAAAAGGGTTATGACTGTTAATCACGGGAATTAGAAATTTTGCTATTTTACTAGCTTTCCATGAAAACAGGCTCCCCGTTTTCGGCATCGATTGTATAGGGAAGCGAGTAGGCTGGAACAAACATCGAATCATCGGTAAGGACGGAACGAATGTCATCGCCAGGCTTGTAATCGCGGGAAGAATTTTGCAGGAACTTGTAAAGGTCACTGCTATAGTCAACATAAATTTCGCCCTCAGGGCCAATGACGAACGAGAGATTATTCTGCGTGAACGGGCTCACCACGTAAGGAGGGGTTTTATACCCCAACTTTTTAAAATCAAGGGAATACACATGTTTAGCGAGCGCTTCCTTGAATGGCGGATAGCGGTTTGCACTGATTCTCATCTTAATTTCCCGGATTTGGTCGGCTATCCGCAAATCCAGAAGCTTTACTGTCGGTTTCGTTTCAACATCGATCAGGACATATTGGAAAATTCCGCCGTTCTCAAACGCATTCCCTGGCGGTTCCTGAATATAGCGCGGTGAGATTTTTGAAAAATCAATAAGATACTTTTCATAAATCGGCGTATCGGCTTCCTTTGTTTTTATAGGCAGAATCCCGCCGTTATCCTTTTGGAAGCTTTCAACAGCAGCCTGGACCGATTCAAGTTGTTCTTTATAAGGAATTTGGTTCTTGGCAAGCTCATCGCTCGGATACATGCAGCCACCCAGGAGCAGGATCATTAAAGCCGGCAAAGCCAGTCTGGCAATTTTCATCTTTGACCAACCCTCTTTAATCATAATCGCTATTCTCCAGTAGGTCCGCTAACCACTACGAGGAATATGATAATACCTGATAAAATCATTAACGCATACGCAAATAGGGCCGAAACGAAGCGAAGAACGCCGCCTTTTAATTTATATCTGCTTAAATAGATTGTGATAATCGAAATAAACATGAACCCCATTGCGGCAAGAGAAACCCACATTTTCATTAATGCCGGTGACAAAACACATCCCCCCTTTTAACGAGAGTAATTATATCATAGCCCGGAACTGGGTGAAAGGGAACGGGCCCGCAGGCAAAAAGAAAAGAGCAAGGGGGCGATTCCTTGCTCAAAGAAAGTGACTAAAATACCCAAACACGCTCACACTACCAGTTTGATTCGTTGCATTGTATGCTGTAAAAAAAGCAAATGCATCACCAATCGCCCACGTTTCGGAATTAAATCGATTCGCTTCCATGTTCGTTCAGGATATTCGTCAAATCTTCCATCTCATGCGTTTTTCCCCGTGCCATCAACAATTCAGCGCCTTCTTTCGCGGGAAGGCCTTCGAATAAAACTTTATGCAAAGTCTCTGTAATGGGCATTTTCACCTCATATTTTGCGGCAAGCTGGTAGGCGGCCTTCGTTGTACGGACGCCCTCGACGACCATTCCCATATTATCAAGGACTTCCTCAAGTGTCTGTCCTTTCCCAAGGAGGTTTCCCGCCCTCCAGTTCCTTGAATGGACGCTTGTACACGTTACAATTAAATCTCCAATGCCCGCAAGCCCGGAAAAAGTTAATGGATTTGCTCCCATCCTCACTCCAAGCCTTGCGATTTCTGCCAGCCCTCTTGTCATCAAGGCTGCTTTCGCATTATCCCCAAAACCAAGGCCATCCGTAATGCCTGCCGCAAGGGCGATAATGTTTTTCAATGCGCCCCCGATTTCCACCCCGATAATATCGGGATTGGTGTATACCCTGAAGTTTTGATTAATGAAAAGGTCCTGTATCCTTTCTGCCTCAACCATATTTTCCGAGGATACGGTCACGGTGGTAGGGTGCCGCAGGCTCACTTCCTCCGCATGGCTAGGACCTGAAAGGACAACGATGGCGGCAAGAAGTTCAGGAGGAATTTCCTCCTTAATCATTTCCGATATGCGAAGCAAAGAATCAGGCTCGATGCCTTTGCTGACATGGACAAGTGTAAGAGGCTGTTTCCCTGTTTCCCGAATTTTCCCTGATACCTCTCTAATCGCTTTTGTAGGTACGGCAAGGATAACTGTATCCACACCTTCGAGAGCCTCTTCAATCGATGCGGTGGCATGAATGGTTTCGGGAATTGTTATCCCCGGCAAGTATCGTTTATTGGAACGAATCGTATTAATTTCCTGAACCTGCTGCGGATTATGGCTCCAAAGCTTCACTTTGTGGGAATTATCTGCAAGGACAAGGGCAAGGGCTGTTCCCCAGCTGCCCGCTCCCATGACTGCAATTTCCATTCAGATCACTACCTTTTATTTATTTTCTTTCCCTGGCATATATCCTGATTGGGGTCCCCTCAAAGCCAAATGCATCCCGTATCCTGTTCTCCAGGAACCGCTCATATGAAAAATGCATCATTTCCGGATCATTTACAAACACAACAAACGCAGGGGGCTTGACGGCCACCTGGGTAGCATAATAAATCTTCAGCCTTCGGCCTTTATCAGTTGGAGTAGGATTCATCGCCACAGCATCCATGATGATATCATTCAGGATTGTTGTCTGTACACGCATCGCATGATTTTCACTCACCATATTGATGACAGGGAGAAGCGTTTGGACCCGCTTTTTTGTCTTGGCCGAAAGGAACACAATGGGCGCGTAATCAAGGAATTGGAAATGTTCCCGAATTTTTTCTTCAAATTCCTTCATCGTCTTCTCGTCTTTTTCGATTGCGTCCCATTTATTTACGACTATGACAACTGCCCTTCCGGCTTCGTGGGCGTATCCGGCGATTTTTTTATCCTGTTCGATGATTCCCTCTTCAGCGTTCAACACGACTAGGACGACATCCGAACGTTCAATAGCCCTTAACGCCCGGAGAACACTATATTTTTCAGTGCTCTCATACACTTTCCCTTTTTTCCTCATCCCGGCGGTATCGATAATAACGTATTCCTGGCCTTCATGCACATACACTGAATCAATCGCATCGCGTGTTGTGCCTGCGATGTCGCTGACTATTACCCGTTCTTCACCAAGAAGCGCGTTTACCAGGGATGACTTTCCTACATTCGGCCTCCCAATGAGGCTGAATTTAATGGCGTCTTCCGGATACTCATCATTTTCGGATTTCGGAAAATGCTTCGCGGCCTCATCAAGCAGGTCTCCAAGCCCAAGCCCGTGTGCGCCTGAAATGGGGAACGGCTCACCGAAACCAAGAGTGTAAAAATCGTATATATCCGCCCGCATTTCGGGATTATCAATTTTATTTACTGCCAAGACAACAGGCTTTTTAGTTTTATAGAGGATTTTCGCCACTTCTTCATCGGCCGCGGTAACCCCCTCACGGCCATTTACCAAAAATATGATGACGTCCGCTTCTTCAATGGCAATTTCGGCCTGCTGCCTGATTTGCTCAATGAACGGTTCATCACCAATGTCGATTCCCCCTGTATCAATAATATTAAAGTCATGTGTCAGCCATTCGGCCGAGCTGTAAATTCTGTCCCGTGTAACTCCAGGAATGTCTTCTACAATTGAAATCCGTTCTCCGACAATCCTATTGAATATCGTTGATTTGCCAACGTTTGGGCGTCCGACAATCGCAACTGTTGGTTTTACCATTCAACTCACCCTTAACTTTACATTTTAAATTGGCAGTACACCTTTGATGTTGGTGCCAGGTATGTTTATTCCTATTAAATAAACCCTTCTGGCATGTGGAAGGGCTTAACTTAATTATAGTATCAATGATAAGGCAATAGCGCAATGAAAACATCCCTGGCCAATATAGGGAACTTGGAACCGATAACCTCATTCATCGGGAAGATTTTCTTCCTTTTTCAATTGGTTTAAGCGATGATCCGAGCCATGCAGAACATCTTTCAATCACGCTCCAACTAACCGTAACAGCGGCCACAAGCGACATTGTATCCAAAAAAGCGAATCCCCCCGCCTCAAATGGCAAAGAGTTTTTCTGAAGGACGAGAGCGTATAATATTTCTCCTTGAACCATCCCAATTACGGCTACGAGCAGCCTCCATTTAAGCGGCCCGTAGAGGATTGGCACAAGCAAAGCAAGAACGGATGCAAGGAACCATTCCTTTTTTATAATAAATACAACCGGATCGAACAGTTCAAAAAAGCTTATTGAACAATATAAAAGGGACATGGTAAAAGAACAAACAATAAAATATGCCTTTTCTTTCCCGTTTTCCCTCACTATATGGATAAGTGAGTAGAGGAAAATGCTTATCCCCCCCAAAAAGACCCTGGAATCCCCCGCTTGGAAGTGAATCGGCGATGCAATGATCGAAAGCAAGATCGCTGCCTGCAAACCCTTCATGGACCGTAGACGGCTACCAGCCAAGAACACTAAATAAACCCACGACAGCCAGGCCGCCAAATAATATAAATAACCCTCCATCATGCCTACCTCCTATCTTTACCATTATGGTAAAGGGCATGCATTTTCATACCAGGATTAATATTCTTTGTCTAACAAATAATTTACATAGTGGAGGTGATAGGTGATGGGTAAAGATAGGCAGGAAAAAAAGCTGCGGGAAAGCGGAAGGGTTCAATCCGACCGCGACCAGTCGCTTCATTACCCTGGTGCTACCGGACTTCAGACTCCGGAAGAAGCCAGGAAGCTGAATGACGGAAAGAAATAATAAAGAAAAGTTGCAAAGAAAAAGCTTCCGCATCTTCGCGGAAGCTTTTTTAAAACTTATTTTTTTAAATCCTTCAGTTTATCGCCAAGCAGTTCTCCCAATTGGAAACCTTTTGATTCCTCAGGAAGTTCATAATCCATGTTTTCTTCCGCATCCCGTTCCAATAAATCCTTGATGCTTAGGGATAGTCGCTGCTCTTTTTCGTTCACATCAAGCACCTTGACCTGGACTTCCTGGCCTTCTTTCAGAACCTCATGTGGCGTACCGATATGCTTGTGGGCGATTTGCGAAATGTGGACAAGCCCTTCCACACCAGGGAATACTTCAACGAAAGCGCCATAAGATACAAGCCTTCGGACGGTTCCAGTCAACACACTGCCCTTTGCCGCCTTTTCAGAAAGATCAGCCCATGGCCCAGGGAGTGTTTCCTTGATGGAAAGGGAAATTCGTTCATTATCACGGTCTACATTCAGAACCTTCACCTGGACCTTCTGGCCTTCCTGGACAACGTCCCCAGGTTTTTCAACATGCTCATGGGACAGCTGGGAAATATGAACAAGGCCGTCAATTCCGCCGATATCGACAAATGCCCCAAAGTCGGTAATTCTTTGGACTGTTCCTTCGATTACCTGCCCAGGCTGGATGGTTTCAAGAAGATCCTGTTTCTTTTTGCCTTTCTCTTCCTCGACAACCGCCCTGTGCGAGAGGATCAGCCTGTTCTTTTCCTTATCAAGCTCCACTATTTTAAAGGATAGTTCTTTTCCTTTATAATCTGAAAAATCCTCGACAAAATAAGCTTCTACCAGTGAAGCAGGAACAAAGCCGCGTACTCCGAGATCAACAACCAGCCCGCCCTTGACTACATCCTTTACTTCAGCGTCGAAGACTTCCCCGCTCTGGAATTTTTGCTCAAGGACATCCCATGCCTTTTCGGCGTCAACCTTGCGTTTGGATAGGATCAGGGCTTCTTCCTCTACCTTCATAACTTCAAGTTCAAGGGAATCCCCTTCCGCCACTGCATCTGAAGCTTTCTCAATATGAATGCTCGACAATTCGCTAATTGGAATGATTCCATCTAGTTTGCTGTTTTGAATATCGACAAGTACCTGTTTTTCTTCCACTTTGGTTACTTGCCCAGTCACCCTGTCTCCAACTTCAAAATTCCCGACTTCAATGTGATTCAAATCTTCCGACATATGTACTCCTCCTTAACCATTGGCTGCCCTTTGAAATATATAGATGCGGCGCATGCTGCACATGCATGCGGCGCCCATCTTAATGGCTGCGATTCCAAGAATATTCAAAAAAATATTCCTTTGTAATAACTTCTTACAAAAGGTCTTTTTTGTCAAGCGGAAACCCCTTTGTGTTCCTCAATAAGTTTGCGTATTTCCGCCATGATCAATTCAGTCGCAGCTTCCGGGGACGCTTTTTCTCCCCGTAACCGTTCCATGTCGATTGGTTTTCCGTATATAACCTTAAGCCTTTTGAATGCTTTGTACGGACCAATGATCGCACATGGTACGACATGGGCGTTTGACCTTAACGCAAAAAAGCCCGCGCCTGCCAAACCCTGGCCCAATTCTCCCGTCCTGCTTCTTGTTCCCTCAGGAAACAATCCTAAAACCTCTCCGGCTTTTAAAACTCCAAGACCCTTCCTAAGAGCCTCACGGTCGCTCATTCCCCGCTTGACGGGAAACGCGTTGCAGGCTTTGATAATATCCTTCAGGACTGGTACTGAAAAGAGTTCTTCCTTGGCCATGAAATGGACCGGCCGTGGAGCGGTGATGCCTACAACGGGTGGATCAAGGTTATTGATATGATTGGAGCAAAGCAGCACTCCGCCTTCTTTTGGGAAGTGTTCGAGTCCTTGCACTTCATACCTATAAATTGGTTTTAACGCAGTGTTTGCGACGAATCTGGCAAATGAATAAAAAGTCATCTTTTTCCCACTCTCTCTTCCACTAGCGCCATTATTCTTTCTACAACATCACTAATTGAAAGGGATGTCGTATCGATTTCAACCGCATCTTTAGCCTTAACTAGAGGAGCGACCTCCCTTTCGGAGTCAAGCTTGTCCCTCCTGGCAATTTCTTTTTTCAGAGTTTCAAGGTCGGAATCGATCCCTTTCTGAACATTTTCAGTATGGCGGCGAATAGCCCTTTCTTCCACACTTGCGAGCAGGAAAACTTTAACCTCTGCATCAGGGAGGACATGGGTACCGATATCGCGGCCATCCATGACGACGCCTCCAAATGAAGCCAATTTTTGCTGCCTGCTGACCATTTCTTCCCTAACTTTGCGGTGCATTGCTACGATGGAAACCGAGTTGGTTACATCGGAATATCGGATTTCGCTCGTAACATCTTTTCCATCCAGAAGAACGAGTTGTCCACTATCCGATGGGAGAAGTTCTATATCGCTATTCAATAGGATGCCAAGCAGGATATCTTCCTTCTCGAGATCAGCCCCCTGTTTCAGTGCTTTATATGTAAGTGCCCTGTACATAGCGCCAGTGTCGATATAAATATAAGTGAGCTTTTCCGCAACAATTTTCGCTACTGTACTTTTTCCTGCAGCGGCAGGCCCGTCAATCGCTATTGAAATTTTCTTATCCATGTTTCCTCCTGTTACCGTTCTGAAGCTCATTTGTGCACGATTCCCGGTTTTCCTTTTTTGCCTTCAATAATCCATTCTACCATATAATGAATGAATGCTCTTTTAAAATGCGATATTTTTTCCGAGGCAATCCTCACCACCCGGAACAACCCTTTATAGTAGTTAGCTATCTTTCCGGGCAGCATAATGCGGGCAATAGAAAAAGGCAGGAATCACCTGCCCTTACTTTTCACGGAAAACTTCAAGCATGTCTGAATGGTTCATTTTACCTGTTCCCTCGTATTGGGTGATTGTTTTTAACTCGGGCAAAATGCCAAATCGGTGGATGAAGATTTGGGCAATCAAAAGAAAGATGAACTGCGCGACCGCTGCCTTGATAAGAATCCGTTCCGCAAACTTCATAAAACTCCACTCCTAATTCCACAAGGTTTATACGCGGGCGAAATTTCAGCTAGACTGCGTCATCAAACATTTCCTCCGCATTTTTCATCTTATCCACCCTTTCCTCTTCTCCCGTGGCGGCATTAATGAAAACCCTGTACGTATCGTCACCCAGTGTTCCCAGGAATTCAAAGCATAATACTTCGCGGTTAAAGTCGTTCAGTATGATTGCCTGCCTCTCTTCCATGATTTTTACTTTCGGGTTTATTTTCTTTCTGGCTTCGTTGATATCCATTGCCGGACTTTTGAGTTCCCGGACAGTCCTGGCCTTTAAATAATCGTCTGCAGCAAGCCCTACAGGCAAGCCATTATCGAGAGCAACTTTTATTTTTATTGATTCTGGATAAATTCTTACATTTCCCTGCTTTGTTACAAAGGTAAACACTCCGAGGTTATCGTATTGCGCACTCTCGGACAAAACGAGTGATTGGTAGTTATTTTCCTTTAGAAACTCAGCTGCTCTGTTAGCGGCCTCATTCAAGGAAATCTTTTGTTTGCCAACCGGACGGTTGTTCAGGAACCAAACCGGATAGCCTCCTTTTTTTGTGATATCCATGCTTGCTTCCATTCCGGTTTGGCTGTTTTTGGCTGACACAGTGTAAAAACCATAACGAGAGCCCTTCCCATTTTCGGATACTTTCGTCTTCGCCTTTCCGTCAAACCCAATATACTTTCGAGCTGTCGCGACTGCCTGCGCTTTTGTTATTTTCTTCCCAGGAAGGTTGCTGAAATTGCTGTCCTTCTCTTTCAGACTGACAAATTCGGGGCCAAAATCAGTATCTTCGTACCCGGAAACGGTTTTTTCGACCACCTTGAATCCGTCAATGATTGTATTGTCTGAGTTCTCTTTTCCTGAAGCAAGGGCAAGCTCAACATCCATCCAGCGTAAATTGTTTTTAAGTGCCAGATGCTGAACTTCCCTTAGTTCTCCCTGAATATCAGCCGATTGCTTATAAAGGGTTTGGAGTGCCTTGTATTCCTTGTCGTTCAAAGGTTTTTTGTCTAGGTCCCGCACGGCGGTCCTGTAACTGAATTCACCGACATTGGAGAGAAATTCCTCCGTCTTGTTAAATGGCATGAGCGATAGCGGAAGCTGGCCAACATTTTGGCTTGCCTCCGAAGTGATTCGCCATACTTCGGCTAGGGAAGGGGAAAGCGATTTGCGTGAATTCATCGCAAGGGTGGTCCCCAGCTTGTCATTCAGCAAATCAACCCTGTATGATAATTCATGGAAAGCCTGCTGATAATTGTTTTCAGCGTTTATAAGGACTGCGTTTTTCTCCTTCCTTTCCTGATACCCCCAGTAGGCCGTACCAGCAAGGCCAATTGCCAGCAGCACGATAACGATGTTTCTAACCATTTCCGCTCACCTCTTATTTACAGAATATATGCCTTCCGATCCGCTTGATTTGCGGCCTCGACCAGATCCACTTGCTTGTAGCAGTATCAGGATTAAAATAATACAATGCATTGCCTGTTGGGTCCCAGCCGTTAATCGCGTCAAGGACCGCCTTTCGTGCAGTTTCATTGGGTGTAAGCCAGATTTGGCCATCAGCAACAGCTGTGAATGCGAGAGGCTCAAAGATTACCCCCGAGACAGTGTTAGGAAACGATGAGCTTTCAAGCCTGTTCAAAATGACAGCCGCGACAGCAACCTGCCCTTCATACGGCTCTCCCCTCGCTTCCCCATAGACCGCGTTGGACATAAGTTTAATGTCGTTTTGCGAAAAGCCATTCGGGACATTCGCCGCTTTCGGCTTGGCCGATGCCTGTTTTTTCGCCCCTCCACGCGGCATGTTCTTAGTTGCCTTAACAAGTTTTGCCTTTGTGTCGCTCCCTGCAAGCCCATCTACAGGAAGGCCAAATTCGTATTGGAAATTCCTAAGCGCCCAATACGTGCTCCAGCCAAAGACCCCGTCAATCTCTTTCGTATAAAAACCGATAAATTTAAGCCGAGATTGCAACTCTATTACATCCTGGCCCACTGCGCCATGCTGGATTACTTGGGGGCTGAAGGCTTCCGCTTTTTCCGCATTCAATAGAAACACTGGAATGATAAGCGTACATATAAACAGACGGGCAAGGAATAACTTTCTTATCTTCACGATTCATACCTCCAAATGCTTTTCATTTTCCATTAAGGCTATTTTCTGTTTAAAAGGGAGTTTTATTCAATAAAAGGGCAGGTTTGGAAAATGGAAGAAAGATTCTATTTCCTATGCTCCAAAAATCATGCAAGCTCATTGTTTTTCGAAACATAAAAAAGCCCCTTCATGGTGTATGAAGAGACTTTTCCGAATTGTATTGTTTTTTCAAATGCACGGCGCTGGCAGCCCTTGCCTTTTTGACTTTTCGGAGGCCAAGCCACCATAAGAAAATCATAAAAGGCATGATGTAATACAGCCAATCCTCCTTGGCCATCAGGATATAATCATACGAGCCATGCAGAAAAACAGGGATAAAAAGTGAAAACCATATCCACTTCGAGGTTCGTTTTTCACTGAACTTGCTTTTACCGATATAGTAGCCCATTATTACACCGAAAAGGGCATGGCTTGGAACAGGAAGAAGGGCCCGGCCGATCGCATACTCAACCCCATTTCCAATTAGGTAAAAAATATTCTCAACGGAAGCAAATCCAAGGGAAACAGCAGCGCCATAAACGATTCCATCGAATGGTTCATCAAAAGCGATGTGCTGGTATATCACATAATAGAGTATAAACCACTTAAAAAACTCCTCGAATAAACCAGCGGAAATGTAAGCCTGTGTCCAGCCATCAGACAGGACATTTTCGGTTTGCAGGACATGTTGCAGGAACATAATCGGAAAAACCAGCAGGGCCCCGAACATGAAAGCCCTGAAAACAACCGGTATAGGTTCGGACTCAACTTCATCCTTTAAATAAAAGTAACTTAACAACGCCAGGCCGGGTGCAATCCCGGCAGAAAAGATCACCAGCATGCACTGCCCTCTTTTCTAAATGGACGGGGATCATTCCCCTTTTCCTTTCATGGTACCACGGCTCAGCCGGAAAGAAAATGGAATTATTAGCAATGCCCATCCTCTTTTCCTAAAATACAATCTTGGTTTCGCCGCTGGCAAGTGCTACAGCCAGTTTAATCCGCGCTTTTTTCGAATCATTGTCGCTCCCAAGGATAGCCCCCTTGGTAACAAGGTCAAAGGCGCTGCCCTTGTAATCATAAGTAGGATAAACCGCCCCCTCTTCCGCGCTTGTCGTAATGACAACGATAATGCCGGAATCAATTGCCTTTTCAATTTCATCCATCATTAGCGGGGCTACCTGGCCTCTTCCGACCCCTTCAAGGACTATCCCTTTAGCGCCGCTCTCTCTTGCAGCCTTGATAAATGTGCCGTCGCCGCCGATATAACATTTAACGATGTCAATCCGGGGGATGCCATCCAATAGTTTATAAACCTCCCTTTTTAATGGTTTCTGGTAAATGAATACCTCATCGTTATCAATGATTCCTAAATAGCCGAAACCGAATGAGTTGAAGCCCTGTATATTGGAAGCATGCTCTTTTTTCACATACCGTGCAGCGAATATCCTTTCATTGAATACGACAACTGTCCCGACATCTGACAAATCGGGCGAGCAGGCCGAATAGATGGCATGCCGTAAATTAATGAAGACATCGCTGCCCAAATCTTCCGGGGAACGCTGGGATCCGGTCACGACCACTGGGCGGCTGTCGTCCACGGTCAAGTCAAGAAAATAAGCAGTTTCTTCAAGTGTATCCGTACCATGTGTAACGACTACCCCTGCAACTGATTCATCCTTAAAGTAATGCTCAATCTTATCCTTTAAATAAACGAGGTCCCTAAAGGTGATATGCATGCTTGCCTTTTGGAAGACGGACTCCACAACCACCTCAATATCTTCCGGCAGGTTGCACATTTCCACGAGTTCTTCGCCGGTCAATTCCCCAGATGCTAGCTTACCGGATGTTTTATTCGGTTTGCTTGCAATCGTACCACCTGTTGTTAACAAAACTACCTTTCTCATCCCATCACCCTGCGTTCTAAATTTTTTAAAAGTATGCTAGAAAAAACATTAACGCTGATCTCTCCGGGAAATCTCCTCTGCAATAACTCCGCCGTGGAACCGTCCATTTTCAATGAATATTTCATTCGCATTGTTTCCAGCAGCAATAACTCCTGCAATAAATATTCCCCGAATATTTGTCTCCATTGTTTCTGGATTAAAATGTGGCCTTCCGGTTTCAGGATCGATAGCGACTCCAATGCTTCTCAAGAAGCCATGGTCCGGGCGGTAGCCGGTCATTGCAAAAACAAAATCATTGCGGATTGAATGGAGATCATTCCCCTTCTCATATATGACCGAATCCTCCGTTATTTCCTTAATGTAGGCGTCAAATTCCATTCGGATTGAACCATTGCGGACAAGTGACTCGAATTCAGGGAGAATCCATGGCTTAATGCTTGGCGAATAGGAACTCCCCCGATACAGGACTGTAACCCTTGCACCGGCTTTATTTAGTTCGATCGCCGCGTCAACACTGGAGTTCTTGCCTCCAATCACACAAACATCCATATCAAAATAGGGATGCCCCTCTTTAAAATAATGGAATACTTTAGGGAGATTCTCTCCCGGGATCCCAATCATATTCGGGTTGTCATAATAGCCTGTTGCGATTATGACATAAGGTGTTTCATAAGTTGTTTTGGTTGTTTCAACAATATAGTAATCCCCTGATGGAACAATTTTTTCTACTTTTTCGAAGGAATGGATTCTGAGCCCCTTCCTTTTAACAACTTCCCGGTAATACACGAGTGCCTGAAGGCGCACCGGTTTATAATTCTCTGTAATGAAAGGGACGTCCCCGATTTCAAGCTTCTCGCTTGTACTGAAGAAGGTTTGGTGGGTTGGATAGTTATAAATGGAATTTACGATATTTCCTTTTTCTATAATCAAAGGGTTTTTTCCTGTTTCTTTTAACGATATTGCGGCTGCCAGACCACAGGGCCCTCCCCCGATGATAATTACGTCTTCTTTATTCATGGTGGTCACTCCAATCAATTATCACGAAATAAAAAATCTCCCATCATATTATGATAGGAGATTTCCAGGCAAGTTTCAATGTTGAGGAATCAGCCAGTGGCCAGGGATTAAATCCAACCCCTGAATCGGCTCGCTTCGGCCATTTTCCTCACACCGACCATATATGCCGCTAGGCGCATGTCCACCCTGCGGTTTTGGGAGGTCTCATAAATGTTTTCAAACGACTTGACCATTACCTTTTCCAATTTCTCTTCAATTTCTTCTTCAGACCAGTAATAACCCTGGTTATTCTGGACCCACTCGAAGTAGGAAACAGTTACCCCACCAGCGGAAGCAAGGACGTCAGGTACGAGAAGAATCCCACGCTCTGTAAGGATTTCTGTAGCTTCCAGGGTGGTTGGGCCGTTTGCTGCCTCAACCACGATGCTTGCGCGAATATTGTGAGCGTTTTCGTCGGTAATCTGGTTCTCGATTGCTGCCGGAACCAAAATATCACAGTCAAGCTCAAGCAATTCCTTGTTTGTGATTGTATTATTGAAAAGCTTTGTAACGGTACCAAAGCTGTCGCGGCGATCAAGCAAATAATCAATATCTAGACCATTTGGGTCATAAAGGGCACCGTAAGCATCAGAGATACCAATGATTTTTGCCCCGGCATCATGCATGAACTTCGATAGAAAACTTCCCGCATTTCCAAATCCCTGGACAACAACCCTTGCGCCGACAAGGTCAATCCCTCTCTTTTTGGCCGCCTCGCGGATGCAGATTGTTACACCCTTGGCTGTTGCAGATTCCCGTCCGTGGGAGCCCCCAAGCACAATCGGCTTCCCGGTTATGAATCCCGGAGAGTTGAATTCGTCTATACGGCTATATTCATCCATCATCCAAGCCATGATTTGTGAGTTCGTAAATACATCCGGTGCAGGGATATCCTTTGTTGGGCCAACGATTTGGCTAATGGCTCTTACATAACCACGGCTCAATCTTTCAAGTTCCCTGAATGACATGACACGGGGATCACAGATGATTCCACCCTTGCCCCCACCGTATGGAAGGTCGACAATTCCACATTTAAGGCTCATCCAAATTGAAAGGGCTTTTACTTCTTTCTCTGTTACATTCGGATGGAAACGGATTCCTCCCTTAGTAGGGCCAACCGCGTCGTTATGCTGAGCCCTGTATCCAGTAAATATTTTAGTAGAGCCATCATCCATGCGAACCGGAATCTTAACTGTCATCATTCTGATAGGCTCTTTTAAAAGCTCGAATACCTCTTCTGGGTAACCCAGTTTTTCCAACGCTTTGTGGATTACCGTTTGCGTTGATTTCAGTACATCATGCTTTTCAAGATTAATGCTTTCATTACCATTCCCCGCTGCCATTTGTAAACCTCCTAAGATATCACTGCTCGAAAGTTCTTGGCTTTCATGACATAGTATACACGTTTAGTCAATTATTGCAAGGACTAAAAAAGGTATTTCGGCCTTGTTTAACAGGAGGATTGAAAGCGCTATAAAGCTGTAGATACAAGCAATCACAGCAGTTTCGCGGGATAGATTCATAGTTCCGTGAAAAGCCGATATCAATCTCTTAAAAATGACTAATTTATGAATATTTATAGATCGGTGTTTTCAACCTATACTTCCAAAAGACAAAACTGCAAAAAAAATAGCCGGCCCAAAACAGGTTGCCGCCTATCGAAAATACTTAAGAATTGTTTCCACCGCATTTTCCTTCATAATCGGGTTTCCGTATTCCTCAAGAAAATGAGGGCTAAGAATAGAAGCGTTCCCATATTCGGCCATTATCGAAGCGTGCCGTTCAGCGTCATTGGGGGACACATCAAACAGCAAATAGTATTTACCCCTCATGGAATACAGGCTGCCGCCTCCAGCGGATAGCAATGAAAGCCGTCTTGCAAGTTGAATGACTTCTTCAATCCCTTCGAACTCAAACAGAAATTTCTCATATCCCTCTACTGTTACTTGCATTTCAATAAACCCGTCATATAGATATTCTTCTTCCACATTCCCATTAACCGTAATAATCATAACCATACCCTGGGCCTGGAGCGAAAATACTTCGACTGCGACGGCACCCTGGATGTCAAGATCCAATTCCAGGCTGGCTTCGTCAAGCAAATCCTGAAATAGCTGCCGCCATTTTAATGTATCCTTCAATATATCATCCTTGGACAAGCCTCTTTCGAAAAGGTCATCCGAAGTGATAAAAATCTTTATTTTATTCGATGTTAAACGTTCAAGACGCATGCTCCCGCCCCCTGCCATGAACTCTTATTTCAGTTTATGTCAGCGCAGGTGGTTGGTGAATGGTTTATCGGGGATTAACAATAACTGGGGTTGTAGTGCACTCAGTTTTTGATATCCCCCTTTAACATTTCCAGCCGTTCATTTAGCCATTCTTCCCATTCTCCCGGAGTTTCGCCAAGATAAAGCGGAAGAACGGAATTATCAGTATTTTGGTCCGCGGTATTTCGGAACCCATCCCCTATAGCCCCTATCATAATTCCAGGAACCAATTCTTCCCAACCATATGACAGGTCTAAGATCCTTTCGGCGCCGCTTTCTGTCTCGCAGGAAAAAACGACAATGCGGGGGTCTGTTTCCGTTAACGCTCCGTCGATTTCATCCTCGGCAATGCCGGGGCCCAAATAGATCACCATAAACCCTTTCAACCTTAGAAAAGCGGCGAGCATCAATAAACACACGTCATTTTGTTCACCCGGAGCGCATAAAAGCAGTACTATCGGCATTAACCTGTTGCCGCTTGCCACCAGTGCCATTCTCTCGATCCTTGAACGAATAAGAGCCCTTCCGAAAAGGAAGCAAGCATTGTTCAGGCTTCCCTTTCGCAAAGCCCCTTCCATATCCAATAAAAGTGGGTGAAAGATATTGGACAGGCAGGTTTCAAAAGTATATTCGCTTAAGCAGGCATCAATGGTCCGGTGGGCACTCCTATCATCAAAAATACGAAATGCGTCCAACAAATTATTTCTATATTCCTCCAACTGGCCGCCGGGACGTTTGCCTATCCTTTGGGCTACCGGCTGCTGCCCAAGATGAGCCACAGCCTGGCCGACTGTAAATCCCTGGCCAATCATCGCTTTTATTTCCCGCAAAAGCTCAACCTGGCTTTCCGAATAGAGGCGGTGTCCCGATGCGCTTCTTCCTGGAGAAATCATTCCATATCGCCTTTCCCACGCTCTAAGTGTGCCAGGCTGAATCCCAAGAAGTTTTGAAACGGCTTTAATATTGTATTTCCCATCCCTTACTGGCAATTCATACTCCCCCGTTCACACCAAATCGAAAATCTTCTTCGGCAATTTTGAGAAACCTTATTTAAGATTTCTTTTCCTTCCTGCCATGCTTTAAAGTGATTAGATGGCATTCTGGACGGACCCCCAGCCTTAGCGGGACGCCTGTTGTTCCATATCCGTTGCTTATAAGCCTTACAACACCACCAACTGTATCAATTCCGCCTTTTCTATACGGGCCGAGCCCAAAAATCCGAATTTGTCCCCCATGCGTATGCCCGCTAAGCAAAAATGAAATGCCATCTTCCGGCTTTATTTTATCGATAATTTTTGGGTTATGGCTCGCAAGAATTGTAAAACAACCTCGTTCAGCGTCCATCAAAGCGAAATCAAGCCTGTCCTTTTTAAGGCCCGCGTCGTCCACCCCAAGCAGCGCAACCTTCTCACCTTCCGAGGATTCAAACATCACGGCGGTGTTATCTAGGATTTTTACCTTCATATCGAGCAACATCGCATCAAGGTCCCGATAGTTGCTTTCATAATCATTATTGCCCCATACAAAATAAACAGGGCCAATGGTCCGGAGCTTCTCGATGTTTGATTTGACCCGGTCAAGCGGAACGCCTTTTTCCATCAAGTCCCCGCCAATAATGACGATATCGGCCTTCCCTTTCGCCTCGGACACAATTGAATCCGCGATCCGCCTTCGATGGATATCTGATATGAAAAAAATTGTTAATGTGCCAAACGATTTCGGAAAATCTCCAAATTTCAGTTCTTGTTTTGCAACATGATTGCCGAATGCCAGGCTAGCCATATACAGAAGGAGGAAGACTCCTGCAGCCGCGGTCGCCGCTAACGCGTATAATGCCAATTCCCTTCAGCTCCCTCCAGAAATTCTATGCGTACATTGAAATAATACCATAAACGAGGCTGGAGCCGAAGAGAACTACCGTATGCACTGGGGATAAAACAAACAGAACGGCAAAAACAAGAAAAATGCCAAGTATGCCGGTAAAGGCAGGAAGGGAATATTTCTTCTTATCCCTTTTCGAGCCATTTCTGGTCAGGAATGGCTTTAACAACAACCAATTTGCCGTAAGAACTGAAAAGAATGCAATTGCGGCCGCGAGAAATTCGACGGGGCTTAGGATGAGGCCCATTACGAAAACATGCGCATAAAACGGGCTCCCTATCTCAACCCATTCGATGAAAAGGTACCCGCCAATAAACGATGCAGACAACTGTAGGAATGCAGCAATCATAGAAAAACCCCCCCATACCAACGTATGAGGGGCCATCCTGCAACTTGCATAGCGCTAAGCATCTTCGTGGATATTTAAAATCCTGAAACCGTGTTCCTCCAACTTTTTAATGAACTTGTCAATATTATCTTTTTTTTCAACCTTCATGACAATCCTTCTCACCAATTTATCGGTTTCGTCAAAGGTTACCAGTGAAATGATATGTTCATGGAATTGATGCGCGATTTCAGCCAATCGGGCTATCCTTCCTTCTGTCTCAACTGAAGTAAAGGCTATCCTGACTCCCGGCTGATTCATCCCGAATGCGCTTTGGAATTGTTCCAGAACATCATACCGTGTGACGGCGCCAAGAAATTTCATCTCTTTGTCGACAATGGCCAAAAGCGGAAAATTCCTTAGCTTCATTAGTGTATGTTCGAAAATCTCACCGCCTTCAAGAAACTCATCCTGATGTGTTGCGATTTCCGATATTCTAGTTTCCTCCAAAAATTTGTCCTTTTGCTCGCCTGAAAGAAAAAATTGTTCATATATCCTGTATCGTGTAATGATTCCGGCATATTGATCGCCATCCAAAACGGGTAAACCATCAATTTGTTGCTCCTCAAGTAGTTGAAGCGCGTCTTTTACACGATTGCCGGCTTGAATCGTTTGGCATTTGAACCTTGGAATCATAATGCTTTTGACAAACATCCTAATCACCCCGTAAATAATTATCTTTACCTCTATATACTTCAACACCTTCTTCTTTAAACCCTTTTCGGCCCGAAATTCATTCTCAGAAAATTGTTTCATGCATTTGAAGACTGCCGATAAGAGTGTGTCGTGAGCTTACCTCCTTAATCGTGAAGCCGTCCATTTGGGACTGCAAGGTGAGTTTTTGGTGATCCTTATTAAGAACGGGAGTGATGAGAGGATCGTTTTGGACAAAAATAAAACAGCCAAGCGGCTGTTCCTACTTTTTTTCATGATACAGGTTTATATCGAACTCTCTTTTCATCATTTCAAAGACTATATGCCTTGATTTCCATTCGTCTTCCTTTTTCCAAAGGTCTTTGCTTCGGTCGACAATTTCGCATCTAAGGTCATGATATTCTTTTTCTTTTTTATCACGCTGTTCTTTTAACATTATCATCAATCCGTAAAGTGAAACCGTCCCAACGAGAAAGTACACACTGGCGCTTTTTCGGACAAATGCGGAAAACATTGCATAGAACGAATAGGAATATTCCTGGATGACCCCAGTATAAAGATAAACCAAAAAAGCTGAGGCCATTGCAATGGTAGCGAAAATGGCCATGTGGTGCCTCGATTTCGCTTTTTCAAATTTCCTTTTCCTCTTCACTACATTTTCGAGCATTTGCCTTGTGGCATTATCAGTCCGATGGTCGAGCATTTTGATTGAGTTCTCCATCCTTCATCTCCCATTCCCTGGTTTTGGCCACTGCAATTTCGGTTCTTGTTACGGAAGAACCTACTACAATGTATGTGCCTGTCCCAAGCAGTATGCGTTCGAAAGAATCCCGAGAGCTAAAGGTACCTTTTATCAGTGGCGACTTGCCAACTTTAAGACGAAAAAACAGCCGCTTGGGCGGCTGTTTAGTTTAACGGTATTTTCAAAGATTGGCCCACTTTGATTTCATTTCCGACAATGCCATTTGCTTCCCTGATTTTTACGATTCCATCCTTAGAATTGTAGTACATCATAGCAATTCTGAATAACGTTTCTCCAGGCTTGACGGTATGGTATTTCACATTTCCTACTGAAGTTCCGGTTTTCTGGCTCTTTCCTTCCCCCGCACTTGGGCCTTCAGAATTACTTGAATCCTTTCCTGGCACAGGCGTTTTTTCAGAAGAAGCATTCCCTCCGGAAGAAGCGTTATTTTCCGCTCGATCCTGGCCATCCCCATTATCTTCTCCATCATTAGGAGTTTCCAGTTGTCCGGATTTTTCACCCATGCCTTCTTCCTTGTTATTATCTCCTTCATCAGCCGGTGTCCCCACCTGTTCGGGTTGGTCGTTATCTTCAAAATCTACAGTTTCAATACCGCCGTTTTCCGTTGAGTTCGCTGTTTTGTTTCCTTCCAAATTGGATATTACAGCGAAAACAGTCAGGGGAAACAATACAAAAAACAGCACTAACAGGCGGATAACCGGATATTTAAGCTTGAGTCTCGTTTTCTTTTTCCTGTTTTGATGGACCCTTGACCTTGGCGGCAGCTTGGCTGGCTCACCGGTTTCCGGCTTTACCCTATCTATTTTTTGCCGGTGCTTTTCAACCTGTTCAAGATATGGATCTCTCTTTTTCATACTAGTTAACCTCCTTATCTTTCTGAACCTTCAACACAATCCCCAGGAGGAAATCAATTGTAAAATGCATAGCGACTGTGACAGCCAGGTTTCCGGTCCAGCTGTACAGGAACCCAATCAGAAAGCTGAGCGCCACAATATTTATAAACAGAAACCAGTTGAATAGGTAACGATAATGGATGATTGCAAAAATTATACTTGCAATAACCAGTCCTGTCTTTTCCTGAATGATTCCCCGGAACAGGATTTCTTCACTTATAGCGACGATGGCCGCGATAATGGCAATATGAGGAATACTTCTTCCCCTGAAAATCTTTTCATTCAACCCGCCATCATCAAAATACGAGTCCGGAAGGAATTTCATCAAGAGAACGTCAAACATCACAACAGCAAGGCCGGCAGGAATCCCAACCTTCCAAACGGCCGGATCATGCCAGTCAAACAAGCCCAAAATATGGCCTTTTTCAAAAAATAACCACCCGAGAACAGTGGAGATGGCAAGGATAAGCAATTGTGTCCCATATAAATGGAAAAGTAATTCACGATCGGTTAACTGCCCTATTAACTGCCTTTGTCTATCCTTCATTTGCTTCACCAATTAAAAGTTCAGAGAGCCTTTCCTTCCAGCCTTTGGTTTTTCCCTGAACAGGAATGCCTTCCTCTCCCTTTTTGTATATGTCCATGTCCAGGCTGCAATTATCACAGCAATTCGCCCGGCCTGGATTTAGTTCAGGTTCCTGAAAATATTTTAAAAAGTAATTTCGAAGGCAGCCAGGCGTATCAATCCATTCACGCATACGGCGGATATGCTCCATTTTTGCAAAATTCCTTCCTGTAATATACTCGGCCAGCTCACCTTTAAGTTTTAGGAATGGCATCTCATTCTTCTGTTCAAGGAAGCCCGCAAGCCAGCGCCATTGAATATCGGATAATCCGGCTGTGAAGGCAGCCTGTTCCATTTCCTTTAAGCTGCTAAATTCTGGCGATGACCCGCCAAGGGACGAAAAGAATATATCCAATTGCCCTTTTGTGGGCAGCTCGCCTTCAGCCAGATAGTATTGAAGCTGTTCATCGCCTTCAGAATATAGGAAGATTGCGGTAGAAGGCTGTCCATCCCTTCCAGCCCTGCCAATTTCCTGAAGATAGGATTCTATTTGCATTGGCATATGATAGTGAATGACATAGCGAACATTTTCCTTGTCAATTCCCATCCCGAATGCGCTCGTAGCACAAATGACATCGAGCTGTCCGTTAATGAACTGCTGCTGGATTAAGACTCTTTGTTCCATATCCATGCCGCCATGATAAGCCATCGCCTTTGCGATGCCCATATTCCTGAAATAGGCTGCGGTTTGTTCAGCGGCTTTTTTGCTGGAAAAGTATACGATGCCGGGCTGCTTCAATTCCTTTACCCAGTATAGGGCCCTGTCGTTTTTTTCAGAAGGGCTAGTGAGTTTTTCAATGTGGAAAGAAATATTTGGCCGATCTATGCTCGTTTCGATCCTAGAGCCCCGTTCAATCCCCAGCTTATTGGCTATATCATCCCTTACTTCCGGAGTGGCCGTCGCGGTTAAGGCAAGGGTCAAGGGATTGCCCATGCTTTCACGGAAGGTTCCAATCCTTAAATAGTCCGGCCTGAAGTCATAGCCCCATTGCGAAATGCAATGGGCTTCATCAATCGCAAGCAAGGAGACGGGAATCTCTTTGAATCTCTCGATAATATGAGGAAAACCAAGCATCTCCGGTGAGAGAAAAATAAATTTATAGCGATGGAGCGATGCGAGGGCCTGCCTTTTTTCAAGGGGTGATAGAAAGGAATTCAGCGCCAAGACTCGCTTTTCCCCCCTTTTCATCATCTGTTCGACCTGGTCCTGCATAAGTGAGAGAAGCGGTGAAACGATAACGACTACCCCTTCAAAGATGTAGCCCGGCAGCTGGAAACAGAGTGATTTACCGGTTCCTGTCGGGAGCATGGCAAGTGTGTCAACGCCGTTCAACAGCGACATGACCACTTCCTTTTGGCCGGGACGGAAGGAGGTATATCCAAAATAACGATAAAGGGTTTGTTCAATCATTTTTATTCACCAAGCTTTGCTAATACAAGCCGTATTTTAAAATAGGAGATTCCTCCCGATAAGTCCTTTAATTCCTTAAGCTGCCGTGTGGATGAATGTTTCGCCAAGTTGATAATCCTATCCTGTTCTTCAAACGTTACGTATGGATCAATTGAAAAACCGCCGACATTCAATGCAATCTCGACAATATGGTCCTCGATCGTGCTTCTCTTTAATCCCCTGGCCGCCGCAATTGAATCGATTGGCAATCCCTTATTTAAGAGCTTTAAAGTTTGCCTGGATGTAAGCGTCAACGATGTGCCAGCTCCCTCAACCGACCGCAAATGGTTCAGGAGAGGAAATTCACCTGTTTGCGAGCCCGCTTTTTTGCATATGTAATGGAGGATGGCTAGGAATTCCAAGTGAAAGCGGAACTCGTCCAACCCTAGCTCCATTGCGGCTTGCTGCGGAGTCAGGCCTGCCGATCGAAATCCTGTCAGCCTTAGGACAAGGATGTCAGGATTTATATTTTGATTATCCTCGAGTACGGTTGAAAGCTCTTTAAATAATACGCCGGGAAGCTCGGTTCTCTGTCCAGGCGGCATACCGCCAAAAAAGCTTTTTATCCATTGCTGGGTCCGGCGTTTTTTTTGGATTGGAACATAACGTGTTTCTTTCCTTGAGATATAGGAGCACACCTGGACGAGGAGCGAGAGCCTTTCCCACAAATACCCGGCTTCCAAGTGATATTTCCACCCCTGCAAATCCTGGGGCAGCGGGTTTATTGCCAGTTGCGCTTCCAGGCATTCATTGCCTTTATCAGTAAGGATATAACGCTGTTCAATTATTTCATGGATAAGCCCTTGGCCATTCAGTGTTTTAATCGATTCCTCAATAGTTTCCCTTGTAATGTTTTCATGGGCCATGAATAATGAGGTTAGGGAAAACAAATGTGCATCCTGAATAGTTTGGGAGGATTTTTTACCTTTAAGCAAATGGTATATCGAATAAATCGTACGTTCGCCTCTCAATTGCCAAAGGCAATATAGAATGACCACATCGAAATATAGAATGCCAGGCTTTTCATCGACATCTCGCATATTACTCACCATTATTCCCGTTTATTTATTTTCAACCAATGGCAGGTTCACTTCATTTTACCATGAAAGTGTGTCGGACACCGGCTGAATTTAGGGAATACTATCGAAAGCCGGCGCTACTGAAAAACATTATCAATGTAATATCTATTGAAAAGTTTCCATTTCTTTTTTACAATAGATATGCAGTATGCGTTTCCAGATTATGAGGTAAATATTTGTTCAAACCAACGGGAGGGTTTTTTTCATGCCAAAGTATACGATTGTAGACAAAGAAACTTGCATCGCTTGCGGAGCCTGCGGCGCTGCGGCACCAGACATTTATGATTATGATGATGAGGGCATTGCGTATGTAACACTGGATGACAACGAAGGTATCGTCGAAATTCCGGATGTCCTGATTGACGACATGATGGACGCTTTTGAAGGCTGCCCGACTGATTCCATCAAGGTGGCAGACGAACCATTCGACGGTAATCCAACAAAGTTCGAATAATGTTCACATTTACATATCCCCGCCATTCCGGTGGGGATTTTTTATTTTTTATTTTTCCCACGCAAAAAGACAACGGCTATCGCCGCTGCCTTAATAAATTGTGGTTATTTGTATTAAATGGATGCCTGCCTGTTGATCCACACATTCATCCTTACATACAAGGGGACGAATAACAATGAAACAATGACACCCTTCAGGATATTAAAAGGCAATATCGCCATAACAATGAGCTTTCGTGCCTCTGAATCCGCCATCGCTGGCGCGTTCAGGAACATCGTGTACGCGGGAAGGATAATGTAATAATTCAGGAGGCTCATAAGAATGGCCATTGTTACAGTTCCCGCAACAAGAGCGATTGATAAACCCTTTTTTGTTTTGATTCGGTTATAAACAAAATAGGTTGGCAGGATAAAAAGGGTACCAGCAAGAAAATTCGCAATGTGGCCAACAGGGACCCCTGTCTGGCTTCCTGTCATGAAATAGTCAAGCAAGTTTTTAATCAGTTCAACCAATATTCCCGCAACTGGCCCAAACGCCAATGCCGCGATCAATGCCGGGATGTCGCTGAAATCAATCAGCAGGAAATTAGGGAACAGAGGCAGCGGGAAATTCAACAGCATAAGGATATACGATATACTGCTTAGCATTCCGATTGCCACCATAGCCTTCAAAGTAAGTTTTTTCATTTTCCTCTCTCCTTGTGTGTCCATCACCAAAGAAGAAAGATTCAGCATGAGCAATCCATCGCAAAGAAAACCCCCAAGCCCGGCAGCTTGAGGGAGACTTTTGCAGAGGCATGCTCAATAAACGTTCAAAATATCATTTTTTGAACGCTTGCGGAACCTCCATCTTCTCCCATCCAGACTATACTGTCGGCTTTGGAATCTCACCAAATCCTGCCACAAAAAAGCGGCTCGCGGGCTAAAGCATAAGCTCATCACCGCCGGTCGGGAATTTCACCCAGCCCCGAAGATAGACAATATTTAGTTTACAAATATATTATACTAAAAACCCCCTATTTTTGAAACAATATTACCTGTGTTGAATTTGTGAACATCCAGTTTCTGTTTTTCCCTTTATTCAGATATCAAATCATTCAACCTTTCACATAGCTATTTAATTGAGCACCGCGCTCCCTTTTGGGAACGGCTCTGGCTGCCATTTTTCAAGCTTCAGTTCTTGCCCGGGGAAAATTGTTATCGTCTCAAGGCTATTCAGTTCCATCAGCTCATTAACTTCAATTCCTGAAGCCATCGCAATATCCCAAAGTGTATCTCCTTTTTTTACGATATGAATTGATTTCCCATTATCCTCAAGCGCGGCAACCCTTGTTTCGCTAGATTGAATAACTTCCGCACTTACGCCACTATTAAACCCACCCGCAATAAAGTCGCCCTCCTCAAATCGTCCGAGCTTGCGGACGGGGTTTATGGCATTTTCCTTCTTAAATGTCCATTCCGAACGATGTATTTCAAAATGGAGGTGGACCCCTGTTGAAAAGCCGGTAGTTCCCATTGTTCCAATTTTTTGGCCCTTTCTCACTTGCTCCCCTTCCTCTGCCAACCTTTTGTCCAGGTGGGCGTAAACGGTCACATATCCATTAGGGTGCTCGATCAAAATTGCATTTCCATATGTAGATGACAAATATGATTTTATTACTTTTCCATCCAAAGCCGCGAATACTGCCGAGCCCCTGCTTCCAGCAATATCAATTCCCTTATGTCGTCCGCCTCGGGTTCCGAATGTGTCAGAAATAATCCCTTCAGCCGGCCATGTCCATTCCGCCTTTTCCTTCGCAACAGCACCAGGTTCCTCTGCATTAGCCTGCTTGCTCCCAAGGAACAAAAGGGAAATGCACACCGCCATTATTCCAGCTAATAAAAACCTGAATATATATTCCTTCATGGTCGTTATCCTCCTTATGCGTTTGCGTCCAAACCACAATATGCCTTTTTTTCCAAAGATAGAACTCCTTAGGCACATTTGTTATAATTTGGAGGATGCACACGGGTTATTCATGAGTTGAACATTTCCCAAAAATATACAACGAAAATTTTGGCGGATTGCACGATGTTGACACATACTGATTGACTAGCCATTTCACACACTTCTAAGGACTAACCACAGAAACTTTTTTAAATCCCATAACAAAAAGCCTGCCAGGCCGGCAGGCTTTTCAATTATTGAATATGCATTTTGTTCGGGCCAATCGGCACTTTGTTTTCAGCAGCCAAATTGAATGGCCCTAGCTGCTGGATTGGTGCGTTCTCAATTTTTACTTCCTTGAATCCAAACTCCTTCGCAGCCATCAAAATGGCCTCGAAAGAATACTGGTTGTCTGGGCTGTTCTCAAGAACGGCATTATCTGCAAGTGTCAGTGAAAGCGTATCCCCATTTCGCGCTACATCCTTTATATCAAGTGAAGGTGGGATCGATGCAAGGAAAACGCCGTCCTCGCTGCCGGTTTTCATAACATCGAGCGCTTTTGACACATCAGGGTATTGCTCGTTCGATGGGACCAAGTAAGGCTGCTCGCGGCCCTCCTGGCGGGCGAAGAAATATGCTCTATTTCTTTTCCTTTCAACCGGTTCTATAGTTTTAGGTCCCATATGTTGAAGTTCAATACCCGGGTTTGCATTCGTCATAAATTTTATCTTAGTAACCGTGCTGTTGGAGGTTAGGTTTTCGTTCAACGAATCGATAAGGAGTTTTTCTGTTGTTGTACTCATTCCGAACTGGTGTCCGGCTGGCAAATCGACGACGAGTGTATCTTCCCCTTCAAGCGAAAACTCGGCATCGAGCGGATAGTAGTCCTGAAGGCCCCATTCCGACTCTTTAAGGCCGGACATTGCTGTTTTAAAGTAATCGAGCCAGTTCTTTCCGTTCTCCTTAGGGACACTGACACTGACCGGAACAAGGTAGTTTGCCTCCTTTTCCGGAACCCACACTGTTACGGCAGCCTCGTCTTCAGTTACCTCTTCATCATATAAGGCTGAAGCTGCCTCTTTTGAATCAGGCATAGCAAGAATCCCCGCGTTTTGATTGACATCGCCTGCCTCAGGCCCCTTCTTGGCTGTAATGCCAGCTTGATCATTGTTTCCTGCAATTTCTGCAGAATCCGGTCCCCTCTTTTCTTCCAAGGCTATTTCCTTGCCTGGATTTTTATCAAAAACTTCCGAGGAAAGAAGAAGGAATAGCACCAAGGCGGCAGCCACCGCCGCAAAGCCCGGCAAAATTACCGCTTTCCTGCGTTTTTGCTTTATTTTCATGGACACATTTTGGTATATGTCCCGCGGGTCGCGATCGTCAGTTACTTTAGGCAAAAATCTTATGCAGTCTTCAACCTGCTTATCGCTCCACCCTCGCTTGTTCATCCAAGTACCCCTCCGTTTCAAAAAGCGATTCCATTTGGGCTTTCAAGACCTTGATGGCCCGGTGCTGCGTTGTTTTCACCTTGCTCTCGGTCCAGCCCAATGCATTGGCTGTTTCCGTTATCGATAATTCGTGCAGGTATCTCAATATGATGACAGCCCGCTGGTCGACTGTGCATACATCCAGGCTTTTGAACATTCCCTGGACTTCTTCCCTTTGCATGGCAATTTCATCAGGCAACGGCTGATGGTCCTTTATTTGCGCGGTTGACCAATCGAATTTATCAAGCAGCTTTTGCTTCCAGCCTTTCTGCTTGCGAAAATGGTCGATGGCGACGTTTCTGGCTATCGAGAAAAGCCATGTTTTCTCACTGCTCTTCCCCTCGAAACGAGAATACGATTTTAAAACCCGGATATACACTTCCTGCACCAAATCTTCTGCTTGTTCTTTACTGCGTACCATATAAAAAAGAAACTGAAAAACATCCTGATGGTATTTTTTATAAAGTTCAGTAAAAACGGAGTCCATTCACGATTCCTCCCCGTTCATTGTTTTAGACGACAATTTATAAATAAAGTTACACCTTTAACTATAGTCTTTTTGACAATAAAATGAAAGGGAAATATTACAAATATATTTCATTTTATTCAAAACGTTGACAATTGATATTAGCTGTGAAAATGAAAGAAATTGGCCTGCACGGCATGCGTGCAGGCCAATTGTTTCCCATGTAACAAGATTAAACGTCAAAGTTCTTGCAATACTGCTTATTTTCGAGGAATGAAGAATGTAAATGTCGTTCCGTGGCCAACCTTGCTCTGGACGGAAATATGTCCCTTATGGGCTTCTATAATATTTTTTACGATAGCAAGGCCCAGACCTGTTCCCGCCCGTCCTCGTGTCCTCGCTTTGTCAGCCTTATAGAATCGTTCAAAAACAAACGGCAAGTCTTCCTCGGGAATTCCCGAGCCCGAGTCGGCCACCTGAACCTGAAGCCCACGATCATCCCCATGGATGACCACATCGACAATACCGTCCTTTGGCGTATGCCGCATGGCGTTATCTATCAGATTTGTCAAGACCTGCTCAATCCTGTCGGCGTCTATCGGAAAATAATAATCGGGATTGTTCGTTCCAAAGGAAAGATGAATTTCATTTTCCTTCGCAAGCCCCTGGAATTTTCGAATAATCTTTCCAATATATGACGAGACATCGATTTCTTCAACATTTAGTTGGATGTTGCCTGCCTCAAGGCGTGAGAGATCGAGCAATTCATTGACGAGCCTTCCCATTCTCAATGATTCGTCATAAATAACCTTCGCCATTTCCTTTTTCTCTTCGTCCGTACCGGCAATATCATCTACGATCGCTTCACTATATCCTTGCAGCATGGATATTGGCGTCCGTAATTCATGGGATACATTCGCGATGAAATCCTTGCGGAGCTTATCAAGCTTCCGTTCCTCGGTCATATCCCTTACCACGGCTACAGCACCCCGAATAAACTTCGAACTGTAGAGCGGGGTGACGAGGATGACCCAATGCCTCCCCATCATTGATAATTCACCGATCTGCTCTTCTTCCGTGTCAACGGCCTGCTGGAACAGCTCCATTACTTTCGAAGGAATTTCTTCAGAACCGGCTGCGGCGCCGGCCCCTTTGTCGTAATACCAGTTTTGAAGAAAGCGTTCAGCGGGTGGATTCGTAATCAGGATTGTCCCATCCCTATTAAACGTTATTACACCGTCGGCCATGGATCTAAGGATGCTGGCAAGCTGTTCCTTTTCCTGATTAAGGGCATTCATATTAAATTTCAGCTGTCGGCCCATCTGGTTGAATGCGGTCGCCAGCTCCCCAATTTCATCATTTGTCAATATCGGCACTTTTGTGTCGAATTTTCCTCTCGCAACCTCGAACGCAGCTTCTCTCATCTTCCTTAGCGGAGCAGTAATCCGAGTTGAAAGGAAGAAGGCGAAGATTGTTGTAAGGACAATTGCGACACCCGCGACAAGAAGGATGAATTTTGTAGTTGACCTCGTTGCTTCCTTAACAACATCGAGGGATTGGTAAATAAAAACCGCACCGTTTTCCTTGTCGGAAATCCGCAAGGGAACTCCGATAATGGAATAGTCAGCGCCATCCCCCTTTTCAGCACCAGAAAGGGCGGAAACCTTCCTTGCCGATTTTCCTTCCTTAATTACCTTTGAAAAATCGGGATCACTTACAATATCAGAAAGGCTGAGCTTATTGTCAGGATCCGTATTGGGTGAATAATACACTTCATCCTGGTTTTTAATAATAACTCCTTTTGTGTTTTTATCAAGAATTTCCCAGGATATTTCCAGACCAACGCTTATGTCGTCATTTCGATGCTTGACAAGGACATTGGCTATTTTATCGGCAGTATCATTCATTTTTGTTCTTGTTTCCATAATGCTGTAGTTTTCAAAGAACTCAAGCAGCATGACTGTCAATATAAACAGGACAAAGGAAACAAGCAAAAGGATGGTAAACCAAAGTTTACCTACTACACTTCTAAGAAGGATCATTCATTCACGACCTCGAACTTGTACCCCACTCCCCAAACTGTCACGATCATTCTGGCGGCCTGCTCGGATACTTTGTTAAGTTTTTCCCGCAGGCGTTTAACATGGGTATCAACTGTTCGGAGGTCTCCAAAAAATTCATAATGCCAAACCTCTTTCAAAAGCTGCTCCCTATCAAAAACCTTATCCGGGGATTTTGCCAGGAAATAGAGCAGCTCATACTCTTTCGGGGTAAGGCTGACTTCCTTTCCATTCGCAGTGACTCGGTGTGCATCATTATCGATTGTGAGATGCGGAAAGACAATTACGTCCTTTGTAACCGTGTCTGTTGCCAAATAGCTCGTCTGTGAAGAACGGCGGAGAAGCGCCTTGACCCTTAGTACTACTTCGCGCGGGCTAAACGGCTTTACAATATAATCGTCGGTGCCGACTTCAAAGCCCTGGACCCGGTTTACTTCTTCTCCTTTTGCCGTCAGCATAATGACTGGCGTTGATTTTTTCTCCCTGAGGTCCCGGCATACCTCGATGCCATCTTTGCCAGGCATCATCAAATCAAGCAGGATTACATCATAATCGTTGGCAAGCGCTTTTGCCAAAGCTTCATTGCCGTCCTCTGCCTCATCGATTAAAAAGTCTTCACGCTCTAGATACATCTTCAAGAGCCTGCGGATACGTTCCTCATCATCAACAACCAAAATTTTAACGTCTTTTTCCATAAATAATCCCCCCATGCAAATAGTTTACAAAATAGTTTGAATATTGCCAAATAGTACAAGCCACAGCATTTGCATGCGGGGCTTTTTATTTTGAATGGCTTCGAGGGCTAGGGGTTTGTTGTTCTATAGGTTGGTTTGCGCCCCGGGCCAAATCAGATGATATCCTTTTGGTTTTACAGCTTTCGTAGCCTATGAACCGGCATAGGAATGGAGTCCTGCAATAACAAGGTTGACGGCGATCAGATTGAACATGATGATGGCAAACCCGATTACCGCAAGCCACGCGGATTTTTCCCCGTGCCAGCCTTTGGAAAGCCTTAAATGAAGGAAAGCCGCGTAAAATAGCCACGTAATCAAAGCCCATACTTCCTTTGGATCCCATCCCCAAAACCTTGTCCAAGCAATCTGCGCCCATATCATTGCAAAAACAAGGCCCCCGAGCGTAAACACGGGAAAACCGATCAGGACTGAACGGTAGCTTATTTCGTCTATCAAATCCAGGTTTATGCCCCGGACAAGCGGCTGGAGTGCCGCTGAAATCCTCTTCCTAAGCAGAAGCCTAATGGCGCCGTATAATACCGCCCCTCCCAAAAACGACCAGATAACCGTATTTAATTTCTTCGCGTTGATTATGGCAGGCATTTCTACAATCGGTTTTAACTTACCTTCTGTCAATAGTTCGCCTTCATGCGGGCCAACAAGGGCAGGAAGGTGGTATTCGGCTACAGATTGTTTCCCTGACTTATCCACCCAGTTGAACTTCGCTTCGTAGCCGGCTGAAGAAAAACCTATTGAAACCGCAATAAAGCCTACTACACAAACAATTGAAAACATAACAAATTCGAGCCAGAATGTCCGTTTATTCGAAACAGTCTGGTCTATCGCCTTCAGTAGATAAATGAGGCCGGCGGCAAAGCTTACCGCAAGGATTGCTTCCCCTATGGCAACTGTGGTCACATGGATGTGGAGCCAATAGCTTTTCAAAGCCGGGATAAGCGGGCTTATATCCCTAGGGAACATGCTCGCGTATGCAATGACCATAAGCGCAACAAACATTGTGAAAAGACCAAGTAAATTGGACTTATAAATAAAATAAATTAAAATGAAAGCGCCGACAAGAGCCATGCCAAAAAACGTCGTAAATTCAAACAGATTGCTGAGGGGCGGATGCCCCGCGGCAATCCATCTTGTTATGAAATAGCCCAGCTGGGCGAGGAACCCCGCAATCGCCGTTGTGATTGCAAGGAGGCCCCATTTGCTGTTTTTTGCCGTCTTTATCGAGCCGCCGAACAGCACCGTGGCTATCAGGTATAAAATAAAAGCTACGAATAGCAAATTACTGCTTATTTCCGCCAAGTTCCGCCTCTCCTTCCGGTTTGCCCTCCTGAAGCTGATCTTCAGGAATCTTTATTGTTGTGTCTGCAAGGACTATATCTATTTCACGCTTTAGGCCATACCAGTTTTTATTTGTATGGGCGGACACCCAAATATCGCCATTCCTTTTCTGAATCCAAATCCTCCTGTGGTTCCAGTAGGATCCCTGGACTACGCCAATCATGAAAATAAGGCCCCCAAGCGCTATCAGCCAAAGAGTCCTGTCTTTCCTTACTGTCAGGGCAGTCACATTCTTCGTTTCAACTGCCTTGAATTGCATCTTATACTTATTGTTTCCTTCCGGCTCGATCGTTTGCCTGATTGCCGCAAAACTAACCTCGCCCTCCGGTTTATCCGGTGTAATCATTTTAAAGACAAACGCCGGATTATTCGGAATCCTTGATTTCGTGTCCGGTTCCCCATCCTCCCCAAATTCGAAATCCGGGTAATAGCCTAGAAGGCGTACTTTATATCCTTCCCCAAGCTCAAAGGTGTTTTTCGGTTCATACAAATCTATTTTTATATCACCAAAATCTTTTCCTGTTTCCTTTTCTGTTAGGGAGAAAGTCATCGTATTCAATTCATCCAGCTTATAGTCGACCTGGTATAGGGCAAACCCCTCGAATTTCAAAGGCTCATTGACCCGAATCTCATAGTCTTTCACTCTTATAAGCTTTGGCTTTTCACCGGGCAGGGATTCGGATGATTTTTTATACAGCACCACATTGGATTGGTACGTCTTTGCGACAGTACCCGCCCGTTCGAGTGCTTCCCTAAAAACTTCGTCATCCTTTTCCTTGTCGTATACTTCAAGAATGAATTTATTATTTTGTAGGTAATATTCGTTTTCAGTACCCGGAATTGCCTTTGTCTCCCCTTCACGAATCCAAAGGACTTTATCGATGTACATTCCCGGGACAAAACGGAGCATGCCGCCAATCAGGAAAATAATCAGGCCAACATGATTCACATACGGGCCCCATCTCGAAAAGCGGCCTTTTTCGGCAAGCAGGTTTCCTTGCTCTTCCCTGACCTTGTAATTTTTCGATTCGAGGTTTTTTTTCACTGTTTCAATAACTGTCTCATCCGCGGCATTTTCAGTGATCCCGAATATACGTTGCTTTTTTAAAAAACCGTCATTACGGATGACCCTTTGCGCCTTCAATGCCCTGTACAGCGGAACGACCCTGTCAAGGCTGCATATGACTAGCGAGATGCCGATCATCGCAATCAGGATGAGGTACCACCATGAACTGTACATATTATGGAAGCCAAGTGCATAATAAATCTTCCCTGCCCAGCCATATTGGTCCGCATAATATTCCGCCGCCGGCATAACAGGAGGTATGTACATTTCTTGCGGCAGGATTGTCCCGATTGCCGATGCGACCAGGGTGATGACAATGAGCCATACCCCTACTTTAACGGAAGAAAAAAAGTTCCAAACCTTATCAATGATTGTTTTATTGTAAGTTTGCGAGCGCCGGGAGCTTCCTTCATAACGCATGTCATGAAGCTTCCCGGCAGCGGCCGCTTCACTAAGAGCCTTTCCGCAAGCCTCGCACAGTACTGTACCATGAGGATTCACATGGCCGCACTCACACTTGACATCCTTCATTTTAAAAACTCCCTAATTTCTTTAAGGTTCGATGCTCTCCATATATTGCTTGACCATATGTTCTGTCAGCTGGCCGGTATGATATTTGACAATCTTCCCTTCCTTATCGACAAGGAACGTCGCCGGAAGCGGACCGACTCCGTAAGCGTTCATAACCTGGCTGTCCTTATCTAAGGGAATCGGGAACGTAAGCCCATATTTTTCAGAAAAACTGCTAACAGCTAGATTTGATTCGCCAATATTGACAGCAAGCACCTCTACCCCTCGGTCTTTAAACTGCTTGTATTGATTGTTGATATATGGCATTTCTTTTTCACACGGCTTGCACCAAGTTCCCCAAAAATTCAGGAACACACCTTTGCCTTTATAGTCCGATAGTCTGTGTTGATTGCCTTCTAAATCGGTTAGGACAAAATCCGGGGCCATTTCGCCAGTTTTGGCTCTCGTGCGCTCTTCTTTAGTAAAATTCGCATAGAGTGTATAGGCTACGGCCGCGACTAAAAGTACCAGAATGGCTGTCCTCATTGCCAACCGCCGTTTTTTCATTTTCTCTCCCCCAAAATATCGATGTTCTGATAAATTATAACACTTTTCAAGATAGCCACTGTGAAAACGTTCTACTAATTGTGACAGAATTATGAATTCTTTTTGCCCACATCCATAGCAAGTGCACGGAGCTGCTTTACCTCATGAGGCGTCAATTCCCGCATTTCACCGGCTTTCAACCCTCCAAGCGTCAGGAATCCATAGCGTTCACGCTTCAGCTTGGCAACGGGATGTCCAATTGCTTCAAACATCCGCCTAACCTGCCTGTTCCTGCCCTCATGAATGGCAATCTCAATGATGGCGGTTTGTTTCTTTTTATCGCTAGAAAGCATTTTTACTTTGGCTGGGGCGGTTTTCCCATCCTCAAGTTTAATCCCTCTTTCCAATTTCCTGAGGGCTTCCCTTTGAGGGATTCCTTCTATCTTTGCCACGTACACTTTATCAATTTCACTCCTGGGGTGCATGAGCAGATTCGCAAAATCTCCGTCATTCGTCAAAAGCAGGAGACCCGAAGTATCATAGTCGAGCCGCCCGACCGGAAAAATCCTTTCCTTAATATCAGGAAAGAAATCTGTCACTGCCTTCCTTCCCTTTTCATCCTTGACCGTCGAAATGACTCCACGCGGTTTATAAAACAGAAAATAAACAGGTTCCTCCCGTTCAATCTGGACTTCTTCCACTTCCACCCGGTCAGAAGGAGATACTTTTACCCCTAGCTCCGTAATGACCTTGCCATTAACCTTTACTTTTCCTTGCCTGATCAAGTCTTCCGCTTTCCTTCTTGAAGCAATTCCTGCCCGTGCGATCACTTTTTGCAACCGTTCCATCTATGCCACCTCAATAAATTCCTATTTAATTATAGTGAAATTGTTTTCTAATGAATTATGACACAATTTAACCCGATTTCAAAGTATGAGAACTTTTTTCAATGCAATAAAGCCAACCATGTAATAATGGAAAGTAAACCAAATTCAAAAACCCGCCATTAGCGGCGGGCAGGTTTCAAATGCTTTATGGCAAAACAGTTTTAAAAAACGAGCAGGGCAACAAAGATGGCAACAACAATTCCAACCACATCGGCAAGTAGCCCGACCTTCAGTGCATCGCCCATTTTCCTGATTCCAACCGAACCAAAATAAACCGTAAGGACATAAAAGGTGGTATCCGTGCTTCCCTGAAGGATCGAGGCTAGGCGGCCCGGGAAAGAATCGGGGCCGTACGTGGCAATGAGGTCGCTCGTCATGCCGAGCGCCGCTGTGCCGGAAATGGGGCGAATAAGGGCGAGCGGGACAATTTCAGGAGGCAGGCCCATATCCGAGAGCCATGGCCTAATCCAGCCTGTCAGGGCGTCGAGAGCCCCTGAAGCCCTGAAGATGGAAACAGCAACCAACATTCCGACAAGAAAAGGAATAATGGAGACAGCGATTTTTATCCCCTCCTTTCCCCCATCCACAAAGCTCTCATAAGTTGGCACTTGCTTTAATGTTCCAATTATCAGGATGGCTGCAATAGTCAAAGGGATAAACCAGAGTGAAATATTTGCAATTGCTCCCATCTTATCCCCCTTTACGGCTTCTTCGCCAATAAAAATACCGGTCTATCAGGATAGCGGCAATCGCCGATAGTATTGTCGTAATTAAAGTAGGAACGACGATTTCCGCCGGGGAAGCCGAGTTGTAGTTCAAACGGATGGCGATTACGGTCGTTGGCAAAATGGTCACGCTTGCGGTATTAATCGCCAGGAACGTAACCATCGAGCGGCTAGCAGAATCTTTTCTATTGTTCAGGGTTTGCAATTGTTCCATCGCCTTTAAACCAAGTGGAGTAGCTGCGTTTCCAAGCCCAAACATGTTGGCAATGATATTGGAGAGGATATAACCCATGGCTGGATGGTTGGCCGGAACTTCCGGGAACAGTGGCCTGATAATCGGTTTGAATAGTTTGGCGAGCCCCTTCAAAATACCGGCTTCCTCAGCGATTTTCATCATTCCAAGCCAAAAGACCAGGATACTCACGAGGCCGATGCAAAGGGTTACGGCATCTTTGGCCCCTTTGAATATTGCCTGGTTCACCTCATGCATCGTTCCATTGAACATGGCAAACACAATTCCAATAAGGGTGAGGATGACCCAAATGTAATTAACCATTGCTTTTTAAACCTATCACCTTTACCATCAATCGCTTGAAGCTGAATAAATATCCGGTCTTTTTTTTCTCATTGGGCTTAAAAAAGATTGGGACAGATTTGACCGCCCTTCCCTCCAGGTAGATAGTGGCTTTGCCTGCCGCGGCCCACCCATTGACGACTTCACCAGGGAACTTGCCCCTTTTCGGTTGTTTCAGCTTATATTCAATTGAGAATTTGCCGATTTCCCTGCCCGTGGCGGGGTATAAAACAGGATTTGTAATATAAACGGAGCCATTTTTGTACGGCTCTTTTTCCATCCGGATGTTTCCTTCCGGCAGCACCTCAGCCATATCAAACGTCGCGAACCCGGATTCGAACATGCCAATATGGTCATTCCAGTCGTCTGGTGCGTTCAATGTTACTGCGATAAGCTCCATGTTCCCTTTTTTCGCTGTTGTAACAAGTGTCCTTTTGGCACGTTTCGTATACCCTGTCTTCCCGCCGGTACAGTATGTGTACATCGAAAGGAGGCGGTTTTTATTCCTCCACTCCCTGTCCCATACCTCCTCAGGATTTGCCGCCCGGTGGATTTTAGTCCCGGAAATCTTCCTGTACACCTCATTGTTCATGGCATACCGGGTCAGAAGTGCCATATCGTATGCAGTTGAATAATGGTTTTCTCTGTTGTCAAGCCCATGAGGGTTGGAAAAGACAGTATTGTACATACCAATTTCCGCCGCTTTATGATTCATTAAAAAAGCAAATCCCTCCTCGCTTCCACCGACAAACTCGGCAATTGCCGCGGCTGCGTCATTGCCGGACCGGAGCATGAGGCCATACACAAGATCTTCGAGAGTGATCCTTTCCCCTGCCTTCAAATAAATCGACGATCCCTCTGTCCTTACCGCATGCTCACTAACCTTCACATAACGGTCCATTTTCCCTGATTCTATCGCCAGGATCGCAGTCATGATTTTTGTTATGCTTGCAATCCTCATCGGGGTATGTGGCTGCTTTTCGAATAAAACACGGCCGGTTTTTTGCTCCATTAATACAGCAGCTTGTCCGCTAACCGAAAATGCCGCTTTGGGACGGAGCGGATGCATGCCAAATATTAGGGTAAGAAGAAGAATGATGATGGCTGTTCGTTTCACTATTTTCATTGCGATTTCGCACTCCTACTTGTATTTGTACAAGTTTATGCCGGACCATGGCCAATATGACCAACAACACAAGGAGGATGGCAGTTTTAGTAAAACAGCTGGTGACAACCAATCGGGGCACTAAATCTTTTTTTAACGCCCGAAGGAACAGCTAGCATGTCTCCCGCGACAATAGAAAAAACAGGGTTGCCCCTGTTTTCTGTCTTGAAAGTTTCATTTTTTAAAAGTTTCCCAAAAAATGGCCGCCACCCTTTAATTATGCTGGAGAACGAATTCAAGCGGGGAATTCAGGTCAAAATTGCCCTTCGATTCGATTGATTCAAAAACTCCCGGTAACTTTGAGTAGTCGATGCCCTTGAAATAGGAAGCAAACTCCTTCTGGGTATGAAGGTATAACCTTTTGCGATTGCGTAGGCCAGGATTTTTGATCATGCAGACAAGTGCGACCAAATCCTTAAAGAAAATATCCTTGCCGCCCGCCTTGAATAGGGGGTCGTGTTCAAAAGGGACGAACTCGGCAAATAGTTCATCAAAATAGCGAAGGTACAGCACATGAAGCGTTTTTTCTTTGCCTTCATCGATATATGTAAGTTCGCTTCTGTTAAAAAAATCCTCGGATGTATTTGATTGTTCCTTTTCAAGTTCGTATCCAACGCTTTTTTTAATAATCATGCGGCTTCCCTCTCCTTATTTTCAATCATATTTCCATTTTAGCATAATAATGGGACTAAGGGTTTCGATCTCGGCACCTTTTCATAAAGCAAATGAAACATTCGTACTCTTCCTTGCTTTACTCTTGGTCCTGGAACCTTCCAAAAAACAGGTCGGCTTCTTCCTGGATGAATTCATCCTCGTTTTTGTCAGGAAGCGGCGGCAATTCATCGAGGTTTTTCAAGCCAAAGTAATCCAGAAACTCCTTCGTTGTTCCATAGAGGTAGGGGCGCCCGGAACCTTCAGCCCGGCCTGCTTCCTTGATAAGAGCTTTCGACATCAGCGTGTGGAGCGGCCTTTCTGTTTTCACCCCACGTATTTCTTCTATTTCCGCCCTGGTGATCGGCTGTTTATAGGCGATGATGGCAAGCGTCTCCAACGCTGCCTGGGAAAGGCTTGCCGATCCGGGTGCTTCCACAAGCTTTTTCAGGTAAGGCGCATTTTCTTTTTTTGTACCAAGCTGTACCGTGCCAGCCAAAAGAATGACGATTAAACCGCGGCCGGAATCGTTTTCGAGGTTCTCCTTCAGTTCATCGACTATTTGTGCGGCTCTCCCCTCGTCCACCTCAAGGACTTCGGCAATCTGCCTGATGGAAAGCCCTTCATCCCCCGCGGCGAATAATAGGCTCTCTAGAATGCTATGGTAATTAATAATATCCAACTGCCGCTGCTCCTTTCCGTGCCGGAATGATTTGAATTCCACCGAAGTTTTCAGCCTGTTCGGCGATGATTTCGTTCCTTTTCATAAGTTCTAGCACCGCAAGGAATGTCACCACAATATACTCCTTTTGCGGAGAAGGGAACAAATCATAAAAATCGATTGCTTCTGCCTTGCCACTTAACAAGACAAGGATTTCATCCATCCTCTGTTCAATCGAAATTTCCTGCCGGGCGATTTTTGTTGCCAGCGGTTTTTGCAGGCGTTTTCTACGCATTAGCTTCTGAAAGGCAGCGAGCATGTCATAAAGAGAAACGGAGGGAGCAAGCGCACGCTGAGTGATTGCTTCCTTTTGGAACTCGGAAAGATCGCTCGGCGCTTTCGTGTAAATCAGGCTCCGTTCTTCCTCGTACCCCTTTAAGTCCAGTGCTGCTTCCTTGAACTTTTTATACTCAATCAGCCTTTCGACGAGTTCGTTTCGCGGATCCTCCTCAAATTCGTTCTCAAGCCCCTCATCAAACAGCTCCTCTTCCTGTTTCGGAAGCAGCATCTTGCTTTTAATTGCCAAAAGCGTCGCGGCCATGACAAGGTATTCACTTGCGAGATCCAGCTTCAGTTCTTTCATTGTGTGGATGTAGAGCAGATATTGCTCTGTAATTTGGGCGACCGGGATGTGGTATATATCAATCTCAAGCGTATTGATTAAATGGAGCAGCAAATCAAGCGGCCCCTCGAATGTATCGAGCTTCACATTATATTGCATTAATTTTCACCAAAGTTCTGCTATATATTTAGTTTAAACTATTACTAGTATAGTGGATTGAATTGTGTTATTCCAACAAGAATTTAACGAACAAGCACGAAGAGGCAGATTTTGGCGAATCAGGATAATCAATAAACGGGTAATGCGCCCATACACAATTATCGGCTCCTACATAGCATGTATGGAAAAGATACGAAACCAATAGGAGGTTATAGTATGGGAGATGGAGTACGCTGTGGTTTTGGAGCAGGTTTTGCTTTAATTGTTGTCCTTTTCATCCTGCTAGTCATTGTTGGTGCCGCCTGGTATTAAACAATGGCCAAAGCTTTCGCTAAAGAGCCCGCAATTGCCTTGCGGGCTCTTTGCTGTCCCTTTGTGATAAACTGTGGATAGACCAACCAAACTGTGGGAGGAATGGCATGTATCCGGAAGCATTTATCAACTATTTGTCGCATTTCCATGGCGACCGTGACTACTTTGAATGCCATGAAATATTAGAGGATTATTGGAAAGAGGAAGATAAAGGGAACAAGGATTCCGTTTGGGTCGGCTTTATCCAGCTCGCGGTAGGCTGTTACCATTATCGAAGAAGAAATACGGCGGGTGCGGTGAGGACGCTTCAAAAAGCTAGAGCCATTTTAAGCGGCAGGGAAGTAGCACTTGCCTCACTGGGCATCGATGGAAAAAAATTAATTTGGCGATTAGATGAGCTGATTTTGAGGGTAAAGGATGGAAAAGAATACAAAGGGTTCATTATTCCGATTAGTGACGCAATGCTTGAGGAGCTGTGCATCGAGGCTTGCCGCTTAAAGGGGGCTGAATGGTGCAAGGAAGGCGTTTTGCCTCCGAAGAGCATTATTGACCGCCACAAGGTCCGTGACCGATCCATTGTCATCCTGGAAAGGCAAAAGGCGCTGGAGCTGAGAAAACAAAACGCAGGAAGTGATTAACCTTCACTTCCCGCGCCTTCATTTTGTGAACACTTCTCCAAAAATGGAGCCGTTACCTCATTCGCTTCAATTGTTTTTTCCGGAAACATTTCCCGGATCCCGTCAATCATCGCACGCCCAATGCCCTGGGAGCGATGGGACGGGTTAACGGAAATATGCTGGATTTCGGCTGTTTCATCACTTGTATGGAGAATACCGATTAAACCGGTGATGTCTTCCTCCTTCCAGAGGAAAAGCTGCCAGCCTTCAGCTGTTTCGTATTGTTTCATTGATTGCTGCAATTTCTTAATATCTTTTTCGCCAGGCATAAAAGATATTAAACCCATTGCTATCTTTTCAAACTGTTTTTTATAGCGTATTAACATTTTGATCCCTCATTATAGTTATAGGCCCTTCCCTGTAACCATTTTATTTGGATTGGATGGTTTTTGATTAGTATATGTTCATTGTCCCCCGAAGTTACGCTATCGTTAATCATACAAAATTTCGCGGACCGGGGCAACCTCGGACAAGGAAAGCTGGCGGCCAGGCATTATTTTTTTCACTACGAAGGGTCATGCAATAAAGACCCAGTAAATGATCCCCCAGACCATGGCGAAGGCTAAAAGCTCGAGCAGGAGCACCAGGTTGTTTTTATTCGGCATTGGTCCCACCTCCATTAAAATGGATGCCAATGCCAACCATTCTACACTATTATATGAATTTTATCCATACCCCTTGCCTGCCGGAAGCTGCCGGCTTGGTTAATTACCATTATTACCCTGTGTTATGAGTAAAAATAATAAATATCTTTTGGAGGACTGTATGAAAAAGTTTGTTTGTTTCCTGGCGTCTGTTTGCATTTTTGCAATGCCTTTGTCTGTTTCCGCGGATTTGGCGGAAGGAGATATGGTTGTGACGTTGGGAGAAAACTTGTCTGACGTGCAAAAGGATGCGCTGTTAAAAGAAATGGGCGCTCCCGGGGACGTACAGATAGTTACGGTTTCAAATAAGGAAGAACATCAATATTTAGGGAAATACGTGCCAAAGGCAATGATTGGCACAAGGGCGATTTCCTCTTCGGCCATCACGATGAATAAGAAGGATACAGGTCTTACGGTTAAAACAAAAAACATTACGTGGGTAACGGATGAAATGTACCTGAATGCCCTCATGACAGCTGGGGTAAAGGATGCCAGCATTTATATCACCGCCCCGGTTGCTGTTTCCGGAACAGCGGCCCTTACAGGTATTATAAAGGCCTATGAGATTTCCGCGGATGAAACAATCCCGGAGGATATAAAACAGGCGGCTAATCAAGAAATGGTTGAAACCGCTAAGCTCGGTGATTCAATCGGCAAGGAAAATGCGTCAGCGCTGATCGCAAAAGTTAAGGAAGAAATTGCAAAAGATAAACCCAAAAACGAAGCGGAACTTAAGGCGTTGATTGAACAACAGGCCCAGGAACTTAAAGTGGATTTAACCAATGAAGAACTTCAGTCATTGACCGCCCTTTTTAAAAAGCTGCAAGATCTGAATATCGACTGGGGCCAGGTCGGGGACCAGCTTAACAAAGCGAAGGACCAATTTTCAAAATTCCTTGACTCTGAGGAAGGGAAAGGGATTTTGTCAAGCCTGAAGAAGTTTTTTAAGAGCATCGCGGATGCTATCCGCTCCTTTTTTGAATAATTAAAGAAAACTATATAGGTAGAATCAAAGATGTGTTTAAATGAATCATAGCCGTTGATTTTCTCTTAATTTGAAAGGCTTCAAAGCGCTTTGGTTGGCCGAGCATTGAAAAAAACTGCCCTATTTACGGGCAGTTTCTTTATTTATTGAAGATACAAACGGCAGGTCATACTGAAGGAGGTCCTCGTAGGTTTCCCTTTTGACAACAAGTGAGGCTTCCCCATTTTCAACAAACACAACCGCAGGCCGCGGTATTCTGTTATAGTTATTTGCCATTGAGTAGCCGTAGGCGCCTGTGCAGAATACAGCGAGAATTTCCTCCTGCCCGGATTCCGGGAGAGGCAAATCCCAAATAAGCATATCGCCTGACTCGCAGCATTTACCCGCGATCGATACGGTTTCTTTCGGCTCCGCCAGCGGCCTCGAGGCCAGGACAGCCTCATACTTCGCTTGATAGAGGGCCGGCCTAATGTTATCGTTCATCCCGCCGTCGACAGCGAGATATTTCCTGACCCCGGGGACTTCCTTACTTGACCCCGTCCTGTAAAGAGTGATGCCCGCATCCCCTACAAGAGAACGGCCCGGTTCAATCCAAATTTCAGGCATTTCCATTAAATTGGATGCTGCCAGGCGTTTTACTTCCGAGATGATTTGGCTCACATAAGCTGATGGCGGGAGTGGACTGTCCTCATCCGTATACCTGATGCCAAAACCGCCCCCAAGATTGAGGACCCTTGTTTTAAATGAATAAGCGTCTCTCCAAGCGGCAAGTTTTTCAACAATTTTTCTCGCTGCCAAAATAAAACCTGTTGTTTCAAAGATTTGCGACCCAATATGGCAATGGACGCCAAGCAAGTCAAAACAAGAGTCCTCCAAGGCAGCTTTTAAAGCAAGTTCCGCCTGTCCGTTGTTCAAGTCGAAACCAAACTTCGAATCCTCCAGGCCCGTAAGGATGTAGTCATGTGTGTGCGCTTCAATCCCCGGGGTAACGCGCAGCAGGATTTTAACTTTTGCATTCCTTTGTGCGCATATATCCTGCAGCATGGAAAGTTCATAGAAATTATCGACAACGATGCAGCCAATTCCGAGGCCGATTGCCATTTCCAACTCTTCCCTGCTTTTGTTGTTGCCGTGAAAATGAATCTTTTCAACCGGAAATCCAGCTGCCTGGGCAGTATACAGTTCTCCACCCGATACAACATCAAGTGAGAGGCCTTCTTCGGCCGCAAGCTGGACCATAGCAATTGTCGAGAATGCCTTACTTGCATAGGCAACTTGGGCCTTGACACCCTGCTTTTCAAACTCCCGTTTAAACCCTCTGGCCCGTTCCCGAATCAATGCGACATCATATACATAAAGCGGGGTTCCATACTGGTTCGCCAATTCTATGGCGTCGACTCCGCCGATTTCCAGATTCCCCGCCTGGTTTACTCCTATTGTCCCATGAAAATGCATGTATTTCCCTCTCCCTGCTAAAATGGCGTCAAATCGTGTTTGCAGCGGGCATTCAGGTAAAGAAAAGGACAGCCCACTAGCTAGGACTGTCCACAAACGAATATGCCCGTCCTTTTTTAATTAATTACTTTAGCATATCTGACCCTAAACCGCAATGCATTTCCGTTACCTGGAGGATTGGCGGGAACGATTCCCAGCATGCATGATTTTCGGGCGGAGGATGGATCCGGGAACAGCCCTTCGAATCAATATTTGGATGGAGGCTTTCGGATCAAACGGGATAAACGGCCATAAATAAGGAATGCCGAATGATTTGATCCGGATTAAAAGCAACAGGTAAACCGTTATTCCGATGATAAATCCGGCGGTATGGAAAAGCGCGACGATGATCAGCATAGCGAACCTGGCGATTTTATTTGCGACACTCAACTCATAGCTCGGCGTGGCGAATGTGCCTATCCCTGAGACTGCCACATATAGGATTACCTCCGGTACAAAAAGGCCGACATCAACCGCAATCTGCCCGATGAGAACAGCCGCGATCAAACCCATTGCCGTAGATAACGGGGTAGGGGTATGGATGGCAGCTATTCGAAGGAATTCAATTCCTAGATCTGCAAGAAGCAGCTGGATAAGGATTGGGATGCTGCTTTTGTCGTTTGGTCCGATATAAGCTAATTTTTCAGGAAGGAGGCTCGGTTCGACGACAAATAAATACCAGAGCGGTAGGAGCAGTATGGAAGCTAGGATCCCCAAAAACCTTGTCCAGCGAACAAAGGTACCCACCGCAGGAGATTGTCTGTATTCTTCTGCGTGCTGTACGTGGTGGAAATAGGTTGCAGGGGCAATGATTACACTTGGAGAAGTGTCGACATAAATAAGTACATGCCCCTCAAGCAAATGGACGGATGCAACATCCGCCCTTTCTGTGTACCTTACCAATGGATACGGATTAAATCCCTGTTTCACGATGAATTCCTCAATGGTCTTATCCGCCATTGGAAGGCCGTCCACTTCTATTGCCTTTAGCTCTTTCCTCACTTTCTCAACAAGGCCAGGATCGGCGACATTTTCAATATAACCAATCGCAATATCCGTTTTGGATCTTAATCCAACGTGGATTAGTTCAAACCGGAGCCTCTCATCACGGATTCTTCTTCTCGTCAGTGCGGTATTCAGAAGGATATTTTCGACAAAACCATCCCTTGAACCTCTGACAACTTTTTCAGTGTCTGGCTCCTGCGGCTGCCTGCCCGGGTAGCTCCTCGTATCGACGGACAGGCCAACTCCTTCACCTTCCATTACGAATACAATCAGTCCAGAAAGAACTGCTGTTACAAAATCCTCGATTGAATAGACCCTCGTAACCGATTGATGGACGAGATTTTGCTCAAGGTGCTGCACAATCCCCGACACCATTTTTTTGCTTTCATTAAGTTCGTTTAGGGTTTCTAGAATTTCTATAATAAATGCAGTATCACAAAGGCCGTTTACGTAGTAAAAATTGACGTCCTTCCTGAGCACCTTTAGTTTCCGGACGCCTAAGTCAAAGCTTTTACCCAGGCCGGCATGCTCCTTCATATAAGTTTCGATTTCCGTAAGGGATTTAGGAAGCAGCTTTTTCTCCTCATTCTTGCTGATCATAGTAACCGCTCCTTTCGAGAATAATTTCAACTGCTTTTTTCGTAATTGGGGCGCCCAAAGCGTAGTGGTCCCTGCGCGCCATTTTTCCTATATCCCCGATTCCTACAATGATGGGTACATTCAGGCTGTCAAGGCAATAAACAGTGTCCCCATAGATTCTTCCGGTTTCCAATTCCTGAACGCCGAACTTATCGACGCCGTTTGGCGTTAATTCCCCATACCGATCTATGCAGACGTCGACCCTTGTCCATTCTGCCTGGTGTGTATTTGAAGCAACTGCAACAATGCCCAGCACTTCAATATCAGGGTGGGAAGCAACATATTTCAAAGCTGCCTCGCCAGGTCCCTCCCCTATTAGCCCGCTATCATCAAACATGACAAGAACCGGGTCTTTTTCGGCCTTTTTGATGAGCCCGACAATATCCGGCCCACCAAGCAAAGAAGGGTTTCCCGATGATAGGGATATACAGCGGCCGCCAATTTCAGCCGCTACATGTTCGACAGCCTTCCTCGCATACTCATCGCCATCGGTAACCAAAATTACCTTCCTGGGCATTCGGCAACGGCCCTCCTTCCTTGCAGGTTAGCGTTTTATGAAATAGAGCCATTGAAAGAGCGAACCAAAGATTTTTCCAAAAACAACAGCCATTAGCAATGTAATGATTTTCCCATCAATATTCAGCCTTTTTGCAAGGATGGGAATGACATTTAGAACTTCCGCAAGTGCCCCGGCTATCATGCCGATAAAAAGTCCTCCGGCAAGGCCCATGGGAATAAGAAATAATGGGGATATTCCCAGCACCGGGTCCCTGAGGCCTCCATAAATTCCCGCCATAGTACCGGTAATAACAGCCGCCTCATACCAGACAGCCTTATTTGCAGTCTTGGATATTTGCGCCAGACGCGGGATAATGCCAAGTACAGTCAAAAAAGCCACAAAGCCGGAACCCACTGCTAGCCCGCCGCTCACGGCAATAAATACCGTTAAAATGACTTCAATTGTCGTCAAGGCGCTTCATACTCTCCCGATTTTCGTGAATCATAACGTAGTTATCCATTGACTGCTGGTAATTGAACATTTCAACTTCCAGTGGACTGGGTTCCTCATTTATCCGTTTTTTGAAGATATGGTTGAAAAACAGGACCATCCCCATCCCAAGCCCAAAGGAATAAGGGATTTGAAATAACAGTGGCGTTTCAGAAACTTCTCCGGTAATAATGGTGTATAACTTCGACTGCACGTCCTTCATGCTTACATCATCATGAAAGTTCATTATCGCCATCGCCGAACCGAAAAACAGCAAGAGCCATATCAGGATGAAAAAAGGTAAAGAGAGCACACGCCTTTTTTCAATATTTACTTCGATCAACGTCTGCGCGGGCCCGATAGCCTGGATGTCGGAGCCGGGAAACAAACCCGTTATTTTCCTTATTATTTTCATGGCATCAATGACGACATAATTGCTGTCTCTCTTCGTGATTTGGTGGATAGACAATTCTTTAATCGCCCGCTCCATGCCTTCGGGGGCGAGCACCTGTGCGATATCGCCAATCATGATTTCCTGGTCCTGGCTGGCAATTATTCTGTTTCTCATGCGGATATAGACTGTTTTTTCCAAAACACTCACTTCCAGACATAGTTTTCCTTGTATTGCTAGTATGGTTGAAACAGGCTGCCTTAATGATAGGCAATAATTGCCTCATAATGAAGGTGAATATTCTTTAGGGAACAGAAAAGCCATATGGATTTAAATATCCATATGGCTTTTCATCTGTTGCAATATTTTCTTTTCAAGGCGGGACACTTGAACCTGGGAAATTCCAAGGCGCTGGGCTACCTCTGATTGTGTCTGGTCCTTGTAATAACGCAAATAAACAATCAGTTTTTCCCTTTCATCAAGTTCCCGAATCGCCTCCTTCAAGGCTATCTTATCAAACCATTTCCCGTCATTCCCGTCATCGATCTGATCCAGGAGCGTAATTGGATCGCCATCGTTTTCATAAACCGTTTCATGAATCGATGCCGGAGCTCGGGAAGCTTCTTGGGCAAGGATGATTTCCTCCGGCAAAAGCCCAAGATGGACTGATAATTCATTGACAGTTGGAACCCGGCCAAGGGATTTGGATAATTCATCCTTGGCCCTGCGGATTTTATTTCCGGTCTCTTTCAGCGAACGGCTTACTTTTACTGTACCATCATCCCTGATGAACCTTTGGATTTCGCCAATAATCATCGGTACCGCATAAATCGAGAATTTAACGTCATACGACAAATCGAATTTATCAACCGATTTTAACAGGCCAATGCAGCCAATCTGGAAAAGGTCGTCAGGGTCATATCCCCGGTTTAAAAAACGCTGGACAACCGACCAGACAAGCCTCATGTTTTTTTCGACGATAATATCGCGTGCTTTTTCATCGCCTTCGTGGCTTCTTTTAATTAACTCCTTTACCTCATGATCTTTGAGAAACGGCTGGTTGCTATCTTTTTTGACCTCTACGTCCATAGGCGGTCTCCTTAATTGCAAAGCATCTTGCTTCGGGATAAATTCTTCCGTAACCTGATTTCCGTGCCTTTTCCACGCTCGGACTGGATCTCAACCTCATCCATGAAGTTTTCCATTATCGTGAACCCCATGCCTGAGCGTTCCAGCTCCGGCTTTGTTGTAAACAGCGGCTGGCGCGCCTCTTCGATATCCGCTATCCCATTTCCTTTATCCTTAATGGTGATTTCAACCGCTTCAGCTTCAATCGCCACATCGATATAGACGATTCCATTCGGATCGTTGTCATATCCATGAATGATCGCATTCGTGACTGCTTCGGAAACGACCGTTTTAATTTCAGTCAATTGATCCATTGTCGGATCGAGCTGGGCGATAAACGCTGCTACCGTCACCCTGGCAAAAGACTCATTTTGGCTAAGCGCGCTGAATTGAAGGCTCATTTCGTTTCGCATCACGCAACCCCCAATCGCTGGAGCGCATATGCTTCCGTTGGTTCCATCCTGATAATTTTAAATAAGCCCGACATGTCCAGCAATCTTTCAACCGCGGGGGAGACAGAGCATACGACCAGTTCCCCGTGGAGCTGCTTCAGCTGTTTATATCGTCCCAGGATTACGCCAAGGCCGGAACTATCCATGAATGTCAGCCCTTCAAGGTTCATGACAATATGGCGGATCCCTTGTGATTCAATCGCTTCCGTTGCCCGGGATCGCAGCCCGTCAGCGGTATGGTGGTCAAGTTCACCGCGTAACCGGATGCATAATACTTCGCTCATTACTTCCATTTCGATGTTAAGACTCACTGTATTCGGCCTCCTAATTTGTTTCTCCGGCAATTGTCCGCGTATCCGGCCCAATTAAGCCCGCCATAGCTAGACGGGCGCCTTACAGTGAGTTCAATTCGATATCCGCAATGGCAAATCCTTCTACAAAGACAAAACTAGTGGCAATTCGCTAAAGGTAGTTGAAAAGTTTCGAGATTCGACAGAGTTTCATTTCCCTGCTTTCGTGAAAAGGCCCATTGACCTCTTGTACAACGTCCACCAGCCCGCTTCACCGACATTCCTGCTTGCGACCAAGTCCTGTTCCTGAAGCAGACGGCCATCTTTCATCAGCCTGATTGTCCCGACTTTATCTCCTTTTTCGATAGGGGCTTTCAAGTTTTTGCTAATTTTGATGACCCTTTTTATATCATCGATTTTTTCCCCTTTTTTTGTCAGGATTGAAATAGGCTCGCTTGTGACAGCTTCGATTCTTTTGAAGTTGCCCTTGCTCACGGCCGCTTCTCCAACTGCGACATTCCTTTGGTAAAGCGGATGGGTTTCATAATGGCCGAAAGCATAATCAAGCATTTTTGAAACTTGGGCGTTCCTTGCCTTTGAAGTCGGAGCTCCGAAAACGACGGCTATGACCCTCATTCCATTCTTTTGAGCGGTAGCTGTTAGGCAGTATTTCGCTTCAGCCGTAAAACCAGTTTTCAGCCCATCCACTCCTGGATAAAAACGGACAAGCTTATTGGTGTTGACAAGCCAGAATTTTTTGTCTGTATTTTCCCGAAGATAGGATTCATACATGCCTGTGTACTTCGTAATATCCTCGTATTTTAATAGTTCCTTTGCCATGATTGCCATATCGGCGGCTGTACTGACGTGGCCCTCTTCAGGAAGTCCGGTCGTATTTTTAAAAACGGTATTCTTAAGGCCAAGCTCCTTGCCTTTTTTGTTCATTCTATCGACAAATGCTTCCTCGGAACCCGCAATCCTTTCGGCCATGGCGACAGACGCATCATTGCCCGACCCGATCGCAATTCCTTTAAGCAATTCCCGGGTTGTCATTTCTTCTCCCGCTTCGAGGAAAATCTGGGATCCACCCATTGAAGCGGCATACTCACTTGCCCGAACTTTTTCGTTTATGCTAAGTTTCCCCTCATCCAGCGCTTCCATAATCAGGAGCATGGTCATTACTTTTGTCATGCTGGCCGGCGGCAGGGGTTCCTGGCTGTTTTTTTCATACAGGACAGTCCCTGTGTCCCTTTCGATCAGAATGGCCGATTTTACCTCCCGGGCAAGATCAGCGGTATTTGCTTCCTTTGCGGATGCTTCCGGCGAAACCACTGTTATGGCTAACAGTCCAGCAAGTATCAGTGAACTCAATCGTTTCATTTGCATAACCCTCCATTCTTTATAGCCTCCATCTTTTCCATAAATGGTTTTTTTATACAAATAGCCCCTACTTATTTCAAGTTATCCAAAAGGTTTCATTTAATAATTTCCTGAAAACAAAAAAGAGGCGCCTTCGGTTTTACCCAAAGCGCCTCTAAACAACGATTTCTATTCGGTTATTTCCCCGTAAATCAAGGTCGGCTTCTCTACCGCAGCGCCTGAAAGCTTAATGCTGCTGTAGAGCTTATTCTTCACATCATCAATATTTTCGAAGTTGCTGTGGATGGCAGCCAGTGATTCCCCTTTATTGACCTTATCGCCGATCTTTTTCTTCAACACGATTCCTACAGCCAAATCGATTTCGGATTCCTTTGTCGCACGGCCAGCCCCAAGCAGCATTGCGGCAGTCCCCACTTCATCGGCAACAATTTCCGAAACGAAACCCTCTTCCCTTGCCTCTAGTTCAAAGATATAGCTTGCCTGTGGAAGGCGGGCAGGATCATCGACTACGGAAGCATCTCCTCCCTGGGCGCTTAAGAATACTTTCATTTTCTCGAGCGCGCTCCCATCTTGAATTGCTTTTTCAAGCAATTCTCGGGCTTCGGAGAGGGAGTCTGCTTTTTCCGCAAGGTAAACCATATGGCTTCCAAGCGTCAGGCTCAATTCCGTCAAATCCTCCGGGCCTTCGCCTTTTAATGTATCAATTGCTTCCTTGACTTCAAGTGCATTTCCAATCGCATAGCCTAGCGGCTGGCTCATATCGGAAATAACGGCCATCGTTTTCCGGCCGACATTGTTTCCAATGCGGACCATTGCCTTAGCAAGCTCCCTTGAGTCTTCAAGCGTTTTCATAAAAGCACCGGCGCCTGTTTTTACATCAAGGACAATGGCATCGGCGCCTGCCGCGATTTTTTTGCTCATAACCGAGCTCGCGATAAGGGGGATACTATCAACAGTAGCTGTTACATCCCGGAGCGCGTATAACTTTTTGTCAGCCGGGGTCAAATTCCCGCTTTGGCCGATGACGGCTAATTTATTTTTGTTTACAAGGTTGATAAATTCAGAATTCTCAATTTCGACGTGGAATCCAGTGACTGATTCAAGCTTATCAACCGTTCCACCAGTATGGCCAAGGCCGCGCCCGGACATTTTTGCGACAGGGACGCCAACCGCGGCAACAAGGGGGCCAAGAACAAGCGTCGTTGTATCGCCAACACCACCGGTTGAATGCTTATCGACTTTAATCCCTTCAATTTCCGACAAGTCGATTTGATCACCGGACTCAACCATTGCCATCGTCAAATCAGCTCGTTCCTTTTCCGTCATCCCTTTGTAATAGATCGCCATTGTAAGCGCACTCATTTGATAGTCCGGTATAGAACCATTTGTATAGCCTTCAATAATATAGTTGATTTCTTCCGCAGACAATTCCTGTCCGTCTCGCTTTTTTTCAATTAAATCTACCATTCTCATTGATATCACCCACTGGTAAGTTATTTAGCCAAGCTCAATCATTTCAGGGGAAGCTTTCTGGCCGAAAGCTTTCCCTGATTTTTTTGCCTAAAGATTATTTCAACTCGCTAAGGAAGCTTTCCCCATGTTCAGGCATTGCCACGCCAAAATTTTCCGCAACCGTGGCACCAATATCGGCAAATGTCTTCCTGACCGGGAGTTCTTTCCCTCCGCCCATTTTTTTTGAATAAACGAGGAGCGGCACATATTCCCTAGTATGGTCTGTTCCCGGGTGGACCGGATCGTTGCCGTGGTCCGCGGTGATGATCAGCAAATCGTCTTCATTCAGTTTTTCAAACACTTCTGGCAGGCGGGCATCATATTCCTCAAGAGCCTTTCCGTAGCCTTCCGGGTCACGGCGGTGCCCATAGAGCGCGTCAAAATCGACAAGGTTCAAAAAGCTTAGGCCTGTAAAGTCCATTTCCAGTGTGTCGACAAGCTTATCCATTCCATCCATATTTGAAACGGTGCGAAGGGATTTTGTTACGCCCTCCCCATCATATATATCGGAAATTTTCCCGATAGCAAGGACGTCAAAGCCTGAATCCTTCAGCTCGTTCATGACTGTCCGCCCGAATGGCTTCAATGCATAATCATGCCGGTTCGCGGTCCTCTTAAAATTGCCTGGTTCCCCAATGAACGGGCGCGCGATGATGCGTCCGACCATGTATGGATCATCAAGAGTGAGTTCCCTGGCGATTTCACAAATTTTGTACAGTTCGTCAAGAGGGACAATCTCTTCATGAGCGGCAATTTGCAATACTGAATCCGCAGAGGTGTATACGATTAGCGCGCCGGTATCCATATGTTCCTTCCCGAGTTCGTCAAGGATGGCTGTTCCGCTGGCGGGCTTGTTTCCGATTATTTTTCTTCCAGTCTGCGCTTCAAGATCCGACAGCAATTCATCAGGGAATCCTTCCGGGAACACACGGAACGGAGTCTGGATGTTGAGGCCCATGATTTCCCAATGGCCGGTCATCGTGTCCTTTCCATTCGACGCTTCCTGCATTTTTGTAAAATAGGCGAGCGGCCTTTGCTGTTTCTCAATTCCTTTAATTTCACGGATATTGCTGAGGCCAAGATTCCCCATATTAGGCATATTCAGGCCATTCATTGCTTCGGCTATATGCCCTAAAGTATCCGACCCTTTATCGCCGAATTTTTCAGCATCGGGTGCCTCGCCGATTCCGACTGAATCCATTACAATTAGAAAAATCCTATTAAATTTAAGTTTCTTGCTCATTTCCAAATTTCCTCCTTTTTCATGGAGACAACGACAGGGGTAGTTTACCCTATCAATAAATCCTTTAACCATGGCACAAACGTCAGAAGTCTGACATCTATATTTTACTAAATGGCTATGAAAATACAAGAAAAAGAATCAATCTATTTATGACAGAATAAGCAAAAACCGGACAAAATTTGACCGGCTCCACTCTCTTACTCTATTAAGCTCTTGGATGGAATTTGCTGTATACATCCCTTAACCTTACTTTGGTTACGTGGGTATAAATTTGCGTCGTCGAAATATCCGAATGGCCCAACATTTCCTGTACCGCCCTTAAGTCGGCGCCATTTTCCAGAAGATGGGTGGCAAACGAATGGCGGAGTGTGTGCGGGGTAAGGTCTTTTTCTATCCCCGCATCAAAAGCAAGCTTTTTAAGGATTTTCCAAAATCCCTGGCGCGTTAGCCTCTTTCCCTGGTGATTAAGAAAAAGGGCATCTTCCCTCGACTTCTGGCGCAAAAACTTAGGGCGTCCGGCTTCCAAATAACGTTCAAGCGATCCTGTTGCGGTGCGGCCGATGGGAATGATCCGCTCCTTATTTCCTTTACCAATGCAGCGAACAAATCCCATGTTCAAGTGAAGGTCGTCCAAGTCAAGTCCAATCAGCTCGCTCACCCTTATTCCTGTCGCATAAAGGAGTTCAAGCATCGCTTTGTCCCTTAGCCCAAAATGGCCCGATCCTTTCGGCGCTTCAAGCAGGGTTTCAACCTCCTCCATGCTGAGTACCTTTGGAAGGTTTCTTTCAAGCTTCGGGGTTTCAATATGGACGGTCGGGTCATGGCTCGCGGCCTTGTCCCTCAGCAAAAACTGATGGAAGGAACGAATCGAAGCGACATGCCTGGCGATTGTTTTCGCCGACTTCCCCTCGTTTTTCAGTTCTCCAATAAACTGTAAAATATGGGTCCGCTGGATATCATCAATCGCGGTTATAGCCTGTACCTCTTTCAAATGGCGCAAATAGGTTTTAAGGTCCCGCTCATAAGATATCATTGTGTTTTCCGAGAGCCCTTTTTCAACCAATAGAAAATGGATAAAATCTTTCAAATGATCTTCCAACATGCTTCATTACTCCCCGATCTTATAGAACAATAACAACCGGTCCAACCATTCAGGGTTGCCTGTATCCAATGAGTTTGACACTTTGACTGCCGCCCCCTTCGGTTTATCGTACCGGTGGTAATTCTGATATTCCTCATGTACCCACATCATACCATAATAAAAGAGGAACGTGCAGGCTATGAATAGGATCAGGACTTTCAGGGCATTGTACATGGCCCGGCAAAATACGATCATGGAGGCTCCCTCCGAAACTTCAGGTTTTTAGTACAGGGTATGCCCAAATTGGCCGAATTTATACCTGTAAAACAGCCGCAATAAAATCTATTCTTTTAAGAAAGGCGGTCTTAAGGGATAGTGTTGATTTTCCTACGTTGATTAAATAGGAAATTAACAAACAAGTTTAACCTGAGCTAAAACAAAAAACCCTTCATTGGAGAAGGGTTTATTTTATGAATTATTTATTTTTAACGGCTTTCCGGGGAACCACTTTATTCTTCTACCGGCTCTTCTTCTTCTTTGTCCTGGCATCGGTGGCAAATTCCATGGAATGTAAGCCTATGGTCTTTTATTTTAAAATTCCAGCGCCTTTCAACAATTTCTTCAACATCCTCAAGAAGGTCTTCCTGTATTTCATCAACCGCCCCGCATTCAATACAGACAAGGTGGTGATGGAAATGGGCGGCTCCTTCCTGGCGCAGGTCATATCTGGAGACGCCGTCCCCAAAGTTAATTTTATCGACGATTTTCAATTCTGTCAGCAATTCCAAAGTCCGGTAAACAGTTGCCAATCCAATTTCCGGAGATTTTTCCTTTACAAGAAGATAGACATCTTCCGCACTCAAATGGTCTTCCTCATGTTCCAATAAAACCCGAACGGTAGCTTCTCGTTGAGGAGTAAGCTTGTAGCTTGATGAATGCAGTTGTTTTTTAATTCTTTCGATTCTTGTTTCCATCCGTTCGTCCTCCCTCGCAACTGTCCTTTCCCATTATATCAGATAGGACACGAGAAGAAAACTAAAATAATTATAAATAACAAATTGTAATGATTATTAGGTGGGATTGATTATCAGTTCATTTACCGGCAACTGCTTTCATAAATCCAGGCGACAAGTATGCTTCAATGCCCGAAGCCAAGGCCAAAAGTACAATCGCCCCAATTAGTAGAAGAAAGTACCGCCCAAAAATAGGAAGGATTGGCTGGCTCAACTTTTTTGTAAATTGCCTACCAACCATCTTTAGTGAAAATACAATCGATACAGCGGCCATTGCTATAAAGACCGGAATGATGATCACATTTTGCGGAAGTATGGATACAAATGCGAAGACAAACCCTTTCCAGCCCATTTGGCTGACAAGGAAGCCAACCGTGAATCCGACAACCATTCCTTTTATAAAAAGAAGGATGAGGATGATCGGCAATCCGATGATTGAGATACCGAGCACCCACATCAGTGCGATAAATTTGCTGTTATGAAGGAGACTCTGTACGAATAGCTCTCCGGAAGCCGCTGTTTCGCCATTGGCAATCTGACTGAAAAACTGTGATAAATAATAGAACAGATCTTCTTTTTGCTCGAAGCTCATGCTGTTCACGACGACGGCTCCGAAGATGACCCCCATCATAAAAAGAATGGATACAAACAGGAATACTGAGGAGTGCTCGCCCAAATATGCTGCTTCAACGAAATGGTTCATACGTTTTTTCATGGCATTTCCCCCTGAAGGACGGTTTTATACCATTGTATGCCTGTCCATTTTCGATATGACATGATTAGAGATGGGTAAACCGTCTTCAGTACTCCACTTTCCCGTATTTTCCACCCCCACCCGCTTTTAGTGAAAGCTTCCCTTCCCGCGCAAGGATAATTAGATTCACTAGTTTTTCAGGGATGATTTTTTCCATCGCCTCCTGTGGAACTTCATGAAGGATTGCCATTTCGGTGCCGAAATGCCATAGCAGTTTTTGGAGCAGCTTGGGGCCAAGGCCGGGAATGAATTCAAGGGGGACTTGATGGACATAAGGCGGCCTACCTTCCGGACCATCCTGAGCAGTCGAGAGCTCGGAAATCCGGTCGGCCACTCCCTTGACTATTTTCCGCGAACCGCATTCCCCGCATGGCTCTCCTTCTGTTGCTAAAGGTGAAAGGCAATCGGCGCATACGGTTCCATGGTATTTTCCAAGGTACGGGTCAAGCCCGTAATTAGCCAATATCCTTCGTCCGCCTTCTCCCCTCAACGCCATTGAAAACTCCATAAATGACGGCTCATTCATTTTAATCATTTGATATTCACGCGCAATTTTTGCGAGGGAATGAGCATCCGAGTTCGTTAAAAAAGGATAACGGTGCAGTTCTGCGAGCCCGTCCGCCATTTTTGTGTCCGAGCTAAGCCCCAGCTCAATGCCGTCAATCATATCAGGATTAAATACTTCAGCCAGCGATTGGCTAACCCCTTTTCCGTAAAGGCTTTTGAAGGGAGTGAATACATGGGCCGGTATGAACAGTCCACCAAGCTGTTTCACTTTTTCCTGGAGGCCGCGCCCCGATGTATAAATTCGCTGCGAGCTCAAGTTGACGTTTTTCATCCGTTCCGACAGCCAGGCGGAGAATTCCTTCATTTCTTCAATACCCGGCATAAAGCAGAGTACATGGATCGGGCCTTTGCACAGTTCATCGTAAATTTCCAGTTCAGATCCGGGAATCACCGCCATGTCTCCGAACAAGAGCCCCCCGCCCGCCTGTTTGGCCATTTCCCCGGATTCGATCAGGCTTTCCATCTCCAAAATAACTTCAGGGGAGTGGCAGTCGATTATGCCAATCATATCAAGCCCTTTTTCATTCCGGGCATGACTGATGATATTTGAAAAGGTCAGCGATTTTGCCCCCGTTATCTTTACTGGCCTGCCGCTTCTCGTCCGGCCGATATGGATATGGAAATCCGCGAAGTAACGGGCCATTATTTCTTCAATGCCTCCTGCAGTTGAAGGTATTGGATGGCGTAGGCGGTCTTTGCGTCATATATTTTCTTTTCTTTTACATAAGCGAGTGCTTCATCGAGGGTGATTTCTTCTACGTTCACGAATTCATCTTCGTCCAGTGCGGCCGCCCCCTCCTTTTTCGAAAGGCCTTTCGCGATATAAAGATGGACGATTTCGTCCGCGAAGCCTGGCGAAGTATAGAAGGAAATAAGCCATTCCATTTCCCGGCATTCATATCCTGTTTCTTCTTCAAGCTCACGGCGCGCGCATTCGGAAGGATCTTCGCCTTTCTCCAGTTTCCCGGCAGGTATTTCGACCATCACCCTCTCCATCGCTTTTCGGTATTGCTCAACAAGGACAATCTTTTTTTCATCCGTAACGGCAATAACCGCAACCGCGCCTGGGTGCTTTACGATTTCCCGCTTGGACGTTTTCCCGTTCGGAAGCTCAACTTCTTCGACTCTTAAAGAAATAATCTTCCCGCTGAAAATTTCCTTGCTTCCGATTGTCTTTTCCTCAAGTCTGTCCATCTGTTCCACTCCTGTTCTAATCCAATTTTAGTGTTCATACATTTTATCATACTTTAATTGGGGGAGTTCACTCATGAAGGCTTACATACATGATAAAGGGTTTGTTCTGGCGGGAAAGGCGGCGGAAATCCGCTATATTCTAAGGGAGTGCAGCACATTGTACATGACTGTGGCGGAGTTGGTTAAATCGGAAGCTGAAAAGCGTAAGGCGCCACGCCGCTGATTAAGATGCTTTAGGGATTTTTGAAATGAGTACGAAACCTCTCAGGACCGTTTTGAAGGGCATCTTACTTGGAAGCGGTCCTGGCGGCACTTCTAAAGACCGTTTTGATTAGCACCTTACTTCGAAACGGTCTTGACGGTACTTTTAAAGACCGTTTTGATTGGCTTCTTACCTCGAAACGGTCTTTACGGCACTTCTAAAGACCGTTTTGATTGGCTTCTTACCTCGAAACGGTCTTTACCGTACTTCTAAAGACCGTTTTGATTGGCTTCTTACCTCGAAACGGTCTTTACGGCACTTCTACAGACCGTTTTGATTGGCTTCTTACCGCGAAACGGTCTTTACGGCACTTCTACAGACCGTTTTGATTGGCTTCTTACCGCGAAACGGTCTTTACGGCACTTCTACAGACCGTTTTGATTGGCTTCTTACCGCGAAACGGTCTTTACGGCACTTCTACAGACCGTTTTGATTGGCTTCTTACCGCGAAACGGTCTTTACGGCACTTCTCAAGACCGTTTTGATGGGCTTCTTACCTCGAAACGGTCTGTACGGCACTTCTAAAGACCGTTTTGATTGGCTTCTTACCTCGAAACGGGCTTTACGGCACTACTAAAGACCGTTTTGATTGGCTCCTTACTTCGAAACGGTCTTGACGGCACTTCTAAACACCGTTTTGATTGGCTCCTTACCTCGAAACGGTCTTTACGGCACTGCCCAGGACCGTTGTGGAATAGGTAATCAAACGGTTTGCCGCCCGTCCCGCACTTTGGGTAGAATAGGAGCCAAGGAGTGGATAGCAGTGAAGAAAAAAAAGCTTGGCAATTCGGATTTGAATGTGAGTGTTCTGGGGCTCGGCTGCATGTCGCTTGGCACTGATTTGGACAAGGCCCGTTCAATTATCGATGCGGCAATGGACGAAGGCATTAATTATTTTGATACCGCGGACCTGTATGACTTTGGAGAAAACGAAAAGATCGTCGGTGAATGCCTGAAAGGGCGCCGGGACAAAGTAATTATCGCGACAAAAGCGGGCAATCGCTGGAACGAAGATAAATCCGGCTGGAGCTGGGACCCGTCCAAAAAACATATTAAAGAAGCTGTCAAAGGAAGCCTGAAGCGGCTCGGGACCGATTATATTGATTTGTACCAGCTTCACGGTGGAACGATTGACGATCCAATCGATGAAACCATTGAAGCTTTCGAGGAATTAAAAGCGGATGGCCTGATCCGTTATTATGGCATCTCTTCCATTCGGCCGAATGTCGTCAGGGAGTATGCGGCAAAGTCGGGAATTGTGTCGGTGATGGTCCAATACAGCATGCTCGACAGGCGCCCGGAAGAAGAAATCCTGCCTGTCCTTGAAAGGGAAGGAATCAGCGCAGTCACAAGAGGGCCGGTTGCAAAGGGGATATTATCCGAAAGAATGCTCCAAAAGGCTTCAGGAAAAGGCTATCTTGATTACAGCCATGATGAGCTTGAAAGGCTTTTGCCTTTGTTAAAAGAAAAACTTGCCTCCCGTCCGCTTGAGGAGGCCGCACTGCACTATAATTTGGCGCACCCAGCGGTGGCCGCAGTCGTCGCCGGCGCGAGCAACGTCGAACAGGTCAGGAAAAACGCCAGTGCAGTCCGCGGGGAATCGCTCTCGGGTGCAGAAGTCAGCCTGATTAGGGAACTGACAAAAGCGAATGTTTATGCTGAGCATAGGTAATATTGGGAGGCCTTCTTTAATAGGGAGGCCTCTTTCTTTGTGTACAAAATCCATGTCCTGTATGAACATTCCATAGTTTCATTTTGCGAAGTTGCTACATTGAACAGTTACATTGCCTGTCAGCATAATTAAAAGCCGGCACCTATTCCCGGATGCCGGCCCAATCCAATGCTTCCTTTTCCAGTTCAAGCACTGTCTTTTCTTTATATGCGATGTAAGAACTAATGTCACTTGGGAACAGCCTGGCTCCGGTTTCCTTCACATTCCCATAATGGGCCGCCCGTACAGGATGTACCCGTAAGTAATCACGGAAAGCGAGATGCCTCTTAATGTGCGGGTTGTTCTTTTCAAAGGCGTGGAGGTGGACAAGCCTTTCACCATTTGAATCATACTTAATGAAATACCGGCGGCCGGGAATGCCGTTTTCCCCTCGGGATTCATAATCGGCCAAACGAAGCTTTTCCGCAGCCTCGTCGAATAGATAGAGTGAATCAGCCTCCGCCAAAATATCAATAATTGGCTTCGCGCTCAAGCCTGGTACAGAGGTGCTTCCGATATGATGAAAAACCACATGATCCGGCTCCATTGCTTCTATTAAAATAGCTTCTTCCTTTGTAAATCTTTCCGGCCAGTCTTCCTGGTACGGTACAACTTGGACTTTACGGGGCGGTTTCATTATTTGAATTCCTTCCAGTTCATACCGCTCTCATTTAAAAGCTCCTCGAAGCTTTTATTTTTCTCCTTCAGCCTGCGCTCCTCACGCTTGCGTTTTTCTTCTTCCTCCGCCTTACGGGCCTCTTCGGCTTTCAGTTCCTGCTGGCGGTTTTTCAACTGGTTAACCAAATCCTTGTTGAGCATATCCCCGAGGGTAAGCGGTTTGTCTTCTTTTTTCGGCTGCGCCTTTTGCGGCTGTCTTTTCTTTGCCATTGGTCATCTCTCCTCTAAGCAGATACTCCCATTATACAACATTTTTTCCACGCAAAAAGGCGGAAGCACCTTGGCCTCCGCCTTTCATGATTAGTATGCGTTAAGTGCGACATCTCCGCTTGTATCGAGGCTTGCTTCCGTGGAATTGACCACATCTTCAATGCTGTAGCCCTCGGCCACTTCAACAAGCTTCAGGCCTGAATCGGTCACGTCCATGACAGCCCGTTCCGTAATGATTCTAGTAACGACTCCTTTGCCGGTCAGCGGGAGAGTACATTCCTTCAGAACTTTGGATTCGCCCTTTTTATTCGTGTGTTCCATGATGACGATAATTTTCCTAGCTCCGTGGACCAAGTCCATCGCGCCGCCCATTCCCTTGATCATTTTACCGGGAATCATCCAGTTGGCAAGGTCTCCATTCTCGGAAACCTCCATCCCGCCAAGGATTGCGATATCGACATGGCCACCTCGGATCATCGCGAATGACTCGGCGCTGTCAAAATAAGCTGCGCCAGGAATTGCTGTTACCGTTTCCTTACCCGCGTTAATCAAGTCGGCGTCCGCTTCCCCTTCAAGCGGATACGGCCCTATCCCAAGCAAGCCGTTTTCCGATTGCAGGACGACCTGCTTATTATCGGAAATATAGTTTGCCACAAGCGTCGGCATTCCAATTCCAAGATTTACATAGTAGCCATCCTGAATCTCGCGCTCTGCCCTAATTGCAATCTTTTCACGTACATTTGCTTTATCGTTGGACATACCTGTCTCTCCTTTCCCCTATTTCCTGACTGTCAGGCGCTCAATCCGTTTTTCCTGGTCACCCTGGATAATGGCCTGGACATAAATGCTCGGCGTATGAATGGAATTTGCGTCAAGTTCCCCGATTTCAACGAGGTTTTCCACTTCAGCGATTGTCACCTTTCCAGCCGCGGCAATCATTGGGTTGAAGTTCCGCGCTGTTTTCCGGTACACGAGGTTCCCCATCTTATCGCCTTTCCATGCCCGGACAAGGCTGAAGTCGGCTACAAGCGCTTCTTCAAGCAAATACTCCTTGCCGTTGAAAACCCGTACTTCCTTTCCATCCGCAATCGGGGTTCCGACCCCCGCTGGCGTATAAAACGCGGGGATACCGGCTCCCCCTGCTCGGATTTTTTCCGCAAGTGACCCCTGCGGGAGCAATTCCACTTCCAGCTCGCCTGCCAGCACCTGCCGCTCAAATTCCTTGTTTTCACCAACATAGGAACCGACCATTTTTTTGATTTGCCTGTTTTGTAAAAGAAGGCCAAGGCCCCAATCGTCAATTCCGCAGTTGTTGGAGATAACCGTTAAATCTTTTACACCCTTGTCTACGAGTGCGAGAATCAGGTTTTCGGGTATCCCGCACAGGCCAAAGCCGCCAACCATCAGCGTGGCTCCGTCATGGATATCATTAACAGCTTCCTGAAATGAATTACAAATTCTTTTCATAAAAATTCTCCTTTCATCCGGCAAATATTAAACGAGTTCAACAACCGTCGCAACGCCTTGGCCGCCGCCAATACAAAGCGTCGCCAAGCCTTGTTTCGCGCCTCGGCGTTTCATTTCGTGGATTAGTGTTACCAGTATCCGCGCCCCGCTCGCTCCAATCGGATGGCCTAGCGCAATCGCCCCGCCGTTCACATTGACCTTTGCGGAATCGAATTCCAAATCCCGGCTAACGGCGAGCGACTGGGCCGCGAACGCTTCATTTGCCTCAATCAGGTCGATTTCTTCCATCGAAGTTCCCGCTTTTCGCAGCGCCTTTCTGACCGCCTCGACCGGACCGATTCCCATCACGCTTGGATCGACGCCGGCGCTGCCGTTTCCTCTGACCGTAACGAGAGGCTTCATGCCAAGCTCCTCCGCTTTCGCTTTGCTCATCACGATTACGACCGCGGCTCCGTCATTGATTCCCGACGCATTTCCCGCTGTCACGCTGCCGTCTTTCTTAAACGCCGCCCTGAGTCCGGCCAGTTTTTCTGCGGTCGTTCCCTTTTTTGGGTATTCATCCGTATCAAAAACAATCGGTTCGCCTTTGCGCTGCGGAATATGTACCGGAACAATTTCATCCTTGAACTTTCCTTCTTCAATCGCGCGCGCCGCTTTTTCCTGGCTCGCCGCTGCAAAGGCATCCTGTTCCTCCCTGTTCAAGCCGTACCGGTCGCAAAGGTTTTCAGCTGTGATCCCCATATGATAATCATTGAATGCGCACCAGAGGCCATCGCTTATCATGCTGTCAACAAGCTTTTGGTCGCCCATTTTGAAGCCGTCCCTGGCATTTTTCAAAATGTATGGCGCCTGGCTCATGTTTTCCATTCCGCCCGCCACGACGATTTCAGCATCTCCAGCGATAATTGCCTGCGCGGCAAGATGGACCGCCTTTAACCCAGACCCGCATACTTTGTTAATCGTCATAGAGGAAGCGCTTTCAGGAATCCCAGCCTTAATGGCCGCCTGGCGCGCCGGGTTTTGCCCAAGCCCCGCCTGCAGGACATTGCCTAGGATGACTTCATCCACTTGCTCCGGCTTCAGCCCTGCCTGCTCGAGCGCGCCTTTAATGGCAATCGCCCCAAGCTCTGGAGCCGGAATCCCTTTTAGGGTTCCATTAAAGCTTCCAATTGCCGTCCTCGCGGCTGCAACGATAACTACTTCCGTTCGTTCCATTTCATAACCCCTTCCATTTTGTTATCCTTACATAGTTTCTCGTTGGAGGTGCGAAATTCCTTTAAAATTGTCAAAATTAATCCGCTACTTGCATTTTTTTAAAAATTCCTCTTACAATAAGTATGAATGGGGGGGAGTTTTATGGCAATTAAATTGCCTAAAAACGTAACAATTATTGAAGTTGGCCCGAGGGACGGGCTGCAGAACGAAAAAGGCTTTGTCCCGACGGATGCCAAGGTTCAATTCATCCACGCGCTTCGGGATGCGGGAATTAGGGAAATTGAATTAACCTCGTTCGTTTCACCAAAATGGGTCCCGCAAATGGCGGACGCGGCGGAAATTGTAAGCGTTTGCGCGAATGCACCTGGGCGTTCCATCGTCCTCGCACCAAACAAAAAAGGAATTGAACGCGTCCAGGAAACAAGCTGCAAAGCGGTAGCTGTCTTCGTTGGTGTCAGCAATACATTCAACAAAAAGAATATCAATAAGACAACGGCCGAAAGCATGGAGGAACTTCGGCCGCTTATCGCCGATTTAAAGGCAAATGGCTATTTTGTAAGGGCGTGCATTTCGACAGCCTGGCATTGCCCTTATGAAGGAAGAGTTTCCGAGGCGGATACACTAAGGCTTTGCACCGATTTTGTCGAGGCGGGCGTTAACGAACTGAGTGTCGCTGATACAATCGGAATGGCCGTTCCCACAGAGGCCTATTCCCTATTTTCACAATTGAAAGCGGCTCTTCCCGGAGTCCTTTTGACCGCCCATTTCCACGATACAAGGAAACTCGCGCTCGCCAATATCCTTGCTTCAATGCAGGCCGGGATCGACCGTTTTGATGCTTCAGCAGGCGGTCTTGGCGGCTGTCCTTTCGCACCAGAGGCGACAGGAAACGTTGCCACTGAGGATGTGGTGTACATGCTTGAACGGATGGGCATCAAAACCGGCATTTCGCTTGATCGCCTAATGGGCGCGGTTGAAATCGTCCGCCCGCACGTAAGCAGGCCGATTGAGAGCACATTCTACAAAATGCATGCTGGTGCATAAGCCATCCTCCCCGGGTTCATCTTATTACTAATGAGATTGAAGGGAGTTATGCACAATGAGCCAGAAGCGCGACAAAGGATACAGCCAGAAAGGCCAGCCTTCCGCAAAGGATGGAAGGCAGATGATTGCCCGCGAGGATTTGGAAAAGGAAATTCACCCAACCAACAGGCAAAATTCAAAACAATAGCCGGAATCCGTCCTTCGGGGCGGCTTTTTTTTCGTGCAGCATGTTTTAAAGGTGCTCGGATGGTAAAATAATGAAAGGAAGCAAATTTTCTCCGGAGGGATTTTTTTGCGCAAAGCATTTCGCTTATTTTTCTCGCTGCTTACGATTGTTGCCGCAGTCGGGATTTATTTTACTAATCGGCTTATGTATATGAAGAAAAAAGAGGACGAATTCATCTTGAACCGCGAACGTGAAGCCGGCAGGATCATCGACACGGATTATGAGGCGCTGAAAAAAAGGGACGTCCTCATTCCATCCCCCTTTGGATACGAGCTCAAGGGCGTCCTTGCCGAGCCACACGAGACAAACCGTTATGTAATCATCAGCCACGGGGTGACCGAAAACAAATTCAATTCGATTAAATATATGAATTTGTTTTTATCCCGAGGCTTCAATGTGCTGATTTTCGACCATCGCCGCCACGGGGAATCCGGCGGGAAGACGACCAGTTACGGCCACTATGAAAAATTCGACCTAAAAGCGGTCGTGGATTGGCTGAAAAAGGAAATTGGTCCGGGGCTATTGCTTGGGATCCACGGGGAATCGATGGGCGCCGCCACGATGCTTCTTTATGCCGGGATGCTTGAAGATGGCGCAGATTTTTATATTGCCGATTGCCCCTTTTCGGATTTTAAGGAGCAGCTTGCCTACCGGTTGAAAGAAGAGATGAATTTGCCGGGTGGAATAATTTTGCCTCTTGCGGATTTAATCCTTCGTTTCCGGGACCATTATTCAATTCGCGAGGTCTCTCCGATTTCAGTGATTGATAATATTAGGAACCCAATCCTGTTCATCCATAGCGCCAAAGACGATTTCATTCTCCCGTCGATGACGGAAGCACTGTACGACAAAAAAAACGGGCCAAAAATGCTGTTTATGGCTGAAAGCGGGCTTCACGCCCAGTCATTCAATGAAAATCGGGAACAATATGAAAAAGCAATCGATGAATTTCTCGAAACCTTTGTCAGACTGCCGAAAACGGGATTGATGGGCCAATCGTTTTAAAGGGAAATTTTTCACATTGAAATTTGCGTTTTTCTTTCTTACCAACTACCATCAAAGTGAATACATACAAAGGGGGATTATTAATGTCAAAAGTCCAAATTAAAGTAAATGACAATGGTTCGCTCAGAATTTCAGGGGATGTTGAACTTCTTGACGGCCAGGGGAACGTCTATCCGTCAAAGCCCGCCTTCTCGCTTTGCCGCTGCGGCCTGTCCTCAAATAAGCCGTTCTGCGATGGCACGCATAAGGGTCAGTTCGAATCCCAGGTGCGTGTACCGGAAGAAACAGCCGGACAATAATTAATTCCATTAAAACTTCAAGGCACCTGCCATAAATCGGCGGGTGCCTTGTTTTTTGCTTGGCGGTAGCAGTTTTTGACAAGTTTGAGTTATTCCCCTCGAGGTAAAAGCCCAATGGAGCTTATATATTGAGGTGACTGCATGTTTTCCTGGAATGATATGATTACGTTTGTTTGGGCCTTCTTTATCGTTTTGCCTTTAACATCGTTCGTACATGCCGCCGGACATACTTTTTTTGTCGTCCTTTTTGGGGGCAAGCCTGTATTAACTATGGGCAGGGGGCGGAAACTCTTTTCATTCGGCACTTTTCATGTTCACAGCCTGTACTTTGTCGATGCTTCGTGCCAATATACTAAAATAAAAAATGAATCACGTTGGAAATACGCACTTATTTATGCGGGAGGCATCCTCTTTAATGCCACCTCCATTTTGATTGTAAATTCGCTCATTCATCTCGGTATATGGCCAAAACATTTATTCTTTTACCAATTTGTCTACTTTTCGGTCTATTTTATTTTTTTTGCTATACTGCCTATTGATTACGGGAAGGACAACCCCAGTGATGGCAAAGCGCTGTACACAGTCCTTAAATACGGGGAAACAATAAAGGAAATTGACTGAGGGTTACTACTGGACATGATTGGACCTCTAATACAAAAAAGGCCGGCAGCGCCACTATTCCAAGCGGGGCTCCGGCTATTTTTTCCTGAAGATTACGGTTGCCTAATAGGTTAATCCCATCAACCTTCCCTTCCGGTTCCGCTCAGCTTCCTTCCTAAAACAAAGATTGCCACGATGATTGCAGCAGGTGCGAGCGCAACCAATTTCCATCCGTTATTCGCCCCGAAAAAGTAATAGGCGATTGGCAGGGAGGTGAAAAAACTTATTAAAAGATGGATTCTTGATTTGGCTAAAATGCCGTAAAAGAGGGTTACTATCGCCACTCCCATCGACAGCTGCAACAGGAAAACAATCCAGTTAACCGTTCCGATCTTCATCCCCCGCTTTCATCTATTTCGTTCGCAGTTTTTCAAAACGCGCAATCGCAAGGGTTCCCACGATTAACTCTATCCCTGTTTTCCGAAACCCACTTTTCTCATAAAAACGAACGGCCGGGATATTCCTGGCGCCAGTTGATACAATTAATCGTTTTTCCTGCAGATTGTTTTGTTCCAGCCAGTGCAAAAGCTGCCGGGCAATCCCTTTCCGGAAATGAGCCGGGTGGACCATCAGCCGATGGATATCAATGGTTTCATTATCTCTTTTAAACGAAATAGCCCCGCACAGGCTGCCATTTTCATAATAACCGTAGAATGTTTCACCGGACATCATAAGCGTCTCCGCCGTGTCGTACAAAGCAGGGATGCCGTGAAAATCAATCAGTTCCGCCTCTACCTGATAGGACGGAAGCTGGATTTTCAATACGTCGAGCGCTTCTTTTTCACTTGTGATATCGATTGGTCTGATCATGTCTTTTCCCTTTCTAAACAGCCTCTTCCATTTCCTTCTTTTGCAAATGCGCAAAGTCTTCCTTTAGGATGGCATACATCTTCAGGTCTCGATGCTTTCCTTTGATGAACGCGGCTTTCCTGTTAACCCCTTCAAATGACATGCCCACTTTTTCCATTACCCTTGCTGAGCCAATGTTTTCGGTGAAGCATCGCGCCTGGATACGGACAAGGTCCATATGTTCAAAACCGAATTTAATGAGCACCGTGGCGGCCTCCGTTGTGATTCCTTTTCCCCACTGGCCCCTGGCAAGGACATACCCGATTTCCGCTCTGTTGTGCCTTGGCTGCCATGATACAAAATCGATTGTTCCAATCATCCTTCCCGTTTCCTTGGACTCAATCGCCCATGGGGCAAGCTGGTTGCTTTCATATTTGTTCAGGACAAAATCAATGAAGGTTCGGGTATCTTCAATCGTGTTATGCTTATCCCAAGTCACGTATCTTGCGACCTCTTCATCGGAGCCGTAGGCGAACATGTCCTCTGCATCATTCATCGTCACTTTCCGCAAAATGAGCCTTTCTGTTTCCAGTTTCGGCAAGTCCCCGTAAATCGTTTCAATCTCCATAAAGTACCCACCCTTTGCCTTTTGTTAAAATTATCCTAACAGAGTTTTGGTGGAATTCAAGTAGATTTTTTAAAGGTGGGAGAATGAGTTCCGCGGTTTTACAATAATAAGAGATGTGCTGGTTAACAGTTAGTGAAGATGAGGGTTGATTTCCAACAGCCAGGCAGGCTCTTATTGCGAACCTGCTTGTCTTTGCCTGCGACTGTGCTATTTGTCAGCGAGCCGTATGTCGGCGATGTTTTCGATGGGGATGATATGGGCTGTGCCCGAGGAGTCGACAATGTGGAGCTTGTGGGCGAGTTCGTCCCAATAGTGGATGTTGCCGATGCAAATTTCATAGTTGTGGCGGCGGTAGTGGGTAATCGCCACCGCCTGGTTGAATTCCATCGCTTCAGCAAGCGTTTCGTTCATCAATTCGAGCTGCTGCTCGTCGAGTTCCGTTTTTTGTTCGTACGAATCCTCCTTCACCCAGTCTCGGAGCATTTTCACGTGCTCGGGAAGCATCATGGATGTCCATTTTATTCTGCCGCGGTCGCGAATCATCTTCTTCCCCTCTTTCCCGGTTACTTTTTATGGCCGCCGAGCAGCGATGCGCGGTGTTTGGCGGTGCCGGCCGCTGTATACGAAACCGCCCGGAGCAGCGCCCCCGACCCAAAGCGGCTGCGGATGCGGTCGACCACATAGCCGAGGTCCCTTCTTTTTCCCGCGCCCATGTCAAAAAGGCTCATCTGCAGTTCAACGTCATCGACGATATTTCCAAGCGAAATGGAAATCTGGCGGACGGTTTTGCCCGAATAATGCCGGCGAAACAGCTCCAGGCAGACCTGGTAAATATCCATCGTCACATTTGTCGGCTCGGCAATCGTCTTTGCGCGGTGGAAACCGCCCCCGAATTCATCCTGGCTGTAGCCGATGCCGAGCGTGACTGTCCTGCCTGCCTTCCGGTGCGTCCGTGCCCGGCGTGCCACCTCCTCGCACATTTCGAGGATAACGTGTTTAATTTCTACCTCGTCCTTATAATCCCTAAGAAGGATTTGGCTTTTTCCAAAACTGATCTGCCCTTCGATAATCGGCGCGCCCATTTCCGACAAATCGACGCCCCACGCATGGTAATAGAGCTGATTGCCCATGATGCCGAATTTCTTCTCAAGCGTCTCAAGGTCATAGCGGGCAAGCTGCCCGACCGTGAAAATGCCCATTCCATTCAGTGTTTTTTCAACCCGCCGGCCAATTCCCCACATTTCCCTGAGCGGCGAGACGTTCCAAAGCTTTATTTGGACATCCTCGTACGTCCATTCGGCGATTCCGTGCTTCTTCGCCTCAAGGTCAAGGCACAGCTTTGACAGAAGCATATTCGGCCCAATACCGATTGCGCATGGAAGCTGGAATTCCCGTTCAATGTCATCTTTTATTTTTTTCGCGATTGTTTTCGCATCTCCCCAAAGGTTTTCGGCTCCATCCACTTTGATGAAGCTTTCATCGACACTGTATGTATGGATGGCTTCCTTCGGGACGTAGCGGTGGAAGACGCGGCTGATTTCGGTCGATATCCTCAGGAACATGCCCATCTTCGGCTCGACAATTTTGATTTTCGGATCTTGTGGAATTTCAAATTTGCGCGATCCGGTTTTGATGCCAAATTCTTTTTTTAAAAGCGGCGAGGCGGCGAGGACAACGCTTCCTTCCCGCCCTTTGTCGCCGACTACAGCAAGATAGCAGCCAAGCGGATCAAGCCCTTCCATGACTGCCGCGCAGCTGGCGTAAAAGCTCTTCATATCGACGCAAAGAACTTTGTGCCGAGGCAATGTGCTGTAATCGACCATTGGATTTCCCTCCTTCTTTTCCCAAAACGGGAACATCTGTTCCATATCATTATACCCATATCTTAAGCGAATATGCGTTCGCATTCAATGGAAATTTTACGACAGCTTTTATAAAAAAAGGGTCTATTACCATTTCAGGATGCGTTGGAAAAGAGCTATAATAAGGCTTGAGGTGCTTTCCATGGACGAAAAACTGGTGAAAAAAATGATAAAAAACTGCCTGAAGCAATATTACGGCGATGACAGCCAGCCGCTCGGCGAACGAGATGTAAATGACATTTGCGAACGGGTGTATAGGCTCAAAGAAGCAGAACCGGAGGCACATATGCGCGATATTGTAAACGATGTCGTCTATGAATTTTTAACTGGTTGAGGGATTGCGTATCAAAAGTTAGTTTTAATGAGGGGGAGAACGGTTGTGAAGATTAAAGAAGGTTTTGTAGACGTAACGGGCGGGAAGGTATGGTACCGGCGGATAACCGGCGCTGCCAATAGCGTTCCATTATTGGTTTTGCACGGAGGGCCGGGTTCTTCCTGCTATGCCTTGCAGCGGCTGGACCAGCTTGCCGAAGATACAGGCCGGACTGTCATATACTATGATCAGCTTGGCGCCGGGCGTTCAAAGGGCCCGACGGATAAAGCATTGTGGACCCTCGACCGCTATGTAGAAGAGCTTGGGCAGGTGCGCGAACAATTGGGGCTGGATGAAGTCCATATTCTCGGTCATTCATGGGGAACGACATTGCTCGCGGCTTACTTGCTGACAAAGCCGGATGGTGTGAAAAGCGCCATTTTCTCAAGCCCCTGCCTTGACGCGCCCCGCTGGGCAAAAGACCAGGAACGCCTTTTAAAAGAGCTTCCGGAAGAAACACAGGCAGTCATCGCCCGCTGTGAGGCAGAGGGCACAACCGATTCAGAGGAATACCAGCAGGCGATGCGGGTGTTTGCCAAAAATTTCGTCTGCCGGATTGAAATCAGCCCGGAGGAACGAGAAATCACAAAGAAGCTTGCCAACCTGGAAGTCTACAACACCATGTGGGGGCCATCCGAATTTTGCGTAACAGGAAACCTGAAAGAATTCGACTGCACGCCAAGGCTGCATGAACTGAGGGTTCCGTCACTTTTCCTGTGCGGACGTTTTGACGAAGCTACTCCGGAGTCCACGAGTTATTTCAGCAGCCTTGTTCCGGGTGCAAAGCTGCATATTTTTGAAAATAGCGCGCATTCGCCTTATCGGGAACAGCCCGAAGAGTATAGGGAAACTGTTGCCGAGTTCCTTGATCAGGCCGAGTTTGCGTCCAGCTAAACCAAAAGAGTATCGGGCCCCCGATACTCTTTTGATTTTTCGGCTTTGTTGCCAGAAATCCCGAAACCATCTCGCCTTGAAGACCTGCTACGCCATCTCAATCAGTGCGGAATCCACCTCGTATTTTACTTCGGAAAAATTTCTAATGAGCAATTCCTCTCCAACATAACTGCCTGTCGCCTTGTCGACTGTCTTTCTCCAAATTTCATTTTGCCGGTAATTCCTGCCGTCCCTTTGCAAAAATTTATGGTCCCGCTCCTCGATGTGATAAGCTAATGGCCACTGGCGGTCAGTATGGATCGAACCTTTCAGATGTTTGTCAGTCAGCCACACTTTGATTTGAAAAGGCTGGCTTGTAGGATTGTAAAACCGCAAATCAACATAATTGTAAAAGACCCCCGCCCCGCTCCCGAATGGCAGGACCCTTCCTTCATCCGGAAACGGGTCAAAGCTGTGGTGATGCCTTTCCACGACCTGAAGCGGAGTGTGGAGCGCCATCCAATAAAGAAGATTGGCGAGCTGGCATATGCCTCCGCCAATTCCTGTCTTTACTTCCCCCATCGACAGAAGCATTCCCTCAATATATCCTCTTTCCGCCGAAGGGGGGCCAACGAGCTTCCAGAAGGAGAACGTCTCTCCGGGACCGATCACAATCCCGTCGATTGCTTTTGAGGCAATCGAAATATTGACGATTTTGTTGTCCTGAAGCCTCGGATCGCTGTCACCGAGTTTCCTCTTCAGGAGGGATTGGTGTTTTTTACAGGTAAAGGGCAAGGTTTCATTTGAAATGCGGACAGCAAACCTATTTCCAGCGCCTAAATCCTCGAGATGGCGAAAGATTTGCTTTTGCTTAATCCTAAGATTGTATAAAATTGGGTGGAATTCGGAAACGCGAATATAAAACCCTCCTTGCAACATTCCCCTGCATAAATCTGCTGAAAGCGCTATACTTAAATCAAAAAGGCAAGGGGAATTGGATATGATATGGTTCGTCCTTCTTGGACTTTGGATGGTTTTACGTAGCATTCAGCCTATCAACCATCAAATACAAACTGAATCTAATTATGAAACATTTAAAGATTGAGCCCGAAAAACCACCGAAGATTTCAAATGAGGAGATCGAAAAGGAATTGGAACAGCGCTGAATCATTGGACCTCAACCTCCAACGTAGAACCCCTTGGCCAAAAAAAGAATTCATTTATAGCTATAACATTGATTCGCAAAAAGTAAGAAAATCCCTGTCTCTCTTAAAGGAGATTTTTCCAAAAATGACAAGTGAGGAGAAAAAATGGACCTTAAGTTTGTATCGAACCGTTTTATGGCGTTTGCCGAGAAGGAATGCAAAGGCTCGAGCGCGCTTTACGAACATCTTTCGAAGAAAATTGCCGGCGATCCCGAACTCCTTGAACTAAGTTCGCATGCCCAAAAAAGCCAGCCGGTTCCAAATCTTATGTTTGGTGCCGTCCATTATTTGCTGCTGAAGGGCGCGGACCATCCGTTAAGACGCTTCTATACGAGCATTGAACAGACACCGCAGCCGGCCGAAGCGTCATTTCCGTATTTTAAAGACTTTTGCCTTGAGAATCGGAGGCAAATAATCGAACTCCTCGAAACAAGGCTGGTCCAGACTAACGAAGTAAGGCGCTGCGCCTACCTCTTCCCCCTATTCAATCACATCCACGAACAAGCTGCCCGGCCGCTGGCTCTTATTGAAATTGGTACCAGCGCCGGATTCCAGCTGCTTTGGGATCATTACTGCTATACGTACGGTGATGGCATTGTGTATGGCAGCGAAGACTCCGAAGTGAAAATCCAAGCCGCGGTAAAAGGGGAAGCGCAGCCGGTTTTCACTAAGCCACTAGCCCCTGTATCCGCACGCTACGGGCTGGATTTGCATGTAAATGATGTGACAAAGGCCGAGGATTCCCTTTGGATGAAGGCGCTCATCTGGCCGGAGCATCGTGACAGGAGGGAATTATTCGAAGGCGCGGTACGATGTATGAAAAGAAATCGCGGGAAAATCACCTTTATCGAAGGGGATGGCGTAGAACTCCTTCCAAGACTAATTGAAAGGATTCCCGAAAACTCCGCTATCGTGGTGTTCCATACGCATGTGGCCAATCAAATGCCCCCTGAAACAAAGTTGCAGCTCCTTGAAAATATTGAACAGATCGCAAAAAGCCGCGATGTTTTCCATCTCTATAACAATATGAATGATGCCAATCTTCATTTGGATTCCTTTGTAGGAGGGAAAAAACGCCATCAGCTTGCAGCCATAACCGACGGCCACGGCAGATGGTTTGAGTGGAAGCTTGAATCAGCGGTGGAAGCCAGAAAAAGGTAAGCCTTGCCTGCCTTTTTCTCCTGTGCACAAATTGTAAAGACGCCCATTTCCGATGAGTGGAATGAGCGTCTTTTTTAATGGATTATTTTTGGTTAAATGCCTTTTTTCCAAGCCGTTCGAATAGCTTCGGAAACAGCGCGTAGAAGACGCTGCCGGCGTTCATCCAGCCAGGCAAATTAATTTCGCGGATAGGCTTGGTCATGCTGCCAACGACTTTTTGGGCAACATATTCCGGTTTCAGCATCCAGCGCTTTACATTTTTCACATACGATCCGCTCTCATCGGCGATAGTGAAGAAATTCGTTTCAATCGGCCCTGGGTTGACCGAGGTGACATAAACATTGAAATCGGACAGCTCCATCCTCAAGCTGTTTGTATAGCCAAGGACTGCGTGTTTCGTTGCCGAATACACACTCGATTTAGGGGTGGCAATTTTCCCTGCCTGCGAAGCGATATTAATGATATGACCCGAACGGCGAGCCCTCATCTTTGGCAGAACGGCGCCGGTGCAAGCCATAAGACCAATGACATTGACATCGAACATTGCCTTGATTTCCGCAATATCCGCTTCATGTGCCATACGGAAAATGCCAAATCCGGCATTGTTGACAAGGATATCGACATCGCCCATTTCTTCATAAATATGAGCGAATGCCGCTTCAATTTCGTCTGTATTTGATACATCAAGTTTATGGACGAGCACTTTGCTGTTATAATCGGACTCAAGTTCCCTTTTGAGCTTCTCAAGCTTGTCGGCGCTTCTCGCAAGCAGTGCAAGGTTTGCTCCCTTGGCAGCTGCCTGTCTGGCAATTTCGGCCCCAATTCCTCCCGAAGCCCCGGTAATGACGATATTCTTTCCAGTCAAACTCCCCACGGCAGTTCACCTCACCTGATTTTAAAATACTTAATTTCCCCATTTTGAACCGGCTCGATTTCACCAAGGGATAGCAAATAATCGATCTGGCCGGCCGTTTCGGACAAGGTAAGGCCCAGTTCGCGCTCAAAGGCGGCAGGGAACAGCTGCCGACATAAATCAAACACCGTTTTCGGCCCGTCCTCAAGCATTTTCTTCACATTCATTGCTCTTTCATGCTGGCGCGTAAGCCTTCTTTCAATTAGTTCAGGCAGCCTCGAAACATTAGTTCCATGTCCCGTATACACAAGCCCAACCGGGTAATCACGTAGCTTTGCGAGTGACCGGTTGTATTGAAGCTGCGGACGAGGCCGCTCGATTCCTTTGGCAATCGGAGGTTCAAGCAAAGGGTTCGGTGAAATATGGGCGATTATATGGTCGCCTGCAAGAAGCACCCCATCCTTTTCCCTGTAGAGAGCGATATGGCTTTGCGCATGGCCCGGCGTCTCGATAACCTGCCAGTCCGGCAATCCAGAAGGATTATCCCCTTCGAACAGTTCTCCGGTAAGAGACCGATTGCAGGAATATTTAAGTGATTTCTTCAGCTGGCCAGCAAGCCTGTGATACCTTTCGGGGATTCCGAACTCATTGAACAGCCCTAGGTAAAAGCGGTCATGCATTGCCATGAATTCATCGGTCCGGTTAATCCATCTTTCATTTAAAGGATGCCCATACACCTCGAGTGATTTCGGAAAATAATCAAGAACCCCGGCATGGTCGGGGTGGTCGTGGGTCAGGACAACCATTTCAATATCCTCCAGGGCGAGGCCGAGCTCGGAAAGCTGGAATTTCAATGAATCCCAAGCCTCATCCGTTTTCGGCCCCACGTCGACAAGTGCGAGCCTGTCACCTTTTATTGCGTATACATTAACATCCCCAACCGCAAACGGGGTTGGCAGAGTGATTTTCGCGATTGTTCCATTCCATTCAGCCATGTCTATTCCCTCGCAACATTATTTTCAAATAGAGACCCGCAAATTCGGCGGACGCCCTTCCTTCAAGTTTACCGATTAAGGCACATATTGTCATTATTTCCGCAAAAACACGGGAATAGCAAGAGAAGCTGAAAATGGCATGAAGTACTAGGCAAGGCAATAAAGCGTGGGATACTCCCAGCTTCATTGCCTTATTCGCTCCCCGCCTAGCGCTCCTTAAAATGGTACAATGGAGGAAAAGCCCAACGGAGATTATGCGATGCTGATGTTTTTATTATTCCTTAGTTTGTTCATTTGGATTGTTTTCTTAATCGATGCGGTGATAGGATTTAAAACGCTTGACCGGCTTGAGGAAGAACCTCCTTTTCAGGACGGTCCCCTTCTGTCTGTCGTTGTAGCAGCGAAGAATGAAGAAGCGCATATAAGGAAGAGCGTCCTCAGCCAATTGCGCCAAACTTACAGAAATGTTGAATGGATTCTTGTCAATGACCGTTCGACCGACGGGACCGGCGGGGCAATGGAAGAGTTAAAAACGGTTGACTCCAGGGTCCGGGTCCTTCATATAACCAATTTGCCCGAAGGCTGGCTCGGAAAAAACCATGCGCTTTATAAAGGATATCTTGCCGCTAAAGGTGACCGGATTTTATTCACCGACGCCGATGTTGAGTACAAGGAAGAAGCTTTCGCCAAGGCACTCGGTTATTTCGAGAGGAACAAGCTTGATCACATGACCGCGGCGCCGAATATGAAAGCAAAAGGTTTCTGGCTGAAATCATTCGTCGCCTTTTTCCTGTTCGGCTTTTCCTATTACAAACGGCCCTGGGCGGCAAACAACCCGAAGTCAAAAACCGGAATCGGCATCGGCGCTTTCAATCTCGTTTCGAAAGAAGGTTACGAATCGTTCGGAACCCATGAAGCGATTAAAATGAGGCCAGACGATGACCTTCAGCTCGGCATGAAAATGAAGCGGGCCGGAAGGAAACAGCGGATTGTCAGCGCCCTGGACCTGATGGAGGTCGAATGGTACGGAACGCTCGGAGAGGCACTGGCCGGCCTTGAGAAGAACACATTCGCAGGCCTCCATTACCGCCTGTCGATGGTCGCCTTCGCGGTACTCGGAACGTTTGCCTCACAGGTGCTGCCGTTTTTCACGTTATTTGTCCCTGATAGGCAAATTTTTATATTAAGCATTGGAAATATCATTGCAATTTTCGCACTTTATTTGCTTGTTTTGAAAAAAATGACCCATTTCTCTCCCGTACTGTTCATTGCCTTTCCGCTGACGGCGTCCATCTTCATTTACAGCATCATCCGGGCAAGCTACCTGACTTTCCGGCGCGGCGGAATTATTTGGCGAGGAACAAAGTACAGTTTGAAAGAATTGCGCAAGCCGTAAATTTTAAAAAGAGGGAAACGCTTTGCTATACTAAATGTGGCAACTAAAGGATACTTCATTTCAAGTGAAGCACTAGATGCGTCCCCCTGCTTCACTCGTCTTACTAAGGAGGCTGGATTTGATGGGAGCAAAGTTGTTTACTCCTTTTACCGTTAAAGGGGTTACGTTGAAGAACAGGATAGTGATGTCGCCGATGTGCATGTATTCATGCCCAAATGAGGATGGCATGGTCGAGAATTGGCACCGGACTCACTATGCGAGCAGGGCTGTCGGACAGGCAAGCCTGATCATCGTCGAAGCAACCGCGGTGACGCCACAGGGCAGGATTTCCCCGAACGACCTTGGCATTTGGAGCGATGACCATATCGATGGCCTGAAGGAGCTCGCTGGCCTCGTTAAGGAACACGGCTCGGCCATTGGGATCCAGCTTGCCCATGCGGGGAGGAAAGCTGTCCTTGAAGGTGAAATCATTGCGCCATCCGCGCTTGCATTTAATGAAAAATCGAAAACTCCAAAAGAAATGACCAAACAGGAGATTGATGAAACAATCGAGGCCTTCAGGAAAGCGGCGGAGCGTTCCAAAAAAGCCGGCTTGGATGTGATTGAACTCCATGGAGCCCATGGCTACTTGATTAATGAATTCCTTTCTCCTCTTTCGAACAGGCGAACAGATAAGTATGGCGGCACTAAGGAAAACCGCTATCGCTTCCTCCGTGAAATTATTGAAGCAGTCAATACGGTTTGGGACGGCCCGCTGTTTGTAAGGGTCTCCGCCCACGATTATCACGAGGATGGCCTGACTCCGGAAGATTATGTCCAGTTTGCGAAATGGATGAAAGAGCAGGGCGTCGATTTGATTGACGTAAGTTCTGGCGCTGTTGTTCCAGCCCGAATCAATGTCTACCCGGGGTACCAGGTTAAATACTCGGAGACAATCCGGGAAGGGGCGGAAATTGCAACCGGAGCGGTCGGCCTGATTACATCGGGCATACAGGCCGAGGAAATCCTCCAAAATGAGCGCGCGGACCTAATCCTCATCGGGCGTGAGTTCCTTCGTGACCCATACTGGCCACGAACAGCTGCAAAAGAGCTTGGAGCCGAAATTGAAGCGCCTAAACAGTATGAACGTGGCTGGAAATAACAAGATTGCACAAATAGGGCGCCCTTCCGTGATGGATAGGCGCCCATTCTTTAATTAAATAATCTTTCAGCTTCAAGGTCGGTTTTCGATTTTAAATAGAGACCGTATTTCGCCAGCCCGATGGCAATCGCTGACAGGAAAACATTGAAGGCCGCTACAAGAAACGCCAGCCCACCCAATTCGAGGAAAAATCCAAAAATAAGTCCGGCCAGTCCGCTCATGCCTAATATGTATAAAAAATGGACTCTTGGAAAAAAGAAACTGACGATGCCGCTAACTAGTAAAACTAGTGAGCCCATAATAAAAATAAGTGTGCCAATGAGAATAAACGCTTCCACGATAGTCCCTCCCAGAAGTAATTTCCCTATCTTCTACCCCTTTCTTTCAAAAGTTAAGCAGCATTTGTAAATTTTTATGGCTTTCCGTAAAAACAAGCAGGTATATCCATAATTCAAACGGATTTGGTTGTTTAGTCCCCCAGAGGAGCAAACTAAGCGTGAGCAACTTGCCGGAAGGAGAATGTCCGTGGAATTTCCTGTCATACATACAAACGTTTGGGATACGGTTATCGCAGTCCCGGCGATTATGATAATTACCCAAATCCTTAAACTGTATTTTAGGATTCCAAAAGAATACGTTCCAGCAGTGGCGGTCATTGCCGGCATTCTGTTTTCCATCCTCATCAGCCACCCTTCCAGCCTGCTTGCCGGATTGTTCATGGGCTGGTTTTACGGTTATGCCGCGATAGGCAACTATGCTGCAATGAAAACAGCCTGGAAGTCGTACAGGGAAAAATAGCCAATTTTCAATAAAACCCTTTGCTGGGATTGATAGGGCCCGGTTTTATAAAAAGAACCCGGCCCAATAATGGGGCCAGGCACTTTACGGCTGATGCAAAGGGATTTCAATTTCTTTAAAGTCTTCCGCCAATTCTGTATCTCCGAAGAACCCACGCGCCTCCTCAAGAAGCTCCCTAGAGGCATGGCGGTCATAGCGGGAGCTTATATGGGTCAGACAAAGCTTTTTAGCACCGGCTTTTATTGCCACTCCGGCAGCCTGGGCGGTCGTTGAATGGAAATATTCATGTGCCATGGCTTCTTCGCCCGCAGCGAAAGTCGCTTCATGGACGAGTAGATCGGCATCCTTTGCAAGCCGGATTGCATTTTCACAATAGCGTGTATCGCCAAGGATGGCCACAACCCGTCCTTTTTGGCGAGGGCCAAGGTAATCGGAAGGATCGAGGATTGAGCCGTCTTCAAACGTTACCTTTTCACCGCTTTTAATCTTTTTATAAATCGGGCCGGGGGGAATCCCCGCCTCTTCAAGCTTGCCCGCGAGCAATGTGCCCGGCCGGTCGGCTTCTGTAACCCGATAGCCGTATGAGGTAATGCCGTGGTCAAGAAGAAGAGCTTCGACCTTGAATTGTCCATCATCAAAAACAACCCCTTCTTCAATCTCGGTGACCTTGATGGGATATTTTAAATACGAACCGCTGATTGACAGGCTTGTTTTAAGATAAAGTTCAATCCCTTTGGGGCCGAACACCTCAACCTCTGAATCCCCTCCCTGGAAAGAGCGGCTTGATAGAAGCCCGGGAAGGCCATAAATATGGTCGCCGTGCAGGTGGGTAATGAATATCTTTTCGATTCGGCGCGGCTTTAGGGACGTATGGAGAATTTGGTGCTGGGTCGCCTCCCCGCAGTCAAATAGCCAGACGCTCCCCCGCTCGTCAAGTAGTTTCAGAGCCATGGACGTCACGTTCCGAAGCTTCGCGGGAATGCCGGCCCCTGTTCCAAGGAATAATAATTCCAACGTAAAAACCTCTCTCTTTTCAAAAAAATCTTTCCCCTGACCGCTATGGTTGGCGCAGTGAAGGCTTACAGACTGTTTTTTTATTACTATACCATACTTCACAGATGATGCCCCCCTTATACGATGTGGCTTCCATCGCTCTGGCAAAAGGCACAAGGATTGCGAATCATTTGCTAAATATTGAAAAAACGTCTACACTTTTGTATTTGAATAGACATTAAGCATCTTTCGTAAAGGAGTTATCTTCCTTGTCACAAAATGGAGAACAAAAATCATTGATTATCATATTCGGAGGAACGGGCGACCTCGCCAACCGAAAGCTGTATCCTTCCTTGTACAGGCTTTTCCGAAAAGGCCATTTATCGGAACAGTTTGCAGTGATTGGGGTCGCCAGAAGACCGCTTACAATCGAGCAATTTCAGGAAAATGTGAAAAATTCCGTCCTTGAAGCCGGTGAAAACGGCCAAAGTATCAGCCAATTCGCTTCCCACTTCTACTATCATTCACACGATGTCACAGACCATGCTTCATACGTGACATTGAAACAGATGGCGGAAGATTTGGATCATCATTATGGGCTAGGCGGCAACAGAATTTTTTACCTGGCAATGGCGCCCGAATTTTTTGGCCCAATCGCCCTTCATCTTAAAAGTGATGGCCTGACCGACGTATCCGGTTTCAAACGGCTTGTTATTGAAAAGCCATTCGGCCATGACCTTGAGTCGGCAATGGAGCTCAATGAGCAAATACGCACGGCCTTCAATGAGGATGAAATTTACCGGATTGACCATTACCTCGGCAAGCAGATGGTCCAGAATATAGAAGTCATCCGTTTTGCAAACGCGCTTTTTGAGCCGCTCTGGAACAATCGGTATATCTCAAACATTCAGATTACATCAAGCGAGACACTTGGTGTCGAGGAGCGCGGACGCTATTATGAAACAAGCGGAGCGCTAAGGGATATGGTCCAAAACCATATGCTGCAGATGGTGGCGCTGTTGGCAATGGAGCCACCGATCAAGCTGACCACAGATGAAATCCGCTCTGAAAAAATCAGGGTCTTCCGCTCCCTCCGTCCAATCGAAGGCGATGAAGTATCCAAGTATTTCGTGCGCGGACAGTACAGTGCTGGTATCTTTGACGGCAAAGAAGTTCCCGCCTACAGGGACGAACCGAATGTTGATAAGAACTCCAATACGGAAACCTATGTGGCGGGGAAAGTTATGATCGACAACCAGCGCTGGGCCGGAGTTCCATTCTATATCAGGACAGGAAAACGGCTTGGTGCCAAATCGACGAAAATCGTCGTTCAGTTCAAAGATATTCCAATGAACTTGTATTACCAGCCTGATAAACCACTGAATCCCAACCTGCTCGTCATCCACATTCAGCCTGAAGAAGGAATCACGCTTCACTTGAACGCCAAAAAGGCGGGCCAAGGTATGGATGCGACAGAAGTGAAATTAAGCTACGCCAATAACTCGGTTAATGAAATGAACACACCGGAAGCATATGAATTGCTTCTGTACGACTGCATGCGTGGCGACGCGACAAATTTTGCGCATTGGGATGAGGTTGCCCTCTCGTGGAGGTTTGTGGACAAGATTTCCGATAGGTGGGAAAGTACGAAAGACGAAACCTTCCCGAACTATGAGCCGGGTACAAGGGGACCTGCCGCGGCAGAGGAGCTTCTAGCAAAGGACGGCTTTTTCTGGTGGCGCGTACGGGATTTAAAAGTGGAAAGATGCTAGGACCGGAGGGGAACATATGAAAATTCATGATATTACCGCACCAATATTCGAAGGAATGCCGGTTTATAAAAACAAGCCTGAAAAACAACCGAAGCTTGAAACAGTCACGAATGGCCATGTAACCGAATCAAGGCTTAGCCTTGACTTGCATACAGGTACACATGTTGATGCTCCGCTCCATATGATCAATAATGGGAAAACCTTTGAAACTATTTCGATTGAGGAGCTTGTGAGAAGCTGCAAGGTATTCGACATGACCCAGGTGGAGGACAGAATTACTGCTGGGGACCTGGAAGGGCTCAATATAGAAAAAGGAGATTTCGTCCTGTTCAAAACAAAAAACTCCTTTGATGAAGAATTCAATTTTGACTTTATCTTTGTAGCCAGTGACGCTGCCGAACGGCTTGCAGAAATCGGGGTTGCCGGCGTGGGAGTTGACGCGCTTGGAATAGAACGCGCACAGGAAGGCCATCCAACCCATAAAGCGTTGATGGGAAAAGATATCATCATTATTGAAGGGCTCCGCCTGAAGGATGTCGACCAAGGGGAATATTTCATGGTGGCCGCGCCGCTCAAGCTGCAAGGAACCGATGCCGCACCGGCAAGGATATTGCTATTAGAGGGCATTAATTGACCAGCCCACATTGTTTAAATAAATGCCGCCCGGGTGTGGGCGGCATTTTTCATGGTTGATTTACCAGCTCACGGTTTCTATTCCACTTTATTCTCATCTTCCTGGATTCCGGGTTTAAACCCGCGCAGAAAGTCCTTGTTGAAGCTTGTTTCCGTTCCTTTATTCGGGTCAGGTTCCTTCAAAGAGCCCGCATTGGAAATGATGTTTTTCCCATATTTCTCTTTTAACACGGAAAGGGTTTTAAAAAGCGGTTCCTTCTTTGCTTCCTTTTCATAGGAAAATAAATCGAGCTGTTTGACAGCCTCTTCCGCTCCTGCCAAATCCGCCCCCGTAATGCCCAGCAGCCTAACGGGATCGCCGTTCCAGTTCGTTACAAGGAGCTGTTTGGCTAAATCCAGTATTTCTTCCTTTGTGGCTACTGGGTTCGCAAGCTTCCTCCCTCGGTTAACGGTTTTCCTGTCCTTGTAGCGGATTGTGATGGAAAGTGAGTTAGCAACAACCTGTTTTCTTTTTAGCCTCGAGGCCACTTTATCCGCCAGCCCGTCAAGCACCGAAAACAGCTCATGCTGGTTTGCGATATCCCTCGGCAGCGTCGTGGAATTGCCGATGCTTTTGAAATCGGATACGGAATCAGGGTCCACATGCCGCGAATCAATTCCATTCGCACGGTCTTTCAGCCTTTGTCCGTTAATCCCAAGGAGCATCTTCAGCTGAATTTCATTGGCGGAAGCGAGCGCCCCGATTGTTTCGATACCGATTCCCTTCAGCTTTTCGGCTGTTTTCGCTCCCACCCCGTGCATATCGCTTACTGGCCTTGGCCAAAGAATTGTTGGGACATCACGTTTCCGGAGCACAGTGATTCCCATCGGCTTTTTCATATCCGAAGCCGTTTTAGCGAGGAATTTGTTCGGGGCGATTCCAATGCTGCAAGGCAGGTCGAGCTGCGCCATAATTCGCTTCTGGATTGTCGTCGCGATATCAAGCGGGCTCCCTAGTTCATAGCTTTCTGTAATATCCATATATCCTTCGTCAATCGATACCGGTTCGACTAGCTGGGTAAATTGGGCAAGTATCTCAAACATCGCCTTTGAGGCTGCCCGGTAACGGTCAAAGTTCGGCCGCATGACAATCAGCTGCGGGCAAAGCTTTTTCGCCTCCCATAGGGGCATCGTCGTCCTGACACCCATTTTTCTTGCTTCATAACTGCATGTTACGATGATTCCGCGCCGTTCCTCTGGATTGCCGGCGATGGCCAGGGGTTTCCCCTTCAGGGATGCATCATGGGCTGCTTCCACCGATGCATAGAAGCTGTTCATATCCACATGTAAAATAACCCTGCCTTTTTTCGGATACATCTCCTTCACGGCCATCACCCCCATCCCTCCTTATTTTAGTTTAACAAAAACAAGGCTTTGCCGCATCCCATCGGACACCAACTCAATTTTCTGATGAAGTTGTTTTTTGGCCGCCTATTTTGTACTATAAACGAAACGTATGAACATAGAATACGTCAAATGAATATAGCTGTATATTCCAGCAAGGAAGTGATCGTTATGAGAAAGTGGATCGCTGTAATTGCCGCGCTTTTCCTTTTGGGAGGCTGCGCGATTGGCGACAATACAAAAAAGGACAAAGATACAAATCAATCAGTTGATGGCGATAAGGAACAAGATCGTCCTGGTTCAGGGGAAACTCCGATTAAGGATGGGGCGGAATCCGGAGATGGAGGCAAATCCGGTTCGGGAACCGGCAAAGAAGGAAACGATGATGGAACGGGAAATTCGATTCAAACTGCCGCCTACCTACCCACCCCCGATCAAATAAAAACATTTAGAGGTACCGGAAATGAATTCGCGTCAGAAGTTGAAAGGGTATTTTCCAAGGAAGGAGTGTTCATTGCATCGGTAACTGAAAACGGAGGAACAAGTGTCCTCAGGATTTATCAGGTTAATAAAGAGGGAATATCGATTGTATATGAAGAGCCTGAATACTATTCCGAAAATCCACCCGATATCGCAATGTTCAAACCGGCTTTTAAATCGAGGCTCATTTTGCCAGGGCAGCTTAGGCTCAATCAACAATTTGATGGATGGACCGTCAAGGAATTGAATGCAACCGTCACAGTGCCATACGGAAAAGTTTCCAAGGCCATCGTCCTTGAAAAAATCGGCGAGGATGGGAGCATCGTCCAAAACAGCTGGGCTCCGGGACTGGGGATTGTTAAAAAATCCTTTTATATAAAAGACGCTTCTGGCAACGAAACGAGTGTAACGACGGAACTCGAAAGCATTGAACCGGGAAATTGGTAAGCTCCGCGCGCTATAGGTACGTCATAAAGTTTAAGGATGCGAAAATGAACATTCAATTAAACAAATCCTAAATAAAACAATGGGGAGCCCGGCATATAAGCCAGGCCCCCCTTTTTGCATGGGAATTATTGATTTGCCACTTCTTCGACAATTGCAACCGTCATTTCAGCAAGCTTGCCTAGTTCTTCAATCGGCATCCGCTCATTTGTTGTATGGATTTCCTCATAGCCCACTGCAAGGTTGACAGTCGGGATTCCAAATCCGGCAATAACGTTCGCGTCACTGCCTCCTCCACTTTGCTGGAGTTCACAGCTTCGGCCAATCTTTGCAGCCGCCTTCCTTGCTACCTCGACAACATGGTCCCCCGCGCCAAACTTGAAACCGGGATACATGACGTTTACTTCAACTTCTGCCCTGCCACCCATTTGTTTAGCAACCGTTTCAAATGCTTCTTTCATTTTTGCGGCCTGGGCTTCCATTTTTTCAGTTACGAGCGATCGTGCTTCCGCCAGGATATCTACACGGTCAGCGACAATATTCGTCGCCTGGCCGCCGGCAAACCGGCCAATATTCGCAGTCGTTTCACTGTCAATCCTGCCAAGCGGCATTTTTGCAATAGCCTTCGCTGCAATAGTAATCGCAGATACGCCTTTTTCAGGTGCGACCCCTGCGTGCGCGGTTTTACCGTAAATGACCGCACTGATTTTTGCCTGCGTAGGGGCAGCAACGACCACGTTGCCAACCTTCCCGTCACTATCAAGCGCATAGCCATATTTGGCGGTTATTTTCGAAGGATCCAGCGCCTTTGCTCCCAATAGCCCTGACTCTTCCCCAACAGTGATAATAAACTGGATTTCGCCATGGGGAATGGATTGTTCCTTAAGTACGCGAATTAATTCGAACATGGCTGCAAGCCCTGCTTTGTCATCCGCGCCAAGGATTGTCGACCCGTCGGTCACAACATAGCCATCCTTGATTGAAGGCTTTACTCCATTTCCAGGAGTAACCGTGTCCATATGGCTCGTAAAATAAATCGGGTCCACCCCATCTTTTGTGGCCGGCAAGGTGCAAATCAGGTTCCCTGCCCCGTGCCCGGTAATGGAGGTAGTGTCATCTTCAAAAACATCCAATCCAAGAGTGGTGAACTTCTCTTTTAGCACCTTTGCGATATCCGCCTCGAATTTAGTTTCAGAATCGATTTGGACTAGCTCAAGAAATTCATTCAACAACCGTTCGTTGTTAATCATTCATAAAACCTCCGTCAACTAAATATGTACTCGCTATATTAGTATACCTTTCCTGGTGTTCCATCATCAACATTCCGATTTACAGCGGGATGTTTCCATGTTTTTTCGCAGGGCGGGTTTCTTGCTTGTTTTTGAGCATTTCAAGGGCCTGGACGAGCTTGATCCTCGTTTCCCTGGGGTCGATGACATCGTCTACCATTCCCCTTGCGGCCGCCACATATGGATTTGCGAATTTATCGCGGTATTCTTCAATTTTTTGCCGGCGGACCTTTTCCGGGTCCGGGCTGTTTTCGATTTCTTTTGCAAAAATAATGTTCGCGGCACCCTGTGGCCCCATAACGGCGATTTCCGCATTCGGCCATGCGAAAACGAGATCTGCGCCGATTGATTTGCTGTTCAGCGCCACATACGCGCCCCCATATGCCTTCCTTAAAATAACCGTCAGCTTAGGAACTGTCGCTTCAGAATAGGCGTACAAAATTTTTGCCCCGTGGCGGATGATTCCCCCGTGCTCCTGCTTAACTCCCGGGAAAAAGCCTGTGACGTCTTCAAACGTGATAATTGGGATATTAAAGGAATCACAGAATCGTATAAACCGGGAAGCTTTATCCGATGAGTCGATATCCAGCCCGCCGGCCATAACCTTTGGCTGATTGCAGACAAGGCCGACCGTATCCCCTTTGATTCTAGCCAGGCCGACGACAATGTTTTTCGCGAAATCACGGTGGATTTCCATAAAGCTGCCCTCATCAACAACATGATTGATAACAACCCGCACATCATACGGCCTGATCGGGTCGAACGGGATGGAGTCAACGAGGTCTGGTCGGTAATCGTCACCTGAATCTCCTGTTTCTGTGTGGGGAGGTTTCTCCCGGGAATTCTGGGGCAGATAGCTTAATAGTTTCCTTACAGATTCGAGAACCTCTTCTTCTGTTTTCCCCATGAAATGGGCGTTTCCCGATATCGAGTTATGTACATTCGCCCCACCTAAATCCTCTGGGGAAATCTTTTCGCCTGTAACGGTTTCGATTACCTTTGGGCCAGTAATGAACATTTGGCTTGTTCCTTCCACCATGAAAACGAAGTCCGTAATCGCCGGTGAATAGACCGCTCCGCCCGCGCATGGGCCCATAATGACGGAGATTTGCGGGACTACTCCGGAATAAATCGCATTCCGGTAAAAAATATGCCCATAGCCGTCGAGTGAAACAACCCCCTCCTGAATCCTCGCTCCGCCCGAGTCGTTAAGCCCAATCACCGGGGCCCCCGTATTGGCTGCCAGGTCCATCACATGCGCGATTTTCTTCGCGTGCATTTCGCCGAGTGCGCCGCCAAACACAGTGAAGTCTTGGGAAAATACATAAACAGGCCTTCCGTTGATTTTACCATAGCCGGTCACAACCCCGTCACCCGGGCCTTTCTGCCTGTCCATCCCAAAATCGGTCGTCCTGTGCTCGATGAATGGATTGAGTTCAACGAATGTTCCTTCATCAACGAGAATGTCAATCCTTTCCCTCGCCGTCAGCTTCCCTTTTGCATGCTGCCGGGCAATTTTTTCATCGCCGCCGCCCATTTCAATCTCACGGCGTTTATCATAAAGTTCATTAATTTTTTCAAAAATATCAGCCATCTATTTCCCCATTCCTTTCTTCTCGCAAAACTCATATAAAACTCCGCCGGTTGATTTTGGATGCATAAAAGCAACCTGAGCCCCACCTGCACCCGGCTTTGGTTCATCCTGGAGCATCCGGATCCCGCTTTCTTTCATTTCGTTAATCCTGTCTTTGATAGAGGAAACACCGAAAGCGACATGGTGGATGCCCTCTCCCCTTTTTTCAATATGCTTTGCAATGGCACTTTCCGAAGAGGAAGGTTCTAGTAGCTCGAGCTTTGTCCCTCCTGCATCTAGGAAGGCGACAATGACTTTCTCGCTCTCTACTTCTTCAATCGCCAAAAGCGGGAGCTTCAGGACATCCGTATAGAAAGGAAGCGCTTCCTTAAGTGATTTTACCGCTATCCCTATGTGGTCCACTTTCTTAATCATATGTTCATCCCCTTTGTATAACCTGGCAGTCCGCTTTTACAACAGCCAACGGTTTCCCCTAAAAATTCGACAATTATTGTATTCTCCTAAAAGTGTCATAAATCCTTCCCAATTTGCAAGGTTGTCCATCGCGCTTTTTCCCGTTACAATAATAGTATCCCATAACTCATTAAGGGAGGAGAAATCATATGAATAACCGCAAGGCCAGAAAGGCAATCGTCTACCTGATGCTGTTCGCGATGCTCGCATCTACACTCCTGATCGGATTATCTTCATTCTTATAAAAAAAGCGGTAATGCCCGTCATTAGCAGATGCTGGCATGCTGCGGCAGCTTGGAGCTAGGCAAAAATTTTTTTATTCTGAAAAGCGAAAGGGACCACCCATTATTGGACGGTCCCTTTTGCCTATTCGATGGCCCCATATTCAATTCCTAACTCCTCAAAAGGCTGGTTGGAGGTTGTGATTAAAATTTTTGTGCCGACCGGAATGAAGGGATAGAGTGATTCAATTCCTTCATTTTGCAGCCGTATGCAACCCTCTGATACATACTTTCCGATTGATGAGGGATCGTTTGTCCCATGGAGCCCATATATCCTGCCATCCGTGCCTTTCGCGTCAAAGCCTATCCATCGCGTACCGAGCGGATTTGCCGGGCTTGAACCGGGGATATCCTTCTTACGGTAATACGGGTTTTCCGCCTTGACCGTAATGGTAAACAGCCCTTCCGGAGTCAGGCCGGCACTTTTCCCTGTACCGACCGAAAGGACAGTCTGAACCCTGTTGTCGTCAATAAACGCCATTTCGTTTGTCTTTTTATTGACGATAATAAAGGTATCCCCCGGGAGCGGATTCGGTCCAAGCGGCCAAATTGGCGAAACAAATAGGACAGATAAAAGCACAGCAAGAAAATTTGCCATCCAAACCACCCTTGCCATTTTTCCCTAGTTTGCGCCAACCGTCCCGCTTCTATTCCCCTTTTCCGTCCCCTTTATCCCTCTAAAGGAGCTTTTTATAAGAAGGTAATCCTCAAGCTCATTGACCATTTGGACAACCGCGGCCCTAGCCACAAATTCCTCCCTCGTATCCGGAAGCTTCATCACTTCGTACTCTTTCTTCAATTTTCTCAATTTATCAAGATAAATGTACGCCGTATTGCCAGGATTGATATTCGTACACAGCTCTTCAATAAAATCGGCCATCATCCTGCCTTGTTTAACCGAATGCGTAAGCGAAGCAGAGATAGGCAATATCCTTTCGATGATTTCAAATTGTTTTTCCCTCATCGTAAAATAATGATAATAGTGGTTTTCTTCACGGAGCAGATGGTTTTCGACATCGCGGAAAGCAAGTGACTTTGCTTCATTCAAAAGCCTCGTGGTTTCGGAAATTTCCTTTCCATCCCATGTGCTTTCATTCGTCCGTAGGTATTCAGCCATTTCGATAAAAATTTTCCTGAAGTTGTCTTCTATTTGATTAGCGTATTCATACAACTTTTTTTCAAGGCTTGGCATATACAAATTCATCAGGAGCGCCACCCCTATCCCGACCATTATCACGATGAGCTCATTTAAAATGATATCCTTTGAAATATGCTCCGCCGAATAAATATGAAGGATGATGACTGAACTTGTCACAACCCCATCCTTGGCCTTTAGCATCACAATAGTGGGAATAAAGAAAAATAGCATTAAACCTATGACGAGTGGATGGTAGGCAATCGCCTCGAAAAAAAGCGCGGAAAATGGCATTGCTACAATACAGGCGAGAAATCTGTCCCAAGCGGCCCTAAGCGATTTTCTTTTCGTAGGTTTGATACAGAGGATTGTCAGGATTGCAGCGGAAGCAAAGTTTTGAACCCCCAGCTGCTGTGCGATAATGATGGATGCTGCGGTCCCGATAGCGGTTTTGGCCGTCCTGTAGCCAATCCTGTAGTTCATAGGCTTATCCCTCCCTGCCACAAAAGCAAATGAAAAAGATGATCATCGCGACCATCTTTTCCTAGCATATCCTCATTAAAGCATTTTTTGCAAGAATTCCTGAGCCCTTTTACTATTTGGGTTTGAAAAGAATTGCTCTGGTGCTGCATCCTCGACCAAGACTCCGCCATCGAGGAACAGAACCCGGTCGGCAACCTCACGTGCAAAGCCCATTTCGTGAGTGACGATCGCCATGGTCATCCCGGTGTGCGCCAACGACTTCATGACATCAAGAACTTCCTTAACCATTTCAGGGTCAAGTGCAGATGTTGGTTCGTCGAACAGCATGACATTCGGTTTCATCGCAAGCGCCCTTGCAATCGCGACCCGCTGCTTTTGCCCGCCGGAAAGGCGGCCAGGGTACTCACCGGCTTTTTCAAACAGGCCGACCCGCTCAAGAAGTTCATAGCCGATTTTTTCCGCTTCCGCTTTCGATAGTCCTTTTACCTTCATCGGCCCGTATGTTAAATTTTGCAGGACCGTCTTATGTGGGAACAAATGAAAATGCTGGAACACCATGCCGACATTTTCACGGACTTTATTGATATTTGTCTTCTTGTCTGTAATCTCGCTCGAACCAATCCAGATGCGTCCGCTTGTAGGCACCTCGAGCATATTCATGCAGCGCAGGAACGTCGACTTCCCGGAACCCGATGGCCCGATAATCGCGACAACCTCGCCTTCTTTAATGGAAGTCGTAATGCCTTTTAAAACCTCAAGCTTTCCAAAATTTTTGCGCAAATCCTCAACTTTAATCACCGCGCCTCATCCTCCTTTCAACCAGCTTGCCTAGGAAGGTCAAAATGATGACCATGAGATAATAGATTAAACCGGCAACGATAAGAGGTTCAAAGTAGGAATAATGCTGGGCCCCAACCTGGTACGATCGGCGCATAATATCCATAACTCCGATTGTTGTAACAATCGCTGATTCCTTGGTTAGGGTAATGAATTCATTCATAAGGGCAGGCAGAATATTTTTCAGCGCTTGCGGCAGGATGATATCCCACATCATTTGCCTGTATGGAACGCCAAGCGCCAGTGCCGCTTCCCTCTGTCCTTTGTCGACCGCAAGGATCCCGGCCCTGATGATTTCTGAAATATACGCGGCGGAGTTAAGAGCGAATGAAACAATGGCTGCTGTATAAGGCTCAATCTGAAATCCGAGGATTTGAGGGGAGCCAAAATAAATGATCATCAGCTGGAGGACGAGCGGCGTACCCCTGAAAACACTAGTATAGGCATCCGCCAGCCAGCCAAGCGGCTTTATTGAACTGATTTTAAAAAGTGATAAAACAATGCCGAATGCGAATCCGAGTATTCCTGCAATCAAAACAATGCGCAGCGTTACCAGAATTCCTTCCAATATATACGGAATAGAGGGGACAATTTGCCCAAAATCCAATTCCATCCTAAAAACCATTCCTCTCTGCTTTAACTGGAAAAACGTTCAGAGAGGACATGCCTCCTGAACGTTCACATGCTTTCCCTTTATTCTTCCCCGCCAAACCATTTAACAATCAGTTTATCGAGTTCACCATTTTCTTTCATTTTTTGAAGCTCTTTGTTGAATTTCTCAGTCAGCTCACTGTCCTTAGGGAACGCGATTGCGGAGCCGGCTTCTTCCGGATCATCGGAAATGGTGAAGCCTTCCAGGTCTGTTTCATTTTCGAAGAAGCCCTTCGCAACTGTGTCTTCAATGATGGCAGCATCGAACCTGCCAGACTTGATTTCCTGGATTAGGTCAGGAATCCTGTTCCGGTCTTCAATTTTAATGTCCACTTCTTTTTGGATTTCTTCAGCTTTTCCTTGCTGTATCGATCCAAGCTGGACACCGACTGTCTTACCCTCAAGGTCCTCAAGCGATTTAATGCCGCTGCCCTTTTTTGTAACAATCATATGGGAAGAGGTGTAATAGATGTCGGTAAAATCAACATTCTTCTTGCGGTCTTTCGTCGGGGTCATACCTGCAAGAACAAAGTCTGCCTGGCCGGATTTTAACGCCTGCACAAGTCCGTTGAAGTCCATGTCTTTAACTTGAACATCGTAGCCTAGTTTACCGGCAAGAGCTTTTGCCAGGTCAACGTCAAAACCAATGATTTCATCACTCTTGTCAGTTTCAATGTATTCAAACGGCGGGTAGTCGGCGGATGTTGCCATGATAAGGGTTTTCTTATCTTCTCCTCCATCCCCGGTTTTCGCGTCGTCCTCCTTCGTTCCACAGGCTGCAAGAATGCCCGCAAACAGGATTGTTGTTAAAAATAAAAGAATGCTTTTTTTCATTGAAATTGCCCTCCCTAATTTACTGAAAATTTTTTATCTTCATTATTACTACCCATTTTATACGGGAGAAATCCCTCTTTACAAGTAAAAACAAAGAGTAATAATTATTCACATTAATGAATTTTAACACGTTTAAATAATTATGCAATAGTATTTTTAAAAATAACATTACCATTTTTTGAAAAGGCAGGATTAGCGGCTTTTTGAGGCTCGGGGGGTGAATAATTGGGTGGCATCTTGTGGATTATGGGCGTTGGCCGGTGTGTGGATAGTGATTGGCCGGGTGCGAGAAACAGTGCCGAGGAAAGCACTTGTTGTATAATGAATGGGTGAATAAACATATGATGATAATTATAACGACACACGAACATGTGGGTGTGTGTTCATTTGGCGCCTCTAGTCGGGGATAATAAGGGCCGTTTCGAGGAATCGGTTGTGTTATAGATAAAACGTCCTGCTGTACCGAAGCACAGTAGGACGTTTTTTTGTTTTTTAATATAGCAAACTGTCTATCCTGGCGGCCTTACAGCTCTTCGCAATACTTGTCAAAGTTTTGCTGCAGCTTATGGACAACATTCATTGGGTCAAACCCTTCAATATCATGGCGCTCAATCATTGAGCAAATTTTTCCGTCCTTCAGCAATGCAAATGAAGGAGAGGATGGCGGATAGCCGGTAAAATAGTTCCTCGCCCTTTCAGTCGCTTCCTTATCCTGTCCGGCGAACACCGTCACAAGGTGGTCAGGGCGTTTATCATAATGAATGGCATGGGCTGCAGCTGGCCTCGCGATGCCTCCCGCACATCCGCAAACCGAATTGATCATGACAAGAGTCGTGCCTTTCCGGTTAAGCGCCTCATCGACCTCTTCCGGGGTTTGCAGCTCCGTATAGCCAGCAGCCGAGATTTCCTGGCGCGCCTGGCGAACCACATCATTCATAAACAAATTAAAATTCATATTCAATGGAATCACTCCCTGTTTACTATAACTGTCTATTTCTATCATACAGGGCTAACAAATTGTTTTCAATAAATAGAAATTTGCAGCAGACAGGTTTATTTCTGTCCAGCACGGGGAAAGGTAGAACTACAGCTAGATCCATACCCCTAAACTCCCTAATTTTTTGGATAGCGCGTTTGTGCTATCCGCTTTTTTTTGGGGTGGCGTGCTAACAAAAAAACTTGACTTAGTCAAATACTTTCAAAACTTACCTTGCTAAAAACTATACCTATCCGAATCTTTCCTCATTCGGACACCAACTGGCTTTTTTTCATTTTCTCTGTCCGAATCCTCTCCTGATTCGGACACCAACTGGCTCTTTTTCATCTTCTCTGTCCGAATCCTCTCCTGATTCGGACACCAACTGGCTTTTTTCATTTTCTCTGTCCGAATCCACTCCTAATTCGGACACCAACTGGCTCTTTTTCATTTTCTTTGTCCGAATCCATTCTTTGTTCGCTTAGAGAAAGTCATGATTTCTATGATTTTATCCGATTAATTATATCCTGGCTTAAAATAAGTGTCTTTGGTATTCCCTATCCAAGGATAATGCTTCTTTAATACTCTCCGAAAAGTCCGATTAGATAAATCTATCCTACACCACTCCTCTATACCACTAGTCGTGACCTTCCTTTCAGGAAACAACAACTTAAATTCTTCTGTATTCCGCAGTATTGCGGACTCAATTTTTTCAAGTTCGCCGCAATTTTCGCATACTAAATTTCGATGGTCAATTTTTGAAAAGAAGCACCCGCACTTTTTACATAGCATCCCTTTCTTTAGCTGCTCATACCTATATTCTGGCAGCTTTTGAAATCGGTTTTTTGGCTGGTGCAGGGATAGCAGGGTTTGCGCGAGTTTCTTATGGCCTTCATTGAGCCGGGATGGCGTTTCGTTCAGTTCCCGGATAAAACGGTTATTCTGGGTTGGGAGAATGAAAGGATGATCCATAGGGGCTTGGTATAAGGTGAATTCAGGATTAACGAAGATGACGTAGGGTTCGATGAGGAAATTGAAGTTGTAGTAATTGAAAAGTTGGCGGAGGAGCAGCGCACTTCTTTTTAGCTGGTCAAGAGGGTTTTTGTATTCCTCCCCGGTTTTAATGGAGAATAATTGATCACCTTCAATGTAAAAGTCGCCATAGAAATTTTTCACATCCAAAAGGTACGTAATGCCCTGTGAAATGATAAACGAATCAATTTGTAGTTCCGAATTGTTTACTTCCAGCCGCAAATCATTGAGGATATACCGTTCTTCGATGATATTTTTTGCAAGGTTGTCAAACTGCACTTCCCCTTCAAATCCCCGTTGCAAATTGGTAAGGCGCTTCCTGTCATTTGGGGTAAGTTCCATCCGCTTATTTAGATGCTTCAAAATCAATAATTCTTCTGGTTCCGTTCTGTTTTTTAAAAACATATGCCACTTCCTTTCTTTGTCTTAAGCCAATTTTATTAAAAATAACATCCAATTGCGGTGAACGTTTTGTTAACACTTTCCTGCCAACAAACATCCATGCACAATGATAAAGTTTCCCTACTAACCAAAAACCCATTCACATAAGAAATTTCTCTTAAAACCGAACAAAAAGAAGCGGGCACAATGCGCCGCTTCCCAATTCAGTTAATACATACAAAAACTTTCAGGTTCCACTACTCCCGCCGATAAAACACTTCAAAAAGCTGTGCGGCGGCGCTTGCCGCGGTTTTTCTCCCATCCAGGATGTCGTTCTCAAGCCCCGGCAACAGCTGCCTAACACCTTCATTTTGATAAAAGCTATAATGGAGCTGGTCAGAAATAACGGTGTGGAACCAGTCGCGCATTTGCGACCTCCGCCTTTCAAAAAACACGCCGGACCGTTCGGCTGCCTCCCTGAACTCCCCGATCACCGTCCAGATTTCCGGTATCCCTTTATGGGTCAAGGCTGAGCAGGAAAGCGCCCGGGTGTCCCAGCCTGGAGTTGCCTGCTGCAAGAAATGGAGAATCCGCTTGTATTCGATACGGGTCTGCTCCGCGAGAGGCTCGTTTAATCCGTCCGCCTTGTTCACCACAATTGCATCAGCAAGCTCCATGATTCCCTTTTTCATTCCCTGCAGCTCATCTCCCGCTCCGGTCAGGACAAGGAGGATGAAAAAGTCGACCATCCCCCTGACCGCCGTTTCACTTTGGCCAACCCCGACCGTTTCTACAAGGATGACATCAAACCCGGCCGCCTCGCACAAAAGCATCGATTCCCTCGTTTTCCGGTGCACCCCGCCAAGCTTACCACCGGAGGGAGAAGGACGAATAAATGCGTTTGGCTCTCGGGAAAGGTTCTCCATCCTCGTTTTATCGCCAAGGATGCTGCCTCCGCTCACCGTTGAGCTTGGGTCGACGGCAAGGACGGCAACCTTGTGGCCTTTTTCGCAAAGGAATGAACCAAATGCTTCAATAAATGTGCTTTTACCCGCGCCGGGAACTCCCGTTATCCCAATCCTGATTGACTTGCCGCTATGCGGGAGCAATTTTTGCAATAGCGCTTGAGCTTCATTGAAATGATGTCCCGCATTGCTTTCCACTAGCGTGATGCCGCGGGCCAGGGAGCTTCTTTCCCCGGCCAGGATGCCCTCAGCCAGCCTTTCGATTGAAATCTCGGAACCCGCTTTTTTACGGAAGCCTTTCCCGCTGCCCTTTTTACCAAAATCATTCACCATCAAAGCTCTACTTCCTCGTATCCGAGTGCTTCGTATATCGACTTGATCACTTTCTGCGCGGCGACTGGAATGACCGTGCCCGGCCCGAAAATCGCAGCTGCGCCGTGGTCATATAAATACGCATAGTCCTGGGCAGGGATGACCCCTCCGACAACGACGAGAATATCCGGACGGCCGAGTTTCCTGAGCTCCTCGACTAGCTGCGGCAAAAGGGTTTTATGGCCGGCAGCAAGGGAACTGAAGCCGACAACATGGACATCGTTTTCAACAGCCTGTATCGCCGTTTCGGCAGGGGTTTGAAACAGCGGGCCGATGTCGACGTCAAAGCCAAGGTCGGCGAAAGCGGTCGAAATGACTTTCGCACCGCGGTCGTGGCCGTCCTGGCCCATTTTTGCAATCAGAATCCTGGGCCTTCTTCCCTCGTTTTCAAGAAATTCATCGGCCATTGCCTTGACTTTGGCAATCTCCTCGTCATTGGAAAACGCCGAGCTGTAAATTCCGCTTACGGAACGGATGACAGCGCGATGGCGGCCAGCGGCTTTTTCAATCGCGCCAGAAATCTCGCCGAGTGTGGCTCTCGCCCTTGCTGCTTCAACCGCGAATTCAAGCAGGTTGCCTTCGCCAGAGCGAGCAGCTTCCTCAAGGGTGGAAAGCGCGGCTTCAACAGCCCCTGCATCCCGGTCTGCCTTTAATTGATTCAATCTCTCAATCTGTTTGTTCCGGACAGCAGTATTGTCGATGTCGAGTATTTCCAACGGCTCTTCCTGCTCGAGCCTGTACTTATTGACTCCGACGATTATTTCTTTTCCAGAATCGATTTGTGCCTGCCTTCTGGCCGCCGCCTCTTCGATTTTCATTTTCGGCAATCCGGTCTCAATGGCCTTTGCCATGCCTCCGAGCGCTTCAACCTCATCAATATGGGCGGTTGCCCGTTTAATTAACTCAGCTGTCAGCGCCTCGACATAGTAGGAGCCTCCCCAAGGATCAATGACTTTTGTAATCCCGGTTTCCTCCTGGAGGAAAAGCTGAGTATTACGGGCAATACGCGCCGAAAAGTCTGTCGGCAAAGCAATCGCTTCATCAAGGGCGTTCGTGTGCAGCGACTGAGTATGGCCCATTGCAGCGGCATGCGCCTCTAGGAGCGTTCGCATAACATTATTGAACGGATCCTGCTCGGTCAGGCTCCAGCCGGACGTTTGCGAATGCGTCCTGAGCGCCAGTGATTTTTCATTCTTTGGATTGAATTCCTTCATCATTTTCGCCCAGATAAAGCGGGCTGCCCTCATCTTCGCGACTTCCATGAAATAATTCATCCCAATTCCCCAGAAGAAGCTGAGCCTTGGAGCGAACGAGTCAATATCAATTCCGGCCTTCAAACCGGTCCTGACGTATTCCAGGCCATCGGCGAGCGTATAAGCGAGTTCGATATCCGCTGGAGCGCCGGCTTCCTGCATATGGTAGCCGGAAATCGAAATCGAATTGAACTTCGGCATATACTTTGATGTGTAGGCAAAGATATCGGCGATAATCTTCATCGACATCTCAGGTGGATATATATAAGTGTTCCGGACCATGTATTCTTTTAAAATATCATTCTGGATCGTGCCTGAAAGCTGCTCCCTGCTTACCCCTTGTTCCTCGGCCGTTACAATGTAGAATGCTAGAACAGGCAGCACGGCTCCGTTCATTGTCATCGAGACGGACATTTGGTCAAGCGGAATGCCATCGAAAAGGATTTTCATATCGAGCACGGAATCAATCGCAACCCCGGCCTTGCCGACATCGCCGACAACCCTTGGATGATCGGAATCGTAGCCACGGTGGGTCGCGAGGTCAAAGGCAACCGAAAGTCCTTTTTGCCCCATCGCCAAATTCCTTCTGTAAAAGGCATTGCTTTCTTCCGCCGTTGAAAAGCCAGCATACTGGCGCACGGTCCACGGCCTGTTCACATACATCGTCGGATAGGGCCCGCGGGTGAATGGCGGCAGCCCCGGCTTCCCATCCAGGTGTTCAAGGCCGGCAAGATCATCTTCTGAATAAACAGGCTTCAGGCCGATTCCTTCATTCGTCTCAAAAAGAAGGCGGTCGATTTGTTCCCCTGCAAGCTTTTCATATTTGGCCTTCCATTCTTCTTTTCTGGAAACGCGGCTGGCACCGATTAGGTCCACCGTTTGAAAATTAGGCTTTTTAGTCATTCCCTGCCGCCTCCATTTCAGCAATTACATTGGCCAAAAAGTCATGGCAATTGCTTCTTATATGAATAAAATCCTTCAGGCCGGCTTCGAGCCAGTCATTTTTTTCCTCAGGCCTTGGCTGCCCAGCCAGGTAAAACACAACCCCCGGATGGCGCCGTTTCAATTCGGATAAAATCTCTAACCCCATTTCCGTGTACCGCTCATCCGTGGAGCAGAAGCAATAACGGGCAAGCCCTGTTTCGGCTATGAACGCTTCTGCATCCGCCACAGAAAGGACCATTCCGCTCCGAATCGCACTTATGCCGCCAGGAGCCAGAAAGCCTTCCATAAAGTCCGCGCGCGCTTTGCTTTCTTTCAGGCTGCCCAGGCAAATGAGGCCCATCGAAACCTTGCCCCCACATGTTTCAAGCGCAGCCACTTTCAGCCGCAGTTCCTCAAAAGGAATTGAAAGCCGCGTTCCCCGGATTCCGTGGTCCCGATCATCACGATTCTCCGGTATCGCCTTCGCGGTTTCGGCAAGATTGGCATAAACATTCGTACCGACGATGCTTTGCTTTCTTGCTTTCACATCGGCCACCCTTTGAGCAAGCGTTGCGGCAATTTCATTTTTGAGCCATCCCGATTCAAACACTGCAGGCATGCCTCCGAGGGCATCTATTTTTCCAAAAAGCTCCCACGCCTTTTCAGCCAATTGCTCGGTCAGTTCTTCGATGTACCAGGAACCGCCTGCCGGGTCGGCCACTTTATCCAAATGGGCTTCCTCCTGAAGAATGAGCTGGATATTCCTCGCAACTCGTTCAGAAAGAGGAGTGGTGCCTTCAAGCGAATCAAATGGCTCGACGTGCACAAACTGTACGCCTCCAAGTACCGCGGCAAACGCCTCATTACCAGAGCGAAGCAGGTTGACATGCGGGTCGTAAAGCGTTTTAGTAAACCTTGACGTTTCCGCGGCAATGACCATCGCGCGGACGGATTCCGCAGCGCCATATAGTTCCCCAATCCTATCCCATATCATTCGTGCAGCCCGAAGCTTGGCAATTTCCATAAAAAAATTGGCGCCGACTGCGAAGGTAAAAACAATCTTTGAAAAAACGGCATCAATGTCCATGCCCGCCTTCAAGAGCTGTTCAATATAAAACACACCTGATGCGGCACTCGCGGCCAGTTCCTGAACCGCATTCGCACCTGCATTATGGTAGACCCCCACATTCACCAGAACCGTTCTCAAATTTGGGTGCTTCATTTCTGTTTCGGCAATCGTTTTCTCCCAGCCGCCCAGGTCCTTAGGTTTGTCTCTGTTGCTAGTTGAGATTTCAGCAAGTGGATCAAAACCGATGTACCCGGTTATTCCGCCGTCTTCAATTGCTTCTTCCAATGCGGCGATAAAGTCCGCCTGACTACTGCCCGCATCAACCGCAAACGGATAGGATGCTGAAAAACGGGCTGCCGCAAGGGCCGATTCCCGTTCGTTACCTCTCTTCATTTTAAAAGAAATCGCGGTTTGCCCTTTTGCAAAAGCATCCGTTAGCTTGCTTGTTAACTCATCCGCTGATTGCCAGGAAATTTGCTGGGCGATATGCCATTTCGTGTCCCTATATCCGAGCGGGTTGATTCCCCTCCTATAATCAGGGCTGCCGGGATAACCCGCTATTTTTCCATCCTCCCGGGTGTAAAGCGGTTTCAAAATAAGCGATTCATATGTATGGCTATTCAATGCATCAATTGATTTCCCTTTTAGAGCTTGTTCGGCTTTATTTTTCCAATCATCCATTGTTGTTTCGGGAAAACGATAAGCCATGATTTTGTCCATCCCCATACTCGGTCGTCCCCAGGCGCGGAGACGGTCCCCCCTTTCTCTGCCGTTCCAAAAATTCTAAATAGTCGCTGCTTTTATTGTAGTATAGCGGCTCAGTTGAGGCAACGCAGAACCGGCACTGCCTTTTTGGTAAAATTCGATACCGCCATTAATGAAAAGTTGCTTATGGAAAAGGTCGGCCAACAGTGGATCCGAGTTGAAAGCCCGCCTCCAACCGGAAGCGGGCTTTCAACTTTTATTAATACACGGACGTATTCGATTTCGAGGTGTTTTCGATTATCTCCTTGACCCGCTGCAGGAATCGGCCGCAAATAAGGCCATCCAGCACCCGGTGGTCGAGCGACATGCACAGGTTCACCATATCCCTTACGGCAATCATGCCGTTATTCATGACGACAGGACGCTTGACAATCGATTCGACCTGAAGGATTGCCGCCTGCGGATAATTGATGATGCCCATCGACTGAACGGAACCGAAAGATCCTGTGTTGTTGACCGTGAAAGTGCCACCCTGCATTTCATCCATTGTCAGCTTTCCGGCGCGCGCTTTTGCTGCCAGTTCGGTAATTTCACGGGCAATGCCTTTGATTGTCTTTTCATCGGCGTGCTTGATAACAGGGACGAAGAGAGCATCCTCCGTAGCTACCGCGATGGAAATATTGATATCCTTCTTTTGGATAATCTTATCTCCGGCCCACATGGAATTGATTTGCGGGAATTCCTTTAGCGCCTGAGCGACTGCTTTTACGAAAAATGCAAAGAATGTCAGGTTGAAGCCTTCCTTCTTTTTAAAATCATCCTTGATGGAGTTACGATATTCAACAAGTCCGGTCGCATCGACTTCGATCATTGTCCAGGCGTGCGGAGCTTCATGCTTGCTTCTCAGCATATTGGCCGCAATGGCCTTCCTTACACCTGTAACCGGTATTTCGATATCTCCAGGCATGGAAGGAACGTTTACAGGCGCTGTTGCCGCTGGCTTAGATTCCTGGACGGCCTGCCCGGAAACCTGTGCTGCAAGCGTCTGGCTGCTAACCGGTTCCGCTTTTTGTTCAGCTGCAGCTGGAATGTTACCCGATTCAATCAGTTTTAACAAATCTTTTCGGGTAATCCGCCCGCCGGCTCCTGATCCCTTCACCTGGCCAAGGTCAATCCCGTGTTCCTGCGAAAGCTTTAGGACCGCGGGGGAATAACGCAATTTGCTGCCGGTTTGTTCTCCCGTTCCTGCCTCCGATGATGTATCGGCTTGTTCAACGGTTTCCTTCGGTGCAGAAGCGGGTCCCGTACTAGTTGAAGCGACATCTTCGCCCCCAACTTCAATTGTACAGATTACTTCCCCTACAGCGAGGGTGTCACCTTCCCCGGCAATCAGTTCCTTGATTGTCCCTTCAAAAGAAGACGGGATTTCGGCATTCACTTTATCTGTCATGACCTCTGCAAGCGGATCATATTTATTGACTTTGTCGCCAGGGGATACTAGCCATTTGCTGATCGTGCCTTCCGTCACGCTTTCTCCCAGCTGCGGCATTTTAATTTGTTCAACTGCCAAGTGAGGTCACTCCTTCAAACATATTCAGGCGCTTGCCTTAGAATTCGGCGAGCTCCCGCATGGCTTTTTCAACTTTTTCGGGATTCATCATGAAAAACTTCTCCATTGTCGGTGCATAAGGCATCGCAGGGACATCCGGGCCGGCAAGCCTTTTGATTGGGGCATCAAGCTCGAACAGGCAATGCTCGGCAATAATCGCCGATACTTCACTCATGATACTGCCCTCCTTGTTATCCTCGGTTACAAGCAGAACTTTACCTGTTTTAGAGGCCGCTTCGATGATTGCCTCCTTATCAAGCGGATAAACCGTCCTCAAATCGAGGATATGGGCTGAGATGCCATCTTTTGCAAGCTTTTCGGCTGCCTGTAGTGCAAAATGGACGCATAGGCCATATGTGATGACCGTAATGTCCTCCCCTTCCCTTTTTACATCGGCTTTGCCGATTGGAAGTGTGTAATCGTCTTCTGGTACCTCGCCTTTTATGAGGCGGTATGCCCGTTTATGTTCAAAGAACAAAACAGGATCCTCATCGCGGATTGCTGCCTTCAACAAACCTTTTACATCATATGGAGTTGAAGGCATGACGATTTTCAGTCCGGGCTGGTTTGCAAACACAGCTTCAACCGACTGCGAGTGATACAATGCTCCGTGTACCCCGCCCCCGTAAGGCGCCCTGATTACAATCGGGCAGCTCCAATCATTATTGGAACGGTACCGGATTCGTGCGGCCTCCGAAATAATTTGGTTGACAGCAGGCATGATGAAATCCGCGAATTGCATTTCGGCAATCGGGCGCATCCCGTACATCGCTGCGCCAATACCTACGCCTGCAATTGCAGATTCAGCTAAAGGAGTATCAATGACGCGCTCCTCGCCGAACTTTTCATACAATCCGTGGGTCGCCTTAAAGACGCCGCCTTTGCGTCCGACATCCTCGCCAAGGACGAAAACCCTCGAATCCCTTTCCATTTCTTCACGTATCGCCATTGTGACTGCATCAATATAAGAAATTACCGCCATTTATGCATCCCCCTGACTTTCCGCATAGACATATTTAAGCGCATCCTCCGGATTGGCATATGGCGCATTCTCGGCATAATCGGTCGCTTCGTTCACTTGCTTCATAATCCGGTCGTTGATTTTCTTTTCGAGTTCATCATCCATTACGCCGGTTTCTTTTAAATAGGCCCCGAAAGTAATAATCGGATCCTTTGATTTCGCTTCCGCCACTTCATCTGGAGCCCGGTAAACCCTGTCATCATCATCCGATGAGTGGGCCGTGAGCCTGTATGTAATGGTTTCAACTAGGGTTGGCCCTTCGCCGCGGCGGGCACGGTCGGCAGCTTCTTTTACAACCTTGTATACCTCGAGCGGGTCGTTTCCGTCGACGGTAATCCCCGGCATGCCGTAGCCAATCGCCCTGTCGGAGACATTTTCACAGGCAAGCTGCTTTTCAATCGGAACCGAGATGGCATATTTATTGTTTTCACACATAAAAATGACCGGTAGCTTATGGACGCCCGCGAAATTCGCCCCTTCGTGGAAATCCCCCTGGTTGGATGAACCTTCTCCAAAGGTGACAAAGGTGATAAAATCCTTTTTTTCCATCTTCCCGGCGAGAGCGATTCCAACGGCATGGGGTACCTGGGTGGTAACCGGGGATGAACCGGTCACGATACGGTTTTTCTTTTGGCCGAAATGGCCCGGCATCTGGCGTCCGCCGGAATTCGGGTCTTCAGCTTTTGCAAATCCCGACAGCATCAATTCCGTCGGCGTCATTCCAAACGTCAGGACTACTCCCATGTCCCTGTAATAAGGAAGGACATAATCCTTATCCCTGTCCAGCGCAAAGGCTGCGCCAACCTGCGCGGCCTCCTGCCCTTGGCACGAAATGACAAATGGTATTTTCCCCGAACGGTTTAAGAGCCACATCCGTTCGTCAAGGCGCCTGGACATAAGCATTGTTTCGTACATTTCCAATATGGTTTCATCGCTTAGACCCAATTTTTGGTGGCGATTTTCTGCCATTAACTCAAACCTCCTAAAAATTCGTAGTAAGTGAAGGACATACGCGATCCCATCCTCCAATAAGGAGATTTAGGAATGGAGCGCCCTTCCATCGACTGCCAGAGCAGCTTCCCCAATGGCCTCCGACAATGTTGGGTGCGGATGGATTGTATGGGCAATTTCCCACGGTGTCGCATCCAGTACCTTTGCAAGCCCGGCTTCGGATATCATATCCGTTACATGCGGGCCGATCATATGGACGCCAAGCAGGTCATTTGTTTCTTCATCGGCCACGATTTTGACGAACCCGTCCGACTCCCCGAATACAAGCGCCTTACCAATCGCCCTGAACGAAAATTTTCCAGTCTTTACTTTGTGGCCGAGTTCCTTCGCTTCCGCCTCGGTCAAGCCGACGCTGGCTGCTTCAGGATGGCTGTATATACATTTTGAAACCAATGTGTAGTCAATTGGCTGCGGATCCTTTCCCGCAATATGCTCAACCGCGACGATTCCTTCGTGCGATGCAACATGCGCGAGCTGAAGCCCCCCAATGACATCCCCTACAGCATAAATATGGGATTCCTTCGTTTGGAAGAATTCATTGGTCTTAATAAAGCCTTTTTCAATTTCAATCTCGGTGTTTTCCAGGCCGATTCCTTCGATATTCGCCTGCCGTCCTACGGAGACAAGAAGTTTATCCGCCTTGTACTCCTTTAGAGTATCCTTGACTTCCGCGGAAATCGAAACACCTTCGCCTTTGGATAGTGTTTCTGGGAGCACCTTCGCGCCGGTAACGATTTTAACCCCCCGTTTTTTCATCAGGCGCTGCATTTCCTTTGATACCTCATGGTCTTCGGTCGGAATGATGCGAGGCGCGTATTCAAGTACGGTCACCTCTACTCCGAAATCGGAAAGCATTGAAGCCCACTCGATTCCGATAACCCCGCCGCCAACAATAATAATCGAAGATGGAAGGGATTCCATCTTAAGCGCTTCGTCCGATGAGAGAACGAATTGCCCGTCGATATCGAGGCCAGGCAACGAACGGGGCCTTGAACCTGTCGCAAGCAGGACATTTTTGGGGATGAGCATTTCATTATCCGAACCATCGTTCATTTCCACTGAAATCGTTCCCGGCATCGGCGAGAAGATGGATGGGCCGAGGATTCTGCCCATTCCTTCGTAAACATCGATTTTGCCTTGCTTCATAAGGTGCTGGACGCCTTTATGCAGCTGGGCTACAATCGATTCCTTCCGTTCCTGTACTTTGCCGAAATCAAATGTCACGTCCGATGCGAACACGCCAAATTGCTCGCTTTTTTTAGCCGTAGCATATACCTCAGCGCTCCTGAGCAGGGCTTTGGACGGAATGCAGCCGTTATGGAGGCACGTCCCCCCAAGTTTTCCTTTTTCAACAATTGCAGTTTTTAGCCCTAATTGAGATGCGCGGATAGCTGCCACATAGCCGCCGGTGCCCCCGCCTAAAATGACCAAATCGTATTCCTGTGCCATTGGTTTGCCCCCTGTTAAATAATTGATGTATGAATTTTTGCCTGGTTCGGGTAGATTTTGGCTTCCTCTTCTCCTTTTAGGACGCGCAGCGCGCCTTCGGCGAGGGCCTGGAGCTCATTTTCTCCGGGATGGACGATTACATCCGAAATCCAGTTGATACGCTCGGTTATTAATTTAACGAATGATTTTCCATATGCGAGCCCGCCGGTCAGGATGATGGCATCAACCTTGCCTGCAAGCACTGCACTGGCGGAGCCAATTTCCTTGGCAACCTGGTAAGCCATCGCTTCATAGACAAGCTTGGCTTTCCTGTTTCCCTTTTCAATCATTTTCTCAACCTGCACGGCGTCGCTGGTTCCCAGGTAACCGACGAGCCCCCCCTGGCCGACGAGTTTTTTCATAATTTCATCACGATAGTATTCCCCTGAATAACAGAGGCTGACAAGGTCACCGGCAGGAACAGTTCCGGCGCGTTCCGGGCTGAATGGCCCATCTCCGTGCAGTCCGTTATTCACATCGATGACCCTTCCGCACTTATGTACGCCAACCGTAATGCCGCCCCCCATGTGGACAACGATCAGATTAAGGTCATAATAGCTTTTCCCCAATTCCCTAGACACTCTCCTGCCAACGGCTTTTTGGTTCAAAGCATGGAAAATACTTTTTCGCTCTATTAATGAGAACCCGGAAACTCTGGCGATATCTTCGAGCTCATCAACGACGACGGGATCGACGATATAGGCCGGTATATTCAGCCCCTCCGCTATCTCGTAGGCAATGATTCCGCCAAGATTCGAGGCATGCTGGCCGGAATAGCCGTTTTTCAGGTCTTCCAGCATTGCGCTGTTAACCGAATATGTACCGCCTTCTATCGGGCGAAGCAATCCGCCGCGCCCGCAAACGGCGCTTAATTTCGATAAGTTGATTCCTTCATTATCAAGCGTTTCCAGGATCGTTTCTTTACGGAATGCGTATTGATCGATGATGCTCTCAAAGGAAGTAATTTTTTCAGAATCATGGCGAATCGACTTTTCCAATACCGATCGCTCATTGTCAAAGATGCCAATTTTCGTGGATGTAGAGCCCGGATTGATTACCAGGATCCGATAGTCTTTGCTTTGCACCATTCAAGACCTCCAGAAAGCTGATAAGTGGTGATTACCCACTGATAAAAGCCTTGTTCTACTGTGGCCGCATTCTCCGCCCGCGCGGAGTTATAACGGCAGAACGAAACCGATCGGTTCAGCTAATCCACTAAACCGTTTCACGACTTTTCCATTCGGAACCGGCCTCCCATATTGAAATGGATATCCTCCCGTACAAAGTGGGAAGGCCGGAGTTTCCGATGCTTAACGCCTGCTTAGGATATGATGGCCGTTTTGCAGGAATTGGCTTCTGGAATTTCGCATCCTTTCGATACGCTCCTCCGCCATACGGTCTGCGGCCTTATAAGTAGGAATGCCATCACGCTTTGCGATTTCAATGACTTTTTCAATGTTGGAATAAATCGTTTCAATTTTTTTCATAGCCCGCTCATGGTTGTAGCCATACAGTTCGTCCGCTACATTTATTACGCCGCCTGCATTGATGACATAATCCGGAGCATAAACAATGCCAAGTTCATGGATCATGTCCCCATGCCGTGTATCCTTCAGCTGGTTATTCGCTGATCCCGCAATGACCTTTGCCTTTAATTGCGGAATTGTTTCATCATTTATAACAGCCCCAAGCGCACATGGAGCATAGATATCACAGTCAACGCCGTATATTTCATCCGGATCCACTGCCTTTGCCCCAAACTCCTCTACAGCCCTTTGAACAGCCTCTTTATTAATATCTGTTACGATTAGCCTGGCACCTTCTTCGTGTAGGTGGCGGCAAAGATTGTAGGCTACGTTCCCCACTCCCTGAATGGCAACTGTTTTTCCTTCAAGAGAATCCGAGCCGTAAGCTTCCTTGGCGGCAGCCTTCATTCCCCTGAATACACCGTAAGCAGTAGCCGGGGACGGATTACCCGAAGATCCGAACGCCGGGGAAATTCCTGTGACATAGTCAGTTTCTTCATGGATTATATCCATATCGGCAACAGTCGTGCCGACATCTTCCGCGGTTATGTAACGGCCATTTAAGCCTTGGATGTATCTACCGAAAGCACGGAACATTTCTTCATTTTTGTCTTTGCGCGGATCGCCTATGATGACGGTCTTCCCGCCGCCAAGGTTCAATCCGGCCGCTGCATTTTTATATGTCATGCCTCGGGAAAGGCGGAGTGCATCCTCAATCGCGGCTTCCTCAGAGTCATATGTCCACATCCGCGTTCCACCAAGTGCAGGCCCTAGAGTGGTATCATGGATCGCGATAATTGCCTTAAGCCCTGATTGCTTGTCCTGGCAGAAAACTACCTGTTCATAATCATACTGCTCCAAATATTTAAAGATTTCCATTTTCTTTTCCTCCCTAATCTTCATTTTTGTCCATTCACAGAGCATAGTGCGAGAGCGAGTGAGTAAAGCTTGCTTTCAGAAGAATCAGACCTGGAAGTCAGGATAATGGGTGCCTTCGCACCACAGATGACTGCACCGACTTTTGCCTTAGCGAAATAAACGAGCGACTTATATAGAACATTTCCTGTTTCGATTGATGGGACGAGCAGGATGTCCGCTTTCCCCGCTACAGCACCGGAAATGCCTTTGTGTTCCGCGGCCGGCACTGATACAGCGTTATCAAGCGCAAGCGGCCCATCAACGATACAGCCGCTGATTTGCCCGCGTTTATTCATTGCTGACAAAGAGGCTGCATCCAAAGTAGCCTGCATGGCAGGATTTATAGTTTCAACAGCACACAAGGGCGCCACCTTCGGGTTATCCACCCCGATTGAATTCGCCAACGCTACGGCATTCCTTATGATGTCGGCTTTTTGTTCCAGATCCGGTGCAATATTCATTGCCGAGTCGGTAACAAAGATTAGCCTGTCGTATCCTTCAATTTCAAAGGCTGCCGTATGCGAAAGAATCTTTCCTGTCCGGAGGCCGAAATCCTTGTTCAATACTGCTTTAAGAATAACAGAAGTCTGGACATTCCCTTTCATTAAAACATCCGCCCGCCCGCTGCTTACCGCCTTTACGGCATCTTCTGCCGCTGTTTTCGGGTATGGGCAGTGAATGATGCTCATTGAACCATCAGGTGAAGAGCCGTACATGGATTCAATCTGTTCCCGGTCACCGTACAAAAGAAAATTTGCCAAATTCTTTTGTACCGCGAGGCCAATCGCTTCAAGTACTTCGTATTCTCCAGCGGCTGCTACAGCCACTGTTTTTTTGCCGTTCTTCGCTGCTTTACCGATTAACGATTCAAGAAACATTATGTGCAATCATCCCCTTTGATGGGTAACTCCATCCCCGTAATCCTTTGATGCAAGTTCCGTGCCAAAATAGCATTCCATATATAAGAATCACAAAAACCTTGGGATACAGTTTAAATTTGCTCAAAATCAAGCGCGGGTAATAAAGTGCCGGTACGCAAAACAATTCTCATAAGCCAAGTTCATTTGCAAAAAAGTGCATATCTTGCAAATTATTGCATGCTTTTATTTTCAAGCTCATATTTCTCAAGTTTATAATACAAATTCCTAATCGAGAGCCCGAGCATTTTTGCGGCTTTTGTTTTATTTCCATTTGCCCGTTGCATCGTCCGGCTAATAATTTCTGCTTCATAACGATCGAGCATCTCCGCAAGTGACAAGGATTCTCCTCGGCCCTCCTCAGACATCTCGATGTGGCCCTTCCGGCCGGTTTCCTTGTTCTTTAGTTCGGGCAGATGTTTTCCGTCAATGATTGTTTCATTGTATGCCATGAAAATAATCGCCCTGCCAAGGATATTTTCTAGTTCCCGGACATTTCCCGGCCAGCTGTATTCCTGAAGCTGGAGAATGGCGGCATCAGTTATCCCTTCAACGTTCCTGCCGTAATCCTGGTTGATTTTTTGAATTAGCCTTTCACACAAAATCGGTATTTCTTCTTTTCGGTTCCTTAAAGGCGGAATATGGATTGGCAGCCGGTTAATCCTGTAATAAAGGTCCTCCCTGAATGTCCCGGATGCAATCCCTTTCTCGAGATTTACATTCGTGGCGGCTATAATCCTCACATTGATTGGTAGTGGTTTAGTACCCCCGACCCGGATGATTTCCCTTTCCTGTAGGACCCTTAACAGCTTTGCCTGTGTATTCGCCGAAAGCTCCCCGATTTCATCCAGGAAAATGCTTCCGTTGTTTGCCTCTTCAAATAGTCCCGGCTTACCGCCTCTTTTCGCGCCGGAAAAAGCACCTTCTTCATAGCCAAAAAGTTCACTTTCCAAAAGTGTCTCCGACAATGCTGCGCAATTGACCCGTACAAACTTATTGAAGCGCCGGTCGCTCGCATTATGGATGGCATGGGCAAATAATTCCTTGCCTGTACCAGACTCTCCCCTTAGCAGGACGGTCGCTGGAGTTTTCGCCGCAAGCTTTGCCTGTTCGATAGCGAGTTGCATTTCTTCGGATTGCCCGATAATATCCTCAAAGGAATACTTGGCCTCGAGTGTCCGGATGATTTGCCTTGCCCTGGTCAATTCCCTGTTCAATGATTTAATTTCGGACATATCATGGATAACGCCAACACTTCCCTTTAGCTTTCCCTCCACAATAATGGGTGCAACATTTACAATGACTTCTTTTTTGTTTGGGCCGACGCGCATAGGGACACCGCGAACTGGCCTGCGGGTTTTTAAAACCTTCATGTGCATGCTTTCCCCTTCGGAAATGTCTGCTGTTGCTGGCTGGCCAATTACCTGTTCCCTGCTAAGCCCGGTGATCCGGTTATATGCGGGGTTAACTAAAATTCCGCGCCCTGCTTCATCGACAACCGATATGGCATCATCGCTTGATTGGATGATTGCTTCAAGCATCGTCTGGATTTCTTTCAAATTGGTGATTTCCTCCGCCAGGCGGACAACTTCCGAAATATCCTTGAACACGGCGAAAGCGCCGATTAACCCGCCGTTTTCGTCAATAATCGGAATTCTCGTTGTAATGATTTTCACGCCATTTTCGAGGACCATTTCCTGGTTTGCTTCAATCCTCCGGGTTTCCATCACAATGGGGAGCCTGCTCGAAGGAATGACTTCCCAAATATGGTTCCCTAATGCTTTTTTCCGGTCGTATTTGACCATTTCCGACGCTCGCCGGTTCAGAAGTGTTACAATCCCGTCCTTATTAATGACGACCATTCCATCATCCGTGGAATTAAAAATCAAATCATACTTATACGATTCATTTTTAAGGCGTTCAATCAAGTCTTCTTTTTCTTCCATCAAGGTTGAAATTAAAAATGCAACACTGCCAGGAATAAGGATCGATTTTTGCCCAGCGGCTTCCCTTAGCTCCGAAAAAACTTCCGGGTTCCCCGTAACCTCGAAAATGATATCAATATTTCCATCCAGGAACGCCTTCCAATCCGTTCCAGTTGGAATCCCCGCCTCTTGCGCAAGCACAATGCCCGGGGCGTCTTCATTTCTATCGATGATAGCCTTAACATCAAGCACTTCTGTTTCCTTCAGCATTCTCAGGATTGCGGTACCGCCCTTTCCAGCACCGATGATCATTGCATTTGGCAACCCCATGCACCCCTTCATGAATGGTTTTCCGCTTTCCTGGCAAATAATTTCATGCTTTTTTTACAAACGCCTGCAACCTTTTTCACACTAATTGTAGCTTTTATTATGGTTCTTGACAAATTTGGTTCTTGGACTATGATTTTGCTGAGGCACTAATCCTATAGAAGTGCGGGGAAGGAATGTTGGCATGAAGCGTATAGCAGCCCTCGTTGTAATGCTAATTCCGGGGTTTTTGGCAGCCTACGGAATAAAATTAATGAGAGATATGGTATTTGGGAAGTTGCAGCAACCGTTTACGTATCTTTGGCTCCAATTTCTTATCGGGTTTATTTTGTTTATTCTTGGCCTTGGTTTCGTGGCGGGGTTTATCCTTTACCGGGACAGGAAGCGGAACAAGGTACAGGACAGGTTCAAAAGGAAGTAGGAAAGGGAGCTAGCTGCTCCCTTTCTGTTTTGTAGCTGAAAAATCCCCCTGCACATTTCATGAAGGGGGATGAAAAAGTATTCCTAATTAAAAGGCTGCCTCTTAGGATGCCTTATGCTCAAGGCGCAATTTGTCAGCGACCATCGCAATAAATTCGGAATTTGTAGGTTTTGCTTTTGACATACTGACCGTATAGCCGAAAAGGGATGATATAGAATCGATATTACCCCTGCTCCATGCTACCTCGATCGCATGGCGTATGGCGCGCTCCACTCTGCTGGCAGTCGTGTTGTACTTTTTCGCAATATCCGGATACAGGACTTTCGTGATGGAACCAAGGAGTTCAATATCGTTGTATACCATGGAAATTGCCTCTCGAAGATAGAGATATCCTTTAATATGGGCTGGGACCCCGATTTCATGGATGATAGATGTTATGCTGGCATCAAGGTTTTTCGGTTTTTGCTCGGAATTGGAACGGAATCCAGTAGAGTGGCCTTTTCGGGTTATACTTGTTTTTCCATTGACTGTACGAATATGGTTTCCGAGCATTTCCATATCGAATGGTTTAAGGATAAAATAGGACGCTCCCAATTCAACCGCTTTTTTCGTAACATCTTCCTGGCCAAACGCGGTCAGCATAATAACGTTCGGCAATGGGCCGTTCTTCGATTCGCGCATCCTTTCTAAAACTGCAAGACCGTCCAGATGAGGCATAATGATATCAAGAACCAGGACATCCGGGTTCACTTCCTCAAGCATTTCTAGGCATTCCTGGCCATTATGGGCAATGCCGGCTACCTCCATGTCTTCCTGTGAAGATATGTATTCCTCCAGCAGCCCTACCAGCTCCCTATTATCATCCACCACACAAACTTTAATTTTTTTCACTCCCAGTTACCTCCTTGGATTCCATAAAAGATTCATTTTTGTATAACCTATTTTCTATTCTAAATGACATATTCGACAATGCAACAGGAAATCCTGCGAACAATTAAATTTTTCTCAAAAAACCCACGAAAAAAGGTAATTCCTCTATTTTTCTCCGTTTTTCGACCATTTTCGTTATTCTTTTCGTTTTTGTCGAAAATTCTTTATTTTTTTGTATATCCAGTTCTATACCTGGATAAACAAAAAGGCCCTCCGATAGGGGGCCGATATTTCAGCTTGCTTTTAATTCAGGTTTTTCATATATATCAATTCCCGCTTCCGTCAGCATCCATTCAATATGGACGCCATATCCCGATGTAGGATCGTTAACAAAGACATGAGTCACAGCTCCGACTATCTTCCCCGACTGAATGATAGGGCTTCCGCTCATTCCCTGGACAATCCCTCCTGTTTTTGCCAAAAGCTTTGGATCCGTTACCTTAATAACCATTCCCTTTGTCGCCGGAAACTTCTGCGGGATTGTGCTGACAATTTCAATGTTGAACATTTCCACTTTATCGTTATCAACGACCGTCAAGATTTTTGCCGGCCCTTCTTTTACCTGATGGGATAAAGCGATAGGCATCGGTTTATCTAAAATGCCGTTTTCAATATCCCTGTTTAATTTACCGAATATCCCAAATGGGCTATTCCTGTTGATATTTCCTATTATTTCCCTATCATCTGAAAACCTGGCGAGTTTTTCGCCTGGATTCCCATTACTTCCTTTTTCAATGCTTGTTACAGTCGACCTGACAATCTGTCCATCCTCAACGACAATGGGCTTTTTTGTATCCATATCTGAAATGACATGCCCAAGCGCCCCGTATTTTTTGGAACCTGGCTGATAAAATGTCATCGTGCCAATTCCTGCGGCCGAGTCCCGGATATATAGGCCAAGCTTATAGTTGGAGGCCCCCTTTTCTTTAAGAGGCATGAGCTCCGCTTTGAACCTTCCTTTTTCCCTTGAGATGAGGACGTTTAGGGGCTTGCCCGTTTTGCCTGCCTCCTGGACAAATGGTGCGACATCGGACATTTTTTCTATTTTTTGGCCATTTATCTCTGTAATGATATCCCCTACTTTTATTCCTGACATCTCACCAGGGGACTTTTTTCCATTTCCTGTGTCAACCTGATGATGGCCGACCACTAGGACGCCAACGGTATTTAATTTTACCCCAATCGATTGGCCCCCGGGATAGACCCTGAAGCCTTTCAATACATTTACATCGACCTTTTTGATTGGAATTCCCGCCAGGTCGAGGATTACTTCGCTTTTTCCCGATTCCTTTGCCGACACGGAGACAAGGTGCTCGGATTGGTTAATGACGATTGTCTCGGGGTTCGCCGCTACAGCCGCGCTAACAGCTGAGGCCTTACCAAAAGAAACTTGATCGCCCTGAAATACGGTAATTTGCTTTGGAATGTCAAGATACATCTGAAATGGCTTCCAGCTAACAAAAATGATGATTGAAACAAGGAGAATTCCACCGATTATTTTTCTCAGCATTCTTTTACTCAAATACCTCACTCTCCTCGCTTCAGGTGCTGTCCTTAAAAAATGGCTACAGTTATAATTTTGCCGGGATAAGTAGCATTTATAACCCTCAGGCAAATAAAAAAGCTACCCATACTGGATAGCTTTTCATGTGTTTTTAATTTTGGAGGCGAGGAGCAGCAATTCCTTTGCATGTTCCTTTGTAAGGTCGGTTATCTCTGCCCCGGATATCATCCGGACGATTTCCGCTACTTTCTCCTCTTCATTTAATGGGACGACGGATGTTTTTGTCCTGCCGCCTTTTGTTACTTTTGAAATAAGAAGATGGGTATCCGCCATCGCAGCTACTTGTGGAAGGTGTGAAATACAGAGAACTTGCGAACCTGTTGCAACCCTGAAAATCTTTTCGGCAATTGACTGGGCCACTCTTCCGCTTACACCGGTATCAACTTCATCAAATATAATGGATGTTACCCCTTGGTGTTTGGAGAAAATGCTCTTTAAAGCGAGCATAATACGCGACAATTCCCCTCCAGACGCCACTTTGGAAAGCGGCTTTAAAGGTTCGCCCGGATTTGTGGAAATGAAAAATTCAACCTTGTCAGCACCCATCCGTGTATATTGGGAACGTTCATTTAAAAAACGGATTTCAAATAAGGTTTTCGCCATGTAAAGGTCCTTCAGCTCTTTATGAATAAGCTTTTCAAGCTTTTCAGCCCATTTTTTCCTAATGGAAGTCAGGTTTGAGCCTTCACTTGATAAGTGTTTTTTCAATTGGGTAAGTTCTTTTTCAAGATTCCCGATATGGGTTTCTTTATTCTGTAGTGCATCGATTTCGGAGCTGATTTTTTCGGCATATGAAAGGATTTCCGAAATGGTTTTCCCATATTTCCGTTTCAATTGATTGATTTCGGTCAGCCTTGCCTCGATTTCATTCAGCCTTCCCGGGTCATATTCGAGTAGCTCAAGCTTGTTCCTAAGCGTGGAAGCTGCGTCTTCGAGCATATAATAGCTATTTGAGATCGCCTCAAACGTGTCCTGGTAGGCAGGGTCAAGGGCGGCGGCTCCTTCAAGAAGCCCCATTGCTTCCCCGGCCCAGTCAAGTGCGCGGGAATCCCCTTTCAGTGCATTATAGCCTGATTGGACGGAGTCAAATATTTTTTCGAAATTAACGAGCCGCTGCTTTTCTTCGGCGAGTTCTTCGTCTTCATTCGGCTTAAGGTTCGCATTGGTGATTTCCTCGTACTGGAATTGAATCAGGTCGAGCCTATGGGCCATTTGCTGTTCATTTTCACTTAGCTTGCGAAGCTTTCCAAGCGTTTCTTCATATTTTCCATAAACCCGCTGGTACGACTCAAGGACCGGAAAGATGCCTTGGTTTCCGAATTGATCGAGGAGTGACAGATGGAGAGTTTCATTCATCAATTCCTGATGTTCGTGCTGTCCATGGATGTCGACGAGCGTTCCGCCAATTTCCCTTAAAACTGTTAACGTTACAAGCTTCCCGTTTACCCTGCAAACACTTTTCCCATTTTGGGAAATATCCCGTCGCAGTACGACCATTGAATCTTCAATTTCAATGCCATATTCCAAGGCTTTCTCGACACATGGATGTTTTTTATCGTCAAGAATGAAAAGGCCTTCAATCTCCGCCTTTTCCTCTCCGTGGCGTACAAATTCGGATGAACCCCTTCCGCCGACAAGGAGGTGAATGGCATCAATGATAATTGATTTACCAGCACCGGTTTCCCCGGTCAAAACAGTTAGGCCCTTTGAAAAAGATACGGAAAGGGCCTCGATGATTGCGAAATTCTTTATGGATAGTTCCGTTAACAAGTAGCATTCCCCCACCTACAGCATTTCAAGGAACCTGTCGGTAATAACCCCGGTATCCTCGGGAGTCCTGCAGATAATCAAGAGTGTATCGTCCCCGCAGATGGTCCCGAGAATTTCTTCCCAATCGAGATTATCAATTAGAGCCCCAATTGCCATCGCATTTCCAGGAAGTGTTTTCATGACGAGCAAATGGCCGGCCGCATCAATCCTTACGAACGCATCCATGAGGGCTCGTTTCAATTTTTGCAGAGGATTGAAGCGTTGGTCGGCGGGAAGGCTGTATTTATACCTTCCATCCAAAAGCGGGACCTTCACAAGATGGAGTTCCTTAATATCCCGGGAAACTGTCGCCTGGGTAATGTTGAAACCCTGTCTTTTTAGTTCATCTACAAGATCGTCCTGCGTTTCAATATCGTTGTTTGCAATGATTTCCCTGATTTTAATATGGCGTTGGCCTTTGTTCATTCATTATCACTCCATTAGGTGATTAAAACATTTCGTAGCCTATCAAAATTTGTCGGTTCTACACATATGTTAGCCGATTTACGCATTCTTGTACAATGATTCTTTACCGAAAACACAAACTTGCCATACTGTATTCCACTAACTTTATTTTGAGTTATCAATAATGTTCTTAATTATTTTTTCCCCTTAGCCAAAAGAAAAGGATAAGCATATGCCTATCCTTCTTCTTCCGTGTGTTTTGTTTTCAAGTCGTGGTGGGCGGCCTTGACAATTTCCTCCGGGTTCACATCCAGAAGGTTTTTGCCTCCAATCCCTTCTCCTTCCCATCTTAAATGGAGAAGGAATTCGATATTTCCGTCCCCGCCTGTAATTGGTGACCAAGACAGGCCAATAGCGTTGAAACCCGAATCAAGGGCGAACCGGATTGTTTTATCCAGGACAGCGATATGCACCTTTTCATCTCTTACTATCCCCTTCTTCCCAACTTGTTCACGCCCGGCCTCGAATTGTGGTTTAACCAGGGCAATCACGTCGCTGTTGGGCACCAGCAAAGTTGCCAATACCGGAAGGATAAGCGAAAGGGAAATGAATGAAACATCGATAGTTGCAAAATCAGGCATTCCTTTTTGCAGGTCAGCGGGTGTGACATAACGGAAATTCGTCCGTTCCATTACAACAACCCGTTCATCCTGGCGGAGTTTCCAGGCGAGCTGGTTATATCCCACATCAAGCGCATAAGACATTTTAGCGCCATTTTGGAGCGCGCAATCGGTGAAGCCTCCGGTAGAAGAACCAATATCGAGCATTGTTTTCCCAGAAACATCAACATTGAATGCACGAAGCGCTTTTTCGAGCTTCAGCCCTCCCCTGCTGACATAAGGAAGGACATTGCCCTTAACCGCCAGGGGCAAATCGGTGCTGATTTTTTCACCTGGCTTATCGAGCCTCTGCTCATTTGTATAGACGAGGCCGGCCATAATGGCCCGCTTCGCTTTTTCACGTGTTTCCGCCAGCCCTCTTTCAACTAGGAGGACATCAAGACGTTCTTTTTTCACTTTCATTCTTTACGCCCTCTGCTGCTTCTTAGCGGTGAGAATTGACAAGCGGCTGATGGCCGAATCAACGGTGAAGTCGATTTCGTCTAGGAGCTCATCAACGCTGCCATGCTCAATGAACTTATCCGGAATTCCCATTCGGTCAATAACATTTTTAAAATAGCCGTGGTCATGTGCAAATTCTATTACGCTGCTGCCAAAACCACCTTGAAGGACAGCTTCCTCAATCGTTAAGATTGGCATTCCGTCCTCTAGAATACCGGCAAGCATTTCTTCATCCAGCGGTTTGATGAATCTCGCATTCACAACCTTTACGGAAACACCCCTTCTTTCCATTTCCGCCGCGGCATCCAAGGCCATTTGAATTGTGGTTCCAAATGTAAGAATCGCGGCATCTCGGCCGTCCTTGAGAACTTCCCACGTTCCAATCGGAATAGCTTTGAAAGTATCATCCAACGGGACCCCAATTCCATTGCCGCGCGGGAATCTCATAGCGATCGGCCCGTCATCATAGGACAACGCCGTATAAACCATATGCTGGCCTTCATTTTCATCCTTCGGCATCATCAGCACCAGGTTCGGAACATGGCGAAGGAAAGCGATATCGAATACGCCCTGATGTGTTTCCCCATCGGCGCCGACAAGCCCGGCTCTGTCTATTCCGATGAATACATTCAGGTTTTGCCTGCAAATATCGTGTACGACTTGGTCATAGGCTCTCTGTAGGAAGGTGGAATAGATAGCCAGGAAAGGCTTCATGTTCTGCGTTGCCAATCCTGCAGCGACAGTAGCCGCGTGCTGTTCGGCAATGCCGACGTCAAACATCCTGTCCGGAAATTCCTTTGCGAACCCTTCTAACTTCGATCCAACAGGCATGGCCGGCGTGATTGCGACAACCCGGTCATCGGTCCTGGCAATCTTTCGGACCGTTTCACTGACGAGGCCGCTCCATGAAGGAGGGGAAAAAGACGGCTTGACGAAAGCGCCTGTATCCATTTTATAAGGCCCTGTTCCGTGCCATGTGCCGATTTTATCCGACTCCGCTGGGTGGTAGCCTTTCCCTTTTTTCGTAATAACGTGGATGATAACCGGCCCTTCCGTTTTCTTCGCATAGGCAATATTTTCGAATAAGTCTTCAAAATCGTGGCCATCTACCGGTCCGAGGTAGGTAAAGCCCATTTCTTCGAAAAACATACCTGAAACAAGCATGTACTTCAGGCTGTCTTTTACTCGTTCCGCAGTAGCGGCTAGGACTCCGCCTACAGCAGGGATTTTCTTGATAAGAAGCTCGAGTTCGTCTTTAACCCCATTGTATTTTCCGGAAGTCCTCAATCTTCCAAGTACGTTGTGAAGGGCACCTACATTGGGGGCAATGGACATTTCATTATCATTCAAAATAACAATCATATTTTTCTTTTCATGCCCGATATGATTGAGCGCTTCAAGAGCCATTCCCCCTGTCAAAGCACCATCGCCAATGACCGGAAGGATAAAGCTATTTTCTTTTTTCAGATCCCTTGCAATAGCCATTCCCATCGCGGCGGACAGCGAAGTCGAGCTATGCCCGGTTTCCCATACATCATGCTCGCTTTCCGAACGTTTTGGAAAGCCGCAAAGCCCTTTGAATTGCCTTAAAGTATCGAATTCGCACGCTCTTCCAGTAAGAATTTTATGCACATAGGACTGATGCCCGACATCCCAAATAATTTTATCCTTTGGGCTGTTGAATGCTTTATGAAGGGCAAGTGTCAATTCCACAACCCCAAGATTTGGGCCGATATGGCCGCCTGTAACCGATAATTTTTCAATAAGGAACCGGCGGATATCCTTGCTTAGCTTTTCAAGTTCCTTGTTCGACATCCTTTTAAGAAAGGATGGATCTTTTATTGATGTAAGATCCAATTAGGACCACTCGCTTTCATTGCATATTCACCAAACTAACATTAACCCCTTTTATTATAAAGGAATGGGCGGAATCCTCAAGGAAATATCGAAATTTCACCTATTATTTCCCTAATTCGCCGTATTTCCTCCCTGGGTAAAAAATATGCCGCTAGCACAGTCGTGATAACGGCAACATAGTCAGTGTTTATTTACTAAAACTTGAACACGTGCCTAACCATTAGCGGGGAAGACAACCCACTGATGGAAGGTTCACTATTTAGGCTCGATTGTACCATATTTAGGTCCGGTGCTCAAATGGGGGGCTTAATGGTTCCGTGTGGCAATAAGTTCCGTGATTTCGAGCAGCAGCCTTGTGTCTAGCCCGGTTTTATCCAGCTCTTCCCTTGCCTTCGTGATATGGGATTCCAAAGCATTTTTTGCCCCTTCAAGTGTCAAGAGTTTCGGATAGGTGCTTTTGTGGTTGGCAGTGTCACTTCCGACAGGCTTTCCAATGGTGCCTACATCCCCTTCAAGGTCAAGGATATCATCACGTATCTGAAACGCCAGGCCAAGGTGGAACGCAAACTTGGAAAGCATTTCAAGCCTTTCCTCATCCGCGTCTGACAAAATAGCCCCCGCAAGGACACTAAAGGTTAGGAGTCTGCCTGTTTTATTAATATGGATGGCTTCGAGTTGTTCTAGGGTCAGTTCCTTATCCTCGCCCTCCATGTCTGCGGCCTGCCCTCCAACCATTCCAGAGGCTCCGGCTGCCTTTGCCAGTCCTAACACAAGCCTGAGTTTTGTAGCAGGGCTTGCATTCATATCTCCAAGCAGTTCAAAACTGTAAGTCAACAGGGCATCACCAGCAAGGATGGCCATCGCTTCTCCAAACACTTTGTGGTTGGTCGGTTTTCCCCTTCTCAGGTCGTCATCATCCATGCTTGGGAGATCATCGTGAATCAGCGAGTATGTATGGACCATTTCAATTGCCGCAGCCGCTGGGACACCTTCCTCTGGGTTACGCCCGAAGGCATCCATTGCCGCGAAAACAAGCATTGGCCGGATTCTTTTACCGCCTGCTTCAAGTGAATACAGCATTGCATTCTTTAGCGATTCGGGCGCTTCCAGCCTTTGGACTGATGAACGGAGTTCTTCTTCCAATAGCTGCCTGTATTTAAATATTGCGTCGTCCAAAAGTCCTTTTCCCACTTTTATTCCTCCCCATCAATGGAGAAATTTTCTTTTCGTCCATCTTCAGTAATAATTTGGGCCAATTGTTCTTCGACGTTTTTCAGCTTATCATGGCATAATTTCGAAAGCTCCATTCCTTTCTTATAAAAGGATATTGCCTCCTCCAAGGGAACATCCCCTTCCTCAAGCCGTTCCACTATCTGTTCAAGCTGGTCCATCGCCTGTTCAAATGTCAGCTGTCTTTCCTCAGCCATCTTTTTCAACCTCCCGTTTTTCCTCTATCGTGCATAAAAGGCTCCCATCCGTCACCTGAATGGTCACCTTGTCATTTACGTCAACCTGTCCAACCTTTTTAATTAACCGGTTATCCTCCGTATAGGCAAGGCTGTAGCCCCGTTCCATGATTTTTAACGGATTTAGCGCCTCGAATGATGCGAGGGCCCGGCCGAACACCGCTTTTTTTCCGAGAAGAATTCGATTCATGGCTCTAATAAGTTCCTTTTCTGCACGGCCATGCCTTTCAGACGCCTGGCCAAGGAGCTGCACCGGACTGTTCCTTTCGAGCCTTCTTTCCATATTGCCAAATTGCTCTTTTTTAACTAGCGCCAGCCGCCCTGCCCCACGATACAGGTTTTCAGTGAGCCTGTCCAGCTGTTCAAGCTTCTGTTCGTAGAGACGGCGGGGATAGCGAAATGCGTAAGACCGCTGAATCCGCTCAAACCGGCCCTTTTGGAAGCTGAACTTCTCCTTCATAGCCCTCATCAGCCTAGTCTGCCGCTGCAGGACACGCTCCATTAGTTCCTCGATATGCGGAACGGCTAGCTCGGCAGCCCCGGTTGGAGTCGGCGCGCGCATATCCGCGACATAATCGGCAATCGTAAAATCCGTTTCATGGCCCACCGCGGAAATAACGGGAATCGCTGAATCGAAAATAGCCCTAGCTACTTGCTCTTCATTGAAGGCCCATAGTTCTTCGATCGAACCCCCGCCACGCCCGACAATCAGCACATCGATATCTCCGGCCATATTCGCCTTCCGGATTGCCCCAGCTATTGATTTCCCAGCATTTTCACCTTGAACGAGCGCCGGATATACAATCATATTGCCAATCGGGTAGCGCCGTTTAATCGTCGTAATAATGTCCCTGATCGCTGCGCCCGTTGGCGATGTAACGATTCCGATTGTCCTCGGGAATGGAGGAAGCGGTTTTTTTCTGTCGCGGCGGAAAAGGCCCTCGGCTTCAAGCTTCTTCTTTAGCTGCTCATAAGCAAGAAATAGCTCTCCTATGCCATCCGGTTTCATTTCTTTTATATACACCTGGTATTGCCCGCTTGCTTCATAAACAGAAATCTCGCCCCTGACAATGACTTTCATTCCGTTTTCAGGGACAAATTTCATTGCCCGGGCGTTTCCGGCAAACATGACAGCAAGAATTCGGGAACGCTCATCCTTCAAGGTGAGATAAATATGTCCGCTCGAATGCTGCTTCAGGTTTGAAATTTCTCCTTTGATGAAAATATCCTGAAGATGCGGGTCAGCATCAAATTTACGTTTTATGTATTTTGTCAGTGCAGTAACAGTTACAAAACGGTTGGTTTCCTGCATGAATAAAACTCCCTGCCATACTTTCTTTAGGCTATGAAAATTTAGCAACTTATTTCAACCTCGGCAAAATAAAGCTAAACTTTCATAAAACACAAAACTGCCCTATTCCATTATAAGTTTAGATTCCCCATCCGTCACGGGTAAGAAATCCAACTACAATGGACTAGGGCAATTTAATGCATGAATAGGTGTACATCTTGGAAACTGGCTGTCAAAAATTACGGATTTATGCTTTGCTAAAGGCTTTGGACTGCCTTGCAGCCTTGAGCGTATTAAAAAGAAGCATCGTGATTGTCATAGGGCCTACGCCGCCCGGAACAGGGGTCAAATAGGCTGCTTTTTCGGAAACTTCCGGATGGACATCGCCGCAAAGCTTTTCGTGTTCATCCCTATTGATTCCTACATCAATGACGGTCGCGCCTTCTTTAATGTGGTTTAACCTGATAAAGTTTGGTTTGCCGAGTGCCGCGACAAGGATATCCGCCTGCTTCGTATGGTATTCAAGATCTTTTGTTCTCGAATGGCAATATGTAACAGTCGCATTTTCATTCAGGAAAAGCTGGCCCGCCGGCTTGCCGACAATATTGCTCCTTCCGACAATAACCACATGTTTGCCGGAAATTTCTATTCCCGTTTCCTCGAGCATAACCATAACCCCGTATGGAGTGCAAGGGAGAAAAGAATCCTGGCCAGTCATCATCCTGCCAATATTCAAAGGATGAAAACCGTCAACGTCCTTTTCCGGAGTAATGGCTTCGATGACTTTCTTTTCTTCAATATGCGCAGGCAAAGGCAGCTGGACGAGAATACCATGAACATCCTCACGGTTATTTAGCTCATCAATTTTCCTTAACAGCTCATCCTGGCTCGTTTCTTCTGGCAATGCAATCAGGAAGGATTCGATTCCAACTTCCCTGCACGCCTTCTCCTTATTGTTGACATACGTCCTGGAAGCATGGTTGTTTCCTACAAGTATTACGGCAAGCCCAGGCATAATATTATCTTCTCTCAGAGCCTTGACTTCGCGGGCGATTTCTTCCCTTTTTTTCTTTGCGATTACTTTCCCGTCAATGACCTTTGCTACCATCCCGATTCCTCCTTAGTGTTGGATAAGATTATCAAGCATCAAATTAAACCAATTCCTGTTTTACCTTTGATAGGACGCCGTTAATGAATTTGCTTGATTGATCGTCTCCATAAAGCTTGGCTATTTCGATAGCTTCATCCAATACTACATTGGCAGGCACTTCATCATGGCAATATTTCAATTCATACACACCCAGCCTAAGCAGGTTTCTGTCAACCGCCGCAAGCCTTTCCATCGACCATTTTTCGAGATTCTTGCTGATTAATTCATCGATGTCCGGCCTTTGCTCCACCGCTCCGTTCACTAGCCTGGATAGATATGGATCAGGGGCTTCCCCTTCAAGCACATGCTCGATTGCCGACGCCGGGTCAGCTTCGCTTACATCAATTTGAAAAAGCGCCTGCAGTGCCTTTTCTCTTGCTGTCCTTCTTTTCATTATACAATTAGCTCCTTTTTGAAAAATAAGTCTTTTTGGACAATTTTCGCACATTTCCCACGTATGAATTTACTAGGATACCCCCAAAGAAAATAATAGCATAATCCTATCCTGTATGCAGTGCGGACGGGCAAAAAAAGGAACCAGAGGCAAGGATGCCCCGGTTCCCCCGTTTATATGTTCTCTGTAAAAATCAGCTTCATTCAACCATATCGCTGCTTTCGCCTTTTTACATTTCCTGTTCGATTTCCGGCATTTCCTGCTTTTGGTTCTCAAACTGGATTCCAACTATATGGATATTGACTTCTTCCGCTTCAAGCGCGGTCATATTCAGCAGCGTCTGGCGGATATTGTCCTGCACTTTTTGTGCCACTGAAGGGATTGAAACACCAAATTTCATCATACAGAATACGTCAACCTTGATTCCGGAATCCGTCAATTCAACTTTGATTCCTTTACCATGGTTCTTTTTGCCAAGGCGCTCTACGACCCCAGTGGCAAAATTGCCTCTCATTGAGGCCACACCTTCAACCTCGGATGCTGCAATTCCGGCGATTACTTCAATTACCTCGGGCGCGATTTCCACCTTGCCATGGCCGCCCATTCCTTCATTCATTTCCAAAACACCGTTTTCGTACATTCCAGACACCTCCAGGTAGATCTAGGATTTCATCACATCATACAACTCAAGGAACTTTGTATTGAATTCCCCGCCAACGAATTTCTCGTGATCAAGAAGCCTTAGATGGAAAGGAATCGTAGTATGGATTCCCTCGATGACGAATTCGGACAAAGCCCTTTTCATTCTGGCAATCGCCTCTTCGCGGGTGCTTCCATACGTGATGACTTTTGCTATCATTGAATCATAATAAGGGGGAATTGTATACCCCGGATACGCAGCGGAATCAACCCTTACTCCAATACCGCCCGGCGGAAGATACATTTTTATTTTTCCAGCGGAAGGCATAAAATTCTTTTCAGGATTTTCGGCATTGATCCGGCATTCGATGGACCAGCCCGTAAAAGTGACATCTTCCTGGCTTATGCCCAGTTTTTCACCGGAAGCAACCTTGATTTGCTCTTTTATGAGATCGACTCCAGTTACCATTTCAGTGACCGGATGTTCAACTTGGATCCTCGTATTCATTTCCATGAAGTAAAATTTCCGATCCCGGTAGTCATAAATAAATTCTACCGTACCAGCGCCTGTATAATCAACCGCTTTTGCAGCTTTAACAGCCGCACTTCCCATCTCCTCACGCATTTCCGAGTCAAGCGCTGGAGAAGGCGTCTCTTCAAGCAGCTTTTGAAGGCGCCGTTGGATAGAGCAGTCCCTTTCGCCAAGGTGAATTGTGTTCCCGTGTGAATCTCCGAGGACCTGAATTTCTACATGGCGGAAGTCTTCTATAAACTTTTCAAGATAGACCCCTGGGTTGCCAAACGCGGTCATTGCTTCCTGCTGGGTGATATTGATCCCTTTAATGAGATCCTGTTCATCACGGGCGATCCGGATACCTTTACCGCCGCCACCGGCTGTTGCCTTGATGATGACCGGATAACCGATTTGCCCGGCAATTTTAATCGCATCATCTATATCCTTAATGATTCCGGCAGAACCTGGGACAATTGGGACTCCGGCTTCACGCATCGTTTCGCGGGCAACATCCTTGGTACCCATCTTGTGGATTGCCTCCGGGCTCGGGCCGATAAAAATGATATTGCATTCACGGCACAATTCCGCGAAAGCGGCATTTTCGGCTAGAAAACCGTAGCCTGGGTGGATGGCGTCGCAGCCTGTAAGCTTTGCGACTGAGATGATGTTCGTAAAATTCAAGTAACTTTCCTTTGATGAAGTAGGCCCAATGCAGTACGCTTCGTCTGCAAGTTGTACATGCAGGGATTCGCGGTCCGCCTCGGAATATACGGCAACTGATTCGATGCCCATATCCCGGCATGCGCGGACGATCCTGACCGCGATTTCCCCCCTGTTGGCTATCAATACTTTCTTAATCATTCCGCTTATCGCTCCCCGGCCGTTTTTACTAGGAATAACGGCTGGCCGTACTCGACTAGCTGCCCGTCTTTTACGAGGATTTCAACAATCTCGCCGCTCACTTCCGCTTCAATTTCATTAAAGAGCTTCATGGCTTCGACAATGCATACAATTGAGTCGGGGCTTACCTTTGAACCGGGCTTTACGTATGGATCGGCATCAGGCGATGGGGATTGATAAAACGTTCCCACCATCGGTGAGACAATTTTGTGCAGGTCCTCCTCGTTGCGCTCGGCCGGCGTTTCAGCTGGCTGGGCAGGCGCCTGTGGAGCTGGGGCGGCTGCTTGGGCTTGAGCCTGAAGGGCTGGAGCCGCCTGAAGAGGAGCAGCTGCCTGGACTAGCTGTACAGGCTGCTGCTGTACAGAAACTTCCTGGGCATGCTTTTTCATTTTGATTTTGGAACCTTCTGTTTCATAAACGAATTCATCAATGCTTGATTGGTCTATTAGTTTAATTATTTCACGAATTTCCTGTACTTTTAACACAGTTTTCAGCACTCCTTAGTAATTATGACTAGATATTAATACTATACGATAACACCTTGTAAAAATTCAATAATGAATCAAGCTTCAATGCCCACACTTTATTTTAATCCTTTTTACATCAAAAATAAAATTACGCCTCTTTCTTGGAAAGCAGAGTGCTTTTTAAAGCATAGCGTACCCCCCTTCTTTTACGCAGGCATAAAGAAAAAGCCGTGCTTTGAGCCGGCTTTTCCTCGATATCTTTTATTAAAATTTTTCAGTCTAAATTTTACTGGGCTTTTAGGCGATGCTATTTCGCTGGCTTGAATTCCACGGATGGGACAGCCATTGAACCGATTTCTTTCCGTACTAGCTGGATGATTTCATTTGCCGCCTCTGCGGTATGGCCATTTTTCGATTTCACTGTGACCCGGACATTTCCTCCGTCCGCCATGACGAGAGCATCCTCGTAGCCCATTGTTGATTTTAGGAGCGTTTCAAGAACTTCTTCCTTAATGCCTACTTCCTTTAATTCTTCAATCTTTTCAAAATACTCGTTTCGCTTGCTTTCAGGCAGGTTAGTTGTCCCGACGAGCGTTTCGAGTTCTTCCTTCATTTCATTCCGCTGATCCGTCAGCTTCAGGCGCAATGATTCAAAACCATCATCCGCGGAAGCTTCAGTTATTATTGTTTTCCCATCCGTTACTTTGGATGCCTCTTGCTTTTTCGCAGTCTTGCTTTCTTCTGATTTTTCACCGACAGCAGCGAGGTTATTTTCCCCCTGCGGTTCTGAAGTAATATAATAAACCGATAAAACGATAACGAGGCTCAGCATCGTCAAAAGCCAAACGGTCTGTTTTTTTAAAAGCATTCTTATTTTTCCCCCTTAATTTTTTTTTGCCATCACCGCAACCCTGTGGCTTGGTACCCCGAGAGCCCTGGTGACCGCTTCAATGATCTGCTTTTTTACTTCTATGTTATCCGCACCCCTGGCAACGACAAGCACTCCCCGTATTTCCGGTTTTTTTGTTTCAATGACGATAGGTTCTTCTTTATCGCCATTGCGAATGATGACAAGTTGTTCGTCAACTGATGCATCCTCCACTTCTCTTGTACCGCCATCACGGTCACGCTCATTCGTCATTTGCCTTTTTGTAACGGTATTTTTTTCAAGAACCTTCGACTCCGTGGAATCCAGGTTGACCATTACGGTGGCTTCTCCCACCCCTAGCATGTCTTCGAGGGCTTCCTTCAGCTGCCTTTCATAAGCTTGCTCGTAATCGTTTGATGTTTTCCTTGCTTGTTTTTTTTGCCCGAAAGCGGCAACATCCCCACCGCCTTGTCCAATGGCCGCTTCCAAAACTGCTTCATCTTCTTTGCCGCCCGGCATAAACAAGTTTCCAATCAGCATGAAGGCTGCGCCGATACAGAGGACCAGGGCCATATACTGGTACTTCGTTTTTTTTCCTGGAGGCTGTCCGTCAAACAGCCTGCTTTTCAGCCAATCAATCGGGCTTTGTTTATTTTTCACCACCCTCGTCATCCCCCTTCAATGGCAACCTCTATGGCACTTTCAGGGACTTCCCATTTCTCTGCTAAAAATGAGGCTACCGATTTTTCCAGTTCTTCTTCCCCGTAATCCCTGGCCGGGGAAGATGCGTTGATGACGACGGCCTCCACAACCCTGATATTACCGCTATCTTCTTCCGAGTCGGACAGCTTTACCGCCACCTTTTCAATGGACCCCGTCAGTTCCTGCCCGTCCTTATTTATGGCATCAATCTCTACTCCCGCAAACCTGAAACCAAAGCGTTCCATCAACTCCTCCTCTGTGTCCTTTTTTAATCGGACAGCCATTTGTTCTAAAATATATGCTCTCTGGGACGCTTGTATTTCTTTTTTCTTCATTTCTATTAAATTTTTGCTATTTTTCACTTCACCTGCCGCCTGCAGCCCCGGCAGCGAGAGCATTGCATCTTTAAAATCACCTGAAACCACCTTCAGCACCGGTCCGAGAATGACAGCTATTAATAGGAGGCCGGTCACCATTTTTGTGTATCGTTGCATGGACGAATTTGGCAAAAGCATATCAATGACCGTCGCCAGCAGAATGAATACTATGATATTCGTAACCCACTCTATTAAAAATCCCACGCCTCTTCCTCCTTTATCTCATCATCATCGTTATATTTCCGGCCGCCACTATTACGGTGATGCAAAGGAAGAACATGAGGGATACAATCCCCAGAGAAGCAAATACATAGATGATGCTTTTGCCGACCGTATCGAGGCAGGAAATGATCGGCCCTCCACCGAGAGGCTGCAAGATTGCGGCGGCAAATTTATAGATGAACGCAATCATCAGGATTTTTATCGCGGGGAATGCCGCGATAATGAGCAAGACCGCAACCCCGGCAAGCCCGACTGTGTTTTTTAAAAGAACGGAAGCTCCAATGACAGTGTCGGCTGCATCGGTAAACGCCCTGCCAATGACCGGCACAAAGTTTCCGGTTACAAATTTAGCGGTCCTGATCGCAATACCGTCTGAAACCGCGGTCGATACTCCCTGGACAGACAGCACTCCGAGAAAGACAGTAAGAAAAATGCCGAGAAGCCCGATACTCCAATTCCTTAACAAACTTGCAAGCTGGCTGACTTTATACTGTTCGGACATGGTACTAACGATGCTGAGCAATACCGATAGAAACAACAGCGGCAGGACGATATGCTCAATAAGCACCCCGCTCGTATTCATTAGAAAAAGAACGACCGGATGGAAGAAGGCTGCCGAGACAACCCCCCCGGACGAAGCAATCAGGCCAAGCAGAAGGGGAATCAGGGCCAGAATGAAAGATGTCATCGTCCTGATTGTTTCATTGGCAAATTGAATGACAATATGGAAACTGTTCAAGGCGAGAATGACAAGAACCATAAAAACAATGGAATATGCCACCTTGCTGATGGTGCTTTTTTCGAATGAGTTTTGTAGGGATTGCAAAAACATGCTGAAAACGGTCAGCAGAATAAGGGAGCCAAGGAGTTTCCCATTTGCGATGAATTCATGGAACGCAAATTTCAAAAAACCCTTTCCCCACTCTTTTAGTGAAAACTGTTTGTCCCCTTTCAAAAAATCATAAAGGCTCCCTTTCTGGCTTTCAGGCAGGAAACCTCCATATTTTTGTGACAGGCTGTCCCAAAATGACATCAATTCCGACATGTCCAACGATTTAAGCTGGGCCTCGGTCAGCTCATCGGGAAGCGGCGATTGTGTATTTGGAGATGCGTGTGCTTCAGGCAAAAGGAAGATAAAAATGAGTAGGAGCGCTACTGTAACCTGGCAAGTAACTTGCTTCATGTTTCCACCTCGGCAATACAGGGTATTCGTCTAATTTGGTATTAGCTTTATAATTGTTTCGATCAGGACAGTCAAAATGGGAATCGCCATCGCAAGGATGATGATCTTCCCTCCCAGTTCAATTTTTGAGGCGATTGCCCCCTGCCCGGCATCCTTCGTAACCTGGGCGGCAAATTCAGCTATATAGGCAATTCCGATAATTTTCAGGATCGTCTCGACATACACAAGATTTACCTTTGCGTTTGAGGCTATCCTTTCAATCATTGCGATAATTTCATAGATTTTATCAACAAGGAAAAGAAAAATCATGCATCCGGAAAACAGGACGAGGAGAAACGCGAAATTCGGTTTTTGCTCCTTTAGGATCATTGCCAGGAAGGTGGCGGTAAGCGAAATGCCGATGATTTTTAGGATTTCGATTGGAAAGCCCCTCCCCTCTATTGGAACAAAAAGACTGATTTGATTTTTTGAAACAGGCCATCGACAATGACGGCTACCTGGAACAGGATATAAATGAAACCGAACAATGTGACCCATTGGGCATATTCCTTTTTCCCCACCTGGTCAAGGACAGTATGCAAAAAGGCAACAACAATGCCCACCCCGGCGATTTTAAAAATGATATCCACTTCCAATCCCATTCCAATCCCCCCTAAATCAATACGATGATGAGCAGCAGTCCGGAAAGGAAACCGAGGCTTTTTAGCATTTTTTCATACTTCGACTGCCGATCCCGGGCTTCCGTTTCTTCCCTTTCCAAATGGGTAAGCGTGAGCTGGATTTGTTTTTGCTGGGAAAAGCGGTCATGCCTTCCAAGCGTTTCCCCGAATTGGAACATGATTTCAAGCTCTCCATCCCTTAGAGCCGTCATCTTCCAAACTTCCCGAAGGCTTGATTCCCAGGCATCCTTGACTGTGGTTTCCGTTCGTGTCAGCTTTGAGCCAAATGACTCGAACAAAAATGACAAAGGCTTTGGAAGCTGAGCGGAAAGCCGCCTCGCTGCCTCATGCAAAGGGGTATGGCCATACATGATTTCGGCTTCAAGCGATTGCAGCGCCGCTTTAAGCTGGCGGAGCTGTTTTGGCCGTTCGCTAAGGTGGCGGGAGAATTCAAAGCCCGTCCAAGTTGTTGCAGCCAAAATAAAAAGGGCTCCCAACAGTTTCACCATTTACATCACCTTCACTTTTCCGGCAAGCGGCATGCCCGAACCATCAAGAATTTTGCTTATTGTACCCGGTCCATCCATCCGGCCAAGAACAATATATCTCTCAAAAACGCTAGGCCCGATTATTCCATCCAGTGTCGGCCTGTTTTTTATTTCCTCGAGCGATCGGCCGTGGACTGTCGTAATTATTTTTATCCCTGCGTGGACAGCCTCCTGGATTGCTTCCGAGTCTTCCCTCCGGCCGATTTCATCCGCAATGATGACCTCGGGGCTCATTGACCTGATTAGCATCATGATCCCTTCCGCTTTCGGGCAAGCGTCAAGGATATCCACCCTGTTGCCGAAAGTAAGCTGTGGAACTCCGTTGACACATCCGGCAATTTCGGACCGTTCATCAACGATGCCAACCTTTCGCGGAGGCACTCCAACACCGCTATTTCCGCTTGAGACGAGCCTTGCGATATCCCTCAATAGAGTGGTCTTTCCTGTTTGGGGAGGGCCAATAATAAGCGTGTGGGCCCAGCTTCCGTTTCTGTATAAAAAGGGAACCAACACATCAGCAATCCCAACTTTTTCCCTTGCGATCCGAATATTGAACGACGAGACATCCCTGATGGCCCTTACTTTTCCTCCTTCAAGCACAACTTTTCCCGCCAATCCGACCCTGTGGCCGCCGGCAATTGTGATGTAGCCTCTCATCAGCTCTTCATCCATTGCATAAATGGAGTGCTGGCTGATTTTTTGTAAAAGCAGATCTGCATCCCCCTGATTGGTTCTATACGGAAGGAACAGTGGAGCACCCCTGACCGTCACTTCAATTGGCCTATTGACCCTAATCCTGATTTCCTCCACCTTCCCTTTATCCGCCGAAGGGATGCCTTCGATTGCATTCGCGACTGCTTGCGGCAAAAAAGGCTTAATCATATCCACTGGCATACACCTCCCCAAAGCTTGCACCATTGTTAAAATGTATGCCTGTACAGACCCGATATGACTTGTTTCGCTGATTTCAGATACAATGGTGGTACATTGGAAAGTCATTTTTTCACAAAAAATTCCGTAAGCTTTTAAAGGAGGGGAGGAATCAAAATGTCACTTGATACCGAAAGGGCAGCCACCGGGAAAATAATTAGGGTCAAGGGGGAGGGAATGGTAACCACGAGGCCCGATCTCGCGACAGTTGTTATCGGTGTTTCAACTGAGCAAAAGGACGTAGCGGCTGGCCAACAGCAAAATGCGCGTGACTCATCACGGGTTGTGAACGCCTTGTTGGGCCTCGGAATTCCAACAGGGAATATCCGGACGTTCGATTACAGGATAGAATCCATGTATGATTTCAAAGAGGGAATGCAAATTTTTCGCGGATATAAAATCACCCATCTCCTTCAAGTGAAGGTAACCGATTTGGAAAAGGCGGGGACGGTTATCGATACGGCTGTGAGGAATGGGGCCAATTATGTTTCGGACATCCATTTTACAGCTAGCAAACAGGAGGCCTATTACAAGGAAGCTCTTACACTCGCGGTCCAAAACGCTTACGAGAAGGCAAAAACCATAGGCATGGCGCTGGGCGTAAAATTAAACCCGGTTCCCGTTTCGGTCATAGAAGGAAACGACTTCCCTCGCCCCGTTACCGAATACCATACGCCTATGGTCAAAGGCATTTCGACCACCCAAATCCAGCCTGGGAAACTTACAATTGAAGCAGCCGTTATCTCCGAATATCATATTGATACCTAAAATGCGCAAGCGCCTTCGTGACAGGCAAAAACCGCCTGTCCCTGCGATGATTATTCTCAGGAGCTTTCCTTAGTGGTAAGCCCCGACAAGCATAAGACGGTGCCCGCAGGACACTGAATGACATCCCTGAATTGGCCCACGCACGAAGGAAATGCGGGCATTTCCGAGGACGGGCCTGCCCTCCGGAGGGAGCCGGCTTATGACCTCGAGGGGCTAGGACGCTCCTCGAAAAAGCTAACGCTTTTTCTTCGTGCGAAGATTATGCTTCCGAACATTACTCTTGTGGAGCTGGATTACAATAACTTATTTCGAGTTATCCACTTTTTAAACTTTCATAGACAAAGAAAAAGGATTAAGCCCCGAAGAGCTTAATCCTTTAATCATATTTACTGACAAGATTATATAGTTCCATTTTGTTTATGGGACCCTGAATGTATTCGCGAATAACGCCTTCTTTATCAATTACGAACGATTCAGGCTGCTTAAGCACGCCATACATTTTTGAAACCTTTGAATTATAATCGAATAAATAGGTTGATGATCTTGCATCGTGCTTTTCAATAAACTTTTTCACACGGTCGCGGGTTTCGCCCCTGTCGATGATAAGCAATTTATATTGATCTCCGTATTCCCTTGAAAAGGCTTCGAGTTCGGGCGCTTCATCCACGCAGGGAACACACCAGGTTGCAAAATAATTCAGGACGACAACCTTTCCCTTATAGTCGGATAGGCTTTCCATTTCCCCATCAAGGTTTTCAATTTCGAAATCAGGAGCCGGATCGCCTTGGCGCGGAATGTCCGCTTTATTAGCCATTGTAAAGGAAAAATAGCCGAACATCCCTACCGCCAGCAAGAGAACCGTAAGCTTGATTATCCTTTTGTTTTTCGGGCTGCTCACCTCGACAGGCTGGGCCTCTTCTGTATTTCCCTTGATTTCTTCTTGCATCATGGTATTTCCTCCAAATCCAAATTGCCTGTTATCCCTAGAACCACGGTGGAATCATCGGCGGTTTCCGTCCTTTTTCATCACCGGTCTAGAATCTATTTATCGTGAATTTTCAAAAACTCAATTTCCTTCTTAAGCTTGCTTTGGCGTCTTCCTAAAACCAACAGGTACGAAAAAATCACAATCCAAGCTACCGAATAGGCCGCATACATGTATCCCATTTTGGTTTCCTCCTAATTTTCAATAGATTCCCTTAATTTTTCTTTATACTGTGAAACTTTTATTTTCATATTTTCGAGGGTTACACCTTTATTCAACAAAAACGCGTAAAAGAAGGTCAGGGCAGTAATGGTCGCAAGCAAAGCAACGAGCATCGTATCATCAATGCCTCCGCCCTTTTGGGAAGGCCCTTCACCGAAAACAATTGGGTGGAATTTCGAATTCCACCAGCGGATGGCAAACCAGACAATCGGAACATCCGCAAAACCGATAATTCCGAATACAGCAGCCAGGCGGGCTTTTTTCTCCCATACACCATCCATTTGATGAATCATAATGTAAGCCATGTAAATGAACCAAAGAACGAGCGTCGTAGTTAGCCGCGGCTCCCAGGCCCACCAAGTATTCCAGGATGATTTAGCCCAGATTGGACCAGTTGTCAGGACGATTGTTGTAAAAACAACCCCGATTTCCGCTGAGACGAATGCATACGTATCAAAAATTCGTTTCCTTTTAAACAAGTATAAAATGCTGAAAATAAACGTTACGAAAAAAGCGAGGAACCCAGTCCATGCAGATGCGACATGGAAATAGAATATCTTTTGGACAGCTCCCATCGTGACTTCAATTTTGGCGTACATAAATATTAGATAGATTGCAGCGAGAACCGTTACGACAGTTGCACCGAACAGGATTTTTGGCATCACCGGTTTTGCAATCGGGGCCACCCCTGATTGGGTGAGCGGCGGGTGCTGCTTTTCGAGATTTACGCTCATCTCCTATACCTCCAACACATAGTCTATTAACAAAAAGCAAAGGACAAAGAATATAACATCATAGGCTGCGATCAATTGAATCCACGCAATGGCGGTCGGCAGCTTTTCGATATTGGTAAGGATAATCTTTGTCGACTGGACCGCGCCGATCAGGATCGGGCTTGTGATCGGAAACAAGAGGAGCGGCAAAAGCATTTCGCTGCTCTTTGAATTCGCAGCCAACGCCGCAAGAAATGTCCCTATCGCGATAAAGCCAAAACTGCCTAAAAACAAGACTAGAATGAAATACGGGAAACTTCCCATATATTTAAAATCAAAGAGAAGAAATAAAAACGGCAGTGAAACGAGTTCGACAATCAGGATCATTGTCAGATTGGCAAGCATTTTCCCAAGATAAATGCCAGATGCTTCAATCGGTGCGATGAGAAGCCCCTGCATCGTATCGTTTCTTTGTTCGGAGATGAACGATCTGTTCAACCCAAGTATTCCGGAAAAAACGATGATGACCCAAATGGTCCCGGGTACGACCGCTTTTGTAAAATTGTTTTGTGGGTCGAAGGCTATGCTGAATATCAGGATGACAAGACCTGCAAAAATAAGCATCGTTGCAAGCACTTGCTTTGTTTTCAGTTCCGATTTCAATTCTTTTGCTGCTATTAAGAGGGCAGGCCTGAAAATATTCATGAAACTCCCTCCACTTGGTACAAATATTTCTCACTCAGCGTATCGAGATTTCGATCAAGCAGCTTAAAGTCCTCGGCTATTTTTCCATTTTTGACGATGATAATCCTGTCGCAAAGTTCTGCCGCCTGCTTGAAATCGTGGGTGACCATTAGGGTGGTGGCACCTTTTTCTCTCATCTCGACAATAACATTGTTCAGAATGCCAATCGCCCCCTGGTCAAGCCCGGTATGCGGCTCATCAAGCAAAAGGATGTCTGGTTCATGGATAATCGCGCGTGCAATCGCAATTCTTTGAATCATTCCCCTAGAAAAATTCTTGACCGGATCGTTCAGGAAGAATGATAATCCAACTTCCTTGACGAGCTGGATAGCCTTTTCTTCCACATTTTTCACCCCATAGATTTTCCCGAAAAAAACAAGGTTTTCAAGGGGAGAATAGTGTTCATAGAGCAGACTGGAGTGGGGGAGATACCCAAACAGCTTCTTAATTTCCCCCTGGTTCTTTATCAGGTCGAGTCCGCCGACCTTCACTTCCCCTGATGACGGTTTAACAAGGGTGGCCAGCACTTTTAAAAGTGTGCTCTTTCCAGCACCGTTTGGACCGAGTATGCCGACTGTTTCCCCTTTACTTATGGAGAGGTCGATCCCTTTCAGGATCATCTTATTGTCTGCCTGCTTTGTCAGTTTTTTTATTTCTATCATACAGAGACCCTCCCGCTCCGCCGTTACTCTACGAACCTTCTAAGTCCCAGCTTCACTTTTACAAGATGCTGCTTATAGGCATCAATTTTGGCATTGTATTCTTCTTCGGTGAGCAACCCGTTCCCATAGGTCTCCTCAAGCTCAAGGATTTTATCCATTATTGTATTTTGCTTGGCCATAAGAAGTTTAAAGGCTTTTTCATCCGCGTCATTTTCCAATTTTTCCGCTTCAGCCCTATTCCTTAGGCTAAAATAGGAAAAATAGGCGATTCCCGCTATAACGATAGCAGCGAGCACAATCATTAAAACATGGGGATTGAAGCTTTTTAATGGCGATTGATACCACATCCGCAAATGGCCCGGATTATGGAACGCTGGCGATTGCTTTGCTACAACGGTTCCGCTTTCTGCCTCCGCTCCCGCCTGCTTTGCTTCCCCGGCTTTTGGCTGAATGTCCTTGTTGTAAATCATGGTGAATGGCTTGTTGGCAGGTATTGCTTCCACGCTGTATCCTACATACTTCTGGTCTTCAAAATTGAATAATCCCTGGTTCGTGGCTTCCGCGCCTTTGAATTCTATGCTCCCCATTCCTTCTGGCACTAGCACTTGCATCATCTGGACCGGGTAATCAAATGCGAGATTAATATCCCGTCCCGCTGGCATTCGGTAGCTATAGGGAAGCACAACCGTCTGGCTTCCCGGGATTGAATCGGTTGTAATGAACCCATTACCGGTCTGCTTCATGGCAATTTTTCCGTCAAGAAAATTCAGGCCGGTACTTCCTTCAGGCAATGTCACCGTCAGGACAGCTTCACTTTTGCCGTCACCCTTATATTCCGAGGAATCTAAATTGGTATAATTCACCATGTTCATCATATTCGTAGATCCATCTTCCGCTGGGCTCACAACAAGATAATGCATATCTATCGTGATTTTCGGTTCGGCTGCCGCGCCAGCTCCAGCTGGCGCCAGCATTAGAAGGCCGAGGAGGAAAACCGTGATTTTCTTAATCACTTTCCTCCCCCCTTTTTACTTTTCTGCTGAATGGAAGCTTCAATTTCCCGCTCCACTTCAGCTAGTAAATCCCTGTCAATCGCCTTCTCAGTGGATGTTTCTTCATCCCTCATGAGCTTTGCAACCTGGCTCTCATACTGTTTCTTTAATTGTCTATAATCGCTTTCAGACAGTTTTTCCATTTTGTATTCGAACTCTATTTCATTCAATGTTGTAAGCAATGCTTCTTTCGTTGCCCCGTTGGTGTGGCTTTTCCTCGTATGGTCAAGGAATGTCTCATCCTTGAAAAACGGTATGATCACCAGATAGAGGCAGCCGAGCACAAACACCGCGGTCAGGAGCATTGAGATGATTGAAATGTCTTCCATTCTGTTCACATCCTAAAGATACTTTTTTCGTTCCTCGTCAATGATCGAAGAAAGAATTTCACTTTCCACTTCGTCCTGCCCGGTTGTTTCTTCAATTTGTCCGGAGGCTTGCCCTTTTCTTTTGACCCACTTTCGGATAACAAAGAACAAGGCAGTCCCTGCTCCTCCAAGTGCGACAAATGGAAGGACCCACGCTGTCAGGCTGAACCCCTCTTTTTCTGGGGCTGTCAGGATTTCCTCACCGTAAATTCCGATATAATATGCTCGGATTTCATCTTTATCCATGCCCTTGTTCATCATATCAACTAGGTCTTTCTTAAATTCAACAGTCAGGTTGCACGTATTCGGGTCGCATTCATAATGATCCTGCCCGCAGCCGCACGTACAGGAAAATTGCGAGGCGACAGCCTTGAATTCTTTCGATTTGTAATCAAATTCCTTCGCAAATACAGGGAACGCTGCTGCCTGAACCAAAATCAACGCCAACAGGATTGCCGTATAAACTTTCCTTGGCATTTAAGCCACCTCCCTGGAAGTGCCGGTGTACCTTGGTGTTACGCCTTGGAACCTGCCATTCCAGACTGCGAATATCGACCCAATTACGATTAGGAATGAACCAAACCACATCCAGGTCATCATTGGGATGACTTTTACAATGAAGGTTGCCCTTCCGTCGTTCTCCCACGCGCTGAGAATGATATATAGGTCTTCCTTCACGCTAGAAATCAGGGCAACTTCCGAAGAAGGCTGATCCCAATTTCCGTAGAATACTTTCTCTACTTCATAGCTTCCTAGGCGTTTCCCGTTTTTAAAAATGGTCAGGTCGGCATAAACGATATCATTGATTCCCTCTGATTTTTGATCAAGCTTGTCGTAATTGATCCTGTAATCGTCTATTTCCATTGAACCGCCAATCGGAATTGTTTTCATCGTTTCATGGTCATAGTTTTGCGAGCCGATGATTCCCAGTGCAATAAACGCTATCCCAAGATGGACAATGTACCCGCCATAGCGGCGCCGGTTTTTGGTCATAAGCCTGTAAAGCGCAACAGGCACGTTTTCGCGGGTCATTTTCCTTCTCGCTTTTACGCCTCTATAGAATTCAAGATAATGTGTAATCAAGAGAAGAATGATGACCCCATATCCGATGACGGCCCAGGCTTTTTGGATGCCGAGTACAACCATAAGGATCATGGCGGCTACCGCAAGAATCGCCGGAATCAAAAAGTTTTTCTTCAAGTTTTTCAAAGACGACCTCTGCCAGGCAAGGAGCGGACAGACAGCCATCACAAACATCATTGACAACAGGATTGGTGCCTGGACCGCATTGAAGAATGGGATTCCGACCGTTACTTTTGTTCCCCGTACCGCTTCGGAAACGAGCGGGAAAATGGTTCCCCAGAATACTGCGAATGCGGATCCAACAAGCAGCAGGTTATTGATTAGGAATGAGCTTTCCTTTGAAACGAATGAATTGAATTCGCCTGCGCTCCTCTTTATCAAATTGTAGCGGCTCATCAGGACATACATCGCACCAATGACGGCCACACCCATAAAGATCAGGAAATACAATCCGAGATTGGAATTGGCGAACGCATGGACGGATGTAAGGACGCCACTTCGTACAAGGAAGGTTCCAAAGAGAGTAAGAGCATAAGAGATTATGATTAAGCTGATATTCCATACCTTCAGCATGTTCTTGCGTTCCTGGATCATGACGGAGTGCAGGAACGCCGTTGCTGTCAGCCATGGCATGAAGGATGCGTTCTCAACCGGGTCCCACGCCCAGTAACCGCCCCATCCCAACTCTACATAAGCCCACTGCCCACCGAAGATATTTCCAAGGCTCAAAAACAGCCATGCGATAATGGTCCATCTTCTTGTCATCTTAATCCAGAAATCATCCATATTTTTCAGAATCAATGCTGCCATAGCGAATGCGAATGGTACCGCCAGGCCTACATATCCCAAATAAAGCGTAACAGGATGGATGATCATCCCTGGGTTTTGCAGCATCGGATTCAAGCCTTTTCCTTCAATTGGGACATCAGGCAAAATTGCAAAAGGTTTTGCGACAAAGCCGAGAATCAGGAAGAAGAAAACAGCGTTCCCGAGCAGGATTGACATGATATAGGGAATCATCGGGTTTCCCTTCATTTTCCGCGAGAATACAACCATCACAATATAAAGCGTAAGGAAGAAAGTCCATAATAGGAGCGACCCGGAATTTCCCGCCCAAAGGGCTGTAAGCTTATAGATTAGAGGAAGCTCGCTGCTCGTATAATCGTTGACATATTCAAATTGGAACTGTGATGTTGCAAGCAAATAGAATAATGAAGCCATTGCCAGGGCGGTGCTGATAAATAGTCCGATGACCGCCCCTTTTCCACTATTGACGAGCTTTTGATTTTTAACGGCAATTCCGTAGGTTGTCACAAGCAAAGCATACACAGCCAGTGCAAGGCCAACATAAATTGTTGCATTTGCGAATAAATACATATGTCTCCACCTTCTTTAGTTTTGGCCTCTATTCATCGCTGGAAGGCTTTTTGTTTAACTTATCCTTGTGCTTATCAGGGTCATAGTTCTCCATGTCTTCGCCTTCATACTTGGACGGGCATCTCGTTTTGACCGTTTCGGCAACAAACGTATTGTTGCCTGTTGGCGCCCCCTGGAGGATTGTAATGACGCCTTCAGAAAAATTGTCCGGCCTTACACCGTTGTGTTCCACATGCATGACATTTCCATCGTTATCTTTTACATCGAATTTAAGTTCGATTTTATCTGCATCCCACTTAATTGACTCTTCAATGAGCAATCCTTCTACTGTGACAAAGTCATCTTTATGTTTTTCCTGGTTTGCGAGTAAATCTTTCATAGTCAGCTCAACGCCGCTCGAACCGGGAGTCGCTGCCATTAAGAGAAAGACGATTGCCCCCGCGATGATAAATCCGCCTAGCATAACGATTGTATTTTTTTTCATTACCTTCTCCCCCTTAAATTAATTTCTTTACTTGTTCATCGTAGGATTCTTGGTCAATCTTCCCATTCAATAGCTTTTTACGAAGCTCCTTGATTTCTTCATCGTTAGACGGTTTCATCTTTTGCTTCAGCGGCGCCTTTCTTCCCTTATCCTTTTTAAACGAGGAGGGGTTTTTTCTGTTTTCCTGTTTGTTTCTTAAGCCAAAGAAGACAAACATCCCGGCAATGATAATGGATGCGCCGATGATGACTCCGCCAGCAGCACCAATGATTGGCCGGCTATTGTCCCCGCCGCTTCCGCCATCGTTCGCAGCGAGCTGGTCTGTTGCTGAGGTGCCGTTATGGTTTTCGTCATTCGGGGCTTTGTTTTTATTAATCATTGAAAGGGTTGAATCGTTTCCGTCTTTTTTGTAGGAAACAGTGTATTTATGTTTACTTCCTTTTCCGGCCGCCTTCACTTGATAAAAAGCAATTTGTTCTCCATAATCACTTTTTTGCGTACTTGCAGGTTTTGGTTCAAGGGTGATATCGGTTGATTTCAAGGGGGCGTATACAATGACATCTAGGGTTTCAATAGTTGCCGGCGCGGTATATTCATAGGTAAAGCTTTTCTTTTCCTTCACTTCAATTGGATTGGAATAATATTCGATAACAAACTTATACAGAGAATCTTTCTTTATTGGATTCTGCGGGGTAAACGAAATGACGCCTCTTTCTTTATCCACTTCAAATGGCCGCTGAACTTCCGGCTTATCGTCACTTGGAAATTCGGCCACGAGGTAAACCTCGAAGTTTTTCTCGTTTGCTGGAACGGAAACTTCAATTTTCCCGCTGAAATCCTGGCCGGTTTTGTTTATTAGCGTTCCGTACTGTCCAACCAGAAGCGATGCTTCTTCCTTTGGCCAATTTTCCGGGTAATCGAACTCAGGCATTACCTGGATCTGCATTTCCTTGTATGGAAATTGCTCAGGTAAAAAGTTCCCTTCCGCCTTCGCCGCGATAGCATCCGAATACAAACCGGACGAAGCAATCAGTAAAAACGCCATTATTTTTTTCAGCATGGTAGTCCTCCTTGGCTAGTGAAAAACACATGACTAGAACGTACTATTTTTCACTATAGTCCTCTTTGGAATAAATATAATCGACCACAGAACCCAATTGTTGAGACACTCTTGAACATTTTGTTAAAGGGTGTAAAACGTTGCGGTTTGGACAAAAAAACAACATAAATTGTTCACAAATGCCTCTCTTGCCAACAAAAACGGGTTAAATGATTGCAAGAAAACAATCTTTTTTGATAGATAAAAGAACAGCCTTGTGAATGATTTAACAATCACATATCCCTGTCTGCCTAGAGGCTTGTCAGCCAATGATCAACGCTTAAAACATTTCCATTTTTTTCTTCCTATGATAACTATAAGGCTTATTGTTTTTAGCATGTAATCATGTTTTTGACTATTTTGGTAATCTTCGCGTTCTAGCTTGTTTCTTCACGTTTATCCAATGTACCCGCTTCCATTCGTGACTTATAATCTAATCAAGAGGTGGTTTATAATGAGGAAAATTTTTAGCCTTCTGATTTGTTTGCTGCTTGCGGGATGCGGCACGGCTACGTATGAAACAGTTTCTGTTGAAGAAGCGATGGAGTTGATCAAAAAAAATGAGGTTAAAATCCTGGATGTACGGACTCCGGAAGAATACAATGGAGGCCATATTCCAGGCTCGGAGCTTATTCCCCTTCAAGTTCTTGACGGTATGGCCGAAAATCTTGATAAGGATGCAGACTATCTTATTGTTTGCAGAAGCGGGAATCGTTCCCAGCAGGCGAGCGAGCTGCTGGCCGCCAAGGGGTTCAGTGTTCTAAATATGGATGGCGGAATGAATGCTTGGACCGGAGAGATAGAAAAGTAAAGGAACCCCCGCAGTCAGACTGCGGGGGTTCCTTTTAATTATTGCTTTTCAAGGGAGCGGATGTAAGAAACGACATCGGAAATATCCTTTTTGCTTAACTGGCGTACTCCTTCAAGCCCTTTCAGGGATGGTGCCATCCTTGTATTTTCCCTTCCATAGGCGGTGTTGATCCATATTTGTTTGTCGGTGTTGTATTTTAGGTATTCAGGGTTTGCAAGGGCCGTACCCATTTTTTGTTTTCCCGCTCCCTCTTCCCCATGGCATTGGATACAGGACATTCTGTAAACCTTCTCCCCATTGGCGGGATTTCCAGCGACCGGATCAGGTACATCAAATTTCTTCTCGCCTTTTTGCCAATTCCGTATAAACGCAACAACATTTTTCAGCTCTTCTTTGCTCAGCCTTGGCCCATACGCAGGCATTGCAGCTTCCGGCCTGCCATATTCGATATAATTGGTAAGGTCTTCATCGCTCGAGGAGCTTAAAAATACTTGGCTGTTGATTGCTGTACCCACTTTGGCTCCTTCACCTTTCCCTGTTTCTCCATGGCAGATGGCACAATTCAGTTTATAAACTTTTTCGCCGGCCTGGACAGCTTCAGCATTTTTTCCTTTGAAGCCATTCGCAGCAATGACAACTGTGACCCCAATCATAACGATTAATATATAGAAGCCGATTAACAATTTCTTTTTCATGGCAGCACCCTATCTTTGGCCTAATGTGTAAAAGGTATGGCCAAAGCCCTTCTTTGCATTCGGTCAATTTTTGGTTGTTTAAATTAGGCGGGACTTCTTATCGGGCTACACAGTCTTCTGCAGCCAGCCCTCCTGCAATGCGAAGGCTGCCACCTGCCCGCGGCTATTCATATGGAGCTTCTCCATAATATTTCGGATATGATTCTTTACCGTGTTTTCAGAAATAAAGAGGGAACAGGCAATTTGGCGGTTTGTCATCCCTTTTACAACCTCAGAAAGGATTTCCTTTTCCCTTCTCGTTAGCAAATTGCTTTTCGGTAATGCATTTCGAGAAGCAAAATGGTCCTCGAGTTTTGCAAGATTATTGATGATCTCCTTGGCAATCGGCCCGGAAATAACATATTCTCCCCGGCTTGCCATTTGGATGAAAGCCAGAAGTTCATTTGGCAGGAGGCTTTTCAGCAAATATCCTTTTGCCCCGTTACGTAGTGCTTCTATCATTCCTTCTTTATGAACGTCTACCGCAAGCACAAGGATGTTGGTCTCGGGCACTTCCTCGATAATCTTTTTCATTATCCCAATTCCGTCCTCGGAGGGCATATTCACATCCATTAAAATAATATCCGGCTTCAAGGCACCTGCCATGGATGCAGCCTCTGATCCAGTCCGCGCTTCTCCTACCAGTTCAATCGAGGGCTCCTCATTTAAAACCGTTTCAAGCCCTTTTAAGAACATAAAATTAACGTCAACGATTAATACTTTCATTTTTTCCATCAGGCAGGAGCCTCCCTTATTCTAGGTGTCACGGTACTACTGGATCAGGATGCCGATAGCTAATCCAATATCGTATTTCCCACTTAATTACCTTCAATTGCTTTCATTGTAGTCCCCCTTGCCACTACTTACTAGTTACCTTGATCGCTTTTTGAAAATTGTTCATATTTGCAAAGGGAAATCTTCACAATATCTTCATAAGTTTGTGCTTCCGAAGGCCGCTGAAGGAAAACAAAGAACCCGGCTCCTGCTTGAATGCAGGGCCGGGCTTTTTAAAACATATTTAACGTCAATTAAGCACGTGATACATAGCTTCCGTCAGATGTATTGATGATTAGTCGGTCGCCTTGGTTAACGAAGAATGGCACATGGACTACTAGGCCAGTTTCCAATGTAGCCGGTTTGGAACCACCGGAAGCTGTATCTCCTTTGATTCCTGGTTCTGTTTCCGTTACTTCAAGTTCAACCGTATTTGGAAGTTCGATACCCAGTGTTTCCCCGTGGTACATCATAATGAAAACTTCCATGTTTTCCCTAAGGAATTTTAATTCGTATTCAATCGCGTTTGCTGGCAGCTCGATTTGCTCATAGGATTCATTGTCCATAAAAATGTGCTGGTCGCCGCTTGCATAAAGATATTGCATCTTGCGGTTGTCAATTTGCGCCTTCGCAACTTTCTCTCCAGCACGGAATGTTTTTTCATTCACGTTGCCTGTGCGAAGATTGCGAAGCTTGGAACGGACAAAAGCCGCACCTTTTCCCGGTTTAACATGTTGGAAATCCATAACCCGCCAAATGCCGCCGTCTACTTCAATCGTAAGCCCTGTGCGGAAATCGTTAACTGAAATCATGTGTGTTCCTCCTAGTTCCTTAAAGAATGATCAGTTCCTTCGTTGAATGTGTAAGGGATTCATTGTGGTCAAGCGTTATCACAGTATCATCCTCGATACGGACGCCGCCCAGCCCTGGAATATAAATGCCTGGTTCAACAGTGACAACCATGCCAGGTTCAAGGATAGTCTCGGAAATTCTTGACAGCGACGGCCCTTCATGGACTTCAAGCCCAATGCCATGGCCCGTGGAATGCCCGAAATACTCACCGTATCCCCTTTCGGAAATCAGATTTCGGGTAAGCGCATCTGCTTCCTTCCCAGTCATTCCAGGCTTAATGCCGGCCATGCCGCGAAGCTGGGCTTCAAGCACGATGTCATAGATATCCCTTAATTTCTGGTCAGCGGTACCAACCGAAACCGTCCTGGTTATATCAGATACATACCCTTTATAATAGGCACCATAATCAAGAGTTACAAAATCCCCCGCCTCAATCACTTTATCGCTGGCGACGCCATGCGGCAATGCCGAACGGTGGCCTGAAGCGACAATGATATCAAATGAAGAGGAAGAGGCACCCGCTTTCCTCATAAAGAATTCAAGCTCATTTGAAACTTCAAGTTCTGTTTTGCCCGGCCGGATAAACTCCAGAATATGTGTAAACGCAGCATCTGCAATGCCCGCTGCTTCCTTTAATATCTTAATCTCTGCATCGGTCTTAATCAAGCGCAACTTTTCAATCGCACCATCTACTGGGACGAGTTCCCCTTCATATACCTTCTCATACGACTTGTACATCGCATATGTAACATGATTTTGCTCAAAGCCAAGTTTTGTTATTCCCAATCGCTTTGCTTGCGCGGCTACCTCTTCCTGCATGGTGCCGCCATGCTTTACAACCTCATATCCCTGGCATTGTTCGGTTGCCTGCTCAACATATCTAAAGTCAGTAATGAAGAGCGCTTTTTCACCGCTGATCAGCACAGCTCCGGCCGACCCCGTAAAATTGGAGATATAACGGCGGTTAAACCCACTCGTGATCAGCATCCCGTCAATTCCCAATTTGCCAAATTCATTTCTCAGTTTCTCTAGTTTTGACATTACAGTTCCCTCTCCTTCTCCATTTCCATGAGGGCAAAAAATGCAAGTTCATATCCCTTTGTTCCAAGGCCGCTGATTTGCCCACGGCAAACGGCGGCCGTAACAGAAGTATGCCTGAAATTTTCCCGTGCATGGATATTCGATATATGTACTTCGATAACAGGTACCCGAATTCCTGCAATCGCATCCCGAAGCGCGTAGCTATAATGCGTATACGCCCCCGGATTAAAAATAACCCCTGCAAAACCTGCTTCATCCGCTTCCTGAAGCCAGTCGACAAGGGTTCCTTCATGATTCGATTGCCTGCACTCAACCTCCGCACCATGGGCGGCCGCAAGATTGGCAACGGCGGCTTCGACATCCCGTAAAGTTCCCTGGCCATATACGCCGGGTTCCCGCTTTCCAAGCATATTCAAATTCGGACCATTCAACAACAAGATTTTCATATCCCAATTTCCCCAAATCCAATATTTCCCCTAAAAAGGGGGCGTTATTTTTCCTAACCCATTCTACCATATTCCCTTCCATTCTCCTACTGGGATGCGCATTACGATTCCCCCCGATTGTGATAATCCCAGGAAATTGAGTAACCGATAAAAACGCCATATAGGATGAACAGGCAAATAGAGGACGCCAAAGTATTTTTATCAAGTACCCCAAATGGCAGTATGCCCGGAAACATAGGATTCAGCAGAATAAAGACAAGGAGGAACAATCCTGCCCCATATAGGATACCGGAAACAAGCCCGTCCATTTTTTTAAACAATGCTGAATAAATAAATGCCACGCCAATCGATACAATCCCAATAAGTAAAATTGCAATAAGTGTCCCAATCCAGCCGTTTTTCCAGGATCCGAGCGCCCAAGGCCCGAGAATTTCCCTAGGGGTAATTTTTGTAAAATGGAAATAATATCCTATCTGGCCTATGAAACTCCAGAATAAACCTCCCCAGAATCCAGTAAGCAAAACAAGCTTGGCAAACCCGCTATCACCCGCAAGATCCTTATTTTCTTTTTGATTGTTATTTTCCACGTAAATCAATCCTTTTTAAAAAATTTAACCAGACAGGCTTAGTATGTACGTTTATGCTCTTTTCCTTCATAATAAGCATTTTTTAATTAGGATTAGGAACTCATACCTAGTTGTTTTAGCGTTTTTCTAGTAAAATAAAAGGAAGTACATCCAGCCTGAGCTGTGTGTGCAACTTCATGATTAGGTTGGTGTAAGAATGGCAAATGGAAATAAACCAATATACGGAGGCCAGGCAGTCGTTGAAGGGGTCATGTTTGGCGGAAAGTACCACTACGTTACGGCAGTCAGGCGGAAAGATGGATCAGTCGATTATTTCCGGCTGCCCCGCAAAACACACCCGTTTGTCGCTTCTATTAAGAGAATTCCTTTTCTGCGAGGAATTGCCGCAATCGTGGAGGCCAGTGCAAACGGCTCCAAGCACTTGAATTTTTCCACTGAACGGTATGATATAGACCCGAAGGATGATGAATTGATTGAAAAGCAGGAAACCTCCAAGCTTTCCATGTACCTTGGCGTCGCGGCGGTGGGGGTAATCTCCTTCCTATTCGGGAAGTTCCTATTCACGATGATACCTGCATTTCTGGCCCACCTGGCTTCGCCGATTTTTCCTGACCGTCCTGCCCAGGTCCTTATCGAAGGCCTTATCAAGCTGATTCTGCTTCTTGCATATATATATACTGTATCGCTTACTCCTCTTGTAAAAAGGGTATTCCAATACCACGGTGCGGAGCATAAAGTAATCAACTGCTTTGAAAGCGGCTTGGAGCTGACGGTAAAAAACGTCCAGTCAAGCTCCCGCCTTCATTACAGGTGTGGTTCAAGCTTTATTTTATTCACGGTCATCGTCGGTGTATTCGTCTACCTGCTGGTGCCGGCTGACCCCTTGTGGGTACGCCTTTTAAACCGTCTCGCGCTCATCCCTGTCGTGCTAGGAATCTCTTTTGAAGTCCTTCAGCTGACGAATAAACTTCGCGATGTGCCTGTACTGAGGTGGCTCGGGCTTCCAGGGCTGTGGCTTCAACTTTTGACAACAAAAGAACCGGATGATAGCCAAGTGGAAATTGCCATCCTCTCGTTTAACGAACTTCTAAAAATGGAAAAGGATAGTGAGGTTACAAAAGAGACGGAAGAAATTGTCTAAATTCCTTTTGGCGTGTGTTTAAAATCGGGGGAATATGCTTAAGATGCTCTTAGGGAGGTGGCTATTTTGAAAAAACGGAAATCCGTTCTTTTTGCGGGCGCGCTTATACTTCTGGCGGCAATTGGCATGATCGGTATGCTTGTCGATAACCCTGCAGGCTTTATCAGGCAAATCGCACTCATTGTTTTGATCAGCTTTATTCTATATTTAGTTTTCCGCCGATTTATGGGAGCCGGCCCCGGTCCCGCAAGAAAAGAGCAACGGCAATTCCTCAAAGCTGCCAGGGAATCAAGAAAACGGAACGGACATAAAAATGACTCTGCCGGGCGTAATGTGGTCCATGGTTCACTCGCATCATTAAGGAAGCCGAAAAAGAAAACAGCGGCACACCTGACCGTAATAGAAGGAAAAAAAGGCAAAAAGAAAAACCGGGCTTCCTTTTAGGAAATCCGGTTTTTCTTTTTCGAGATTAATAGCTCCATTTTTTAAAAAAGTTCTCGGCGCATAGCCGGCCATGGCTGATCAGCTTCTCTTTTTTCTCTGCTGTTAGCCCAAACTCCGTGGAGGCCACCCCAGCCGTCGGAATGAAAATAATGTTTTTTGCGTGTTTCCTTGAGATATATCTTGCATCGTGGGCATCCTTCATCGTTTCAAACAGCGCCTCAAAGAGATGAATGGCATTTTTAATTTTGTGTTTCGGATGGTTCTCAGGCTCATGGCTTAGCTGGATCCCGAGAACCGGCCTTACCTTTTTTACGTTTTCCGTATCAAACAGCCACATTGGAAAATTGCTCAATACCCCACCGTCAACAACAATGTTTTTTCCTCCCAATCCTGCCAGCTTGACCGGTTCAAAAAAATAGGGGATGCTGCAGCTCATCCTGACCGCTTTCGCAACCGGAAAAGCTTCGGGAGCAATTCCGTATTTCGGCAGGTCATCGGGAAGGATGATCATCTTACCGTTAGTTAAATCGGAAGCGACGACGCGCAGCGCTTGATGGGGAAGGTCGGCAAATGTCCGCAACCCCTTTATCGCAAGTTTCTCAGCTAACCACTGTTCGAGTGCTTCCCCCTTATATAAGCCTAATTTCCAATAAAGGAGAATCCATTTTGTCACCGGGCCCGGGATAAGCAGCTTCCTGGAATCCAATAAATCGGAAAGGTCAAGTTCGTCAAGCAGGCCACGCATTTCCCCGCTTGTGTACCCCGCGGAAATCAGGCTCGCCACAATTGACCCTGCGCTCGTACCTGCCACCCTGCAAAACCTGAATCCTCGCCTCTCAATTGCTTCATAGGCACCAACCAGAGCAAAACCCTTTATTCCGCCACCGGAAAAAACGCCGTCAATCAGCATGGAAGCCACTCCTGTCGATGTATTCCTCCTACATCTTTAAGCGGCTTCCTTCCAATATAGTACCGTGGACAAATTGAAAATTTTCATTTTTGCTTATCAGAACGATGAATTAGGTAAAATACTGCACTTCCGCTTCCGGAAAATATTCATTAATATATCCGCGAATCGTCCTTTCAAGTTCAGCGGCTTGCTCTGTAGGGTAAACGTATTTGCCAATCCCGTACCGTCCCCACTTGTATTTCCGTTTTTCTTCATCCATCTCAAGCTTTGTTTTCGGATAGCGCTTCAGGATGACATTTTTAGCGGGCTTTGTGAACCGGTGTTGGATCATTTCAAACGAAAGCTTGTTAATGAAAACCCCATCAAGCGACGCCCTGAGCCGTTCGAATAGCTCATGGTAGCCTTCCTCCCAGCCTTCATGCCTGTAAATCGGTGCGACGATAAATCCTAGCGGATAACCAGCGTTGGCGACCTTCCGTGCTGCTTCCAGCCTCTCATCGAAAGAGGAGGTGCCCGGTTCAAAATTTTTGATGACAAAACGGGAGTTAACGCTGAACCGGAAGCGGGTTTTGCCATTATGCTCCGCATCAAGCAAATGGTCAACATGCTGGTATTTTGTCACAAACCTCAATTGCCCAAATTCCGACTTTCCGATAAACTCGATTGCTTTCTTGAGAGAATGCGTTAAATGGTCGATCCCAACAATATCTGATGTACAGGCCGCTTCAAACCGGGTAATTTCCGGGGCGCGCTCATCCATATATTTTTGGGCCTGCTCAAAAATTTCATCAAGGTTCACGTACGTCCGTATATATGGCTTTGAACCAAGAGTCGTCTGCAAATAGCAGTAATGGCAATGGCCCATGCACCCGGTCGCAAGGGGGATGGCGTATTCGGCCGACGGTTTCGAGGTGTCGAATTTCAGCGTTCTCCTGACGCCGACAACCAATGTTGACTTTGCGTTCCTGTATTTTTGCAGGTCATTTTCACCCGGAATGTTCCGGACCTGGTTATGGGAAGTGGTTTCACGGATTTCGACCCCCAGGTTTTCAAACTTTTCCTTTAGTTCCCTGCCTAGCGGATATTCCAATGCTTGCGGCTCGATATAAACCAATTGTGGCATAAATGGCTTCATCTTACGGCCCCTTTCTTTTGCAAAATGCATTTAAAATAGTATTGGCAAAAGAAAGGGCGGAAACAAAAAAAGAGGACGGAAAAATTTTTCCATCCTCTTCTTTATTAATTTATAGTCCGCATTTCAGCTGCGCATTGCAGTTTGTGCATGTATTGCAGCCGCCGATTTCCTTTACTTTCCCTTTGCGGCAAACCGGGCATGTGTTGCCGACTTCCGAGCCGATTGTTACATCAGTGGAACGAAGGTCGCTAATTGTGTCGACAAGGACAACATGCTGCTTCTTTTTTTGTTTCAGTTCAACTGAATCATCAACTGTGTTTTCTTCCGCCTTCAGGGTAAGCACTTGGGAATCACGCGATCCATCAACATAGACCGTGCCGCCCTTGGCTCCGCCTTTGTAAAGGCGCTCGTACACTTTTTCCACCTGTTCAACGCTGTAGCCCTTAGGCGCGTTTACCGTTTTACTGATGGAGCTGTCAATCCAGCGCTGGATGACGCACTGCACATCGGCATGGGCTTGAGGTGCAAGCTCCATGGCGGTTACAAACCAGTGCGGAAGGTTTTCCGGATCCGCTTCCGGATTCTTTTCCAAATACTCGCTTACGATATCCGCTTTTACTTCAATGAACTTTCCGAGCCTTCCGCTTCGGAAGTATGAGAAGGAGAAGTATGGCTCCAGTCCAGTTGAAACTCCGACCATTGTACCGGTACTCACGTTTGTTACTCTCTACCTGGTAGAGGGCAGGATTATTAGTACCCGCTCCATATGTCGCCATATGGGTCAGACTATATCATCAACCAATTATTTGGGTGCTCGGCATGTAGTCGTTGAGGGGTCAGCCACGACTTCCCTGCGGATTGTCTGGCAGGCAGTTGCCTACACTCTTGCATTTTTACCTTTAATGCAGGATGGCAAGTCCTAGGTAGCAAGAGATTCTCCAGAGTTTCCCGCATATAGCCAAGTTTACGCTGCGGCCTTACGATCGCAGGGGGCAATATGTTTACCCGTCGGTGCAACGGTCAATAAATGCGAATTTCGAATTCCATTTTCTATAATGGCTTCTCTGACTTCTTCAGGCATTTTTTGCATAAAGCCTGTTTCAGTGAACGCCTTCCTCAGGCGGTTCGTTTCTTCCTCTGTTTCACCTGTGAGGAATGGGAAGCTTCCTTTTTCCTTCGCCAATTCGACGGAAGTCTTATAGGCGGTTACCGCGATGGTTTCAAACACTTTATCAACCAATTTGTTTCCTTCCTCAGATCCATACTCTGTTTCACAGTATATTAATAGATCGTGAAGGCCCATTACTCCAAGCCCGACGCGACGTTCGCCCAGAGCCTGTTTCTTGTTCGCTTCGAGGAAGTAAGGAGTCGAATCGATAACGTTGTCCTGCATCCTTACGCCGGTTGCCACAGTCTTCTTCAGTTTTTCAAAATTCACTGTCTTTGTTTCTTTGTCCGCCATCGCAGCAAGGTTTACCGCAGCCAAGTTGCAGACGGAATATGGTGCGAGAGGCTGTTCCAGTTGTTGTTATCCCAGAGGCTTTTTATCCTCTGGTTCTAACGGTTCATTTTCCGTTAGCTCAGCATAGCTTTTCATTACACACTCTTTCATAAACCTAATTAATTCTTTTCTTCCACGATCTTCACCAAATACGGCACCTGAAATAACTCTAAAGTCCTTTACTCCAAATTGCTTTTGGATATTAATTACAAGAGGCTCCATCGTAGGTTTAATCTTATTCAAAGGGGTTTCCAATACGATTTCTTTGTTGTCAATGGACCATTTTACAATATAGTCTTTTAAGCTATTACGTATGGATTTTCTCTTGTCCATATAGCGGGCTGTTGCATTTCTGATAGCAACCTTTCCCGCACATGATTGACTACAAAACTTTTGTGGAGAAGTAACCAACACTTTGAATTCTTTTACGCATTCTGTGCATATTCTTATCTCTCTAGGAACTTTAATATATCCTTTTTTCATTCCACTTTTCTTTAGTCCTTCAAGCATTTTTCGTCTCGCAGGACTATCAGAAGCCCATAATTTTCTTGTATGTTCACCTATTATCTTTTTGGTATTTTTACCATGCTTTAGATTAAAATGTCCATTCAACTTCCCATTAGCAGCCTTATGGATAGTCGTATTATTTGATACTATCCATTCTGTAATTGTTGAAGTCAAAGAAAATGGTAAGGATTCATAAAGTTTCAGCAATTCCTCATAAGAGATAAGTTCACATTCAACGTTGTATCGTTCAATGATAATATCCAATGCCCTTTTAGCTTCAATTTTCGCCTCTTTGTTTCTGGACTTTATTTCAATTATTTTAATTAGATTGCCGTACTGATCATAGATAAAGAAATCAGGCTTATAAAGTTTATACCCTAAATCAAAGGTACTGTCTTCATGGCTCCATGGTATTGAATGATAATCAAGGTATTTTGCGTATGCGTATTCATACGAACTTCTTAAATAATGACCCTTATAAAAACCAGCATACCCTCTATTCACCCTTATCGCCCCAATACCATTTTACAACAAATCCAATACCAAATCATGTTAATTGAGGGTGTAATGCCGCGGCCTCGTGGACGGATTATATTCTCCTTGGAGTTTCACCATCTATGCGTTGCCCCTGACTGAACTTTTAAGTACAGCCTTCGGTTCGGATTCCCATCTCAGGGTTCCCGCTTAATTCCGCGGTTTTTAACGTGAGGCAATTATGCTACTTCACCACACGGGTTGGTTGCAACCACCTTTTGTCCATACGCCTGGGCGTTTGTCATGTCATTGGCATTGTCGATAAAGAAGATTCCCGGCTCAGCCGAATAAGTGGCACATATGTTAATCAGATTCCAAAGTTCTTTTGCCTTAATCTTTTTATAAGTACGGACTTTATAGCCCATTTTTTCCCACTCGCGGACATCGCCGACTTTATGCCATTCTTCGTTGTAAATTTTCATCGTTTCCTCGTCGTAACTTTCAACTGCTGGGAAACGCAATTCATATTCAGCGTCGTTTTCGACTGCTTCCATGAAGTCCTTTGTCAAGGTTACGGAAATGTTTGCTCCTGTTAAAAATTCAGGGTTGTGGACGGTGTAATTGCCGCCTTCCGCAAGCTTTTCTTCCGCCTCAGCTATGATTCTTTCACTGAACCCACCATAGCCTGGAATATGTTTATAATTAATGATTCCTTGGTACATAGCCTTTTCCTGCTCTGTGAGCGGGGTGAACTTAAGCTTGTTTTTCGCCTGCTTCTGAATCCATTCATCGGTTGTGTTTTCAATGAGGAACCTTAGGATCCTAGGATTTTGCATCTTTGAAATGATGAATTCGATAATATCAGGATGCCACGTACATACCGTTCCTTTCGGAATATTTCGCTGCATTTCGCAGCCGGACTAGACTATATCATCACCCTCAGCTTTACCTGTTAGGGGCCGGGCGCTTATGAAAGTTTATTGTTGGGACTCACTTTCTAGTCGTTGGACCTTCGCCATTACCTATGCCCAATGGCGCTTGGCTGCGGATTGTCCAATGCATGGCAATTTTTAAAGCATTCACGCTCACCGTTTCCAGTCACGTTGTAGCTTGCCAGCCTCTAAGGATTTCCCCGCAATTCACCCGGTTTTCTAGCCGTTCATTTTCTGAACGACGCGGACTAGTGCATCTTTTTAATCCGCCAACATTATCATTTGCGCTCCACGTCTTGACCCACCTTGCTCAACAAGATGTGTCAGCTTGGCGATGTCATCGAGCCAGGAGACAGAACCGGAAGATTTTCCGTTTACCCCTCTGGCTAGTGTCGCGCGTGGCCTTAGGGTGGAACCGTTCGTTCCGACTCCGCCTCCGCGGCTCATGATTTCCATGACTTGCTTCCTGTGGTCGGATATCCCTTCACGCGAATCCTGGACAAAAGGCATGACGTAACAATTGAAGAATGTTACATCCGTTCCGGCGCCTGCACCGTAAAGTACGCGACCCGCAGGAATGAAGTTCATGTTCACGAGTTCTTCGTAGAACTTGTTGAACCACTCAAGCCTTTTTTCTTCTGTTTTTTCAACTGATGCCAGGCCTGTAGCGTTTCTTAGAGCAATCTGCTCATAAAAGATTTCAAGAGGCTTTTCAATCACGTCGAGCGACCTTGTAATGACGCCGGTGGTGACTTCCTCAGGTGTGTCAAGAACCCCGCGATACTCCTCTTCCACCATCACTTGGGCGGTTTTCTTTTCCCAGTCGATCTCCAGGATATAGCCTAGTCCCCTTGCCGGGAATTTTGGGTCCTCTTTCACGGTCAAAACAACGAAGTCACCTTTTGTCAGGGTAATCTTTTCGGTGTCCTTGAATGTGTACCTGTCGAGCATGACCAGGCGGGACACACCCTTATGGGTAAGGTGCATATCCGGCGTAACAGGGTGAACCTGTGGAAATAGGCGGATATCCTCATTCAGCCTTTCAAAATCAATATTTAGTTTTTTTCTCAACGCAACAGACATGATCACATCTCCTTGTACAAATAGTATCTTTTCTTTTTGTCGAAATCTTGGCTGTTATGTTATGTCCAGTTGTTCATTTGGAATACCCTAAACCTATCACAACGAAACCCCTAAAATCAATATATAGTACCTAAAATATTTTTATCACTACTATATATTGGGGATTAGGCAAAATAATAAAATTTTGTCAAAATCAAAATTCATTAAAAAACGGAGATAATGAGAGATTTAATAGGAATTTCTACATGAGATAATTAATTTTGACATATTTCGAAGGTTGCTCTTCACAGGAATAACCCAATAAAGAACAGGGAGTTTTTACCAAAATAACAAGAAAAGAGCGGCAGTCCGCTCCTTATCTTTTATAATTCCATTCATCGTTCTCATAAACGTCCAAAGCAAGTTTTTCTACTTCCAAACGCTGCGCCTCGGTTAGGCGATAAGGAACTAATTCAATCCCAAGGCCGGTTTCAAATCCATTTTTGAACGCAGCTTTCGCTTCTTCCAAGCTGACTGGCTTTTTGCTAACTTCATTAATCGTTACAGCTTTATTTTTGAAGGAAGCCATCATCCTGTCCTTCACCCTTTCGCTTGGGTAGTGGAATAGTGAAAAAAGCTTCTCTTCATCAAGATCCAACAGAATGGAACCGTGCTGGAGGATAACCCCCTTCTGCCTTGTCTGCGCGCTACCTGCAACCTTGCGCCCTTCTACCACAAGCTCATACCAGCTTGGGGCATCGAAGCAATTGGACGACCTAGGTTGTTTGAGCGAATCCTTCTCTTCTTCCGTTTTCGGGATGGAAAAATTGGCGTCGAGGTCCAAATTCCTGAACCCATGCAGGATACCTTCCGAAATGACACGGTACGCCTCTGTAACCGACGCAGGCATTTTCGGATGGCCTTCCGATACAATCACACTGTATGTAAGCTCATTTTCGTGCAGTACGCCCCTGCCCCCTGTTGGCCTCCTGACAAAACCAAGTCCATGTTCACGGACAGCATCCAAATTAATTTCCTTTTCAGCTTTTTGAAAATAGCCGATTGAGAGGGTTGGAGGATTCCAACCGTAAAAACGGATCACAGGCGGCAATTCCCCCTTGCTATGCCACTCCAGCAGCGCTTCATCGAGTGCCATGTTAAAGGAAGGAGAACAAGCCCCTGAATCAATGAAATACCATTTTTCCTTCATAACAGCCCTTCTTTACTGGTTAACTAGTTAATGCCGCGATTTTTAGTCTATCAGAATGATATTGAAAATCATAGCAGGATGAATTGCCAAAAAAAGCAGCGGGAAAAGAATTTGGGGATTACCCTTTACTGTAGCAAGCTTTGGCTTATATAATAGTACTTGTTGTTGCAGCAAAGCTTGAAAGGGGTACTTAAACGTGAGTCCACTCTATTTTACGCTAGTATTGATTGCCGGTTTCATTGTTTACTCGGTCATCATGTGGCTTTATCAGCGCAAAATCGTCAAAACGCTATCGGAGGACGAGTTCCGCGCTGGTTACCGGAAAGCGCAGCTAATCGATGTGCGCGAGCCGAATGAATTCAATGCAGGCCATATCCTTGGCGCAAGGAATATCCCGCTATCCCAATTGAAAACACGCATAAAGGAAATTCGTCCTGACCTGCCTGTTTATTTATATTGTCAAAGCGGAATGCGCAGCGGCCGTGCGGCGCAATTCCTCTATAGGAAAGGCTATAAGGATTTAAGCCAGCTTGAAGGCGGATTCAAGAAATGGTCCGGAAAAATTAAAGCGAAGAAATAAGACCGGGGCCCTTGCAGAAATGCAGGAGGCCCTTTGTTCTTGGAAAACATCGTAATATGGCGAAAGACTGTAATAAACAGTACGACTATCTTATACTTGATGCGATAGGAAAAGCCCGCACAATTGTCTGTGCGGGCTTTTTTAAAGGTAATAATTGTTTGATTTTTGTCTAGTGCCTGCCGCTTTTCTTTTATTCAGGGCGGTAGCGGAGTACCGGCTTCCTTGCAGCTGTTGTTTCATCCAGCCTTCCAACTACAGTCGTGTGCGGTGCCTCCTGGACGATCTCAGGGTTCTCCTCTGCTTCCTTTGCAATCTGGATCATTGTATCAATGAATCCGTCGAGGGTTTCCTTCGACTCCGTTTCAGTCGGTTCAATCATAATGCACTCCTCGACATTAAGCGGGAAGTAAATGGTTGGCGGGTGGTAGCCAAAATCCAGGAGCCTCTTTGCGATATCCAGCGTACGGACGCCCAGCTTCTTTTGCCTGCGGCCGCTCAATACGAATTCGTGCTTGCAGTGGCGGTCGAATGGAAGGTCAAAATGCGGCTGCAGCCTTCTCATCATATAGTTTGCATTCAACACGGCATACTCGGTTACGGCCTTCAGTCCATCCGGTCCCATGGAGCGGATGTATGTGTACGCACGGACATTGATGCCAAAGTTCCCATAGAACGGCTTGACGCGGCCGATTGACTGCGGCCTGTCATAATCGAATACGTACTTGTCGTCGCGTTTGGTTAATACCGGCTTTGGCAAGTACGGAATTAGATCAGCCTTGACACCGACAGGGCCTGAACCAGGGCCGCCGCCTCCGTGTGGGCCAGTGAATGTCTTATGGAGATTCAGGTGGACAACGTCAAAGCCCATATCTCCAGGACGTGCCTTTGACATGACGGCGTTCAAGTTCGCGCCATCGTAATAGAGCTTTCCTCCGGCACCATGGACAATTTCCGCCATTTCAAGGATGTTTTCCTCAAAAAGACCAAGCGTATTCGGATTGGTTAGCATTAGTGCGGCCGTGTCCTCACCGACAACCCTGCGAAGATCATCCAAATCCACGAGGCCGTTTTCATCAGATTTAACGGTAACTGTTTCAAAACCGGCCACAGTCGCCGATGCTGGATTCGTGCCATGAGCGGAGTCAGGGACAATAACCTTTGTCCTCTTCACATCATTGTTGGCTTCATGGAATGCGCGGATCATCATTAATCCGGTCCACTCCCCATGAGCCCCGGCAGCCGGCTGGAGTGTTACTTCGTCCATTCCGGTAATTTCGATTAAATGCTGCTGCAGGTCATACATCAAGCCAAGCGCGCCCTGTACGGAGCTTTCGTCCTGGAGCGGATGGATATGGGCGAAACCGCTGTACCTGGCAACATTTTCGTTAATTTTCGGATTGTATTTCATTGTACATGATCCAAGCGGATAAAAGCCTGAATCCACACCGTGGTTGCGCTTCGAAAGCGCAGTATAGTGGCGCATAATATCGAGTTCGGATACTTCCGGAAGATTCGGTTCCTCCTCGCGTACATAGCCAACCGGGAGAAGTCCGTTCAAATCAAGCTCGGGAACATCCATTTCCGGCAGGCTGTAGCCGATACGGCCTGGTTTGCTTACCTCGAAAATTAGCTGCTGGTCCTGGTTATGCATGCAGATCCCCCAATTCCTTAGCAAATGTATCAATTTCTTCCTTGGTCCTCAGCTCTGTCACAGCGACAAGCATGTGGCCTGATAAATCCTTATAATCACGGCCAAGGTCATAGCCGCCTATAATCCCTTTTTGGAGAAGGGCCTGGTTGATTTCCTTAACTGGTTTATTGAGCTTAATGACGAATTCATTGAAGGACGGGCCATCCATGACGATTTCAAGGCCATTTTCCTTCAATGCTTTTTTCGCATAGTGCGCTTTCTGGATATTGGCAGCCGCCATTTCCCTAACGCCTTTTTTGCCAAGGGCTGTCATTGCGACGGAAGCGGCCAGAGCGTTCAAAGCCTGATTCGAGCAAATATTGGATGTCGCCTTGTCGCGGCGGATATGCTGCTCACGGGCTTGGAGTGTCAGTACAAAGCCGCGGCGCCCTTGCTCGTCATGGGTCTGGCCGACAAGCCTTCCAGGAACCTTCCTCATCAATTTTTCAGTTACGGCAAAATACCCACAATGCGGGCCTCCAAAAGCGGCAGGAATCCCAAACGGCTGCGCGTCACCCACAACGATATCAGCCCCGAACTTGCCCGGAGGAGTAAGCACGCCCAATGCCAACGGATTGCTTGAAACAACAAACATTGACTTATGCTCATGCGCGATTTCTTCAATTTCCTTCAACTGTTCAATTCTGCCGAAGAAGTTTGGATACTGGACGATAACAGCGGCAATATCCCCTCCCACTAGCTCCTTCAAGGCATCCAGGTCGGTCAGTCCGTCCTTTGCCGGAATTTCCACCACTTCAATGTATTGCCCCTTCGCGTAGGTTTTTACAACCTCGCGGGATTCCGGGTGGACAGCTTCCGATATGAGGATTTTCTTCCTGCGTGTCTGCCCGGCGCTAAGCATCGCCGCTTCTGCGAGGGCGGTCCCTCCGTCATACATAGACGAGTTCGCTACATCCATGCCTGTTAGCTCGCAAATCATTGTCTGGAACTCAAAAATTGCCTGGAGTTCCCCCTGGGAAATTTCCGGCTGGTAAGGAGTATAAGCCGTATAAAACTCAGAGCGGGAAATGACATGGTCGACAATGACAGGCATGTAATGGTCATAGACCCCCGCGCCAAGGAAGGAAGCATGGCTTTTGAAGTCCGCGTTTTTGCCTGCAAGCTCGGCAAGCTCTTTCATTAGCTCCGTTTCGGATTTTGCGGGTTTAATCTTGTATTCACCCTGGAAACGAACCTTTTCTGGTATATCTTTAAAAAGCTCATCAACGGAATCGACGCCAATCGCTTCAAGCATGGCCGCTTTGTCTTGTTCCGTCATAGGTAAATAGCGGTGTTTCATAAGGATTCCCCCCCTAATTATTTCTTTTCTCTTTTGTAAAAAGGTACTGGCACTATTTTCGCTTTCAGCTTTTTGCCGCGGATTTCAACTTCGACTTCGTTATCCAATCCGGCAAATTCAGTGTTGATCAGGACTAGGCCGACATTCTTCTTCAAAGTCGGGGATTGGGTCCCGGTCGTAACCTCGCCGACCCGTTCATCGCCTGAGTAAACCGGATACCCATGGCGCGGTATGCCTCTGTCGATCATCTCGATTCCGGCAATCTTCCTTTGAAGGCCATTTTCTTTTTGTTGCTTAAGCGCTTCCTTGCCGATAAAGTTATCTTCTTTATTCAGCTTTACGGCAAAGCCTACTCCTGCTTCAAGAGGAGAAATTTCCGGTGATAATTCCTGGCCGTATAGAACAAGGTTCGCTTCAAAACGAAGAGTATCACGGGCGCCAAGGCCGCATGGAAGCACTCCTTCTGCCTTACCTGCTTCGAGGATGGCATTCCACAGGTTTACTACATCGGCAGGGTCGCAATAAATTTCGAAACCATCCTCCCCTGTGTATCCTGTCCTGGAGACAAGGGCTTTCGCGCCATTCAGGTCGACTCCATCCTTAAACTTGAAGAAACCAATATCGGAGAGGTTGTCTTCCTTGGCAAGCTTTTGAAGGACACTCTCTGCAAGAGGGCCTTGGATGGCAAGCTGGGCGTATTTATCAGAAAGGTTTTCCACTGTGGCATCGCCTTCTAGATGTTCCTTTAGCCATTCATAATCTTTATCCGTGTTGGAAGCATTGACTACAAGCAGGAAATGGTCCTGCCCCATTTTGTAAATGAGCAAATCATCAACCGTGCCACCGTTTTCGTAGCACATCGCTGTATATTGAGCTGCCCCTTCCCGTACCTTAGAAACATCATTTGTCATCATTTTTTGTAAAAACTTCAGGCTGTCTGGCCCTTTCACTTCGATTTCACCCATGTGGGAAACATCGAATAATCCAGCCTTCGTCCTTACAGCCTCATGTTCTTCCTTAATACCTGAAAATTGGACGGGCAATTCCCAGCCGCCAAAATCAATCGTTTTTCCGCCGTATTCCTTGTACACCTCGAATAGCGGCGTCCGCTTGAGTTCTGCCATACTTTAATCCCCCTTCTTTGATGATTTCTCAACAAGTTTCAATTTTCCCACAAACAATCCCTCATCCACTGGCCCAGTTTGTCCAATTACTTCCTCATATTTGACGGAAAAATCTTTTCCCTGCAAAAAAGGACAGAGCCCTCCCCTAAATGTTAGAGAGGTCTCTGTCCTTTCACCTGAAAGTTTACCTGTTGGCAGGTTTTCCCCTTTGGTGGCTTCATCCTATGTAAAGCGCTCTCCAGAGCTGCGTCCAACAAGAGTTCTTTTGCCTGAGAGATTCGCATAATTGCTTGCTCCTTCGGCGCTACTGGCGTAGTCTCTCCCCTTGTTATCATCCGCTATTATAATATTTTTAAAACGGGCTATACTAACATTCAGCGAAACTTCAAGATTGGGATTTCCCGGCTGTGCATGAATATGCGGAGCCTGGTCCACCGCATTCCCTTTACTGTACCGGTCTGGCGAAAGCCTTCCCGCAGTGCGGAAAACAAGTGAGAGCGGAGATTGTTGCAATAATTGAAACTTTTAAAACTACCTCCATCCTACCATTAAACCAGTCGCAAGGGCAACGGTTTTATAGGTTCTTGCCGGGGATGGCCCTAAAAAAGAAAGCGTTTACAGTTTCTGGCGCATTCTCTCAACCTTTTGGAAAGGAGCATAACGTCATGCCTGTTCAAATTGACATCGATACTTCCTGGCACGACGATTTCCTGCAAAGGATCGGCCAGGACGGCCCATGGGGGAACTGGGAACTTTTCAAGCTTGCTAATGCGGCTGAACAGCATTTGGCGATTCCTGAATTTGAAGGGCTGCAGGCGCCAAAATACCTTCCCGGGCTTACCCCTCTCCCGCACCAGCTCGAAGCCGCGAAGCAAGTGGTTGAAAATATGAATGGCAAAGCGATCCTTGCTGATGAAGTCGGCCTTGGCAAAACTATTGAGGCTGGTTTAATTTTGAAAGAATATATGATTAGGGGGCTGGTAAGAAAAGTGCTGATTTTAGTCCCGGCATCGCTCGTTACCCAATGGGCAGTGGAGTTAAATTCCAAATTTCACATTCCGGCGGTTACCCAAAAAAAAGCATACGTGTGGGACCAATGCGAAGTGGTAGTTTCATCGATCGATACTGCCAAAAGGGCCCCTCACCGGGATCTTGTTTATAAACAGGACTATGACATGGTTATCATTGATGAAGCCCATAAATTGAAAAATAACAAAACGAAAAATTATGAATTTGTCCAAAACCTGAAAAAGAAATTCTGCCTCCTTCTGACTGCAACGCCGATTCAAAACAAAATCGAGGAAATTTTCAATTTAGTGTCGCTTCTGAAACCGGGGCATCTTGGAAACGAGTCATCCTTTTATGACAAATACAGGAAAGATTCACGTACCCTTGCCGATGATGCGAATTTAAAGGAACTTGTTAATAAAGTGATGATCCGGAACCGGCGAGGCGATACCGGCATCGAGTGGACAAAGCGGCATGTCCAAACCATTCCGATTGAATTTTCCGAGTCGGAGCGAAGCCTTTATAATGCCATTACGGATTTGCGTTCAACCGGGGATTGGGTCCATACAAGCGCATTCTCCTTTATTACCTTGCAGCGCGAGGCTTGCAGCAGCAGGGAAGCGGTTTACTACACATTGAAAAATATGCTCCTCCGCAAAGAAGGTCCTTCTGCCATATTCGAAAGTAAAATAAATGAGCTGATTGGTCTCGTCAACCGGGTGGACCGGAACTCGAAAGCCGAAAAGGCCCTTGAATTAATCAAAACGATTGGGGATAAGGTAATTATATTTACGGAATACCGCGCTACACAGCTCTACTTGCAATGGTACTTGAAGCAGCATGGCATCAGCTCGGTTCCCTTCCGCGGGGGCTTTAAAAGGGGAAAAAAGGACTGGATGAAGGAGTTGTTCCAAAAACACGCCCAAGTGTTAATTGCCACCGAGGCAGGCGGCGAAGGTATAAACCTGCAGTTTTGCAGCCATATTATCAATTTCGACCTCCCATGGAATCCGATGAGGCTTGAGCAAAGAATTGGCCGTGTCCATCGGCTTGGGCAGGAGAAAGATGTCATAATCTATAATTTTGCAGTAAAGGATACGATGGAAGAACACGTCCTCAAGCTTTTGTATGAAAAAATCCATTTGTTCGAAAAGGTGATTGGCGAGCTGGACGATATTCTCGCAAAGCTGGAGCTGGGCAATATGGAGGACCACTTAGCCGATATTTTCGGCCATTCCTTAACGGAGGGAGAAATGAGGATTAAAATGGAAAACCTGGCATCGATGGTTGAATTTGCGAATCGTTACAGGGAGGGAACACAGCATGCTGCTGCAGGAAATCCATAAGTTTCTCGCGGATTATTTCCAGGCGAATGACTGTGAAGTAACCGAACATTCCCATGGCCATCTAACAGTCCAGCTTACAGAAGAAATTGATAAGGAACTCATGAACCGCCCCTTTTATTGGCACTACCTGGAAAAGACAGGCGGCGTCCCAAACCCGATGTCAGTTACGTTTATTACGGATCAGGAAAAATGCCCTCCCGACTTGAAGGGTGAGCATATTCATCTTGGTTCTCCACGCCTGCACCAAATCTTTCAATCGGCAAAGAAGCTTTCGCGGTTCACCCGGCAATACCACCTCCATCAAGAGGGAAGGCAGACTCCCCTTCTTCCATGGCTTGTGCTGAACGTGAAAGTCTCTTATAAATGCGACCGAAAGAGGGATGTTTTAAGGTCTGTTGGACTCCATTTGATTAACGGGAGAGTTGTTGAAGGTTTTCATGATAGGCTGCTTTCCATCCCTTTAACACCGAAAATCCCTGATTATTCGTATACCATCTCCCCGCTAATCATGCCAAAGAGCGGCTTTATCAGGGTGGAGAATTATTTAAGGTCTGGTATTGAGCTTGAAGACCACACCTGGGCGGAAGCGGCGATAGAAAGATGGGAAAAGGACGAGCGCCTCCTTAATCATTTTTATGAAGATTCATCAGACGAACATTCGGAAAGCTATCAAATTGAGAAAAAAGCCCTGCAGGAGCAGTATGAACCAAGGGTGATTATTTCGCTCATCAACGGGGGGCTTTTTTATCTAAAAGACGATGCCATATCTTAATGGCGCGCGCGTTTTCGACTAGCTGAACAATAGACTTCCCCGTATAAGTTTAGGCGCAGGAGCAATCGTGAATCGAAGTTGATGTATCGTACAAGGGCTGAATTGCACTAGGCGCTGGGGCTGGAGTTACAAAAAAGCAAAGAGAAACGGCATCTACCGTTTCTCATTGTTTTTTTCTTTTCACACCTAGATAGACGATATAAGGAAGAATGCCAAACCACCGGTACCAAAAGGAGGCCCTTGCCTCTTTTTTGGCTGTGCGGAGCCTCTTCCGCTCATCTTTCGGCTGGTCAGCATATTTTACAAACGACTGGGCTATATAGTGGACAAAGTCATTGGTTTTCAATCAGCACACCTGCCTTCAGTTCCCTGTTAGCAAGTATGCCCCTGCCCCCATTTTTTCAAACTGGCGATTAGCTCTTCCGTAATTTTTTCGGGCGTTTTCCCGCTCGTATCTATCCGGATATCCGCTGTTTCCAGATAGATTGGCATCCTACTGATTAGACGCTCGCGGATTTCCTTTTCCTTATTGCCTTGAAGGAGAGGGCGTGAGTGGTCGTCCCTGAGCCTTAAAAGGACTTCTTCAGAGGGGGTGTCGAGGAAGATGACAATTCCTTTTTCTTTCATCACGAGCCGATTCATTTCTTTAAGCGGGGCTCCCCCGCCTGTCGCCACTATTGTCTCGTGTTCCGGAAGCGCTTTTAGCACAGATGTTTCCAGTTCCCTGAAGCGATCTTCACCAAATTCGGCAAATATTTCGCTTATGCTTTTCCCTTCCTGCCTGACAATTTCCTCATCCGTATCGATGACCCTCTGGCCAAGCTTTTCCCCCAATAGCCTGCCGATTGTTGTTTTGCCCGAACCCATGAATCCGATTAATATGATAGTTTCCATATCCATCTCCGTTAGTATTTTTCCATCCATTTTACCATCTTTTTAAGCGCAATGTCATAATATCCATATCCCTCAACAGGAACTGCGCCGTCTACTTTAACGGAAATTGTGATCCTAAGGGTACCCGGCGATGCTGTGGAAACGGTGTATGTAACAAGGCCCCTTCGATACGCAAAACTCCCGCCTGCGGCAGTTCCGCTTCCTTCCTGAAAGGATTTTTCAATTTTCTTCAAGGAGCTTATCATGTAATATTCCTGGATTTGGATTGTTTCAATCTCCTTTGCCATCCTTGTTTGAATGAGCAAAAGTTCCGATGCCGCTGTGAGCGTAACAGAGATTGCCAAAAGGACCGCCAACGTCAGTGGATAGGTGAATCCTCCATTGCCTTTAGGCATTACCCACCCTCCCAATTTACGAAAGATTGGATTCTGCCTCTGTATTCCTTACCATTTAAATCTTTGATGAAAATGGTGATGGTTTGCCCATTCCTTGAAAACGAGGCTGATGCAATCTTCTGGATTAGGACCTCATGTCCGCTAAAATTAACCCTTCTCCTAAGCAGGTTTCCATACTTTTCATAAATAATTGTATCATTCCCGTTTTTCAATATCAGCCTCCCGGAAACCACTTCTGCAGAGCTCGAAATCCTTACTTCCTTTTTCGCCTGATTTAAAAAAACATCCCATTCCATTTCCTGCAGCCTATGGCCTGCATGGCTATTATTGCTTGCTATAACCAATACGGCAGGAAGGAGCAGATAGGCAATGAGGCAAAAAGTTCCTAATGCGATGAGCATTTCTGCAAGGCTGAATCCTCTTTCATTCAACAAATCCGCAAACCGTTCCTGTCCATGTGGCTGGATGTTCATAAGTTACGCAAACCTCCCTGCTCCCATTGCCAGACTGCTTAATGTAAATTGTATAATTGGTTACACCAATTTTCTCGATACGGGAAAACGGCCCCGACCCTTCGGAGACTGTTCGGATCAGCTCGGAATACATTAGCTGCCTGGCGTTCTTTTCAAGGCTTATACGTTCACCTTTTTCCCAAAGAAAACCTAGCGAGGGTATTAGGAACAAGGCGGCTATTCCAAGGGCAGTTAAAGATAAAAGCATCTCAGCAAGGAAAAAACCACTATTCCGCCGCAACATAAAATCGTCCCTTGCCAATTTGGATCGTCATTTTGTATTTCTCTTCATTAACATAGATAAAGAACGATCCGAACATATTGACATTCCCATCTAAAAGGAATTTAAAAGATAATGGCATGGAACCTTTTGTAATATTGATTTCCTTCGGGTACCTACGATTTGTGACGAGCGGCATATCGAATCTTTCGTGTGAATAATAATAATTTGAATCCCGTACGATGTTGAATGTCACTTCCCGCTGATGTGAAATCGCATAGAGGTGGGAATAGTAAAGATCCGCCTTTAAAACATTGAAGAATGCCTCCTTCTTGGCTGTTTCATAAAGAGGTATTGTGAAAGCAAGGCTAGCTGTTGAAATGGCCAGAAATCCCGCCAATACAATTAGGGCTTCAGCCATGCTGAAACCCTTTTCAGACGCCATCATTTGGCTGCTGCAACTTCCGTTGTTTCAATTATCTGCCCATTCGGGCCGATTGTCAGCTTTGTTTTACCGCCTGGGCAGCCGCCCGCATTTTCAGGCAAGTAATTGCCAGCAATCAGGTCGCCGATCGAGGATGGATACATCCCTTTTTCCAACACAAAAGCCTGTACTTGGGCTTCGACCATTTTTTTATACGCCTCGCACCCCTTTGTATTGATATTCTCATTATGCTTTGCAATATTCGGGATAGTGATTACGAGCAGAACTGTAATCACAAGCATGACGACCATCATTTCAACCAATGTAAAACCTTGAGTGTTTTTTAGTATGCGCTTCATTTTTTCTCCTCCTTTAAATACCGTCAAGCATATGGAACATGGGCAGTAAGATTGCCATGTACATGCTAATGACAAGCAAAGCAATTACCAGGAAGACAACCGGCTGGATTGTCCTGGTCATTTTTTCTACTTTCCCCTCAAGTTTTGAGAGGCAATGTTTGCTGTAAAATCGCAATTCTTCCTCGAGCCTGCCGTTTTCCTGCCCGTGGCGGACGACCATTGGTAATTCATCCTCAAAGAAAGGCATGGAACCAAGGATCGCTTCGAGCCTTTCTCCACTAGCAAGCTGTTCTTTAATGAGCCCCGCCGCTTCACTGTAAAATTCCTGTTTCTTATTTTCCACGAAAAAAGAAAGTGCTTCGAAAACGGAAAGTCCCCCTGAAAGCAAATAGCACAATTGAATTGAAAAGTAATGGGTATGAAGGATTCTGAGGACGCTTCCTGCGAATGGAAGTCGTAAGAGAAGCTTTCTTTGGACTAGGACTGGAAGGGTTTTGAATCGAAATTGATAAAGTCCAGCGCCAATGAATATCGTCGTTAAGACAATTCCTCCGAGAATAGGGAGCGCTTGTCCAATCGTAGAAATAAAGACAGTGAAAAAGTTGGCCTTCAGGCCCATGGAGACAAATAAAAGTGAAAAGCGGGGCAGGAGGGACTTTTGGACAAAAATAAGAAGAATACTTGTAAAGGCAAGTAGCAGCAGTGGATAATACATTAGTTTTATCAGTTTCCTGGCATCCCGGTCCCGATTGAGCAGGGCTTTGCTCCCTTCTAGCACGGCGTCCGCAAAGTTGCCATGCTGCTCCGCGAAAAAGACGTATCCTGATAACTCTCTGTTAAACCCCATATCTTCAAGAGCCTTGTGGAAAGGGACCCCATTTTTAAGAAGGCTTAAACAGGCTTCCAGGTCCCGCTTCCGTGTTCCCGGAAGCTGATAGGACAGTGATTCAATTGCTTCCGATAGGTGGTATCCCCTTTGGAGCAGCTCCCCCGCCTTTTTCAGGAATTCCGCCTGTTCCTTTAAAGGCCATTTACGATTCCTCATGGGAAAATACCAGCCTTTCATATTCGGATTCTTTAATATAACCGAGTGCAATCCCCTTCCGGATCGCCTTGCCCAAGTATTCGTATTCCACTTTTACCGCTTCTCCCCTCGAGGAAAGAATGGCCGCTTCAAGGGCTTTTCCGGAAAGAAGCTCAAAGACGCTCGCCCTTTTCCTTACCCCGCTCGAATGGCAGAAAGGGGAACATTCCCCACTGCAATAAGGACAATTTAATTCTACAATCCGCTGGGCAGTAACGGCGACAAGCGTTTGCTCAACCTCAAGCCAGTTCACCCCAAACTCGTGATGTAATCATTCACCATCTTTGAGACGGATAGTTGTTGAAACCCTTGATATATCAACATCGGGTTTCAGAATGGTTGAGACAAGAATTCCACAAGTTTGAGACAGGAAGAAGTTTGTTCAAAGTCGTTGAGATAAGTGTAATTCTTGCTATCTCACGGTTCATGAACTTTGAGATAAAATTAAACAAAATGCTGTTATTCATTAGTTCATCGCTTTAAAATTCAAATTTCTCTCATGTAAATGGGAGCCTTGAAAACAAAATGGACTGACAGCAAGAGTGCCAATCCAAGTGTATATGAACATATTAGGCGTGATTTTAAAGGTTTACTTTATTGAGAATGGAAATTCTTAAATGAGGTGATCACAATGAGTCTAATTAATAATTTTGACAGCCATGGAGGATATACAATTGAGAACATGCTAATATCAGAGGGTTTTCAAAAATCAAGTGACGGTTTTAAAATTGAATTACATGGAGAAGCAGGGAACATCTTTATCTTAGTCGATGAAAAATATATGCATGTTTCCTATCAAGAAAAAGGAAGTTGTGTAATTGAAAAACGATGGAGAATATTTTATTATTATGAAAGTTTTTTTGAGCGCTATGCTATGTTGTTATATAAGATAAACGAACTGCTAAGTCAATAACTCTAATGTAAAAATTCCATTCTTCAAATAATCTGTTTGTTTTAATTCATTTGCATCATTTTTATCAAATTTTCTTATTTCAACATAGTTCTCGGTCTAGATAAAAACACGACAAAAATTTCTTTTGTCGTGTTTTTTTTGCTAGCTTGTAAATTAATACCATGGCAAACTTTTCTCATGCATGGCAACTATGGCGAGAAGGATACACCCTGTGCCTTGACGGTGCATAAGTACACTAACAAAAAGACTCTTAACCGCTTTTTAGGGTAAGAGCCTCTTTGTTTTATTTAGGTAAAAGCTGTAATCCTTCCAAGTATTTAATGGCATCACGCTTGGAAATTCCTTTTGATTTTCTTAGCAAATGAATGATTTGGTTTTTATCAACATAGCGGGTCACGGAGTCGTTATCATTTTTTTCATAGTGGGAAATGGTTAAAATCTCATCATGGATCCAATCTTCAATTGTGTATTGCCCCACTTTAAAAACTTTTCGCAGCTCTTTGGGTTTATACCCTCGTGTGTTGATCCGTTCGTTCAGATTATCTTCCCTTAGTTTATTTAAATCTTTAAAGGAAATAAGCAAGTCCCTGCATGTTGGGGAGGTTATGCTGGAGAGAATTGCTGCTGATAGGTTCCCTTCTTTTACTTTCAATAACAAATCGGTAACGCCTAATTCCAGATACCGAACTTTATATACGGCATCTTTAAGAGTTATCCATTCATTTGTTCTTGATGGGATACGGCTCGCTTTAGAGGTGATGGATTCCAGGAAAAGATTCAGATCATCCTTCTCAAAATACCACAAATCGTACCCATCAAATCCAGGTCCGTGTTTTGGAACCAGCGAGCCTTTTTTGATGAATGCGTTTAAAGCGTGAAATGTTAACCCAAGAATTTTAGTTGCCTGGAAATGGGTTAAACATCTCTTCTTCATTTCCAAGTATTCTATAACTGATTTTCGTTCGATTAGGGTATAATGCTTGCCATGTCTTTCGGTTTGAGAGAATTTTATCATCCCTTTATTACATAGGTTCAACAATGTAGCGTGTTCGCTATTTATCAAGTGAATCGCTTCACCCATGGTTATATACCTTTTATTCTCCTTATTGAATTTAACCCTTGTTATACGATTTACATATACATCTTTTGAATCATTCATTACGTTAGAGAAAATTTCAAGATAAGGTTTCCCTTTTAAATGGTTGAATATTTTCTTGATGTACCCATATTTGGTGTGGTAAGGTTCTGTTCGTTCAACATAAACATTCTTAATTGTTTCAAATACCTTTCCCAGTTCCTTTTCAGGATTTACCACCAATTGGTAAGCGACAAAAGTTTGGAAAGCCATCATTTTCACTGACCGTTTTATCTTATATTTAAAGCTGAAATTAAATTTCGAAACATCTTTGAATGCGGACGAGTGTGAAAACTGTTTTGCATCCAAACCATCGATTAAATGGCAGAACAAGAAAAACAACTGAAAAAATTCTTCGACGTCCAACTTATCTCCAAGGCTTCTTTTGATGTAATGGGATTTTCCTGTAATCAAACTGTGGAGTTTATTTTGAACCGTCATAACTTTTTTGTGTGCTTGTTCCGTATTTGCTTCAGAAAACACTTCTCCACAAGAACACTTATCGGTCATTAAGCGGCCCATTGTGATTTTGTTCTTGCAGTTAGGGCATCTTTCGATAAGATAACAGGTATGCTTGGAACATACGGGAAGCAATGTAATTTCCCAATGAAGCCTATGGTAAAAGTCATCCTTAAAGCAATGAGGGCAGTATTTGGTATAGAGCCTATTATAAACACGATGACTCTGCAAGCCTTCTTCAGTTCCACCGACACCATTGGCAACAAGAAGGGAATCGAATTGGTTAAGAATCAATTCATCAATATTGTGACCGTTACTATTTAAAAACTCGATTAAATAATTTCCCCAGGGCGAATTATTTTTGATATAGGAATAACTGCTTTCGTATGCGCTGTACCCAATATCTCGAAAAATGGAACCCAAATGATGATAATAATTTGTAAGCGCGAGGCGATGTAGAAAGGAATATAGGCTTTCACCATCTTTTGGGTAGGTTTGTTTTAATAACCTCATAATTATCCATCCCCCCTTTTTTACTGTTCTTGCATATCCCAGTATAAAAGGGTTTCGGGCAGTTATCATCAGGTAATTATTGGAAAGGTATTGACTTTACTATTGTAAAAACGTAAAATATTTATTTATATATTTTTTTAATTTCTATTACTTTTATATTATTTTACCGTTCGCTATCTTTGAGACAGAAGGTCGATTAAAACCGTCGACTTATCAACACTGAGCTTCAGAATGGTCGAGACATACACTACACAAGCACCCCTAGCTTCCTTTCTTTCAAACGGCAATACATTAAAGACAATGTAGGGTACAAAGTGTTTTTCTTTTGAAATGACCGCTTTTCCGATTGCAGCTTTTTTCAAAAATCCATAAGTGCTTGTCAATTTGTATATCTTTTTTTCTATTCAATGTCGCAAGTTGTTGGTTCACTTTTGCCTTCAACTTTTCAAAATAATTATCAATATCACAGTCAGAAATGAACATAAGTTCGGAATAATCTACTTCGTTTGGTATCAGGGTTTTCAATTGTTCAAATTTATATTTTTCCATCTTCAGTGTCTTTCGTAAAAGCGTACCAAAATTTCATATCAGAATTTCCTTCAAAATCGTTTTGTTCATACCAACTATGAAACTCATTTGTTTCCATCCCATATTCGTGTTCGCAGTATTTCACGAAACCGCCGACATCAATTGATTTGGGATCCATCAAAACGCCTTTTTCAATTAATCTTCTTTGGTGTTCAAGAACTTCTCTTTCAATTTCTTCATAAGTTTTTTTTCTTTTCAAGACATTCACCCCTCTACCAGATAAGGTAAGGGTTCGACCATCATTACGTCGTACAAACATTTGCTCTTCTGTGAAGACGGCCCTTGCCCTTTCCTCTAGTATATTTTTGGGATTTAACGGATTCCCTTCATTTGTATTATATTTAGCCAAGGATTTTCCTCCTCGTCTTAATGAGCCTATTAAAATACTACCAAAATACATATTTTCAGATAAATAAAGGATTTTAGTATTGAAAACAGTGGGAGTATTGATTTTCCTAATCTGGCTGTCTGGATAACCATGGTAATTCGGTGGATTTTATTCAACCATACAATAAAACCAGAGATAGTTAGTTTATAATTACATATATGAACTTGGGATGGTGAAGGAATGAGCGTGGTAATAAATTATGTATCTGAATTCATTTCAATCATTGCTACTGATACGAGGATTTCCTGGGGTAAAAATGCAGAATATGGCTATGATGACGATAATGAAAAACTAGTGGATCTACCCCAAATGGGTTGGACTTCAGGAGTAGGGTTGGGGTGGTTCCTTGATACGTTTAAGGAGAACCTTGCGGCCGAAGAAATATCTAATCCTGCTCAAATCGAGGAGATTTATTCCCAAGCAATAATGGAGACGATGGAGTCCAGACCTGGTTTCGAAGAGGAAATTAATAAAAGTGCGTTAGCAGCGTCCTGGATTGGTCTGTCGGAGGAAAGGGATAAGGTTTTTTGTAGGATTGGCCTACTTAACAAAGAGCTTTTTGGCGAGGTAATTAAATTACTACCCTTTAATCAATTGTTTGTTTTGTATCCATGGGAATATCTAGAGAATCCAGAAAGGGCAAATGAGTTTGAAGGAAGATATTCTTTTTATCATGAGTTTGATGGCGATATAATAGCCATTTTAAAAAAAATATGTTCGATGTTCGATGAATTATCTGAAACAAAATCAGTTAGCAAGATTTGTGATATTGGTGTTCAATTCATAGCTCCAGATGGGATTTATAAAATCCGAATACGAGAAGATATTCAATTAATAATTGACGAATTGAATAAGGACATTATACCTGGCAAATTCACAAAACATGTGAATTTCAAAATTGAATCCGTGTAAAAATGAGCTTTTATTATACGGTTTCGTTTTGATGCGCAAAAACGTAATTTATAAGGTTTTAGATTTGAAATCAGTTTGGTTTAGTGAATTAACCCAAATAAGGAAGCTTGGAGACCGATATGGCCCCCAAGCTTTATTTGCATTTCTTATTAAACATTCGCACCCGATAGTTTAAGTGTATTTATTCAAAAACTTTGCCCTTTATTTGATTGTTAACTGCAATGCTCTATTTTAAAACTGTCTCGGCTGGAGTAAATGCCTCCCATTGATTATATTTCGTTGTTATTGATGAAATAAACCAATATTCTCTAAATGGTTCCAAATTCTTTTCCACGATTATTATCTTCTGCCCACCACCAAAATCTCCATATGATGCCCATAAATCGTATTTAACGGTATACCGAATTTTGGATTCGCTAAGCTTTTCTACTTTGGTAAAACGAAAGTTACTAACCGAAGGGCTTGACTGACCTGTCACCCAGCGAGTTTCCTCAAATTTTCTCCTTGATTGTTTTTGAAGCGAAGGGGACAACATCGCATATTGAACAGCACCGCTTCGATTATTTACCCCTAATATCCATAATTCAACGGCTTGGTTCGGTTCGCCTACGTGCAAACCGTTCATAAAAGACAGTAATTGGCTTTCTAAAAGATTGAGTTGTTTTGGGGCTGCTATTGCGGGATTGCCATTAAATAGAATCAATGAAAATAAAAGTATAAAGCAACGCAATATATTCACAATACCATCACCTTAAATTAAATTTAGGTGTATTTTGCCCCAAGTAAATTCCAGCTATCCTTTTCTACAAACCTGCCCCGTTAGCTTAATAAGAAATTCAATAAATAGGTGCCTTAATCCTTTTCAGATCAAGACAACAGTTACTTCAAAAAAAACTTATCCATTAAGTGTTATTCCTTCAACATCACATCTT
>NZ_JAVFKJ010000002.1:0-558148 GCF_032667185.1 Neobacillus sp. YIM B06451 | reverse complement strand
ATGCTGATACAACCTTTTCGAAAACAAATTAACGTGTACCATCCACTTATTCACCATTCCAAATTCCGATAGACGAAGCTTCGAAGCTTTTGCTTCCAATCCAGCCCGGCTTTTATTAACAAACTGCCATCCAGGGCGAAGGGGAAGCCGGCTGATTCGGTGCTCGCTCCGCCGGACGAAGGGGTAAAACTGATAAACTGCCTTTGTTTGCTGATAAAGTGGTTACGTTTACTGATAAACCGCCTTAGTTTACTGATAAACCCCCTCTATATGCTGATAAATACTAATTATTCGCTGATAACCGTCTGCAAATACCAACCCCTGTACTCGATCCGATAAAAGTGTACACTTTGTGTCACTTTTAACAAAAAGAAGGAGCTCCCCCATTAAACTTAGAAACTTATAGTTATAAAGAAACGGAGTGATAAAATGATCAAAAAACCTAGAACGAAACCGTCATACCTATGCCAGCTGGAAGAACTTGACCAGAGGGTGCCGATCCATCTCCCCCAAAAAGCTGACATTCAAAAGCGTTTGAAAAACGAAAAATCTGGCTTCAAAGGTGAATTGGAAGTAAATTACCCCCTAAGTTTCCTCCCTCAACAAGACTTCATTATTCTGCATGGACTACGCATTAAAGGAGCCTCACACTACTTTCAAATCGATACCTTGCTTCTTTCCAGATACCTACTAATCCCCCTTGAAACCAAGAATTTTTATGGATTAATCGAATTTGAAGACAATGGGCAATTTACTCGGACTGGGGATAGCGGCAAGCAGGAAGGCTATCCAAATCCACTCTACCAGTCTATGTATCACAGGGAACAGCTTCAGCAATTTTTAAAAAGCAATGGCTGGCCTGCTATCCCAATATACCCCCTTGTTGTAATAAGTTTTCCGAATACAATTGTCCGATCGAGCCCGAAGAATCGGGAAGTGATAGAGCGGGTCCACCATAGCGCCAAACTCCCTTTTATAATTCCTCATATTGTTAAACAATTTCCAAAACCTATTATCGATGATGTGCAATTATTAAGCCTATCAAACTAATTAATTTCTTCGCATGAACCATACTTCCCCAACATTTGGAGTTGTTCGGGGTCCAAGAGGGAGAGATTCACAAAGGCGTCCAATGCCAAAAGTGCCGCCATATACCAATGCTCAGGACTTCAAAAACATGGATTTGTCCAAGGTGCAATAATAATGATTCAATAGCCCATGTAAAGACTCTCTCCCATGATTATCCCCTTTTAAAAAGTTCCGCGATTACAAACCGCCAGGCAAGGGATTTCCTTCAAATCAGTTCCCCAAACGTAGCAAAATACCTTTTACAGTCTACTTTTCTGACAAGGGTTGGAGTCAACAAAAAGCGTATTTATACAATTAATTGGGAAGAACCACTGCCATAAATCATTTATTTTCTTCCTACCCCCATTTTTCGCTATACTTACATTAACGGGGATGGATTCGGCTGCCGGATGCGTTCTACATGTATGAATGGGGTAAAGTGATGCAGGACTGGGTGATTGGGCTTTTTGAAAACTACCGGGAAGCTGCCGTATTGATCAGCGTGCTGCTGAATGTGGCGATTAGCATTCTTGGCGTTGTGCCTAGCGTGTTTTTGACTGCGGCGAACATCATTGTGTTTGGACCGGTTGCCGGGACGGCGATTTCGTTAATCGGCGAGGCGGCCGGTGCCGTAGTATCATTTCTACTCTATAGAAAAGGTTTCAAACGGTGGGCCGGGAAAAAGCTGCCGGATAAACGCTGGATTAACAAGCTGCTCAATGCACGCGGTAAGGATGCCTTTTTCCTGATTCTCGCTTTACGGATTCTCCCATTCGTCCCATCAGGGTTTGTCACGTTCGCGGCGGCGATTGGCTCTGTGGGGGCTATAACATTCACGCTTGCCAGCACGATAGGTAAAATTCCGGCCCTTCTAATCGAAGCATATTCCGTCTATCAGGTTACGGAATGGTCATTTCAGGGCAAAATAATTTTGGTGGTTTTTTCATTGGGAATCATTTTACTTGGATTGAAAAATAGGAAGAAGTAACTTTTATAAAGAAGGAGGGTTTTGCATGGCTGAAAAATTTGAACTAGCCACATTTGCGGGCGGCTGTTTTTGGTGCATGGTGCAGCCATTTGATGAACAGCCGGGCATCAAGGAGGTTATTTCTGGGTATACCGGCGGCCATACCGAGAATCCGACGTATGAGGAGGTTTGCTCGGACACGACCGGCCATTACGAGGCGGTCCAAATCACGTTTGACCCGGTTGTTTTCCCATACAAAAAATTGCTCGAATTGTTCTGGCAACAAATCGACCCAACCGATCCGGGCGGCCAGTTTGGTGACCGCGGCTCCTCATACCGGACGGCGATTTTTTACCATAATGAAGAACAGCGCATTCTCGCCGAGGAGTCGAAACAGCAGCTGGAAGAGAGCGGCCGTTTCAACAAGCCGATCGTAACGGACATCCTGCCGGCCAAGCCGTTCTACCGGGCCGAGGAAAGCCACCAACACTATTACAAAAAGAACGCTTTTCACTACAATATGTACAAGGAAGGATCGGGAAGGGCTAGGTTCATCCGTGAAAACTGGAAAAAGAAGAAGAGCGATGAGGAACTTCGACGCGAATTGACGCCGATGCAGTATGAGGTGACCCAAAATAGCGGGACAGAGCCGCCGTTCCAGAACGAATTTTGGAACCATGAAGAGGACGGCATTTATGTTGATATCGTTTCGGGTGAACCCTTGTTCAGTTCTACCGATAAATACGATGCCGGATGTGGGTGGCCAAGCTTTACGCGGCCAATCCGCAGAAACGAAATCGAGGAAAGGCTTGATACTTCATACGGAATGAGGAGAATCGAGGTCCGTTCGAAAACGGCCGATTCGCATCTCGGGCATGTGTTTGATGATGGTCCCGGACCTGACGGGGCGCGTTATTGCATCAACTCGGCCGCCCTCCGCTTTATACCAAAGGACAAGCTGGAAGAAGAAGGGTACGGGGAGTTCTTATCGTTGTTTGAGTAGCATTGCCAATGCCGGCGTGTTTTTTCCTTAAGAGGAAAGACGGGCCGGCTTTTTGGTTCCAGAGAGTGATTTTTTAAAGAAGAAAGTTTATGATGATAAAAAAGAGTTTAAGGGTGAAATAGATGAACCAGGTTATTCTTCCCGCATCATCAAATATGAAAGATTTCGAGGCTTTTCTGGAAAGCCCATACGAAATTGGCGTGTTTTTGGAGCTGCATATCGCCCGGCTGAAAAATGTCAGCGCGATGGCAAAAGAGCATGGGAAGAAGATGCTTTATCATGTGGACATGATTCGCGGCATCAAGAGCGACGACGCCGCGACCGAGTTCATCTGCCAGGAATACAAGCCGTACGGGCTGATTTCCACAAAAGCGAATGTCATCCTGAAAGCTAAGCAAAAGGGCGTCCTAGCCATTCAAAGGATTTTTTTAATAGACTCGCATGCTCTTGAAAAAAGCTATCAGCTCCTTGAAAAAACGCGGCCCGATTATATCGAAGTTTTGCCTGGGGCAATGCCTGGTCTTATCGCCGAAGTAATCCAGAAGGTGAACATCCCGGTTCTGGCGGGCGGATTTATCCGGACTCCTGCCGACATTGAAAATGCAGTCAAGGCGGGCGCGCATGGTGTGACTACCTCCAAGAAGGAATTGTGGAACCATTTTGCAAAAGAACAACCAGCTACACAAAAAAATTGAAAGCGATACCGCGCTGGAGTATACTCAATTCAAAGTTAACAAGTGATGGAGCTCGGGAGAATCACACAGACAAGTCCTTTTGGAAGGGGTATTTCTGTTGGTTCTCCTTTTTTGTCCGATCAAAATGAGTGGAGGGGAAATGGGATGGAAACGTACATTTTAGCGTTGGATCAGGGAACAACCAGTTCGAGGGCGATTATTTTTGACAAGGACGGGAAAATCGTCCACTCGTCCCAAAAGGAATTCACGCAGCATTTTCCTAAACCGGGCTGGGTGGAGCATAATCCGAATGAAATTTGGGGATCAATCCTTGCAGTCATCGCCGGTGTCCTATCTGAATCGAATATCAAACCCGAGCAAATTGCCGGAATAGGGATTACGAACCAGCGTGAAACCGCAGTCGTCTGGGATAAAGAAACAGGGATTCCGGTTTACAATGCAATCGTGTGGCAATCAAGGCAGACAAGCGCCATTTGCGAAGAACTGAAGGCAAAAGGGTTCAACGATGTGTTTCGTGAAAAAACGGGCCTCTTAATTGACGCTTATTTTTCAGGGACGAAGGTGAAATGGATCCTCGACAATGTTGAGGGGGCGAGGAAAAAAGCCGAGGAAGGGAAATTGCTGTTTGGGACGATCGATACTTGGCTGATTTGGAAGCTGTCCGGAGGCAAAGCCCATGTGACGGATTACAGCAATGCGTCCCGCACACTGATGTTCAATATCCATGAATTAAAATGGGATGAAGAGCTGCTCGAAATCCTCGGCGTCCCGGCCTCGATGCTTCCTGAGGTGAAGCCTTCATCCGAATTGTACACGAAGACGGCGCCGTTTCATTTTTTCGGAAAAGAAGTACCGATATCCGGAGCGGCAGGGGACCAGCAGGCGGCATTATTCGGCCAGGCGTGCTTTGAAAAGGGCATGGCGAAAAACACCTATGGAACGGGCTGCTTCATGCTGATGAATACGGGCGAAAAGGCGGTCCGGTCGGAGCATGGGCTGTTGACGACGATTGCCTGGGGCTTGAACGGGAGAGTGGAATATGCCCTTGAAGGGAGCATTTTCGTGGCGGGCTCGGCCATCCAATGGCTCCGCGACGGGCTGCGGATGCTGAAAGACGCCAAGGACAGCGAAAGCTATGCCATAAAGGTTGAATCGACGGACGGCGTCTATGTGGTTCCGGCATTTGTCGGGCTCGGCACGCCATACTGGGACAGTGATGTGCGCGGCGCGGTTTTTGGTCTGACTAGGGGAACGAGCAAGGAGCATTTCATCCGGGGCACGCTTGAATCGCTTGCCTACCAGACGAAGGACGTACTGTCCGCTATGGAGATGGATTCAGGCATAATGCTGAAAACATTAAGAGTGGACGGTGGGGCTGTAAAAAACAATTTCCTCATGGACTTCCAGAGCGATATTCTCGATGTGCCGGTTGAACGCCCGCAAATCAATGAGACGACTGCTCTTGGCGCGGCCTATCTTGCCGGCCTTGCCGTCGGGTTCTGGGACAGCCAGGAAGAGATCGCCGCGAAATGGGCGATTGACCGGGCGTTTGAACCGGAAATGGATTCTGGCAAGCGGGAAGAGTTATATAGCGGCTGGAAAAAGGCAGTGAAAGCGGCTATGGCTTTCAAATAGACAAATAGTGTTCTATAGTTAAAATGGAAATTAGTTTTGGAATTTGATACAATTATTTTAAGTTAATATGACGGCAGGAGAATTGGAGAGACCGCGAAGCATTATCACCAGGAGTGGTAATGTTTTTCGTGGTCTCTTTTCCTGTTTTTAGGAGGAAAAACGAATGTTTACGAATTTGCACCGCGCGAAAATCATCGAAAAGTTAAAAGGGAAAACCTTTGATTTGCTTGTAATAGGTGGGGGTATAACAGGAGCCGGGATTGCCCTCGATGCGACAACTAGGGGAATTGAAACGGCCCTGATTGAGATGCAGGACTTTTCGGCGGGAACGTCAAGCCGGTCGACAAAGCTTGTGCATGGCGGATTGCGCTATCTAAAGCAGCTTGATGTAAAGGTCGTCTCCGAAGTCGGAAAGGAGAGGGCCATCGTTTATGAAAATGGCCCGCATGTGACGACCCCTGAATGGATGCTCCTTCCGTTCCACCAAGGAGGAACGTTCGGCAGCTTTTCTACGTCGATTGGCCTTAGGGTATACGATTTTCTCGCCGGTGTAAAAAAGGAAGAACGTCGCTCCATGCTGTCCGTTGAAGAGACATTGCAAAAAGAGCCGCTCATCAAAAAGCAGGGCCTAAGGGGCGGCGGCTATTACGTCGAATACAGGACCGATGATGCAAGGCTCACAATTGAGGTCATGAAAGCGGCTGTCGAAAAAGGCGCGACGGCAATCAATTACGCAAAAGCGGACGACCTGGTTACGGAAGGCGGCAAAGTGGTTGGCGTTGTGGTCAAAGACCAGCTGACCGGTGAGACATACCAGGTTTTCGCGAAAAAAATCATCAACGCTACTGGCCCGTGGGTCGATACAATCCGTGAAAAAGATCGCTCGAAAAAAGGGAAGATGCTGATTTTATCAAAAGGGGTGCATATCGTCATCGACCAATCCCGTTTTCCTCTTAAGCAGGCGGTTTATTTTGATACCCCCGACAAACGGATGATCTTCGCGATTCCACGCGGCGGGAAAACATATGTTGGCACGACGGATACCTTTTATAACGGGGATAAAGTGAATCCAAGGATGACGTTCACGGACCGCGATTACCTACTATCCGCAATCAACTATATGTTCCCTGAGGTGAATGCGAAGCCGGAAGATGTGGAATCCAGCTGGGCAGGCATACGTCCGCTTATTCATGAAGAAGGGAAGAGTCCGTCCGAAATCTCCCGCAAGGACGAAATTTGGGAGTCGGAATCCGGCCTGATTACCATTGCCGGCGGAAAACTGACCGGTTACCGCAAAATGGCCGAAACGATTGTCGACTTTGTCGCCGTTAAGTTGGAATCTGTCGGACAGAAAAAACCTGGGCCTTGTAAAACCAGGTCAATCAAAATATCCGGAGGCGATTTCGGAGGTTCCGGGAATTTCGCAAGCTTCATCACTTCGGCTATTCAGCAGGGAACGAGCATGGGGCTAAGTGATAAGGATGCCCGACACCTGGCGTCTTTTTATGGATCGAATGCGCCTGTCGTTTACGATTTGGCCAAAATCCACAGGGATGAGGCAGAGAAATTCGGCATGCCAGCGGTCCTGATGGCAAAATTGGTCTATGGCATCCAGTACGAAATGGTCGCCACTCCGCTTGACTTTTATTTCAGGCGCACAGGCGACCTGCTATTCGATATAGGTTCCGTAAGAAAGTACCGCGAGCCGGTTCTTGCCTATATGGGAACCTTGTTCAAGTGGAGCCAGGAGCAGGCAGCCATGTACGGGGCTGAGCTTGAGGCTGAGCTTGAATATGCTTCTGAGCCTGTTGCAGCGGAATAAAGAACAGGAGGAAATGAAAAGGGTTGGCGCACGCTATGTGGCCAGCCCTTTTCATTTATTTCAGAGCAAGGGGTGTTGATTACCTATTTTGCTAATAGAGACGAGTGCGCTTCTTATTCTTGAGACAGTTTCAAGGTCGAAAGCCGTTTGAAAGTGTCTTCATAAACCTGATGAAGACAATATCGAGGCTGGAAATCGTTTGAAAGTGACTTCATAACACGATGGAGACAGTTATTCCGCCGACTTCCGCCCGAGTAGTTCAGCAAGGCGGTTCGGGTAATTTGTAAAGGCGCCGTCGACCCCAATCTCCAGGGCCTCTTTCATCTCCTGTTCCGAGTCAATCGTATAGGGATGCACCGCCAGTCCTGCTTCGTGGGCCTTCTTAACATAGTCCTGACCGATTTTTTCAAAGTTGGGTCCAATTCCAGCCGCATACTGTCCAATCATCCTCGCTTCCTTTCCGGTAAGGGAAGCTTGTTCTTTGTATTTTTTAAGCTGGATGAGCGGGATGGCTGGTTCTAACTCGTGAATCTTTTTCAGGCTCTTGCTGCTGAAGGATTGAAGGATAAGGCCGGGGTTCTCTCCTTCCCCAGTCCGAATGATTGAATATTTCCTGGCTAGCTCAATCAATTTATCCTCCATCCCAGGATATTCATCGGGCGATTTTGTTTCAATATAATAATTCACGGAGGTCCCGAAATGGCTGAAAATTTCTTCGAGGGTAGGAACCCTTAGGTTTTCAAACTCAGGGCGAGCGTACGCCGGATGGAGGTGATTGAACCAGGAGCCTGCATCAAGGCGCTTTATTTCCTCTAGGGAAAAAGAACTTGCGGCGCCGCTTCCATCGGTTGTCCGGTCTACTGTTTTATCATGCATGGCAATTAAATGGCCGTCCTTTGTCATCTGCAAGTCGATTTCCAAATAATCGGCCCCAAGAAGGTGTGCCAGTTCATATGACGCTATCGTATGCTCGGGCGCGTAGGCCGATGCGCCACGATGCCCGATGATCATGAATCCACCTGGCAAAGAGGTGGCAGGAGCCGTTTCCTTATATGCACAGCCTGAAACGGTAAGCACTATGAAAAGAATGATAACAAGGTTTTTGTACATCCACGCACCTCGAATCTGAATTTCTGTTTAGATACGTTAAATACTATTTATATAGGAAAAATATTCAAAATGTTTGACGAAATTTTGGATTTATTGTAATATTATAACAAGTTAATAGCGTGATGGAGATCAGGAGGCTCACATTTATTGTCTATTTTTTTATAGGCATGATTTGTGGCCTCCTTTTGCATAACCAGGGGGTGATACCAGTTACAATTTCGGCAACAGCGATTATTGGACGACTTCTTTTGGCTGCTTTTCTCGGCGGCCTTATCGGATGGGAGCGCGATTTGCGCAACAAGCAGGCAGGGGTGAAAACGCATTTGCTCGTTTCTGTGGGGGCAGCCTCGATCATGCTCTTATCCATCTATGGATTCAATGAGACAATCAACCATGTGAATGCCCGTTTCGATCCGGCGCGGCTGGCACATGGCGTAATTAGCGGGATCGGTTTCCTCGGAGCGGGCGCAATCCTGAAACATTCCAACAGAAGCGTTACGGGTATAACCACAGCGGCGACTTTATGGGTTGTTTCCGCAATTGGCCTTGCTGTCGGAAGCGGTTTTTATCTTCCTGCCCTCGTCACAACGGGAATCGTCATGTTAACCGTTTTCGTCCTCAGGGGATTAGAAGAAAGGTTCCTGGCAACCTACAAATTTATTACCTTTACCCTCACGATGAAGGACGAAGCGCAAATTCTGGGCAAAATCAACAAACTCTTCAAAAATGAAGATGCGGACATCGAGGCGATTTCGATGTCGGATGAATACTTCTTTCTAGAGGAAGGGTATCTGTCGATGGACATCCGGGTGAAAATTTCCTCAAAGAAAAACATTCTGGAACTTTCCAGGGAACTGGGGAAACTGGATGGCATCAAGCAAGTAAAGCTGAACAATAAAGCCATTCCTTCACGGGCGGCAGAATAATTTTTCAGGAAAACTAAAAGCGAAATTGAAAGCGCTTAAATAAAGAAGGGGTGGCAATTTTGAAAAAAGTCGAGTTGGTGAACGTCTCCAAATCATATGACAAAAAGACCGATGTCATCACCGATATTAATGTAACGATTGAGCCCGGCGAGTTTTTCGTGCTTGTTGGCCCGTCCGGCTGCGGGAAAAGTACGATGCTGCGCATGATTGCGGGGCTTGAAGAAATAACCGGCGGAGTCCTTCGAATTGGCGGTATGGAGGCAAACCATCTCCCGCCGAGCAAACGGGACATTTCAATGGTATTCCAGAACTATGCTCTGTATCCCCATTTGACCGTTGAAGAAAACATCGTATTCGGGCTCCATGTAAAAAAAGTCTCCAAGCATGAAAGGAAAAAAAGGTGTGATGATGTTGCCATGATGCTTGGCCTAACGCCTTATTTGAAAAGGAAGCCACGAGAGCTTTCCGGGGGCCAAAGGCAGCGTGTCGCGTTGGCAAGGGCAATCGTCAACCAGGCACCGATTTGCCTGATGGACGAGCCTCTTTCCAACCTGGATGCGAAGCTGCGCGCGCATATGCGGTCCGAAATCAGGCAAATCCAGAGAAGGCTTGGCATTACGATGATCTATGTTACCCATGACCAGGTCGAGGCGATGACGATGGGTGATCGGATCATGATCCTCCATGACGGTAAAATCCAGCAGATTGGAAAACCAATCGATATTTATAATAATCCTGCAAATCCTTTTGTAGCAACATTCATTGGCTCCCCGCCGATGAATATCGGGGATGGCAATGTTGACCGCAAAAACTCAGTCGTAACGGTTGGCGATGGTGCGAAAATAGTTGTTCCAGCAAAGGATCAGGGACTGCTGAAATCAGAGCGGATCATTGTCGGTATCCGTCCGGAGCATTTAAAGCCCGCCACGAAAGATTCGGGTGCGGAAAACCGGATCGATGTAAAGGTAGTCAACGTCGAGGTTCTTGGAAACGAAACGATTTTTTCTTTCGAAATGGGCGGACGGGAATGGCTCGCAAAATGGACTGGCCAATGGCGCATCGATGTTGGCGACACCATCCCAATTGTCATCAATTATGAATCGACATGCTTTTTTGATGCCGAAACAGAAAAAATCATTAAGACGCCAACGGATATTGAAAACTATGTGTTTGGCAAAGAGGTGCTCATATGAAAGCGGAAGTAACCGGCCGCGTGGCATATACTCCTCCGAAACTGTCTCTGTGGAGAAGGTCGCTGAATGCACGGACAGCACTCTTGTATTTGTTCCCTTCAATTCTGCTGTTTTCGGTTTTCGTTTTTTATCCAATGTTCAGGACGATTTATTTAAGCTTTTTCCTGACCAACCAGCAGGGGACCGCGGCCGTTTTTGTTGGCATGGAAAATTACCAATATCTCCTTGAGTCGCCAGCCTTCAGGAATAGTGTGAAGGCAACCGTCCTGTTTGTCCTGTATACGGTTCCGACAGGCGTTATCATTTCCCTTTTTCTTGCACTTATAGCGAATGAAAAGCTGAAAGGAATCGGTTTTTTCCGGACAATTTACTCCTCAACAATGGGGATATCGGTAGCGGCTTCATCCGTCGTTTGGCTGTTTTTGTTCCACCCGAGCATCGGGATGTTCAACCGGCTGCTCCATGTTTTAGGCATGCCGGGCGTCCAGTGGCTTCTCGATCCGGATTGGGCACTTGTTTCCATATCTATCTCGACGATTTGGATGAATATCGGCTTCTCTTTTCTGATTCTTTTGGGAGGCCTTCAGAATATTGATGAATACTTGTACGAAAGCGCGAAAATCGATGGTGCGGGCTATTGGTACCAACTAAGAAGGATTACAATCCCGATGCTTTCGCCGACGCTGTTCTTCATCATTACGATTTCCCTAATCAACGCGTTCCAGACGTTTGGCCAGGTTGATATTTTAACAAAAGGAGGCCCTTCCCAGGCGACCAATCTGATAGTCTATTCGATTTACCGGGAAGCATTCGTCAACTACCAATTCGGCACGGCGAGCGCGCAGGCGGTATTCCTGTTCATCTGCATACTCGTTGTCACCATATTACAATTTAAGCTCGGAGAAAGGAAGGTACATTACCAATGAGCATGTCCTTGCCTAAAAAATTACTGTTCTATGTTTTGCTGGTACTGTCCGCCTTCCTTGTGTTCTTTCCGGTCCTCTATGCATTCATGATCAGCTTCATGACCGGAGGGGAAATCCTTCAGGGGAAGTTCTTTCCGAGTTCCTTCAGTTTTGAAAACTATACAAAAGTATTCGACAGGCTTCCGTTAATGAAGTACTTGATTAATAGTTTTGTCGTTTCATTCGGGGTCATGCTTGGCCAGCTTGTCGTCTGCAGCATGGCGGCATACGCGTTCGTCTTCATCCCCTTTAAAGGGCGGGATTTCATCTTCTTCCTTTTCATTTCCACAATGATGATTCCGTGGGAAGCGACGATGATTCCAAACTTTTTTACCATCCAGAAGCTTGATTGGATGAATACATACCAGGGCCTAACGGTCCCGTTCTTCGCGCTCGCATTCGGGACATTCCTGCTCCGCCAACATTTCAAGACGATTCCGAAAGAGCTGCATGAAGCGTCCGAGGTTGCGGGATTGAGCAAATTCGCCTTTTTTTGGAGGGTCATCCTGCCAATTTCAAAAACAAGCCTTGTAACCCTGGGCGCGTATGGATTTTTGACAACATGGAATATGTATTTATGGCCATTGCTTGTCACAAGCACAAACCAAGTCCGGACCGTGCAAATTGGCTTGAAGCAGCTTCAATCGCAGGAAGTGGCAACGGAGTGGGGAGTCGTTATGTCCGGGGTAATCGTAGTCATTATCCCGACGCTGATCCTCTTGTTCGCCGGGCAAAAACAGCTCCAAAAAGGCCTTACACAAGGAGCAATTAAATAAAGCTAGCGGGGTTTTACCTTCTGCCGTTTCGCTCCATTAGGAAATGCCGGAAGTTTTTATAAAAATGAAAAAAGGGGTGTAGGAAAAGTTGAAAAAGAAATTTAAATGGTTATTTATTCTCAGCACGATTATCAGCATTCTGATCATGTCGGCCTGTTCAAACGATGCAAGCAAAGGAACGAACGAGAAGGACAATAAAAGCAAGGATCCAGTTGAAAAGCAGGAAAAAACTGAAATTTCGTTCTGGCATGCCATGTCTGGGCCAGGTCAGGTTGCGCTTGACAGCATTGTCGCGGATTTTAACAATTCGCAGGATAAATATGTTGTAAAAGCAGAATTCCAGGGTACATATGAAGAGTCTCTCACAAAGCTTCGCAGTGTCGGCGGAACAAAGGATGCGCCGGCCATTACCCAGGTGTTTGAAGTTGGTACGAAATACATGATTGAAAGCGGCTATATCGAGCCGATGCAAACATTCATCGACAAGGATAACTATGACCTTTCCCAGCTGGAGGATAACATCCTGAATTACTACCGTGTTGACGGAAAGCTGTATTCCATGCCATTCAATTCCTCGACGCCTGTTATGATCTACAACAAGGATGCGTTCAAGGAGGCCGGACTTGATCCGGAAAGCCCGCCGCAAACCTTCAACGAAGTAAAAGAAGCGGCAAAGAAACTGACCAAGAAAAACGAACGTTTCGGTTTCTCCATGCTGACGTATGGCTGGTTCTTTGAGCAGCTTGTCGCAACACAAGGAGGGCATTATGTCGACAATGACAACGGCCGTTCCGATGATGCCACAAAGGCTGTCTTTAATGGAGAGGAAGGCCTTCGCGTCTTCAACTGGCTAAATGAAATGAACAAAGCGGGAACGTTCGGGAACTACGGAACGAACTGGGATGATATCCGGGCCGCGTTCCAGACAGGCAAAGTGGCAATGTATATGGATTCATCCGCGGGTGTAGCCGGAGCGATCAACAACTCCCCGTTTGAAGTGGGAGTCGCCTACATTCCATATCCGGATGAAGTCGAAAGGCAAGGGGTTGCCATCGGCGGCGCTTCCCTCTGGATGTCAAAAGGAATTGCCGAGGAAGAGCAGGAAGCAGCATGGGAGTTCATGAAATACCTCGCGACTCCTGAAAGCCAGGCGAAGTGGCATGTTGGAACAGGCTATTTTGCCATCAACCCGGCCGCTTATGACCAGGATATCGTGAAGACTGAGTGGGAAAAATACCCTCAGTTTAAAGTAACGGTTGACCAGCTTCAGTCAACAAAAGCATCGTATGCGACCCAGGGCGCACTGATTTCTGTGTTCCCTGAATCCCGTCAGCAGGTAGTAACAGCACTGGAAAACATGTATCAGGGCATGGATCCGAAAAAGGCACTCGACCAGGCCGCTGATGGTACAAACAGGGCAATTGAAATCGCCAATAAAACTAAGAAGAAATAATCAAAGAAGGGTGGAGCAGCCATTTATCTCAGCGAAAAGCGGGGAAGTGGCGCCCGCCTTGTTGGGATTTTTTTAAAAAGAGGTGCGGCATATGGGAAGGACAAAAATTTATGCACACAGGGGAAGCAAGGGAACGCATCCCGAAAATACGCTGGAAGCTTTCAGGGAAGCGGTTAGGCTTGGAGTAGACGGCATCGAGCTTGATGTCCACCTCTCGAAGGATGGCGAGCTGGTTATCATCCATGATGAAACTGTTGACCGGACGACGAACGGGTCGGGAAATGTGCGCGATATGACGCTTGAAGAGCTGAAAAGCCTTGATGCGGGATCCTGGTATGGCGGGGAATTCCAAGACGCGGCGATTCCCACGCTCGATGAGGTGCTCGAGCTGCTGGCTGGCACCGGAATCATGCTGAATGTCGAAATCAAAAGCGACATCATCCCGTATGAGGGAATCGAGAAAAAGGTGCTTGAAGCACTCGAGCGGCATTCCTATAAGGAGCAGGCGATCATTTCATCCTTTAACCATTACAGCCTGAAAAAGGTTCGGGAGCTTGATCTGGAAATCGAAACCGCAATCCTCTTCATGGAAGTTCTCCATGAACCATGGGTGTATGCAAAGACCATTGGCGCTTTCGGGCTTCATGTATACCTTCCCATTGCCTATACCGAAATGGCCAGGACAGCCACCAAACTTGGAGTCCCGGTCCGTGTTTTCACCGTAAACAAGGAAAAAAATATGAGAGAACTTATTGATCTTGGCATCGATACAATCATGACCGACTACCCCGAACGCGCGCTTGAAATCAGAGGCGAGCGAGGCGTAGTGGAATAGGGTTTTTAGGAGGGATCTGTGAGCGGCAGGTCCTTCCTTTTTGCTGTTTTGGGGAAATAACAGCCGGTTGTGGGTAGGAATCGGGTCTGGGTTTCATTTTTTGAAGGTGTATTAATTATCGAATTCTGACAAGGAATAAGAGTTTTCTGGGTTTGGTGTCAGAATAGGCCAAAGAACACTAAGCCCAATAACCTCACTGCCTGCTTTTAAAAACACTGATGAAATAATCATCTTCCGGAAAGTCTCCCAAATATTCGAGGCCGCACCCCGTATAAAACTCCCTGAGCTTATGGTTGCCGGCCCAGCAGTCAAGGTACATGTCTTTGCCGGCGGTTTTGGCTAAAATACATGTGAAAGACACGATTTTTCTTCCAAAACCAAGCCCCTGATAGTTTGGGAGAATGGCAATCTTTGAAAGGTAAAGGGCGCCTTCATCCACCTGCAAACCTAGGAAATTATCTGCCCTGCCAATGCAAAATGCCCCAATGATATTTCCGCCCATTTCCACTGTATAGACTTCACACCTATCAATGGCGTCTTTTACGATATCCGCCCGCCATGGATAGTCCCATTGGTGGATTCCTTTCCTGTGAAGCTGCAAAGTGACTTCATTATAAAGCGCAATGATATCACTGCATTTTTTACGATTAGCCAAATTGAATGTTACTGCCATGCCGTTCCCCCCAGTGCTTTTTGTTTAAAATAAGTGTAATCCAGCCGACCGTAAAAAGGGAATCATATTGTCCGCTTTCTGGGTGACATTCACCTGTGTTTCCCTTAAGATGGTAGTTAAAAGGGGGAGTTTGCATGCAGGTCAAGGTGTTTGCCAATCTCCGCGTGATCTGCGGGGGCGTGACTGTTGAAGTAAAGCCTGACGGGGACCGTGTCATAGATGTGTTGGAGAAAATGGTTGAGATGTTCCCGGATATCGAAGAGGAAATTTTCACGCCGGAACGGACGCTTAGGGATTTTGTCCATGTGTACATAAACGGGAAAAATATCGTCCATCTCTCCGGACTAGAAACAACGGTCAGCGAGACGGACCAGTTCGCGCTGTTCCCGCCGGTTGCGGGCGGCTGAGATGGCGGAAACCATTCTTGAATTCCGCGGCATCAATCGCAGCCATCTCGAAATGTACTTCGAGGAGCTTGGCGGCATGCGTACGAACGATACCGGGCTTCCAGGGCAATACAGCGGAGGAAGTTGGAGCGGGGAAATCCTTTCGGAAAAAGAAATTGCCTTCACTTCCACCTTCAAAGTCAACTCTGTCCTGGTCCGATTCTGTGCTGATACAGAGGAAGAGCTTGCCGCGCTTATCAAAAGCTATCGCTACAAAACCACAAGGGTCGGCGGATAGGCATACAGTTTCAGGAAATTGCGGGATTGGTAAACAGATTACCTCAGTATCAGGCGGGCCACAAGGTACCTAAATAGAAATTGCGTTGCACCCGGTTTTTGGGTGTTTTTTTATTTTTCAAAAGCATGCTAATCAATAGGCCGATGAGCCACCTTCGTAAACTGCATTGTTGGTTTTTTCACTTCCAATAAAGAATAGAGTTTGAATTTTTTAATGTCCGCCACTTTAACAGTGTTTCTCGTCAGTTCAAGACACCGAACTGGGGGTGTACCGTTTCCGCCAGGTGCATGGGCCCAAAGGATTTTTTTACAAAAAGTGGGGTTGATCTTGGATGTAGCCGAAACGGCTGGTAAAGTGATATTCTGAGTTATGTTAGAAAAGTGTTTACGCGAAACAACAAGTGAAAAGCAGGTGAGTAGTGGTGAAGAAAGTAATTCTGGATATTGATACGGGCATAGATGATGCTCTTGCTATCGTATATTTGCTAAAGCATCCGGGTGTTGAGGTGAAGGGCCTGACGACGGGCTTTGGGAATGTTAGTGTGGAACAGGCGACGAAGAATACTCTTCAAATCGCGGAGCTTGCGGGGAGGCCGGATGTTCCGGTTTTTTTCGGTGCTTCAAAGTCGTTGCTTAGGACGTGGAATGGGCCTGTCGTGCATGTCCACGGCGAAAACGGGATCGGGAATGTTTCGCTGCCCGAGCCGAAAGCTAAAGCCCAAGAGGAGAGGGCTTCCGATTTCATCGTCCGGGCGGTGAATGAGGAGCTGGGCGAGATTTCGATCATTACTGTCGGCCGCCTGACAAATCTTGCCGAGGCACTTGCAAAGGACCCTTCTCTTCCAAAAAAGGTAAAAGAAGTCGTCATCATGGGCGGCGCTGTAACGGTACCGGGGAATGTGACGCCAGTATCCGAAGCGAACATCGCCGGCGACCCGGAAGCCGCGAATATGGTATTCGAGGCTGGCTTCCCGCTGACAATGGTTGGCCTGGATGTGACGATGCAAACGCAAATCACGGCAGAGGACATGGCGTGGATGGTCAGCCAGAAGGACGAAACGAATGCGGAACTCATTGAGGCGCTCGATGAGATGGTCCGGTTCAGGCTCGCTGCGTACAAGAAGCAGGACGGCATCGACGGAAGTCCGCTCCATGATCCGTTGGCGGTTGCCGTAACCCTTCATCCTGACCTTGTAAAAACAACACCAATGCTCGTCGCGATTGAAACGAAGGGCCAGCTTTCCTCGGGAGCGACCATCGCCGACCTCCGCGGCTCGGAAAAGCCATACTACAATGTGGACGTCTGCCTTGAAGTCGACGCTGAGCGCTTCATCAAGGAATTCGTGGAAGTCGTTTCCGGGAAGCAAAGGGAGGTATTGTCATGAAGAAAGTTATCCTTGATGTTGATACAGGTATCGATGACGCACTGGCGATTGCTTATGCTGTGAATTCTGAGGACATTGACCTCGTCGGGATTACGACTAGCTTCGGGAATACATCGGTGGATGAAGCGACCCGCAATACACTGCAACTGCTTGAATTGCTAGGCCGCGAGGATATTCCGGTTTGTCCGGGTGTGGAAAAGCCGTTGTTCCGGCCGCCGTTGAAGGAGAAAGCTGCGTTCATTCATGGCGACGATGGGATGGGGAACCATTCGCTGCCATTGCCAAAAGCTAAACCGTCCGAAAAGCACTCGGTCGAGTTTATCATTGAGATGATTCATAAGCATCCAAATGAAATTACCCTTGTCTTTGTTGCGAGCCTGGCAAACCTTGCGCTTGCTGTTATGAAGGACCCGTCGATTGTCGAAAAGGTCGAACGTGTTGTCATCATGGGCGGCGCTGCGACCGTTCCGGGGAATGCGACACCGGCGGCTGAGGCCAATATCTACGCGGATCCGGAAGCAGCCGAGTATGTTTTCCGTTCGGGGCTGCCGGTCACAATGGTCGGCCTTGATGTGACAATGCAGACGCTCCTTCCGTGGGAACAGCTTGAGGTATGGAGGCAAAAGCAAACGCCGCTTGGCGATTTCATGGCACATATTGTGGAGTTTTACATAAATGCGTACCGGAACATGTATCCGAACATAAAAGGCTGTGCGCTTCATGATCCGCTCGCGATTGGGGCTGTCATCAACCCTGATTTTATTAAAACAAAGCCGATGCATATCCAGGTCGATTGCGAAGGCATCCACTCTGTCGGCAGGACAATCGCTGATTTGCGGAGCATCCCCGCAAACCCGCCGAATGTTGATGTCGCTCTCGAGGTCGACGCCGATGGATTCCTGAAGCATTTTCTAAGTGTAGTTGTTTAAGCGGGCAGTTTGAATTTTAAAATTTCGGGGAAGCTGTTCCCTTGGAATTCAGCGGAAGCCGTTTTCCGTTTTCCACTGGGGCGGCTTTTTCTTTGGAAATTGCCTTGGAGTATGTGAAGGGCAGTACGTCGGAAGGGGTGATAAGTTGAACAGAACGCTTGGTATATTATCAGTATTAATGGCTTCCTCAATATATGGATTTGTGAATACGATTGTAAAGCTCGCCTATGCGGATGGCTTTGAGTTCCCGGAGCTGACGATCAGCCAATATGTCTATGGAACAATCGGACTTATTATTTTGATTTTGGTGACGCGCTCTTTTGGAAGAGTAAGTGTACGGGACTACTTGAAGCTGCTTGCTGTCGGGGGAATCGGCCTGGGCGGAACGAGCCTCGCACTTTATAAAAGCCTTGCCTATGTGCCGACGTCCGTTTCACTGGTGATGCTGTTCCAATTTACTTGGATCGGGCTTCTGATTGAAATGCTTGTTTTTAAAAGAAAGATTCACCGGAACGAGTGGCTTGCGGTGGCGATTGTCCTTACCGGGACTCTGCTTGTACTGCGGATAACTGGGATTGATTCAGGTGCGGTTAACGCGCCAGGATTGATTTTCGGATTTATCGCGGCGATGTGCTATTCCATTTTCCTAATCGGTGCATCGGTACTGCCGGAATCGATTCCACAGTTTTATAAAAACGGCCTGATGGTGTCTGGCACGCTTGTATTGCTGTTTATTGGTTTCGCGGTGACCACGCCGCTAGCGGAAATCAACCCGTTCGGCGCGGTTCTGAAATGGGGGCTGTTGCTAGGGATACTTGCCCAGCTTCTGCCGCCGGTCCTGTTCACTTACGGCGCGCCAAAAATCGGCGGAACGCTCACGTCCATTTTGAGTTCAGTCGAACTGCCGGTCGGCATCATTGCCTCAAATCTGATATTGGGCGAACAGGTCGTCCTCGTACAGTGGATCGGGATGCTGCTCATCCTCACCGGAATTGTCGTGTCGCAGGTACGGCATGGCGAGACAGGAAAGGCGTAGGGCAGGGGTTTAGGCCTCCAATGCGATTCGGTACTGGAAGGAACATGCGTCAAGACCGTTTCGCGTGTAAAAGTCATTCGAAACGGTCTTGATACCGCCTGTCAGGACCGTTTCATTTGTGAAAGCCTCTCAAAACGGTCTTGATACCGCCTGTTAAGACCGTTTCACTTGTGGAAGCTCCTCGAAACGGTCTTGATACAGCCTGTCAAGACCATTTCAGTGGTGAAAGCCTTTCAAAACGGTCTTGGTACTGCCTGTCAGGACCGTTTCAGTTGAATAAGCTCCCCAAAACGGTCTTAATATCGCCTGTCAGGACCGTTTCACTTTGAAAGCCTCTCAAAACCGTCTTGATGACCCGGCGTCCTTCATGTTGTAACCTCTTTTTCTCTTGGTGAAGACACTTTTAACCTGCAAGTTTACTTGAAAGTGTCTTCATATACTTGATGAAGACCGTTTCAACAGGGAAACCGCTTCAAATGTGTCTTCATACCTTCGATGAAGACAGTTTCAACAGGGAAACCGCTTCAAATGTGTCTTCATATCTTCGATGAAGACAGTTTCAACGGGGAAGCCGCTCCGAACGTGTCTTCATAACTTAGATGGATGCAGTTATAACTTGTAAGTCTGCTTGAAACTATCTTCATTTTCTGGAGGAACCCGTTGTTTCCATTCAGTTTGCCGCTTTTGCCCGGATAATTAGGAACTGCGGCATTTGGAGGAGCTTTTCATAGGCATCGGGCTTCTGGGTTTTGAATGTTTCCGTTGGGATGGGCTCGATGATTTCCTTAATGGAAAAAAAGACTAGGGTGTCGTTCAAAATCTTGTGCAGCGGCCTTCTGTAGAATGGCACATTGAACACTTTCCCATCCTTTTTCCACTGGTCGATAATCAGCTCGGTTGAAAAGTAGTTGAATTCACTAAAGGTAAGGTGCCAGTCTTGTAAATAGTGGAGAGTGAGCGAACTGACCACGTAATCGAATGACTGGCTAGGGAACGGGAGCGGTTCCGCCAGGTCATGGCACAGGATTTCGGCTTTGTCGCCAACGCGCCGTTTGGCGGCATCGACCATCTCGGGGCTTAAATCAATACCCACGACCTTCGCGCCTCGATTGGCTAGCTGAAACGTATACCACCCTGCTGCGCAGCCCGCATCGAGAATTACTTTCCCTGTTAAATCCTCCGGCAAAACCGCGAGCATGGAAGGCCGTTCGTATTCGCTATTGTACAAACCGGTTGTGTCGACCGATTTTTCATAAGCGCCAGAAAGCTCATTGAAAACGTCTTTTACTTTTTCCCTCATGTGTCACCTCCATAAATGCCGTCCTGAAAGGTTTTCAGAAATTTTTCATAAGCCGCCCTGGCCTCGTCTTCCGTTGGAACAAAGTCAAAAAGCACTTGTTGTGAAAACGTTCTCCCTCCCTTAATGACCAAATCAATGTCTTGGGTATTCCGGATTGCATCTAGTGGGTTGCTGTTCAGCAGGACGAGGTCGGCCATTGCCTGTTCTTGAATGACCCCAAGTTGGGGTTTGCCCATGGCCTTTGCGGCATACAAAGTGGCGGCCTTTAAAGCCTCAATTTCCGAAAAACCAGCCTCTACAAATAACTCAAGCTCCCGGTGCAAAGCCATTCCAGGGTAAGTCCATACGCCTGCCGGTGTATCCGTACCCGCAACGACCGTTCCTCCGAGGCTGAAATAGATTTTGGCAATCGCCTTATTCAGGGTGCTTTGGATTCCGGTCCGCTTAAGTGAGTCCTCATACTGGGATATATTTTTCCATTGAGCAAGCAGGGAGTTGTTTGAAAAAGATTTGTTTTCAGGCTCCCAATGATTTTGCAGGTGATCCATTTGGTCATACAGCACCATCGTCGGGCACAGAACCACGTCAAGCTTGGCAAGCTGGGAACAAATCTCAGTTATTTTCTCCCTGTCAGGCTCCAGCCAGTTGATTGTTTCCCAAACATCCTGGTCTGACGCCATATTCCATTCCGGGTACATAGCCTGGATGATTCCGGAGGCATGTTCATTCCACTTGACGCCAATCCGGGCTGCACCAATCGCATTCACTTTCTTCGAATGGATAAGATCGCAGCTGACTTCTTTACGATGTTTTTGCGCTTCATCGACAACGGCCTCCATAACGTCTCTTGGCAGCCAGCCATACACTTTTATAAAATCGGCCCCGGCCTCAATCTGGCGGTTGACTTCCTCGCGTGCGGTGGATGGCTGGTCTATATTAATATTCCACGGGCTTGTTTCTCCCCAAAGTCCAGGTGGGCCATCGATAATCCTATCCGCGGAATATACCCTTGGGGTGGGGGCGTTTCCCGGAGCGTCGATAAGATTCTTTAATTCCAGGACATTTCCGCCGGTATTCCGGACGGCAGTCACCCCTGCGGCAACGAAGAGGGGCGCGTAGCCTTCTTTTATGTGTACGTGCATATCGATCAGCCCAGGAATGATCCACTTGCCAGCGGCATTGATAGTCGGGATTTCATTTTCATTTAAGGGCACCTGGTCGGTGGATGTGTATATTCGGGCAATCTTTTCACCCTCAATTAAAATAGAAGCTTGATAAACAGTACCGGAAACTACATCGATTATATTGCCGTTTTTTATTAATAACTTAGGCATTCCGAGAAATCACTCCAGTCATTTTATGTATATTGGCGAATGAAAAGGCTTCTGCACAGACGCGCAGAAGCCTTTGTTTACTTTTCAAAAAAGATGCATTCCTCCGTATATGAAGCCGTCCCAGCTTTATACGAGCTGTCCGCCTTGTTCCGTGGCGGCGGGAAGGATGCCGAGTTCGCGTAGTTTTTCTTCCGGTACGACGCCGTCTACCCAGCCGCGGACCTGGTAGTATTCGTCAAGCATGATGTCCATGCGGCTGACGGATCCGGCGCTGTTTCCTGTTGCGGGCTCTTCGGTGAAGCGCTTTGGCAGGAAGTCGTCCTCACGGCGGTTAAAGCCGGCGAGGTTGTTGTAATAGCGTTCAAGATTGTAAATCCGTTCCCCGGCGAGCATGACGTCCTCTGCCGTCATCGGGATGCCGGTCATTGTGCTGTACTGCTCGGCATAATGCTCGGCGTTCTCGGAGAAGGATGAAAATTTACAAATATTCATCGAGTCGGAGAAGGAGAGAAGGTCCTGGAATATTTTGAGGAGCTCGCCCTTTCCTTCAGGCTTCAGGCGGTCGGTTGGTTCCGGGATGCCTGCGATTTCCGATGCGACGGTATAGCCGCGCAGGTGGCACGCCCCACGGTTGCTTGTCGCATAGCCGAGGCCGATTCCCTGGATGCCGCGCGGGTCGTACGCCGGAATCGACTGGCCTTTGACGGACATTGACAGGTGAGGTGCTCCCCACATTGCGGATGCCCGGGCAGGGCCCTCGGCAAGGATGCCGCCGAAGCCTTCGCGGTGTGCGATTTTCCTTGTCATTTCAATCATCTTATCGGCGTCGCCCCAGTCAAGCTGCTCATCGACGATACCTCTTTCATACGCTTCCATCGTAACCGAGAAGGCGTTTCCTAGCTCGATCGTGTCGATTCCGTATTCGTTGCACGAATCAATCAGATAAGCAATCGCCTCGGAGTTGCTCAGCCCGCTGTTCGCGCCGAGCGCCCATGCGGATTCGAATTCGAAGCTTTCAACACGGGTTTTGTATTTGCCGTCCTTGACTTCGACTTCAATTTTACATGCGACAGGGCAGGCATGGCATGTATTGTTGGCAACTAGCAGGTGCTCGTTTACATACTCGCCGCTATGCAGTTCAGCCTGGTCCCAGTTGGTGAACTGGGCGTTCTTCGTCGGAAGCGCGCCGACTTCGTTGATCAGGTTTGTTAGGACGTTCGTGCCGTAAACGGACAGGCCGCCCTTGTTCGGAGCCGTTAAGCCGCCTTCAAGAATCGCTTTGACAGCTTTTTTATTGGCCTCTTTGTATTCATTTTCAAGTGCAGGCTGTGGCATATTGCCTTTTTGCGCCGCCTTGATGACGATGGCCTTCAATTTTTTATATCCTGCGACAGCGGCTGTTCCTCCTCGGCCGGCAGCACGGTCATGCTCGTTGATGAACGATGCGTAGCGGACAGTGTTTTCCCCGGCCTGGCCGATTGCCATAACGCTAAGGTCTTCCGCGCCATACCTATCCTTCATCGCTTTTACTGTCGCCCGTGTGCTCGTTCCCCATTCTGCGGAAGCATCGCGCAATTCCGCTTTGCCGTCCTCTATGTACAGATAGACGGGCTTGTCGCTTTTTCCTTTAAAAATAATGTTGTCAAAACCGGACCACTTCAGGCGCGCGGCAGTCCAGCCGCCCATATGGGAATCGGTTACCGTCCCGGTCAACGGTGACTTCGTTACAACTGCGAGGCGTCCGCTCATCGAGGAACGGGAGCCTGTCACCGGCCCGGTCATAATACAGAGAATGTTTTCCTCGGAAAGCGGTTCCACTTCAGGCCCATTGTCAAGGACATACTTGACGCCAAGGCCGCGCCCGCCGATATACTTCCGTGCATCTTCTTCATTAATGCTCCTGTACTCCACTGTTCCATTGGTCAAATCAACAATTGCTTCCCTGTTTTTGAAACCGCCAAGTTTCATTGATTCGGAGCCCCCTAACATGGATTTAATTTTAAGCAAAAAAAGGCATGTACCTGTTATATATTCTTCATCGTTCTACATATTCCTTCCTTTTTTAAAAAACAATTTATAATTTTTAGTAAATTTCGTTTCTTCTTTTATAATAGAAGAAAGACGAAACGAAGGGGAGGCTGGGAGATGGAACGATATTCACGCCAAATACTGTTTAAGCCAATTGGGGAAGAAGGGCAGAAGCGGCTGCTTGAAAGCCGGGCCGCAGTGGTCGGGATGGGGGCCCTCGGAACCGTGATCGCCAACCATCTTGTCCGCTCGGGAGTAGGATATGTCCGGCTTATTGACCGCGACTTGGTCGAGCTGTCCAATCTCCAGCGCCAGACGCTTTACACCGAGGACGACGCGCTTAAAAATCTTCCTAAGGCAGTTGCTGCCGCTGAGAGGCTAAGGGCTGTTAACTCGGAAATTACCATTGACCCGGTCATTGCCGACTTAAACCTAGATAACGCGGAGGAACTTTTGATGGGGTTTGATGTTATCGTTGATGGCACCGACAACTTTTCAGCGAGGTACCTAGTAAACGATATTGCCGTTAAATTCGGGATTCCATGGGTTTATGGCGGCGCGGTCAGCTCGCGCGGCATGTTCGCTGTTATTAAACCAGGAAAGACGCCGTGCTACCGGTGCCTGTTCCCGGACGCGCAGGCTGGGCTTGGCGAGACGTGCGACACGATTGGCGTCCTATCACCTGTTACCGAAATCATTGGTTCGTTCGAAGCGATGGAGGCACTTAAGATTTTAGTCGGAGCCGAGCACAACCCGAATCTCGAGCAAATCGACATTTGGTACAACTCGAATATGCAAATGGACATTTCCAAAGGAAGGAATCCGGATTGCCCATGTTGCGGGCAACGTCAGTTCGAGTTCCTCGACCGTTCCTCCGACCGGCAAGTCGCGTTCACAGCGCTATGCGGGCGCGATACCGTCCAGATCAATCCGCGGAAAAAGAACCCGGTCGAACTGGAAAAATTGGCGGGCGTACTCCGTGAAGCAGGCATTGTTACCGCGGCGAACCCATTTTTGCTGAAATTTTTGCCCGATGAACGCATCACCATGGTGTTCTTCAAGGACGGACGCGTTCTGGTGCACGGCACAAACGACCTAGCCGAGGCAAAATCGTATTTTGCCAGGTACGCAGGAGCTTAGGGCAAGCCATTTTATAGGGTATTTGCCTAGTAAATCCGGGTGTTTTGAGCAGAAGTGTGCACGGTATTTAATGAAATAGCCGAAAAGGAGGGGGTGCACCCTCCTTTTTGCGTTTACAAAGACTAAAAGCTTCGAAGCAACGTGTATCAGCTTTTGCGGTCGGTTTATCAGCATTCGAACGGAGTTTATCAGTAAACAAAGTCGGTTTATCAGTAAACGAATGGGGTTTATCAGCAAACGCAACTATTTTATCATTAAAGAACCAACGGGGTTTATCAGTAAACGAACGGGGTTTATCAGCAAACGCAACTATTTTATCAGTAAACGAACGTGGTTTATCAGCAAACGTAACTATTTTATCAGTAAACGAACGTGGTTTATCAGCAAACGTAACTATTTTATCAGTAAACGAACGTGGTTTATCAGCAAACGCAACCATTTTATCATTAAAGAACGAACGGGGTTTATTAGTAAACGAAGTCGGTTTATCAGTAAACGAACGGGTTTTATCAGCAAACGTAACTATTTTATCAGTAAACGAACGTGGTTTATCAGTAAACGCAACCATTTTATCAGTAAACGAAGTCGGTTTATCAATATTCGCGGTATTTACTCCTTCGTCCCGCGTAGCGACCACCGGAATCCCCTTCGAGAGACATGGTGCCTGGGCTAGGGGATGTTTTTTAAACAAAAGGAGAAGGGTATAGATAAATGGAAGTGAATTTTGCTGCGGCTGACTTGGGGAGAGCGTATGCTAAAACGGAGAGTTGAGTTTATATTTGTGATTGTTCTGACCATATCTTTGTATATGGTGTTTTTTACAAGGGTGGGACCTTTATGGAAGCTTGGGTTCAGCCTGTTGTATGCCGGGATTATTTTAGTGAGCGTGTTTTCGCTTATACTTGAAAATCGATCGGCGCAGCATACGCTGGTGTGGATTTATGTGCTGGTGTTCATTCCGCTGCTTGGGTATATTTTTTACCTGTATTCGGGCCAGCTTTATTTGAAGGGCTATTTGTTTAAGTCAAAGCGGCAGCTGAACCGGGACCAGTGGGAGAGGATGATGCGGTCGGAGGTTACGCCGGATTTGACTTTCCTCGTCGGCAGCCAGGAGAATTTCGCGCGGTTTGCCGGTAAGGCCGCGAAGACGCCGATTAGCACGGCATCACGTTCGGTTGTTTTAAAAAATGGAAAAGAGACGTTTGGGGAACTAAAGGATTGGCTGCGGAAAGCGGAGTCCTATATCCATATTGAATATTATATTTTCCGTTCGGACCGGCTGGGAAAGGAAATTATCGATATTCTCATTGACAAGGCTCGGTCCGGGGTCGAGGTACGGTTCATTTTCGATGCGGCCGGGAGCATGACGCTGTCAGTGGCTGACCTGAAGGCAATGGGAGAGGCGGGTATTCAGGCAATCCCCTTTTCGCCGCTGAAGTTCGGGTTCTTCAACCAAAAATTCAATTTCCGGAACCACCGGAAAATTGTAATTATCGATGGAAAAGTCGGTTTTGTCGGGGGCCTGAATGTGGGTGTTGAGTATTTGGGTGAGGATGAAAATATTGGCTATTGGCGCGATACCCATTTGATGCTAACGGGTGAAGCGGTTTACACGCTGCATACGATTTTCCTGCTTGATTGGGAGTATGTTAGCGGGGAAAAGGTGTTGAATGAATTTCCAATCGAGAGACACCCGATTGAAGTTAAGGAGTTGGACGGCGCGATTCAGGTAGTCGCGAGCGGACCTGATACGCAGCAAGGAATCATGAGCGATTTTTATTATGCGATGATGGCTGCGGCCAACCATTCAATCTGGATTGCGACCCCTTATTTCGTCCCGGACGAGTCGATTCGGACCGCGCTCAGGGTTGCCGCGGCGAAAGGGCTTGAGGTCAGGATTTTGGTGCCGGAAATCAATGACAGCTTCCTGACGCAGTATGCGACAAGGTCCTATTTTCCGGAGCTGCTCCGCAGTGGCGCTGAGGTTTATTCGTATAAAAAAGGTTTTCTCCATCAGAAAGTGATCATTGTCGACGGGAACCTTGCCTCGATCGGGACGGCGAATATGGACATGCGGAGCTTCCACCTGAATTTCGAGGTGAACGTGTTCCTATACGGGACAAGTTCGATCCGCGACCTTGTTGCCCATTTTGAAGGGGATATGAAGGAAAGCGAGAAAATTGGCGCTGTCGACTTTTACAAGCGCGGGTTGTGGAACCGGATGAAAGAATCATTCGCTCGTTTGTTCTCGGGGGTTCTATAGAGTGTTCTGGCCAGGATAGTGAAAGCTCATCCATCAGGGGATAACCCTTTGTTTGCTTGGACATTTTTCCAAGAAGGGTTAAAATAAATTGATGATCAATCGGACCTTTAGGGATAGTTGTCTTTGGTGCATGTCGGTGCAGCAACGTACTTGATTTCGTTCGCACTCGAATCGGAACACATTACATCGGCTAGGGTTTACTGTCCCTGAAGAGTGAGGAAAGTGTAATTTTGGCTAGGAGGGATTGCTTTGAGTATGCAGGAACGTATTATCGCGGAATTGAATGTGAAGCCGGAAATCGACCCGAAGGAGGAAATTAAGAAGCGGGTCGGCTTTTTGAAGGAGTATTGCAAAAAGGCTAGGGCGAAGGGGTTCGTGCTCGGGATTAGCGGCGGCCAGGATTCGACGCTGGCGGGACGGCTCGCGCAGCTTGCGGCCGAGGAGCTTCGCGAGGAGGGCTACACTGCCAAGTTCATTGCCGTACGCCTTCCTTATGGAATTCAGAAGGATGAAGACGATGCGCAGCTAGCGCTTGATTTTATTAAGGCGGATGAGGAGTTTACCTTTAACATTAAGGATGCCGTCGATGCGGTGAAGGCGGAGTACGAGCGAGCCGGGGAGGGCCAGGTGCTCGCTGACTTCCAAAAAGGGAACGTGAAGGCGCGGATGCGGATGATTGCGCAGTATGCATATGCGGGCATGAACGGATTGCTTGTTATCGGAACGGATCACGCGGCCGAGGCGGTTACTGGATTTTTCACAAAGTATGGCGATGGGGGAGCGGATGTGTTCCCGCTGACTGGCTTGAATAAGCGGCAGGGCCGTGCGCTGATGAAGGAACTCGGCGCGGTCGAGAGGCTGTATTTGAAGGAGCCGACTGCCGATTTGCTTGACAATGTGCCGCTGCAGTCGGACGAGACTGAGCTCGGGATTTCGTACGATGTCATCGATGATTATCTGGAAGGCAAGCAGATTTCCGAAGAGAACGCCAAGAAAATCGAGCAGCGCTTCATCATTTCAGAGCATAAGCGGCATATGCCGGCCAATCCGTATAGTGAATGGTGGAAGAAGTAAATTTTAGTTAAGGTGCTGCTTGGTTTATTAGCTCGCAAATATGGATTACTGGAACACAGTCCTTTTTTATTAGGGCTGTGTTTTTTACATGGGGAAGGGGGCTGAGGCTTGGTTTAAGGCCTATGCCGTTCCAGGTTTCTTTGAACTTTCACAGATTCGAATTCGGCGAACGTTTATAATTGAAGAAGATATTTTGTCCAGAGTGAGGTGCGGGATGAGAAAGAAAAGTTGGAGTTTGGGGCTGTTGTTTCTGTTAGTGGCTGCAGGCCTTTTTTTTGTAAAAGAGTATACGATGCTGCTTGATTTTAAAAGTTCGGCGGAAACAGTCAACAAAACGTACGAGTTCGAAAAGGATTTTTCGGATACGAAAAAGCTTGTTGAAGGAGTCGACCTGATTTTCATTGGTGAGGTCCTTGAGGAAAAAGGTCGCGGTTCGCATGCGGGAAACCCCGCCACTTTTTTTGAGGTGCGTGTCACGCAAAATATAAAGGGAGCCTTGCTTGGCGGTATTACAGTCATCCAGGGCGGCGGGTATTACAAGGAAGGCGGCAAGCTTTATTTGCTGAAATACGAAAATGACGAACTTTTGAGAAAGGGACAAATGTATTTATTTGCCGTCCAAGAGATTGGTGACGGCATGTATTGGTCGATGCCGAAATACGGCCATACCGCCATTCATACTGAGGAACAGAAGTACGATCTGATTGACGGAATCCGTGGGGTGCTTGGGGAGTAATTTGCAGACGAAATATGGTTTGGGAATCAGGCTCGGCCCAAAGAGCCCCATCCCCTTCACCCGAAGGTCGTCAAGCCACAAAGTGTTACGTGAATTTTCATAAATCTGCTATATTCACCACCGCCAAAGCCCCTTGATTGCTTTTATAATGGAGAAAATTGGCTTGAAAGGGGGGAGTCAGGTGAAGAACACGATGACGGAAGGGCGTTTTCTTGCATGGGTGGCCGGGGCAATCATCACTCTTATGGGCATCCATGTTTTTCACCCGCAGCTAGTTCAGGTGTACAACCCGGTGAACTATGTATCGTTCCACGCGCTGCTTGAGTTTTTCAGTATTATGATTTCGTTCGTAATTGTCTTGTATAGCTGGAGGGTGCTAGGCCAGAATCGGTCAGTAAGGCTGCTGCTCATCCTCTTCATTTTTTCCACAGTGGGAATGGTCGACCTCCTCCACACGGTGACCTTTAAAGGTATGCCCTACTTTCTGACAGAGAGCTCCGTGGCGAAAGCAACTTGTTTCTGGATTGTTGCGCGGATGGTCGAGGCTATCCTGATGCTGGTAGTGATGCTGATGCCGGACAAGCTCGTGAGGAGGGATTTTCGGAAGCCTGTTCTAAGCGCCGCAATCATGCTCGGACTGGCAATCATGGCAATTGTTTTCATCTTTGAAAAGAGCCTTCCCGTCCTTGTTATCGAAGGGCAAGGGACGACTCCTCTTAAAAATGGCCTTGAGTACTTCATCAGCTTCCTGCATTTTCTGTCACTCGTCGTCTGCCTGCACCATTATTATCTTGAAAAATGCACGACACACCTTAATCTCGCGCTCGCCTTTACACTACTGTTTCTGTCGGAGATGATCTTCACTGTTTACCAAAGCGTGTTCGACCTCGACAATTTTACTGGACACATCTTCAAAGTGCTCGGCTATTATTTCATCTTAAAAGGCGTTTTCCTTCTCCTGAAGAAAAAGGAACCGGTTCCGGAAGAAAATGCCGTTGTAAAGCTAGCCCCGGGGGCCGTCTTCTCTTTTACGAAAAAAGAAGGGCGATTAATGTTCACCTATATGGAGGGCGGCCTACTCCGCGAGAATGGGCTCAAGCCGTCCGCAATCACTGGCACCGACGTTGAAGACCTGCTGCCTCCAATGGAAGGCGATGCACTCGACTACTGCCACGAATGCTGGGAAACCGGCACCAAACAGACATTTTTGGCCAATTTTAACAAACGTCATTTTGCCATTTCCCTCGTGCCAATCGCAAAAGGCGGGAAGGTCGAAGAAATTACGGGAACAGCCGTCGATGTTTCCAATTTTGTCCATTACGGAGCCCGTGAAAGGCCGCAACCGGCTGTTGCTAGGAAAGGGAAAGCCTTGAAAACACTATAATTGACGGTCTTTTGGAAAATTGGCCACCCGGGCCGGGCGTTGCGTGGGACAGGTTGACAAACATCCTGCGAGGCTTTATCCTAGGTAAGGCTAAAAAACATCACATAATCCAATTATATAGATTCCTCATCAGCGAGATGAGGTAGAGGTCGCGGGTATTAGGAGTAATTCGGAAGAGGGGCAGGCACCCCGGGGAGGCCGGATGAAAGGAATAACCGCCGAAGCGCCGCAGGTCACTGACTGCGTCAGCTGGGACTGTATCCGAATAGGTGCAGGACTGCCATGGGAAACCATGGTGAACTATCCCGTTTTGTCTGATGCGGCACGAATACACTCCGTATCAGGGGTGTTTTTTTTGTGCCTATTTTTGGAGTATGGGTACGTTCCCCGCTTCTTTTTAGACAGTGAAGAGAGGAGACATGATAGATGAATAAACAAGGGAAACTTGGTTTATGGATATTGACGGCACTTGTCGTTGGAAATATGGTTGGATCAGGCATTTTCATGCTGCCGCGCTCGCTTTCTGAGGCGGCAAGCCCTGCAGGCGTGATGATGGCGTGGGGGTTGACCGGCTTTGGGGTTATGATGACGGTCCTTGTGTTCGGAAACCTTGCGATTCGCAAGCCGGAGCTAAAGGGCGGGCCGCAAATATATGCGAAGGAATTGTTCAGGCCCGGCACTCAGGCTTCAAGGCTGTCAGGCTTTATGGCGACTTGGGGCTATTGGGTTGGGAACCTTGCCGGGAATATTGCGATTATCACAACATTCGCGGGCTACCTGTCAACGTTCTTCCCGATTTTGACGAGCCAGGCGGAATGGTTTTCGATTGGCGGATTAACCGTGAAGGTCGGCAACGGATTGACGTTTATCGTCTGCACGGTGATGCTTTGGTCAACCCATGCCATCATTCTGCGCGGAATCGAGAACGCCGGAAAGCTGAATTTCGCCGCCACCGCTGCGAAGGTTATTGGTTTCGTTTTGTTCATTATTGTTGGTTTATTCGCATTCAGTAAAACAAACATCCTGCCGCTCACCGCTCCGCGGGTCGACGGTAGCGGCCAGACAATCGGTTTGCTTGGCCAGGTGAATTCAGCCGCCATGTCTACACTTTGGGCATTCATCGGCGTTGAATCCGCTGTTGTCTTTGCGTCAAGGGCGAAAAAACAAATCGATGTAAAACGGGCTTCCATCCTGGGTTTGCTCATCGCGCTCGCGCTTTACATCGGTATCTCCATCCTTGTCATGGGCATGCTCAGCCAGGGAGAACTCATTGCTTCCGACAAGCCGCTTATTGACGCGATTACCAAGGTGCTCGGACCGGCTGGTGGCCAGGCGCTCGCTGCAATCGGCTTGATCAGCCTCGTCGGCTCGACTCTTGGCTGGGTCATGCTGAGCGCGGAAATCCCGTTCCAGGCTGCAAAGCAAGGGCTTTTCCTGCCGTGGTTCCTAAAGGAAAACAAAAAAGGCATTCCGGTCCGTTCGATGATCATTACAAACGGACTTGGCCAGCTGTTCATTTTCTCGACGATTTCGAACTCCATTTCGAAGGCGTTCGGTTTCGTTATTTTCATTGCGACCTTGTCGTATCTCGTTCCTTATTTCATCGCTTCGCTATACCAGCTTAAGCTAGTTGTGACTGGGGAGACATACTTGGGGGACAAATCGCGTGCGACCGATGGAATCATTGCCGCGGTATCGACCATTTATTCAACTTGGGTCATCATCGGCGGGACAGCCGACCTGAAGACATTCACCTTTGGGATGCTTCTCATTGCAAGTGGTATTTTCTTTTACGGGCCGCTCTGGAGGGCGAATGTGGGAAACAGGTCTGTTAAAAAGAGACCTGCGGTTTAAGGTTAGCTTTAGTTGCTCAAGTTCCATTGAAAGATGGGCTTATCTTGGCTCAATGAACAATAGCTTAGCGAGGTAGTTTCTACCCTGTGCCGCAAAAAGATTTATAGAAAACAACTTAACCGCTTGGGGTTCCCAGGCGGTTTTTCTGAGTCCACCATTATTCTTTTATCGGGTATACCGTAATTCGTGGCCAAATACCCTTCCAGTTTTTTTGTTTCATCCGGTTCTCGTAAATAGGGGCAAGCTCAGGATTTTGGAGAAAATGCGCTGTTGGCCTTACCTCCAAATTGAGGACATCTGCAAGCCCGCACGGTGCACAAAGGATGACTCTGTTTTCATCGTCAAGCTTCAGGCCTAAGGCTGTCGCTGTTTCCGGGAATTTTGACAGTGCGTCCTCTGACGATAAGTAGGGCGGAAGGTGGTTGACGAGATGCATCCTTGCTTCATTTTTTACAGACCAGGGAATGCCAGGGAGAATCCCTTTTAATCTTTCCTCTAGCATTTTCTCTCTACTTTCATCAAGGGCCGCTTTATCAAAATAAATTACGTCTACGTCCGGCATCGGGGTCCTTTCTGAAAACCCATGCAAAGTGTCCCAGATTTTCGAACGGACGAACCCGGCACAAACCCACCAATCCGGTAAATCCAGTGACTTTGCCGCAAGTAAGATGTCCATCATCCATTTATCCCGCTCGACCACTTGAATGATATCTTTTTCGGTACGAATAACCATTACGGGCCTCTCCTTTTTTTAAATCCTATAAAGTTTATAGTACAGGAAATAACTGAGGTAGGGAGTAGATTTTATATAAAGTTTCTGCCTGCTCGGCCCGGGTGGCCAATTTTCAAAAAGGCGTCTTTAGAAGGAATTCGGACAGCTTTCCAACATATCCCTCAAGAAAACGATTAATCTGTAAAAGGCAGGGTAAAATATACAGAAATTAATCTTTGACATGGCTGGCGTTCCTGTAATATGATGTTTAATGTTGACCAAACCAATAAGAATTAGGGGGTATTGATTTTGAGGAAGTTATCGATTCTGTTTGCGCTCATGCTAAGCCTTGTGCTGGTGGTTGCTGCGTGCGGTACGAACGACAAAAATAATGCTAATAACAATACGAATAATGAAGAAAAGAAGACTGGTGGAAATGATGTCCTTTCCAAGGTGAAGGATGAAGGGAAACTTGTTGTCGGTACGGAAGGTACATACCCTCCGTTCACGTTCCACGATGATAAGGGCAAGCTGACCGGCTTTGACGTTGAGATTGCCGAGGAGGTCGGAAAGCGTCTTGGCGTGGAGGTTGAATTCCTTGAGACGCAGTGGGATGCGATTTTCGCTGGACTTGATGCGAAGCGCTTTGATATGATTGCCAACCAGGTCGGTATCCGTCCGGACCGCCAGGAGAAGTATCTGTTCTCGGAGCCATATATCACGTCTGCAGCGGTGCTGATTGCGCGTGAAGACAATGACAAAGTGACCAAGTTTGAAGACATCAAGGGCTTGAAGTCTGCTCAGTCGATGACAAGCAACTATGCTGATATCGCTAGGAAATACGGCGCGGAAATTGTTGGCGTTGAGGGCTTCAACCAGGCGGTCGAGCTTTTGAACTCGAAGCGGGTGGATGTAACGGTCAATGACAAGATTGCGTTCCTTGATTTTAAAAAGAACCGTCCTGAGGCGAAAGTGAAAGTAGTGGCGACTTCGGATGATGCTTCAAAGAGCGGCCTGATGTTCCGCAAGGACAGCCAGCCGCTAGTGGATGAAGTGAACAAGGCTCTTAAAGAAATGATTGACGACGGCACGTACGACGAAATCTCAAAGAAATGGTTTGGTGAGAATGTACTTAAGTAGTATTTTCACAGACCCTGCCCGGATGGACAGGTTAGTGACAATTGCGAAAAATTCCTTCCAGCCTTTGCTGGAAGGACTTATTGCCAATACCATTCCGTTGACGCTTATTTCTTTTGCGTTGGGGCTGATTTTGGCCATCCTGACTGCACTGGCGCGGATTTCCCAAGTGAAGGTGCTTCGGGGCATCGCGCGCTTCTATGTGTCCGCGATCCGCGGCACGCCGCTGTTGGTACAACTGTTTATCCTGTTCTATGGGCTGCCGACAATTGGAGTTGTCATCGATCCGTTCCCGGCGGCGGTTATCGGTTTTTCGCTTAGTGTGGGAGCGTATGCTTCGGAAATCATCCGTGCCGCGATCCTGTCAATTCCAAAGGGGCAGTGGGAAGCGGGTTATTCGATCGGGATGACCTATCCGCAGCTTTTGAAAAGAGTTATTTTGCCACAGGCGGCGAGGGTATCGGTTCCGCCATTGTCGAACTCGTTCATCAGCCTTGTAAAAGACACGTCACTTGCGGCGATGATTCTCGTGACTGAAATGTTCCGCCGCGCGCAGGAGATTGCGTCGACGAACTATGAGTTTTTGCTGCTTTACCTGGAAGCAGCCCTGCTTTACTGGGTTGTCTGTTTTATCCTTTCCATCTTCCAGGGCAAGCTGGAAGCAAGGTTTGACCGGTATGTTAAATAGATGGGAAGGGGGAACTGTTAAATGAGTACTGAAAATGGAACGGTTGGCCTTCAAGGTGCCGGTGTTTTTTCCGATGGCGGTGACGGGGCGCCAATGGTTTCGATTAATGGTTTATATAAGCAGTTTGGCGATCTGGAGGTTTTGAAGGGTATTGACCTGGAAGTCGGGAAGGGGAAGGTGGTCGTTGTCATCGGCCCGTCCGGCTCGGGTAAAACAACGCTTCTCCGCTGCCTCAATGTCCTTGAGACGCCAACAAAGGGAAGAATCTCGATTGCGGGGCAAACGCTTGATTTCTCGGGTGGCGTGCCGAAGAAGGATATTGCTTCGTTCAGGCGCCTGACCGGGATGGTGTTCCAAAGCTACAATCTTTTCCCGCATATGACGGCTCTCGGGAATGTGATGGAAGGGCCGGTTACTGTTAAAGGCGAGAACAGGGAGAATGCCAGGCAAAAAGCCGCGATGCTTCTGCAGAAGGTTGGCCTTGGCGATAAGCTCGATTATTACCCGCATCAGCTTTCAGGCGGGCAGCAGCAGCGGGTCGGCATTGCCCGGGCGCTTGCAATGGAACCCGCAGTCATGTTGTTTGACGAGCCGACATCCGCATTGGATCCCGAACTCGTCGGGGAAGTATTGAAGGTTATGAAGGATTTGGCGAACGAGGGGATGACCATGGTCGTCGTCACCCACGAGATGCGTTTCGCACGCGAAGCCGCCAATGAAGTAATCTTCATGGACAAAGGCGTCGTCGTCGAGCGCGATCACCCCGAAACCTTCTTTACCAACCCGAAACACGAACGAACGAGGCAATTCCTTAACCTTATCCGGCCCGAATAGTGGTTTGGGCCAGCTGGCTCGAAGATTTTAAATTAACAGTCCGATTTTTGCGATCGGGCTGTTTTTTTGTGTGATTTTAGGGAATTTTAGCCTTTTCCTTATGATTTGAGCGATATCCACGTCCAAAGATAGCGGCAGGCGCTTGAATTTGAAGGAGATAACTATGGTGGGGCCCAATCCGGGGGCTTTTTTTACAAAAAAGTCGTCTATAACGATGTTGGCTTGGCTTTATCTTGATTAATTCACCCCATTTCTCAAAGAATTCACCCCATATTTTCATTTATTCGCCCTGTTTTTATGATGATTCGCCTTTATCTCAATATTCCAAAAATATTTCCCAACTTTTGAACCTGGAATTTTTCGTTGTTTTTACCAAATTAATGGAAAGCGATGATAAAATAGTAGAAAAAGGATAGAAAGGAGGGGCGTGGTGGTGAGGTGGAAGAAGCTTTCGCTTACCATTATTGCTTTTCTAGCGAGCATTTCCTTGATCATCGTTATTGCGGCGCACCATTATAACATCATAGATGGGGATTATGATAAACTGACGATTACAAAAATGGATAAAACGGTTGTGATTATTACGAATAAAACGGTAATCGAGGAAATCATTGACCGGATCAATGACAGCCCTAGGAGTTTTCTGCGGAAGACGGGATTCACCTACGATTATCTGCCTTACGGATTCCTGATTTTTGAAAATGAAGAGGAAAAGGTGGAGCATGCCTTTTATATATTTAAAGGAAACATTGTAATCGGCTATTGGGACATTGATACGAAATTCGAGTTCGCGAAGGATTTGGAATAAATATTTTAAAAAGAAGTTCTGTCGGGAAAGGCAATTCACCTGAAAAAAGCTTGAGGCATCCTCAAGCTTTTTCGAATAAAATTGCAGCTGGCCAATAGAAATAGACAGCCTTTCGTTAGAAAAACGCCAGGTTTACTTATGATAATTCCGCCTTTTGAGTTTGTCGGTCAGGTAAGTCGGCTTTTTTGAAACCGCAATTAATGAAGCGACGAAGGAGATGCCCAGTACTGTTGGCACGACCCATGCCAAATGGTCGATAGGTTCCATTGCGTTGCACTCCCCTCGAATGTATTCGTTTGTGTTAAATTACCTATACCCTATTTGTGAATGGGGCAAACGGCATAGAGCTTTACCAAATAGTATAAAAATTTTTACAATTATTGCAGAAATTGAAACTTTACCTGTCAATCGCCGTATACCTTACTGTAAAATAAAAGGGAAGACATTAAACGGGGGTGATTACAATGGAAACAATTAATGGCATCCCAATAGAAACGATTTACCTGTACAGCCTGATCATAGCCGGTGCGTTGACGTTGATTTACGTGCTGTTTAGCGATCTGCTGTCAGGCTTGTTGGACAGTCTTGATTTTTTTAATCCCGTCCTTTTATTTTCATTTATTACCTTTTTGTCGGCCGGCGGCTTTATTTTGGAAAAAGTGACAGCTCTTTCGTCGCTGGTGATTCTCTTGGTTTCCGCGGGAATTTCCGGAATCCTCGTAACCTTGCTGAATGTATTCGTCCTTGTTCCGCTTTCCAAGGCGGAGGCGTCGCTTTCCTATAACGATTCCGATTTGCGGGGCCGGATTGGAAAAGTGATTACGTCCATACCAGTGAACGGGTACGGCGAGGTGATGATTGACAGCATTAGCGGAAGGATTGCGAAGCCCGCTTCAAGCTATGACGGCACCGAAATCGGTTCCGGCAAAGATGTCCTCGTTGTCGATACGGCCAACGGAGTACTTCAAGTCGCGGTAAAAGAAAAACTAGAACAAGAGTGGATTTAGGAGGAGATTGAATGATTGATTTGACGTTGATTGCAGTAGGTGTAGCGGTATTTATCGTGATAGCGCTTTTGGCTGTATTCGTAACAAAATATAAGACGGCTGGGCCGGATGAGGCGCTGATTGTGACAGGCAGTATGCTTGGCAACAAAAACGTCCATGTGGATGAGTCAGGCAATAAAATCAAGATTATTCGTGGCGGCGGTACGTTTATCCTGCCGGTATTCCAGCAGTCCCAACCGCTGAGCCTTTTGTCGAGCAAGCTTGAGGTTACGACTCCGGAAGTTTATACCGAGCAAGGTGTACCAGTAATGGCCGACGGCGTTGCGATTATAAAAATCGGCGGCTCGATTTCCGAAATCGCGACAGCTGCAGAGCAGTTCCTTGGCAAAGCGACATCGGACCGCGAGAACGAAGCGAAGGAAGTCCTTGAAGGGCATCTCCGTTCCATTCTCGGTTCGATGACTGTTGAAGAGATTTATAAAAATCGTGACAAGTTCTCACAGGAAGTCCAGCGTGTCGCTTCCCAGGACCTTGCAAAAATGGGTCTCGTGATTGTTTCATTCACAATTAAAGATGTTCGTGATAAAAACGGCTACCTTGACTCGCTTGGTAAACCGCGAATCGCTCAGGTTAAGCGAGATGCCGATATCGCAACAGCCGAGGCTGAAATGGAAACACGCGTCAAAAGGGCTGAGGCCGCGAAGGAAGCGAAACGAGCCGAGCTTGAGCGTGCAACTGAAATCGCTGAAGCTGAAAAGATCAACCAGCTGAAGGTCGCTGAATTCCGCGCCGAGCAGGACAGCGCGAAAGCCCGTGCCGACCAGGCGTACGACCTAGAAACAGCACGCGCCAAGCAGCAGGTAACCGAGCAGGAAATGCAAATTAAGATTATCGAGCGCCAGAAGCAAATCGAGCTTGAAGAAAAAGAAATCCTCCGCCGTGAGCGCCAGTACGATTCTGAAGTTAAGAAGAAGGCAGACGCAGACCGTTACTCGGTCGAGCAGTCCGCGGCTGCTGAAAAAGCGAAGCAAATGGCTGAAGCCGAAGCGAACAAATACCGGATTGAAGCGATGGCGAAAGCGGAAGCCGAGCGCATCCGCCTCGACGGTCTTGCAAAGGCTGACGCTGTAAGGGCACAGGGTGAATCCGATGCGGAAATCATCCGCCTGAAAGGTCTTGCCGAAGCGGAAGCGAAGCAAAAGATTGCAGAAGCGTTCGAACAGTTCGGCCAGGCAGCCGTTATGGATATGATCATGAAGATGCTTCCTGAGTATGCGAAGCAGGTTGCCGCTCCACTTGCCAACATCGACAAGATTTCCATCGTTGATACTGGCGGCGGCGGTGCGAACAGCGGTGCGAACCGCGTGACAGGCTATGCGACCAACCTGATGGCCGGCCTTCAGGAAACCTTGAAAGCATCCAGCGGCATCGATTTGAAGGAACTGATTGAAAGCTATGCCGGTAAAAACAGCCTTCGCCAAAATATAATCGAGCATGCTGCCAAGGAAGAGAGCCAAAAGGAACCTGTTAAAATGTAAGTGCATATAATAGAAAATCGAAAAGCCATTCCAGTTAGCTGGAGTGGCTTTTCTTTAGGGCACCTAGTTTTCTATACGATGATTTCAAATTCAGTTCCATTTCCTTGTTTGCTTTTGGCGGTGATGGTGCCGCCGTGGGCTTCGATGAGTTGCTTGGCGATGGCGAGGCCGAGGCCGCTGCCGCCGAGTGCGCGGGTCCGGGATTTATCCACGCGGTAGAAGCGTTCAAAAATCCTTGGCACATCTTGTTCGGGAATGCCCCACCCTGTGTCGCGGACTATTATCCTAACGCGTCCACCATCCAGGGGAGCCGCTTCCAGGGTGACGGAGCTTCCCGAATCGGAATACTTGCGGGCGTTGTCCAAAAGGTTGACGATAACCTGCTCAAAGCGCGTAGGATCCAGCCTTGCGCGCAACCCCATCGGGCAATCGAGAAGGAGGTTGATTTGCCGTTCCCTGAACGCGGGGGCCACTTTTTCCAAAAGGGCCTTGAAAAAGGGGTTTAGTTCTACGTCCATTTTCTCGACGGAAAAAGTGTTTTCGTCGATTTTGGCAAGGTCGAACAGTTCTTTGATGAGCTTGGCGAGTTTGCCGGACTCTTCGTGTATGATTGACAGATAGTTGTCGCGTTCTGCCGTTGAAATGTCGGGACGCCTGGCGATTTCGGCATAGCCTTTGATATAGGTGAGCGGAGTGCGGAGCTCGTGTGAAATGCTCGCGAGAAAATCGTTGCGCTCGGTTTTCAAAAGCGCGAGGTCGCGTGCGAGGATTTCGATCGATTGGCCAAGCTCGCCTACTTCATCCTTGGACAGTTTTGGCAAGGTAACCGAGAAGTCACCTTTGCTGATGCGCTTTGTTGCTTCGTTCATCCTGACAAGCGGCAGTGTGAGAACGCGGGAAAGGAACGCGACGGCACCGATCATGAACAGGAGCGCGAGCAGGCCGGCAATAAGGAAATGTTGGTTCATGTCAGCGATGAGCTCCTTTAGCTTGCCGGTATCCTGGAACATGTAAATATAGCCTATCCCGCCGCCATCCATCCTGACGGGGGAAACGGACGTAATGAACGGCTTGTTTTTCCAGTCGTCTTCAAGGATCATGCCTTGGCGGGGAACATCGTCTGGCCTAAGTCCCATCGTTGTTTTCATGGCAGGGGTGACGGTGTTTGACGACATGAGGATGGTGCCGTACGTGTCGGTCAGGACGACCATTGTGTCTGTCCGCGATTCCATAAGGGCGATATGGCGGATCGTTTCTTCATGAAAGCTCCCCTCGAGAATTTCACGATGGTTGTTGCCTCGTGTCTTCAAGGCGGAAAGTTCATCATCTACCCGTGAGTGGATGATGTTGCTATGGAGGAACACCATCAGAACGATTTGAAGCAGGAAAATGGCCGCAAAAAAGACGAGGCCAATTTTGAAGGAAAGTTTGTTCATAGGAACATTGCCTCCGATGCGCAAAGTTAAGATTATGAAGTACAAAGAATTCCAATAAGGCAAGAGCTTTTTTTTGAAAAATAACATCCAATCGCCATAAAGGCTTTTGTCAATTGCGGAAAAAGTGGAGTGGGAGATAAATTTAGAATACATCATTTTGGGGGAATTTTGGCAAAAAAAAGTGGGCCCTGCGTCGCAGGCACCCGTATTATAAAAGGGAGGTTAATTAAGGGTAAAGCCAGATAGTTAAAACAAAAAAACTTGGTAAAACAGATGTTTAGTCAGTGTTGCGTATTTGAGCAATCTGATTTGCCTTGTCAGCTTCGGCTTCGTGCTGTCATGGCCCCACCATGCGGCATTCGGCTTATTTCCTTACGGCATTTCAGGATCGATTCCTGAATTTTGGGTTTTTCAGGGGCTTTTCGTCCCCTTCTTTACCACATCTTCATAATAAAAAAAGGGAATGTAGATGGTATGAAGAAGTTGTGTGGTTTTTGTGAAGATGAAAATTGTTCAAATTTGCCGCGTGTTTTAGATGGTATGATGGAAGTGGCGGAAGGAGTGTATTTTTATGGCAAAAATTCTGATTGTTGACGATGAAAGAATGATTATTGAAGTGCTAGAGGCCTACCTGGAACGGGAAGGCTACTCCATTACGAAAGCCGATAACGGGGTAGACGCGCTGAAGAAGGCGCGGTCGGAAAACCCTGATATGATTATATTGGATTTGATGCTTCCGGACATTTCCGGAGAGGAAGTGTGCCGGCTTGTGAGGAAGGAGTCGGAGGTACCGATTTTGATGCTTACCGCGAAATCGGGTGAGGATGACAAAATTAACGGAATCGTGATGGGGGCGGACGATTATGTGACTAAACCGTTCTCACCGAGGGAGGTTGTCGTCCGTGTCCAGGCAATTTTGCGAAGGGCCAAAAAATCGGTTGAGAAGTCTGATAAACTTCAATTTAAAGGCGGCCTCACGATTGATACAGAGAAAAAGGAAGTGACCATGAACGGCGAATTGATTAGCCTGACTCCGATTGAGTACAAGCTTTTGACGAATATGGCCGAAAATCCTGGCCGGGTGTACAGCCGGATGGATTTGCTTGAGAAAATCCAGGATGAGGGCATGTTTTATGAAGGCTATGAGCGGAGCGTCGACACGCATATTAAGAATCTCCGCAAAAAAATCGAACTGGATTCAAGGCAGCCTCAGTTTGTTGTGACCGTGTTCGGAATGGGCTATAAATTCGGGGGCACTCCGCATGCTTAAGACGCTCAGGGCGAAACTGCTTTTTTACATCCTGTTTGTGTCGATGGTCGGGATTGTGCTCGTTAGTCTTTTTATCCAGTGGGGGTTCGATAAGAGCTTCAATAACTACCTTGAGCGAAACCGCGACCAGAAGATCGAGAGGGTTGTCAATCTTGTAAAAGCCGGGTATCAGCGTGAAGGGAAATTGGTAGATGACCAAACTCTGAGATTGATGAATGAATACGCGCTGACAGAGCAGCTTTATTTTCAGGTTTACGATGTTGCCGGCCATACGCGGCGGGATACATCTGCGATCAGGGCCGTAATGAACAATATGGGGATTGCCGTGCCGGAAAATACGGAAGGCTGGCTCTCCAAGTCATATCCGCTCATTGTCGCAGATAAGGCGGTTGGAGAGGTAGTCGCGATTTATCCACGGGGATTTATTAAGGATCAATCAACATTCCTGCAGACGATCCAGCTTTACATTTACGGAGCCGTCTGCCTGACGGTCATTATCGCGATTATCTTTTCGCTGTTTTTTTCAAAAACATTGACGTCCGGGCTGAAGAAGCTTCAGTTTGCCGCAAACCAGCTCCAAAACCATGACCTTGAAATCCGGATTCCGCTTAGGGGGCTGCCGGAAGAAGTGAAGCAGCTGGCGATTTCGTTCAATAATCTCGCCGAATCGCTTTCGAAAGAAGAGATGCTCCGAAAACAATTTACCGGTGACTTGGCGCACGAGCTAAGGACACCACTTGCGACATTAAGGAGCCAGATCGAGGCGTTCCAGGACGGCATCTGGGAGCCGACACCACAGCGGCTTGAAGCGAGCCATGAAGAATTGATGAGGCTTGTCCGGCTTGTGAATGAACTTGAGAAATTGCTCGCGGCGGAGAATCCGCAAATCCATTTGGAGATGGCAAGGCTTGAAGCGGGGGCTGTCCTATCCTTGCTTCGGGACATGTTCTCACCGTCTTTTTCGAATAAAGGTGTGGAACTTGATTGCAGCCTTCCTGAAAAGGAAGAATGGTTTTACGGCGACAGGGACAAGGTAATGCAAATCCTTTCAAACGTCATTAACAACGCGCTAAAATACACGCCTGAGGGAAAAAAGGTTTCCATTTCCGTGGCGGGTGAAAGTGAATACTCGGTCGGTTTCATTGTTGAGGATGAAGGGGCCGGGATTGCAGAGGATGACATCCCGCATATTTTCGAACGCTTTTACCGTGGTGACAAGTCTCGCGACCGGAAGACGGGCGGTGCAGGGATCGGGCTTTCGATCGTTAAGGCGCTCATGGATGCCCACAAAGGGAACATCCAGGTGAAAAGCCGGCTGAAAAAAGGCACAACGTTGACGCTGTGGTTTCCGCGGGAAGAGGAATGAGCACCCAAAGTGTTCCTAAAAAGAAACCGCTCCGTTAATCTATACGGGGCGGTCTTTTTTTTGTCGCTAGGAGCAGTCCTCGGCTGTTGGTTGGACATACTTCTATTGCTAGTAGGCATCATGAAGGGGTACTAGGCATTAAAAAGTGTGTATTAGGAATTAATAAGTGCTTTTTAGGTAAAATTCCAGCGCTGTTTGGTGGAATCAAGTGCCGGATGGGTTGAATATCTCGGCCATGTGGCCAAGTTCAATCGTTGTTTAATCTGATAGCTTCCCCAGGTGGACGATTTCCCCATCCTTCCGTCCGCCAAAGCAAAACCAGGCTCGATTGTTATCCACATGCCAATAATCCAAATTTTAAAAGGCTGCCCAAAGTGTCAGGTTCCAGCCACTTATCCCCATTCAGAACCTTACATGTCCACAATTCCACAGCCAAATACCAGTTATCCCCAGGAAATGCAAAAATACCACCCCATATCAAGTGGTGGTATCCACAATATCATAATTATCCACATGTGGATGAACGGGCTGAACTCGTCCAACCACAGTGAGAAGTGGCAAAACCCGGTCGCCGAAAGCCCCGGCCCCAATGCCGCTTTACACACTATATCTCTTCCAAACCTGAAGGAAATCAGCAGCCGCTTCATTTGGCTCAGCCAATACATCCAAGGTTGGGCCCGACTGCTTGATTTCGCCGTTAACCATAATTGCAAGCCTGCCCGTCAATAGTTTCACTTCCATAAGGTCGTGGCTGACGAACATCGCGGTGGTGCCAGACCCTGCGAAAATTTCACGGAAATCCTCCATTAGCTTGATTTTTGTAGGAAAATCGAGTGCGGAGAACGGCTCGTCCAAAAACAAAATTTCCGGCTCAATAATCATAGCCCGTGCAAGCGACACACGCTGTGCCTCGCCGCCAGACAAAAAGCGGGCATTTTTCCGGGCAAGGTGGCTGATTTGGAACCGGTCCATCCACATTTCGGCGCGCCGCCAAATTTCAGCCCGCGGAACTTTGCGTAGCTTCAGGCCGACTGCTATGTTTTGCATCACGGTCGTATCGAGCAGAAGGGGCTGCTGAAGCGCGATTGAAAATTTCCGGCGCAGATCAAGAGGCGCGCCGTTATCAGGAACGGCCTCGCCCTTGTACGAAATAGTACCTTCCGCTGGCGCTTCAAGGAAGGATGCAATTTTTAAAAATGTACTTTTTCCGGCGCCATTTGGCCCCATTACACCGAGAAACTCACCGCCTAGGATTGAAAAATCAGGGATGTCGAGGACTTTTCTTTTTCCAAAAAAATGCTTGATACCATGAAAGTGAAGGTATGGGTTCATAGCGGCCGCTTCCTTTGCTGGAGTGTTGTCAGGAAAAACGTGATCAGGAATGCCAGGGTCATCAAGATGAATGAAAGGGCGATGGCGACGTCGAAGTTCCCTTTCGAAACTTCCATGACGATGGATGTTGTTAGGATACGCGTGTCGCCCTTGATGTTTCCGCCGACCATCATCGCGGCGCCGACTTCGGCAATTACGCGGCCAAAACCGGCCATGACAGCGGCAAGGATGGCGATTTTTGCTTCTTTAAGCAGTAGCCAAAGCGATTGCGCTCTCGTCGCGCCAAGGGCTTTTATTTGTAAAAGTAGTTTCGGGTCAAGCGCCTGGAACGCCGATGCCGTCAGCCCGGTGACGATTGGCAGTGACACGAGGATCTGTGCCAGCACGATAGCGGTCGGCGTATAAAGGAGCGACAGGTCTCCAAGAGGTCCGGAACGCCAGAGCATAATTGTGATCGTCAGGCCCGCGACTACTGGCGGCAGCCCCATCCCGATGTTGATGAACACCATCAAGAGGCTACGCCCCGGAAACCGGGCGAGCCCGATGAGCATTCCAAACGGTATGCCGATAAGCGTGCTGACAAGGATTGACAGGAAGCATACCCGGAGTGTCAACAGCGTTATGTCGAAGATTTCCCTGTCTCCAGACAAGATCATCTCTATTGCTTTTAAAAATCCATCAACTATCAAATCCATCGCAGACAGGCCTTTCATGTATGGTAGAGGTGTTTATGGTCATTAGTTTAAGTGTCTAAATTTGCAGCCAATTTCCCAGCTAGTGGTTATTTTAGTCGGGCGTTCCTGTTTTAGGCTTGTTCCCTAAGTAGAAATCAACAGCCAAATGAATAGAGTGCCATTTTTCAAAAACGCCGATTCCTACGTTGTAATTCTATTAAACTATAAAACGATCAAGGACTAAATAGGGTTGCCCCCGTCCTTGGCGAAAACGGGGGCAGATAAAAGGGAACTCTATAGAAACAGGAAGGGAAAATCCTGTTTGCTACTGCTAGGATTCGCCCCGCGGACACTTAACCGGGAAGCAGTTTTTAGTAAGCGAATTAGTGGCCAACTACTCTGTATACTTGAAGAACAGCGACTGGCCGTATTCGTCTTTTCCAAACTCTTCGATCATATCCTGGGTTTTACTGTCGACCATGAACTCGACGAACTGCTCGCCGCCCTTGGCATTGACCTTCGTGTGTTTCTCAGGATTAACCTGCATGACGTGGTAGATGTTTTGCAGGTCAGGATCACCCTCTACGATAATTTGGAAATCTTGCAGATTTTTTTCCTGGGCAAGGTAGGTCGCCCGGTCAGTTAGGGTGTAACCCTGTTTTTCGGAGGCGATTTGAAGGGTCGGCCCCATTCCCTGGCCACTTTCAATATAATTGTCGCCTTCAGGTGTTGCGGAAATGGCTTTCCAGATGCCGAGTTCTTTTTTATGCGTACCTGAATCGTCGCCGCGGGATACGAAAACGGCTTTTGATTCAGTAAGCTTTTTGAATGCTTCCTTCGTTGGCAGGCCTTTGATTCCAGCCGGATCGCTAGTTGGGCCTACGACGATGAAGTCATTGTACATGATGCGCTTCCGGTTAACCGCATCACCGGCGTCAACTATGGCCTGCTCGGCTTCAGGGGCATGTACGAGCAGGACATCCGCTTCGCCTTTCGTGCCCATTTCAAGCGCCTGACCAGTACCGACCGCAATTGTTTTTACGTTTGCGTTATACTTTTCTTCAAATACAGGAATGAGCACATCGAGGAGCCCGCTGTCCTGGGTGCTCGTCGTAGTGGCAAGAATGACATCTTGAGGCGGTTCTGCCGCTTTTTCCTTATCAGCCGATTTCTTTTCTGCCGATGTTCCAGAGCTTGAGCAAGCGGATAACAGAAGGAGGAAAGCGATAATTAATATTGATAGATAGCGATTTTTAAACATTTAAAGTTGCCTCCGGTTGGGTAGTTTCGTAAATCATTTTCCCGAGCTCGCTTATGTCGTAGCCTTCGAGGTTTGAAAGGCTCGTTTTGAATTCTTCCGATTGTAAAAATGAAGCCAATTTCCTTAGTGTTTCCCGGTTTTCATCCGTCCAGCGGAACACAAGGTCGAACTGCTCCTTTGCGACGGGAATGAAGTCAAGGCCTAGATGGGATGCGGCTGAACGGATTCCGAATGCGGCATCCGCGGCGCCCCTGCTGATGTGGGAGGCCGTCGAAAGATGTGTCCATTCCTCATTCTCATAACCGTTGATGTCGGCCGGGGCAATCCCGTTCGCAAGAAGCTTCGAGTCGAGCAGAAACCGGGTTCCGGAGCCCTTTTGCCGGTTGATGAAACGGATATCCGTCCGGGCAAGGTCGCTGAATCCTCGTATGCCCTTTGGATTTCCCTTTGCGACGATAAAGCCCTGCTCCCTGGAAGCGAGCCGCATGACGCTGATTGTTTCATAGACGAACAGCTGGTGGATGAACGGCAAATTGTATTGCTGCGAGGCTGGATCCAATAGGTGCATCGCTGCTATGTCGGCCTGGCCTCGGTACAGCATCATCAGGCCTTCAAGGCTGCCGATATACGTTGGCTGAATTTGCAGTCCTTGGGCCGAGGCCGTCTCCTTGACGAGATGCTCGACGAGGAAATCGTGGCTTCCAGCTAGGCGTGCCTGGAATTGCTTGCTTGCCGCGGGCTGCTGAGGCTGTTCGGGGGCTGGCTTTCGGGCCGGCGCTTTCATGCTGCCCTTGTAGCGCTCAATTTCATCGTGCTCAATGCGCATTTTATTGCCGATTTTGAACGCTTGAAGCTCACCGCGTTTGATCATCTCGTAAACCGTGTGTTTGGAAATCTGGAAAATTCGGGCTACCTCATCAGGCGTATACGCTTTCAATTCCACGAAAGAGCCTCCTTTTTGTATTAAGATGGCATGTAATGTTTGTGCCGGAGCATTAAATAGGTATATGGCATTCATGATCCTAACATTTTAAAAGATTTGAATTAGTTTGGATGTGATGCTTTGCTCCAAAACTGTTTCAATAGTCTTGCCGCTTCTAAGAGGCGTTTCAAATTGTCTGATAGTTTCATAGTAAACGATTTCCAATGCTTGGGGAAGTGATTTTTGTTACGTTTTGTTAATTTTTATTTAGTTTAGTTAAGTTTTGTTTAGTCTTATTTGGTTTTTGGCAACAGAACAGAGGGAGGTTGGCCAAGATTTTGATATGCCAGTCACATAATCTCCATAAACGCCATCGATTGTTCAACCCCTCACAGATGAGTTTTACTGTACTATTGAAGAGAGTGAATTTTTTATATAAGGAAGGGATGTTCATGGCAAAGCTTCTTTACGTAACCGCGACACCAAAGACCGACAGTAAAATTTCTAAAGGAATGCAGCTTGGCGAGGCGTTTCTTGATGCCTTTAAGCAAGAGCAGCCTGATGTTGAAATAACACATATGCACCTTTACGATATGGATATCCCAATCATTGATATGGATATGTTGTATGCACGGGCGAAACTGAGCTTCATGGGGAAGAAGATGGAGGACCTAAGCGAAGGGGAGAGGAAGCAGATCACCGAGATGCACGCGCTCGCCGACCGTTTTATCGACAATGATTATTATGTGTTTGTATCCCCAATCTGGAACCTTGGCTCGCCGGCAATATTAAAAGCGTTCATGGATAACCTATTCATCGCCGGCAAGACGTTTGACCCAGACCCCGGCAACCGGCATGGGCTGCTTACTGGCAGAAAGGCTATCCACCTGCAGACGCGCGGCGGGATTTACTCCGAGGGGCCACTTAAGGATTTCAATTTTGGCGACCAGTACTTGACGACCGCACTTCGTTTCCTAGGGATGGAAGTCCTTCCGACAGTTTACGCGGAAGGTGTCGACCATTTTCCGAAAGAAGTTCCTGCCATCATGGCCGCGGCAAAAGAACGCGCAGCCGAAGCCGCACGTGAAATGGCAAGAGGGAATATGGCAACAGAATAAAGGTTAGAAACTTTGTGGTAAACTGGATACTAATTTGTGAGTAAGAGGCTTAAGAAGGATTTATCTTCTAAGCCTTTTGTTGTTTTTGGAGCTTACCATTAGAAGATTTGTCCTTTAGATTAGCTTCATTTATGTTTTTCCAGCCGTTAGGACTATTTCCCTCAAGCAAATTACGCTATTTCCTGGGAAATTTGTCGTTCCAGGGCAATTTTAATGTCGAGGACTTCATTTGGAAAAACCGAAACTATACTAGCCTTCCCCTCGACTATAGTGTCGTAACGAACAAAACATTAAAATTGGGGGTTAATGAACATGGCTATTCGCATTCAATTTACAAAAAGCTTTATTTTATTAGGATTGGTTCTGGCACTGGCACTATCAATGGTATTTGCATCGTTTGGGAAAAAGGCGGAGGCATCTGTTTCCTGGGGGCAAGAGGTAACAGAAGAGGCTAAACGCTATATTGGCTCACCCTACAAATGGGGCGGTACAGCAACAAAAGGCTTTGATGCTTCAGGCTACACTCAGTTCGTTTATAAAAAATCGGCCGCAAAAATCAGCCTCCCACGCACTTCAAAAGACCAATACAAAGCCGGAAAAACAATTGCCACAAAAAATCTTAAAGAAGGCGATCTTGTCTTCTTTAATACGAATGGCAAAGACGTATCTTCTGTAGGAATCTATCTTGGCAAAAATAAATTCATCACCGTTACACCTTCAAAAGGAGTCTCCATCCAATCATTGGATACAACGTATTGGAAAGACCGATACGTCGGAGCAAAGAGGTTCCTCGAGCAGTGATGGAAGGCGAATAAGAAGAGGACTGGGCGTTTCCGGTCCTTTTTCTCGTGTTTTATTAAGAACATATTTCTCTTCATATGTAACTCTTCAGTCTGTTCTTTAAAAAAACACTCGCCCAGGCACTGGACGGGTGTTCAGCTTTGAAATTAAAATTTACCTGTAAATTGAAAGAACAAGACGGCTACGCCCAAAGCCCACACGTAAATCGCGAATGGTTTCAGGGAGTGGTTTTTCAGGTAGCCAATCATCCACCGTACCGCGATATAGCCGAAAATGGCTGAAGAAATGATACCCACGATAAGCGCGGATAGGGAAATCGTTTCGGCGCCGCCTTCCATAAGATCGAAGGATTGCAGGACGACCGCTCCAACAATCGCCGGTGTCGATAGGAGAAACGAGAAATAGGCTGCCGTTTCCCGGTCAAGCTTTCGCCAAAGCGCGGCGACAATTGTAAAGCCCGAACGTGAAATTGCAGGCATAATTGCGGCTGCCTGGAAGACCCCTATAATAAAGGAATCTTTGTAGGAGATGTCCTCCATTTTTTTGTGGCCGTTTTTAATTGAATCGGCCATCCATAGAAACAGTCCGGTAATGAGGAATTCCCATCCAATCGTTGAGCCTGTTTTTGAAATTTCATCAATATAATCCTTCAACAAGAGGCCAACAACCACTGCGGGAATCGTTCCAACAACCAGCAGCCATGTGAGTTTGCCAAATGGATTACGGATGATTTTTAAAAATTCGTGCCTGTAAAAAACAAACACCGCCACGAGTGTCCCAACGTGGAGCATCGTGTCAAGCAGCAGCCCGGCTTCCTGCAAGCCAAACAAGTTACGGCCCAGATAGAGATGGCCAGTTGAGCTGATCGGCAAAAATTCGGTCAAACCCTGAATCAGCCCCAGAATAAATGCTTCAATTTTCGTTAACATCGCGTACCTCCAAATTTCCTGAATACCGTCCATGGGTGGAACGATGCAATACATAGGGCTTAAATTGGCGCACATTCCGGCCTGGGGAAAGCAACCTGTCCATTATATGTATGCGAACAATCAATCTTATAGCCCTGGGTGAATCCCTGTATTTCGGGGAAACTAAACAGAAATTTCCAGCACCATCATCTCATTTTAGTTGCCATTTTGGGTAGCCGTCAAGGAAAAATACACGTTACTGCACCTAATCATAGCTTGTTTGTAAAAGCTGTAATGCCAACAATACGGAAAGGCAACACGCAAGAACCTGAAGCTAATCACGCTTAGTTTGAGAAGGTGCTATTGGAGGAATAGGGTAGTGGATTTGATAGGTTGATGGCAAGGGCCAAATTTTACCTTGAACCGCTTTTATGTTGAGATTTCCTTCTGAAAAAAATATAATGAAGTATTGTAGCCTAACCGATTTTACTTGAGTTTCATTTGACATTTATTCCATTCTCGCTAGAGCTTTTGTGAAAAACTGCCACGCTTAAAAAGATGAATGCTTTTGGGACGAGCCCGGCGCCATCAGTAATTGCCAGCGGGCATATAGACGATTACCGCACACAAAAACCCCTTGCCGTTCCACACTGGAAGGGACGAAGGAGATCACCGCCAAAATGAAAAACACATCGAAAATTGACTATAATCTTGCACTTATCCTGCTGTTGCTATTCCTCGCAAGCTGTATCGCCATCTATAGCGCGCAAAGCTCCGGCCAGTACGAAGGAAATTTCCTCGTGAAGCAAATCCTCTGGTACGCAGTTGGCAGCGGCATCATTGCAGCCGTTATCTCGCTTGACTCCGACCAACTGAAAAAAATAACCTGGTATGCCTATGGCTTCGGGCTTTTCCTGCTTGTACTCCTTATTATTGCACCCGATTCGATCGCCCCCCGCATCAACGGAGCGAAATCGTGGTTTAAGGTTCCGGGAATCGGATCTCTCCAGCCTTCAGAATTTATAAAAGTGTTTATTATCCTTGCGTTATCGAAGCTCATTTGGGACCACCACCAGAAATATCCGGTCAAAACGATTGGAACTGACTTTATCCTTTTGGTAAAATTGGCCGCTGTGACATTTGTGCCGCTCGTGCTCGTCATGCAGCAGCCCGATCTAGGCACATCGCTCGTGTTCATCGCCATCCTGGTTGGAATGATTTTTATTGCAGGCATTACATGGAAACTGCTCGTCCCAATTTTTGCCGGGGGCCTGTCGCTTGCAGCGGCGATTTTATACTTTGTCCTCTGGAAGCCGGAGCTTCTTGAGAAATACCTCGGGGTCCAGCCCTACCAGTTCGGAAGGATTTATTCGTGGCTCGATCCGTACAATTACCAAAGCTCGACCGGGTTCCAGTTAACACGATCGTTGCTTGCAATTGGTTCGGGGCAAACGGAGGGGAAAGGCTTCGGGAAGCTGCAGGTCTACCTGCCGGAAAGCCATACGGATTTCATTTTCGCTGTCGTCGGTGAGCAATTTGGCTTCGTGGGCGCGAGCATTCTCATCTCACTGTTCTTTTTGCTGATTTACCACATTACCAAGGTAGGGATGGAAACGAAGAATAACTACTATACGTACCTGTGCGTCGGCGTTATTTCGATGATCACCTTCCATGTCTTCCAGAACATCGGTATGACCATCGGACTTTTGCCCATTACAGGCATTCCATTGCCATTTGTCTCATACGGAGGCAGCTCCCTCATGGGCAACATGCTCGCCATCGCACTCATCTTCTCCATCCGCTATCACTATAAAAAATACATGTTCTCAACCAAAGAATAGGTGGCCCGTTTCCCGGCCACCCTTTTGGTCGAAGTGCACAATTCGACTCCAAACTATCGGTGCTTGGCATCCTGGCGGACAAAATGTCCCGGTTGCCTGGCACCATTTTTATTGGATAACACCGCTTTCGACGATGGAGACACTGGGCATTATGTTCACTTTGAGGTTTCTGTAGTCTGTTTGTTTCCACTTTTTATAGCTGAAGCCGCGGGTTTTTGATTTAACGAAGTGCCCGAAGCCGAATGGGTCTACGTCTTTTTTCTGAAATTGTTTTACTAGTTTCCCGGAGTAAGATCGTATTTGGTTTTCCAAGGCGCGCTCAACTTCATTAATGATTTTTTGGTCAAGGTGATGCCCTGTATACTGAGGAAGGAACCCTTTCACCTTAATGTGCACATCGATTTCATAAGGATTGCGGCGGACCAGCTTCTTCTTAAATTTTGTTCTTATACTTTCAACCATGGCCTTATTTTTACCAAGAACTACCCTTTGGCTCGCCTCCCCATAATCCCCGGTCATTATCTTGAAAAAGAACATGTCATTTCGGGGAACTTTATCAACAACCTTTCCATCTTTAAAAAGGGCAATCCCGTTAAGCTGGACGGCTTTGTCGTCCTTTTTTTTGATAAGGGGAAGGTACGCGGTTTTTCCTGTTTGATAATAATCAGACATAAACAGGTGCATATTTGTTTTTGGCAAGTCTCTTGTCTTGATATTATGTTCCAGCATATCAGCAATAAAGGAGGCGTTTCCCTGCTTTCCGAAATCTCCTTCAAGTATTTCCTGGGCCTTTCCATCAACGACTGCCAAATAAGTTTTTGTTCCGACGCCAGGGTCGCGTTGAAGGGAGTCAAGGACTTGATAAATTCCTTCTTTTGCAAAATCCATCCCAAAAAGAACTATCTCCACAGAACCCGTTACAACCGGATCGGGAGACATCTGCTGAAAGCTGTTAAAAAGATCCCTCGTTGGCGAAGCTGAGGTAGTCAGGGTGTTATTTTCTACTGTTTGGTCAGGCAAAAAGAACGGAATCAAAGCGGTCCCGATTACCTTATCCCCTTCACCCTTATCAAAGCCGATGCCTGTGACAAGCCGGACATCGTCAATAATTTCCGTTTGTACGCATCCACCCAAAAGAAGCAAGGAGCAGAGCACAATCTGGAGGTAATACCACCTATTTTTTTTCATTGCCTTTCACCTTCCTAGCGATAAGAACTGCAATAAAAAGGAGGGGTAAATAACCGAAACCTAGAACGAACCCCGCTCTTCCTAAGAAAGTAGTTAACGCAGCCTCCTGTTCCCGGGATTGAATAAGGGTTATACAGATAAGGGCTACTACTGCAAGAAAATAAACGCTGTATTTTTGTTTTATATTGTAAGTGCGTTTTAGGATTCGTGAGGCGGCCCATAAGCCAAGGCAAACAATCGGAAGGACGTTTAGTGCCCAGGTCGCAATTCCGATATATTCAAACCGCTCGATAAAAGGCATTTCCACAATTTTAAACATTGAGAGCGTTGCCCAAATTGTCCGTTGCAGTTGGCCTTCCGAATAATAGCCAAATGAAATGACGGCGATGAAAACATATTGAATCGTTGTAAACAAGATCCCACGCTGCGCCCACTTATGCGAGGACTGGGGATTTTTAATAAAAGGATACAAAACAAGCAGACTTTCCCAGCCTAGATAGGTGAATGACATGTACAACGCCGCTAGCCCTAAATCCTTAAATGAATGGTTGAAAATAGGCAGCAAATCCGAGTAGTCGGAATAAGGAATCGTGTACAAAAACACGAACAACAAGTAAAAGGTGAAAAAAACCCCGAAAAAAACGATCCCAGTAATCGTCCTGAACCCGCCTTGAATGACGTAAATGACCAGCAGGAGAAATGCAAGCCCAAACCAGAATGTACTAAGGCCGGGGAACATCCAAACCTGGACAATTTGGATGAAGCTCCTAAGCGGTATAATGGCAGTTAATGTGAAATAAAGTATCAACGGAAGGCTGATTAATTTTCCTAGCAACTTGCCAAAAGTAAACTCATGAATGGAGACAATATCCCCGCCAGCAATTCCCGCCATTTTATAAACCATCCAAACTAAAGGATGGATTGCAAGACCGGCGATTAATACCGCAATCCATGCATCATAGCCGGCATGCTTGGCGATGATACGCTGGAAGCCGAGGACCCCAACACCGAATTGCATTCCGTGAATGATGAAGAAAACGAGAAATGGGGAAACTTTAACCTTATCCGGAACCATCTCAGACATTCCATCCACCCCTTTTTAGTCGTCAATGTCTTTCATTTCCTTTAGCTTCCTCATATTTTTCGGATTGAATCGGAATGGATTTTTCGTACGCAAAAACATCGGCCTGGTACTAACGGCTGAGAACGGGAATCGGATGAGAACATCCTTGTTATCGGCCAGCCGAGGCGGATATAAGGGGTGAAGAAACGGCCTGTTCATGGAAGTTAACCTAATTAAATGCGTTAGTAAAATGCAAAAGCAGAAGACAATGCCCAGCAATCCCCATAGCGCAGCAAACAGCAAAAATGGAAAGCGCAGCAACCGAATCGTATTCCCCATTTTGTAAACGGGAGTAGTAAATGAGGCTAGCCCTGCGAGTGCCACAAAAATGAGCAGGACGTTGCTCGTCAGACCGGCTTCGACCGAGGCTGTCCCAATGACGATACCTCCTACAATACCGATTGTTTGGCCAACCTTTGTCGGAAGACGGGCACCGGCCTCTCGGAGCAGTTCAATTGTCAATTCAAGGAAGAGTGCCTCAAGGATTGGAGGAAACGGGATCACTCTCCTCGAACTGACAAGTGTAGTAAGCAGATCCTTTGGGATCAGTTCGTAATGATACGTAAGGACCGCCACATATACGGGAGTGATTAGTACCGAAAACGCGATTGAAAAAAAACGGATGAGTCTGATAAAGGAAGATAACACCCAATTTAGGAAATAATCGTCAAACGAACTAAAAAACTCGCTCAGCGTTGTGGGCCCAATTAACGCATGCGGTGATCCATCGACTAGAACCGCGACTTTTCCTTCCGCAAGAATGGCAGCCACCCGATCTGGCCGCTCCGTATCGAGCAGCTGTGGGAAAGGGGAATTCCTATTATCGGAAATCAGCTGCACGATGTAGGAACTGTCGATAACCGCATCAAAATCGATTGCCTTTATCCGATCCGTAATTGTTTTTACATTGTCCGGGTCGGTAATGCCCTTGATATGAAAAACCGCAACCTTCGTTTTCGTCAGCGAGCCGACCGTGATCTCTTCAGATACGAGTTCCTTAATTGGAAGACGCTTCCTAATCAAGTTTGTATTTACCACAATCGACTCCACAAACGCTTCCTTTGGCCCGATGACGCTGAATTCGACCTCGGGCGGAGAGATAGCGCGGACATTGGCCTCCTTCGTTTCAAAAATGGCGAACTTCCCCGGGTCTGTCCCTACAGTCAAAAGAAGATAGCCCCTTAGCACCTTTTCCTCGAGCTTATCCGGTTTGTCTAAAATCTCTATTCCAGTAATAGGCACCAATGCCGTCACATCATCGATAAATTCGAAGTGCCGTTCCAACAGGTAGGGAAGAATATCCCTTTGGACAATTTTTTCATCCACTAGAGTAGAAAAAAATGATAAATGGAACTTAACTCCCGTCTTCCGATTCGAATATTCCTGCTGTACAAAATCATTCGACTGCAAAATAATCTCCGGAAGCGGCACTTCCACTCCAGTCTTCCGCCCCATCGCTTACACCTCCACAAAATCAACACAGATAGCATCCCCAAAAAAACCACAAATATGAAAAATAGGGAAAGTTTCAAAAAGGTGCAAGCACCATAATAGAGCAAATACGTCCAAGTGGGTTTAGGCACCTATACAAAAAAAAGCACCCGCATAAGCAGGTGCAAAAGGTTATATAGGGGAGATAGAGCTGTCATGCAAGGGAGCCTATACGCATGTTCCGCTGAAATTATTCCGCGAAAATCTTTTCAATATCGTCTAGCATCAGGTTTGCAGCAATAACACCGCCGGCTGTGTTCCAGATTGTGTCGCTGACTTTATGGACATTGCCCTTCTTGGAAACTTCCAGATTTTTGAACAGAGGGTCTTCAATCCATTGCTTTTCAACCTGGGACGCCTTGCCGTCGCCTTCTTCATATGTGAAGTAGAAGAGGATGTCGCCATCCATCGCCGGAATGCGCTCCTTTGTTACGTTCTTTTCGGCAAAATCGTCCACGTCCTGGCTTTCCGGACGGGCAAAGCCGAGTTCCTCAAGAATTACACCGGAGAATGTGTCCTTATGGTAAATCCGGACATCGCCAGCCATGAAACGGACCATTGAAACCTTCATGCTAAGCTTTTCGCCAAGCTTGCCTTTCAAGTCTTCGATGCGCTTGCCATAATCGGCAAGTACTTCTTTACCTTTTTCTTCTTTATTGACAGCTTTCGCATATAACTCGAAGTTTTGTTTCCAGTCGCCCCGCAGCGTTTCGGCAAATACTGTAGGAGCAATTGCGTTCAGTTGTTCATAAATTTCTTCCTGGCGCATTTTGTTGCCGATAATCAAATCCGGCTTCAGAGCCGCAACTGCTTCAACATTGACCTGGCTCTCAACGCCAACAACCTTTGCATCCTTCATGTCATCCTTGATGTGGTCGTACCAAGGGTCGCCTGTCCACGATTGAACAGCGCCAACCGGTTTAATGCCCAGGGCAAGCAATGCTTCAGTACCTTCGTTTGTTAAAATAACGACGCGCTCGGGAGTATTTTTAAGCGTGGTGGTACCCATTGCGTGTTCAATTGTATAGCTTTGATCTTCCTCAGTCTTGGATTTATCCTTGTCTGCCGAGTTGTCCTTTTCATTTCCTCCGCAAGCAGCCAATAATAGCACCGCGAAAATCGCCATCAGTGAGAATATGCTTTTCATCTTTCTCATGTTTGTCGTGCCTCCTGATAAATGTTAATGATAATCATTTTCAATTCCACCATCATCATAAAATGATAAAATGAACATGTCAATGATTTAATTGAAAATAATTCTCAAGTAATTGGCGGAAATGTGAACAGGCAAAAACCTGAAAAGAAGAGGAACTACCTGAGCGGTAACGAAGGTGCAAGTAAGCCCAGGCATACAAAAAGCGTCCAGATGGTCCTGGCACACAAGTCCTATCAGCAGTTTGACAAATCGGTGAAAAGAGGGAAAACCAACTGAAAATGATTCTCAGAATCATTGACACTCTCTCCGAGCCGCTTTAGACTAGATATATAACTAGTCAATCATGTAAAAGTGGGAAAGGTTTTCACTATTATGGTTTTCCTAAAGAATACAGGTTTAAAGTGGATAGGCCTTTTCGGGGCCATCTTATTGATGCTTGCCCTGATGGTGGCTAGCATTGTGTTTGGCTATACGGACACAACAATTAAAATGGCCATCGAAACATTCACCAACTTTAACGGATCGAATGAACATTTAATTATAGAATCGGTCCGCCTGCCACGCGCGTTCATCGCCGCAGCTGTCGGAGCGAGCCTTGCTGTGTCGGGGGTCCTCCTCCAGACATTGACAAAAAACCCGCTCGCATCGCCAGATATTTTCGGCGTAAATGCGGGTGCCGGGATGATGGTGGTTATCGCTGTCACGCTCCTTAAAGTGGACAGCATCCAGGCTTTCACATGGCTCTCGTTTTTCGGGGCAGCTGCTGCAGCAATCGGCGTTTACGCAGTCGGATCATTTGGCCGCGAAGGGCTTACCCCAATGAAACTGACTCTTGCTGGCGCCGCGCTTTCTGCGATGTTCGCCAGTTTTACCCAAGGCTTGCTCGTCCTGAATGAAGCGGCCCTTGAGCAGGTGCTATTCTGGCTCGCGGGGTCCGTCGCCGGACGGGAGCTGGATAACCTCGTTGCCGTACTTCCTTACCTGGCAATTGGCTGGATTGGGTCGCTGCTCATCGCTTCGAAAATGAATGTCCTGTCAATGGGCGAGGACGTGGCGAAAGGCCTTGGGCTAAACACCGCCTTTGTTAAAATTGGCATCGGGATCCTTGTCATCCTTCTCGCCGGCGGGGCAGTCGCGGTAGCCGGCCCTATTGGGTTTATCGGTATCGTCATCCCGCATGTAACCCGTTCGATTGTCGGCATCGATCACCGCTGGGTCATCCCGTATGCGGCGCTCCTTGGAGCCATGCTTTTATTGGCAGCGGATATCGCCTCCCGTTACCTGCTTATGCCACAGGAAGTACCGGTCGGCGTCACAACAGCGATCATCGGCACCCCATTTTTCATTTATATTGCGAGAAGGGGGTTTAACAGCCGATGAGCCAATTCAAAAGCACTCGATTTTTAAAAGGAAGGATTTCCTTCCTTCTCGATAAAAAAGCACTGTTTGTCTTTTTTGGGCTAGCCCTAGCCGCCTTTGCCCTTTTTGTAGGGAGTACGGCGATGGGGGAAATGAAAATTAGCCCTCTCACCGTCCTCCAAGTATTTTTTGGCGGCGGAACCGAAATGGATCAGTTGATCGTTAAATCGTTCCGGCTTCCGCGCATTATTATCGCGCTTACGGTCGGCATGGGGCTTGCCGTGGCTGGAGGCATCCTGCAGGGGATGATCCGCAACCCGCTCGCATCGCCTGATATCCTGGGCATTACTGGCGGCGCATCGGTCGCGGTCGTCGGCTTTCTCGCCATATTTAGTGACAGAAGCAACGCTCTGACCGTCAGCATCGCCTGGCTTCCGGTCGCCGCATTTATAGGCGCAGCGGTTGCCGCATTCCTTGTTTACATTCTTGCCTGGAAAAATGGAGTTTCGCCAATTCGCCTTGTCCTGATTGGGATTGGGCTAATGGCCTTAATGAAAGCTTTAACTACGATGATGATGATCCTAGGACCGATTTTTCAGGCAAGCCAGGCGAATATTTGGATAACAGGAACTGTCTATGGCTCAACGTGGGCGAACGTTTCAATCGCCTTGCCGGCCACAATCATATTAATAGTACTAGCTATCATTGCTGCCAGGAACTTGAACATTCAGGAGCTTGGGGATGATGTCGCTACGGGGCTGGGTTCACGTGTACAAAAACAACGCTTTGCCCTGCTCGCAATTTCGACTGGATTAATCGGAACGTCCGTTGCATTCGCGGGCGGCATCGGCTTCGTTGGCCTCATGGCTCCGCACATGGCGCGCAGGCTCGTCGGTTCTTCCTTCGGGGCGCTGCTACCGGTTTCAGCCATACTGGGTGGAATCCTCGTCATGGCCGCGGACCTTATAGGAAGGACCATGTTCTCGCCGCTCGAAGTACCAGCCGGCGTATTCACCGCAGGCATCGGAGCGCCCTACTTCATCTATCTACTTTTTAAAACAAGGAACCAATAAAAGTAAGGCTGAATAATTGGAGAGAAGAAATTCTAAATAAAGCAACTTGGTCATATTAAAAACAAACCGATTTTGCGAAAGATAAAAACGTTCTCGGATGATATAGACATCGTATAAGCCATTTGAACAAAACGTGATAACGTGTAAAGGAGCTGTCTGAAATGACGCAAGCGATTGAAACGAAAGAACTGTCCCTTTCCTACGGAGATACATTGATCATCGAAGAACTTGACCTGAAAATTCCCAAAGGTGAAATAACGGTTTTTATCGGAGGGAATGGCTGCGGGAAATCGACCCTTCTTCGCTCAATTGCGCGCCTGCTGAAACCAAAGTCAGGCACAGTCCTGCTTGAGGGAAAGGCCATTTCAAAGCTATCGACAAGGGAAGTCGCCAAAAATATGGCCATCCTCCCGCAGACGCCTGTTGCTCCTGAAGGGCTGACTGTCCTCCAGCTTGTAAAACAGGGACGGTATCCGTATCAATCTTGGCTAAGGCAATGGTCCGAAGAAGACGAACAAAAGGTGAACGATGCGCTGAAGGCGACCGGCCTTGAGGAACTAAAGGACCGTCCTGTCGATTCTTTGTCCGGCGGGCAGAGGCAGCGCGCCTGGATTGCGATGACATTGGCGCAGGATACCGATATCCTGCTTCTTGATGAGCCAACAACTTACCTGGACATGACCCATCAAATTGAAATTCTTGATTTGCTTTACGAATTGAATGAGCGTGAAAACCGGACAATCGTCATGGTCCTCCACGACCTCAACCTCGCCTGCCGGTACGCACATAACATTGTCGCCATCAAGAACAAACAAATATATGCGCAAGGCCGTCCAGAAGTCGTCATCAACTGCTCACTCGTCAAAAATGTTTTCGGTATGGAATGCGAGGTCACAATGGACCCGCTCTTCGGCACCCCGCTCTGTATCCCATATGGGAAAGGCCGCTGTATTCTAAAAAGTGCCGTTGCTGTTAATGGCTAAGAAATTTTAAAGCTCGAACAGCAGTGGCCAGCCAGTCTTTCGGTCGTTTAAAAGACAATTTAAAGTCCGAACAGCGGTGGTCAGGGGGTCTTTCGGTCACTAAAAGAAGATTTCTAACATCTCCTGGCATCCCAACAACGGTGCCAGGCCCCTTGATGTTTGCTCATACTTTTTAGAGAAGGGGGTTGTGTGGATTTGGAGTTCAAAGTAGGTAAATTGACGGATATAGAGAAGGAAGTTTTGAAGGATTTCCGTTTTTCGGATGAGCCAATGGAAGGGATGATTTCCGTTAAAGCGATGCTGGATCCAGCTGAAATGCATTCGTTGATCGAGCGGCTTAAGGATACATTCCAAACGGACTCCGATAAAGTTGCCGCTTCAGTTTTTATGAAACGGTATGCGTTTCTAGCTGTCGTCGCCCTTTACACAATAACGGCCTGGAACAAAAAACTTGATATACGTCCGGAAAACATTTATTTCGAACCGCCTTCAGCTGAACCGAAATGGCTTCCGAAGTTTTTCTTGGAAAACAAGCAAACAGAGGAATTTACCAAAGCAGACCGCCAAACCCTCTTACGAGAAGGGGTTTCCGAGCTGTTCGCCGGCCACATCAACCCGATCATCGAAAGGCTTGCCAAAACGACCGGCCTTTCAAAATTGATTCTGTGGGAAAACACGGCTATCTATCTCATGTGGCTGTATGAATCAAAACTTGAAAATGTGCCAAATGCCGACTACGACCTGGACTTTCTTTTCAAAAAAGCGGAAGGGTCCCTGTTCGGGAAGTATAACCGTAATCCAATCAGTAAATTTTACTATGAAAAAACATACGTGGATGACCTGGACGAAATGGTCCGAATCCGCCAAACATGCTGTTTTTCCAATTTGACTGGCGAAAAGGCAAAGCGGTGTAAAACGTGCCCGTGCCGGAAGCTTGAAATGGAGGGCAAATGCTCAAATGGACCAGAAAACGTTTGCGATGCAGTTCGAAGCCTTACTTGAAAAATACGCTGAACTCCTTGTCGGCACCTCAGACAAGGACATTACCGAGAAAGTGAAGATGTATGCCCTCTACACCCACATCGCTAAGACCATGCCAGCCCTCGCCAAGCATTGGAACGCACTTTATCCGGATGCGAAGGATGGAATGAAGGAACTTATGGCCGAAATCAAACGCCTAAACGAGGAGCATCGTAACACGAAGCCACACCCTTAACCTGTAGGGAGTGGCTTTTTTGGGAGAAAATTGGTATACACCTATGTGCTAAAATAGTAAAATTAGGTAATTGGATTGCAGGGGTGCTGCCGATGAAGGCCGAAAAAAGAACAATAAACCAAATCAGCTACACTTTCATTAACAATGGAGGAGCGGCAGTCCGCTTCATGTTTTCAGGCGCAGGCTATACGTACGAAAAACCGCTGCTTTACTATTCCACCATGGCCATGCTCGAGAATGGGTACGATGTGGTCCATATCCACTATTCCTATGAGTACGGGCCTTTGTTCAAGCGCTCTCTTTCGGAAATAAACGATACTCTCTGTAGCGATATCCATCCCGTACTAACTGAAGTTCTTGAGGAAAAGCAGTACGATTCGATTATCTTTTTGGGAAAATCTCTCGGAACAATTCCAATCATTCATGAGTTTATCAGGAACAACCGCTATGAAAATGCGAAAATGGTGCTGTTGACGCCGCTCCTGAGATACGACCAAATTACAGAAACTTTAAGGGATTGCCGCCACCAGGCATTCATCGCCATTGGCGAGAACGATCACCATTTTAGCGAAAGCAAAGTCGCTGACATCGAAACCAATCCGATGGTCACGGTCATAACGATTCCGAAATCCGACCACTCCCTTGAAATCGTACCGTGTAACACAAGGCAGTCTCTTTCCGTGATGGAACACGTCATAGAAACTCTGGCTAATTTTATTCGCAATTCAAGTGAAGCCCGCTAAAAAGGAGCAAAACATGAGATTATTTTTAATTGCCGTATTGATGAGTTTTGTCGGCGGGGCTTTGTTGCTGCTTGGCCCAATAGGTGGCATCATCGCGTTTGGTATTATATCAGCCCTTTTGATTGAACTGCTGATCATTTTAAAGGATGTCGACCTCCGGCTATCAAGGCTGATACCAAAGCGTGATAAAGTAAAGGAATTTGTCGAGGAAGTCCTCCTGAAAAGGGATGACGTTGATTTAAAGTAGTTGAGGGTTATTGTTATTAGCGCGAATATTTCTCGGCAAATTTGAAAAAGCCCCCTTTTCGGAGGCTCTATTTTTGGGGAAAAAGATCCCGGTCATGTCATCCGGGCATCCCTTTCCCTATTGTACATTCCCGCCATAAGGGAGCTGATCACGATAGCCGGAGAACTGCCGGGACTTCTTCTGCAGCGATTGCGCCTGGGCCGGTTCAACCTTGTACCAGCCTTCCTGGAACATCACATTATACAAATGGCGTTGCAGATTTTGCGTCTCGTTGTACATTTCGAGTACATCCTTATACAAGCCCATATGGCTCGCCTCGTTCAAAAATACATCATAGCCGTGGGTCATGTATTTTTCGGTCGCCAGCAAATCGTTGATAAAATCCCGGTCGTTCATGGATGGGTTTTTCTCAACTTTCGTCGGTTGGTTTGAAATCGAATTGTTGGTCATCGTCCGTTCCTCCTACTGCTGCATATACTGCTGCGGATTTTGGTTCTCGTGTGCGCTTAAATGGCCAAGGATTTTCTCATAATGGCGCTGGTGCATCTGGCCAACCCGCTCGGCCTCAGCCCGCATCGCTTCAATCTGGCAATGCTGCGCGTAAAAATGAGCCTTCTTTGCCGCAAGCAAATTCCACGTCAGCATATCCGTCAAATACAGCTCATCTTTCCCCGATAACACATTTGGCGGCTGCTGCATAACCCCTTGCTGATTCTGCATACCTTGATTTTGCTGCTGTTGCATAGTCAAAACCTCCTGAACATAATAATCCCGCATCCGTTAACATCCCCAAACATGGGAGGAATATGCAGTGACGCAAGGCGGTTTCTCTATAAAAAACACAGAGAGGCAAGCCCATTCTCTGTGCAAAAAAACAATTTCTAACAGTCAACCGGAGCTTGTTCTTTGAACTTTAACAGACACTTCCGGCAAATACAGACCTTGTGCAAAAACTCAATTGGGATTAATTCAAGAATACCGTGGGAATTCTTCATGCGTGCACCAGCAAGCTTCGGTATTCCCCGACATGCACCCGTTTTCATCCCCGCAAAGCGGGCAAATATTCCCGGCCATCGCCAGCCCCTCCATATCGCTTTTTCTCTATTTTAAGCTTTTTTTTCGGAGAGTCCACCGCAAAATAAAGAAGGCACCCATGACGGGCGCCTCAAATTTAATCCTTTTTAAATTGATTGTTCTGGCTGTTCACCTTATTCTTCCGATGCCGAATATTATGCGGACCCGCATTCCCTTTCACACTCGCCGCACTCACACCAGCCTCAGAAGGATTCTTCTTCAACCTCGCCATCAACATCACCCCTTACCTTAACATTCCCAGCTTACTCATAAATAAAGTGGAAAATTAGGGCTGGCATGGACCATCCAGGGACAAAGAAACCGAGATGGCGCTTGCATATATAACCAAAAAAAATTCCGGCACGAGGCCGGTAAAAAAGATATTCTCTTTAGTACAGGGTGGAAGTATGGAAAGTGGGGTAACTTTCCATACTTCCATCCTATCCATCCATTATGAACGTTATATGAAGGTAATGTTAAGAAATTTTAAAGTTTTTCACCGGTAGGTACGATAGTGAGAAAAGCATCCCATTCCGTTACCTGGCCATGTGTACGTTCCTTTACCAATCTTTTTTAGCCATTCTTTGGTATTGGATGATGTAGTAGTCGAGTTTCTGGCTGGCCTGGATCGTAGCTTGATGATTCATTCCAAGCTGATTGCTTTTTATAATCAAATCAGTCCGGAGGAGTTCAATATCGGCAACCAATTCATCCTTGTTAACGATCAGTTGTTGACCCATGGCATTTCTCCCGTCAGAAAAGTTTAGATGATAAAAAAAGATCCGGCCAGAAAGCCGGATTAAGACTATATATTAAAAGAGGGGGGATATGAAAAGTATGAGGGGAGCTTTTCACAAAACCATCATACCTCGCAAAAATGAACAAATTATGAACAAACCGTTAACATTTCCTTAAATATATCCCGAAACAAAAATTATTCAACAACAAGTAGAATGTTACGAAAACCCAACGAAAATCGATGAGAGGGTAAAAGCGAAACAAGGTAAAGCCTTTTATCGAATTTTTTAAAAAAGGATTTTCCTCTCCAATCACGAATCTTAAGGCTAAGACAAAGGGGGAATCCAAATGTATCAATACTTTAACGGCCTCGTAATCAGGGAAGGAACGGAAGGTATTCCAGCCGAAAAAGTCGAAGCCCTTTTCGAAGATGCCGGCTGGGCCCGGAACACGCCCAATTGGCAAAAGGAAAAATTTACTTTGATTTTCAAAAACTCGACTTGGGCTTTCACTGTCTGGGATAAAGACGACATGATTGGCATGGTCCGCGTCATCTCGGACCAGATCATGGCCGCGACGATTATGGACCTTATCGTCCATTCAGACTACCAAGGTAGAGGCATCGGCCAAAAGCTTGTCGCCCTCTGCCTTCAAAAACTCCCGCACGGGGATTGGTTCGCCCACACCTCTGCTAATAATTTCCCGTTCTACGAAAAATGCGGCTTCGAGGTAAAAGACCCTGCTAAAAACGGCACATGCGCTTACTATGGATACATTCAGGCCCGAATAGACGGCCACCGCTAGAGAGCGGATCCCTTAGTCGAACCAAAATAAACAGTGGTTTGCAAAGTTTTGGGATTGGAAGGTTTTTTAAAAAAGTAATAATTTGAGGCAACGAGCGTTTCTCCGTTACCTTTGAAGTCGATGGCGTTGAGTCACTCGCAGCCCTTCGCAACCACTTCCTTTAAAAGGTGTCAAGGTAGGCGAAATCGATACCGGGACCACCAAGGCAGAAACTTCGTCTTCCGTGACCTGGACGGCAATGCCTTCGATGTCTGGAGCGAACAGCCCAACCTTCAAAGAGTACCTTGCCCATGTAAAACAGGGGAACGGAAAGCCGACCTCATAAATCGGAGCCAAACACCGTTTTGGAAGGAAATTGTGAACACTTTTTGAAATGTGTCATCCAACCGTGCTGCTTTTGGTAAGATACTAACAGAAGCGGGGGGATGGCGATGTTTTTTTACAAAAGGAGAATTAAAGCCCGGCCTGGTCAAAGCCAGGATACTGAGGCTTCCATTGATGGGCATGCCGTTCAGGAAACCCGAAAAAATCCTATTCGGAGATGGAAGCTATTGGTTGGCTTTTTGATAACAATGATTTGTTTCATTGCATTTGGTTTTGGAGCACTCAGCTATGCCTCAACCCCAACATTTTGTGCATCCTGTCACGAAATGGCTCCCCAGCATGCAACTTTCCAGGTCAGTGCCCATAATCAGATAAAATGCGTTCAATGCCATATCAAACCCGGTGGGAAAAATACGATAATAAATAAAGTCGAAGAAGCCAAAAGGGTTGCTGCTCATTTTACCAAACCGTCCACGCGAGTTGTCCAGACAGTGGCCGTAAGTAATGAGAATTGCGAGCAATGCCATTCGAGGAACCGCCTAGTTACTGCCACTGGGGACATTATTGTCAACCATGTTGGCCATATTGAAGAGGGAATCCCTTGCATCACCTGTCATAGCGGTGTCGTCCACGCCAAAGTAGTCGAGCGGGGAATCAGCGACTCCTTTACTTATCAGGCCTGGACTAATGAAAATGCCGAAAAGCTGATAGGTGAAAAATTTGTTAAACCAAATATGGGGACTTGCATTGACTGCCATGAGCAGGTGAACCAGGGAAAGCGTCCTTGGAAAGATTCAGCTTACAGCCTCCCGGATTTGGAACGTGACCAGGAACTTGACGAAAAAGATTCTTCTATTGAGGAAACGCCTGAAATGAAGGCAGGTACTCTGGAGAGAAGCTTGCCCAAAAACACCCAGAAGGTGATCCTCGAAGCAATAGGCCAGCAAAAAACTGACACGAAGCTTTCAATGCAATGTTTCACATGCCATCAAGAGATTAATACCCCAAAAAATCACAGCAGCAAAAACTGGTCCCAAACCCATGGAAGTAACGCAATAGAGGAATTAGGCGAGTGCCTGAACTGCCACAAAGACTCGCTCTGGTCCAAAAAACTTCAAAAGCAGGATATTAGGAAATTGTTAACCGAAGAAACGAAGGAAATCATCTATGAAAAAACCATTGCGGCGGCAGCAAAGGAATCCCGTGGCAACTATTTTTGCAGCTTGTGCCATGCAGAAAGCCCAGAAAATCACAAGGATCGCCACACCTGGCTTTTCGATGCTCATCGAAAAAATTCCGAGTCCCCTGAACAAAGAAGAAGCTGCTTCGTCTGCCATGACAACGAAAAGCCAGAACCGGGCATAGAAAATAATGCCCCTTCAGACGTGTATTGCGAATTTTGCCACGAAGGTGACTTCCCAGGTGAACCAGCATACTAATGCTCCTGCCAATTTAAATATCGAAGATGCCAATCATTACAACCGGGCAAAAAAGTTCCAACCCGTGTTCCCAGGCACCTTAATTCAAAAAAACGGTCTTTTTTGTGATAAAAAGGCCGCTTTTTCTGTTTGAAAAATGGCCAATAGGAAGTAGGAACAAAAAAAGGTCCGGCACGCGGCCGGACAAAAAGAGAATTTTAAAGGGGGTATGAAAAAGTTGGTTCCTTTCCACACATCTATCATACTGCCCAAATATGATGATTCTATTACGTACAGATTAAAAATTAACGTAAAATTAATTACGGTGCTGTAATATTCCCTCTTTTTGGGATATCGGTTGAAAAACGGGGAGAAACATGGTAGCATTTTTTTTTTTTTTTTTTTTTTTTTGGAAGGAATTGGGTATACGCTCGTCGAATAGTAAAATAAGGGAGACAAATAAACTCATTTTTTACAAGCAACTTTCACTTCCTAAATAATGAGAGGGAGGTATACCATGATGCAAATAGAAATGTTCATGAAAGTTCTTCAATATCTTACCATTCCATTTGTAATTGCCGTACTCATTTTTATTTTCTCAATTCTGAGATCTATCGTTGCGATATTTGTTCCCTATAAAACACGCCTCGTCCAGTGTACAAATTGCATCGAGCTGATTGATGAAACCGCCGTTACCTGCAAGTATTGCAAAACGGTCATTAACAGGCCGGAGAAAAAGCCAAACCTATTCATAAGAATGGTGAATTATAAAACCTTTGACAGGTTTCATGACAGAAATCAGGTAATGATCAAGGATTTCCATCGGAAAAACGATGATCCTCGGGTTTAAGTCGTTCTCGAAACGGCAGGCCCATTTTTTAAAAAAGCTATTGCAAGTGATGAATAAATAATGTAATATGTGGAAACAACAATAGAACTATGATTTTCAAAAGCGATGACGAGGGCATGGGGTACTTTTTCGGTTTACAGAGAGGGAAGGAAAGCTGGAATCTTCCTAACGCAGGAAAGTGTCTTACCGCCTCCGAGCTGCATTGGGGAAATGAAGTATCCAATGCCGTCCTTGCTACGTTACAGCGCCAAAGCCGTAAGCTGCCGCCCCTTTACACGGGAATGTTCCGCTTGAAAAAGTGAAACTCATGGCCAGGTTTGTTTACGGGAAATTGGGTGGAACCACGGGTAACGCACTCGTCCCTTGCCGAGGGATGGGTGTGTTTTTTATTTTTCAAAAATATAAGTATCGCGATGAAAAGGACACGAATTGTTTTCCGGTTTCCAGAGAGGGAAGGGTGCTGCGAACTTCCTAACGCAGGAGAACAATTTACCGCCTTTGAGCCGCATCGGGGAACCAGAGTATCCGATGCCGTATATGCTGCGTTAAAGCACCAAAGCCGTAGGCAATCGCCGTTTTACAAAGAAGGATTGATTACGGGAAATTGGGTGGAACCACGGGTTATGCACACTCGTCCCTTGCTTGAGGGACGGGTGTTTTTTATTTTAAAAAAGGAGAGGAAAACGATGATCAACGTAAAATTAGCGGACGGAAGTATGAAGGAATTTGCAAAGGGAGTGTCAGTCGGGAAGGCAGCGATGGCAATCAGCGCAAGCCTTGGGAAACAGGCAGTTGCGGGAAAGGTTGACGGCGAGCTCGTCGACCTAAGCTTCATTCTTCAAAACGGCGCGGTGCTTGAGATCATTACGCTCGATTCCGAAGATGGGCTGCAAATTTTGCGGCATTCTTCGGCCCACATTTTGGCACAGGCAGTAAAGCGGCTTTTTGGCGAAGTAAAGTTAGGTATCGGACCTGTCATTGAAGACGGATTTTATTATGACATGAAGCTCGAACGCAGCTTGTTCCCCGAGGATTTACTGGCGATTGAAAAAGAAATGGAGCGCATCGTCGCCGAGAACCAGGCGATCAAGCGCCATGAAGTATCCTATGAAGAAGCAGAGAGGTTATTTTCCGAAAAAGGTGAACAGTTCAAGCTGGAAATCCTGAAGGACCTGCCCCCTGGCGAAAAAATAACACTTTATGAGCAGGGAGAATTCATTGATCTTTGCCGCGGCCCTCACCTTCCGTCGACTGGATTCGTGAAAGCCTTCAAACTGACACGCGTTTCTGGCGCTTACTGGCGCGGCGACAGCAAGAATGAAGTCCTTCAGCGTGTTTATGGCGTTGCTTTTAAAAGGAAAAAGGAACTTGATGAGTACCTAAATTTCCTTGAGGAAGCCGCGAAGCGCGACCATAGGAAGCTTGGGAAGCAGCTGGAACTGTTCATGTTTTCTGAGGAAGCGCCGGGTATGCCATTCTATCTGCCTAATGGGCAAATCATCCGGAACGAACTGGAGAACTTCTCCCGTGAGCTCCAAAACGGCGCCGATTACAGCGAGGTCCGGACTCCGTTCATGATGAACCAGCGGCTGTGGGAGCAATCAGGCCACTGGGATCACTACCATGAAAACATGTACTTTTCCGAGGTCGACGGGACAAAATTTGCGATGAAGCCGATGAACTGTCCCGGCCATATGCTGATTTTTAAAAACAATCTTTATTCCTATCGCGATTTGCCTGTGCGCTTATCCGAGTTTGGGCAGGTGCACCGACACGAGTATAGCGGCGCGCTGAATGGCATGCTGCGCGTTCGGACTTTTTGCCAGGACGACGCTCACATTTTTGTACGTGAGGACCAGATCGAGGATGAAATCAAGGAAGTGTTCAAGCTCGTTGACCGAGTCTACCGGACTTTCGGATTCGACTATTCGGTGGAGCTGTCGACTCGCCCGGAAGATTCCCTTGGTGAAGACGCGCTCTGGGAGGTTTCCGAGGCAGCTTTAAAGCGGGTGCTTGAAAACCTGGAAATCCCATATCACTTGAACGAAGGGGATGGTGCATTTTACGGGCCGAAAATTGATTTTCACATAAAGGACGCCTTGAAGCGGAGCCATCAATGTGCGACAATCCAGCTTGATTTTCAAATGCCTGAGAAATTCGATTTGGCGTACATCAATGAAAAGAATGAAAAGGTACGGCCAGTCGTCATCCACCGCGCGATTTTCGGCTCGATTGACCGCTTCTTCGGAATTCTCGTCGAACATTTCGCTGGCGCCTTCCCGGTTTGGCTCGCTCCAATCCAGGCGCAAATCATCCCGGTCTCTGGAGTCCACCTTGATGCCTGTTTGCGCTTTCAGTCAGAATTAAAGCAGCTTGGGGTCAGGGCAAAAGTCGACGGAAGCGGGGAAAAGCTTGGCTACAAAATCCGCCAGGCCCAAATGCAGAAAATCCCGTATGTGCTCGTAATCGGCGACAATGAAGTGAACGACAACACAGTGAACGTGCGGAGATACGGTCAGCAAAACTCCGAAAGCATCCCGTTTGAAGTGTTTAAAGAAATCATTGCCCGGCAAATCAAGGAACGCTCACTCGAAAGTGAATTGCCGGCTGGGGAACTTGTATAATTTTTGCAGTGCGCTGATCCTTTGGGTTGGCGCACTTTTTTAGTAATGGCATTTTTTTAGGCGGGATGTGATAATTGAATTACCCAATTATAGGAAATGGAGAAGCGAAGTATGAGAAAAATTTTTATCGTGTCAGGTCCGGCGGGCGTGGGGAAATCAACCATTGCTAGGAGGCTGGCCGAGCAATTTAGCCATAGTGCCTATATTGAAGGTGATCTGGTCAATCATATGGTTGTAGGTGGGCATATCCCACCGTGGGAGAGCCAGGAATTGGAGTCGCTCGTCTGGGAAAATATCATCGATTTGGGCATTAATTTTGTTCAGGCCGGCAAGGACGTTGTCATCGATTATATCTCTTTCCCTGAGGATGTCCGGCGGTTTTCCGAAAAGGTTGGTAAGGAAGTTGGGGATGTTGAAATCCATTACGTAGTATTATGGGCAGAACGCGATGAGTTGTTGCAGAGGGATTCCCTTAGGGCGAAACCCGACCAAATGGGAGCTAGATGCCTCGAGCTGGTGGACGAGTTTCTCAGCAAGGGAGTCGAACCGCGCTTTTTCTATGATACTACCAGGCTATCTAAACTCGATGATATCGTCACTAAGATTATGGAGAATCCCTCCTATAAATTCTCATGGAAGGTTGGGGCCACATGAAAAAATGGCTTTTGGCCGGTATCGGGATAGCGGCCATTATGGTAGTTCTTTATGCTTTTGGCAAAAATGGGCCCGTAAACCCGGTGAGGCTTGGGGAACAGATCAACCTGCTTGCATCCGGGAAAAGCCTCCCCGTCAATTTCGATGACATCGCCTTTCAGAACGAAGATCATCCAGATAATGAATATTTAGTGAAAAAAGCCGTCAATCAGATTGGTTATCTGAAGATATGGCGGCATTTTAGACTAGATACCGCAGACATCCCGGCGGTTGATTTTCAAAAGAATGCAGTTATCTTTTTTGGCACCTATGAATCAGGGAGCTGTCCTTTTAAGATTGAAGAGGCCACTTTTCGGGCTGGGGAAGAAGAGTTGTCCATGCGGCTAGCTGCTGAAAGCGGTGTCTGTACAACCGATGCCACACCAAGAACTTTTGTGATTGAAATTAAAAAAGATGCTTCGGAAAAATTAAGGAACTTCGTTGTAGTACAGGGCGGGAAGGAGACCTCGGTGCCAGTGTTGGAGGATTGAGTTGTTTAGGGAGAATAGGGGGATGGACAGAACGTGAAAAAGTGGAAAACCTTGGCGTCTGAGTATTTTTACAAAACACCCTTCGGAAACTTGCGGAAGGACACATGCGAGCTTTCAAACGGTATTGTAATCAACGATTATTACGTAAATGAATATCCGGACTGGGTGAACGCGGTAGTTATTACCGAAGATAACAAAATCGTGCTAGTAAAACAGTACCGCCACGCCGGGAACGACTTTTTCCTGGAGATACCCGCAGGGAAAATTGAAGAAAACGAGACGTATGAAGAAGGAATTCTTCGGGAGGTCAGGGAGGAAACGGGATTTACTTCTAATTCCGCTCCGGTTAAATTAGTTGAATTCATGGTCAATCCCGCTACCCAAACCAACAAAGTAATTTCCTATCTAATTCAGGGCGCTTATAAAGCATCTGCACAAACATTGGATAGCACCGAAGAGATTCAAGTGATACTCGTTGATTTTAACGATTTTGGCAGGATGATGGGATCCGGCGAAATCAAAACTCAGCTATTTACCGCTAGCGCGTATTATATGGCGAAGAATTATATTGGGGCACAGGGTTCTAAAGACCAAATTATACCTACATAGAGGTGACAAAAGATATGTATCTCTCAAAACTGGATGCTCGGACGCTTACGGATAGGCAGTTGACGAATCTGCTATTCGGGGGACTCGAAGATGATGGAGAACAGGGCGACTGCATTTTTGTGGCTGGGAGCAACAAAGCGGTCCAGTACAGGTTGCCGAAAGCAGTACAGCTTTATAATGAGGACCGGGCCAGCAAAATCCTTTTTTCCGGTGGCGTAACATGGCCGGGGAACGATTTTCCGGAAGCAATCATGCTGAAAAATGAGGCGCTCGCCCTCGGGGTCCCGGAAGAGGATATATTGGTGGAGGACCAATCGCTCCACACTAAGGAAAACGTGCTCGCCTCCTTGTTAACATTGGATCGTGCGTTTTACTTACATAAAATTAACAGGCTCCTTATTGTCACGAGCACCTACCACATGCGGCGGATGCACCTGACGTTGAAAACGTATATGCCGCCGTGGATCCGCTATACGTTGTGCCCCGTTAAGGATAACAATACAAATGAAGATAATTGGTTCCTTAGTGATATTGGCAGAAAACGCGTCGAAACGGAAGCACAGAAACTAATCTATTATATTAAACTTGGGGTACTAATCGACGAAGATGTTGAAGTATAAATGAAGACTAAATATGGTTTTTAAAAAACTTGTAGGATTTTGCCGGAAAGGAAGTTTAACCTCCATTCGTAGTGGGTATAAATGACTGAATGTGAGAAACTTCAGTGAGGCGAGTGACATGCACGAACACGAACAGCAATTACTCAAAAGAGAAATCAGCAGGCTGTCACAGGATCTTGAAAGATGCCCTGACCCCCAATATAGAGAGCTAATACAAGAGTATATATTGTTTTTAGGTACTGTTATAGACAATAATAATTAATCCCTATGAGGGGTTTTTTTGTTTTTATAAAACATTTCCGGCTGAGAATTTTGATGGTTGGAATTTAATAGTTCAAGCTAAGCCGTTTCTGAAATAGAAACGGTTTTTTGCTGTGGGCACCAATTGTGTGTGGTAAAATTAGGGGGAAGAGTGTACCTCAGTTTTAAGGAGGTTCTAAAAATGAACGCAATCGAAAAAAGGTTCATTATCTCAAATAAAATCCGGAATATCCTCACATATCTTCTTGTCGGCTATATCGCTTTTATGGTGGTTGTCTCCGTCGTGAAGTTTCCGGTATCTGTTGCTGGTTTATTTTTCAAATTGGAACCGCCAGTGTACGTACCAATTCAAGCGGACCATACGTATGCCAGGGCAATCGGCTTTGATAGGGTACAGCTAACGTATGAAAATCAGAACGAATCAATCATTGTTTGGGCGACAAGCAAACTAGGGTGGAACAATGTATCGGATTGGGATGAATCGCTCACTTTGCCGGATGGCACCACCGCCTATTACACGGTTGCATCCGATGACACCCAAATGTTTAGCTGGACAAAAGGCAAGGTTGAATACTCAATTGATTATAAAGGAACAAGTAATCTGGCAAAAGAAGAGTTCATTAAGACGGCTTTAAGTATGAAGTGAAATGTCAAAAGACTGCCGGCAACTCTCAAACAAGGTTGCCGGCAGTCTTTTTAATTCTGGAGAGTCTCTCACAATGTTTTTTTAAAAACATCCATTACCTATCTTCAGCCAAAATCGGAATCATATAGCGAAATGTCTGCGCACTAGGGGAGTCAAACTTCTCCAATTTAACCCCATTGGACTTGAACCCGAACCGGTGTACCTGCCTCATGAACTGGAAACAGATAAACGGATCATTTACATTGCATTCCAGTGTGGCGTAGAGCATTGGCTTCAGTTTCTCGAAATACATCTCCCCGCCAGCAGGCAAGTGGGAAGGCTTTCCTGTTAAAATAAACCCTACTTCTCCTGTGAGGGTATCGCCTTTGGAATCCAGGGTCCGAAGGTAAATCCCAGGCCGAACGTCAAGCCCAAATTGCTTTGTTTTACCCAAATCGGAAAGCATGGCTGCCTGAAAGGGGTTCAATTTCCTTTGGACGGTATGGCGGAACCAAATGAACGTGGGCTGCTCGTCCCATCTCACAAGATGCATATGCTGTTCCTTGGCATTCATACCATTCAGATACTTTTTTGCAACCTGCAGGGAAGCGAGCTTTGATTCCACTTCCTGCCTCCAGCCTGAAAGCAAATACTGCCTTTTTTCCTCATCTGCTTCCAAATAGGAATGAATGACCTGGATGCTGATATCGGCAAGGCGAAGAGAATGGATGATCTGTGCTTGATGGACCTGTTCCTCTGAGTAAACCCGATATCCATTATCCAAACGCCCGGAAGGCTCAAGCAATCTTTTCTGGTCATAGAACCGCAACGTGCTTGGTGATAGCCCGGTCCGCTCGGAAAACCTCTGTATTGTCATTGCCAAACCCGTTCACCTCCATTCAAGGAATGCCTGCAAGTATCTTTAGCAAAAGGGACTTACGCAGAGTATGACCAAACATTGATGCGGTTTCCGTCCAAATCAAAAAAGTGGAAGCCAGCCCAGCCTGTATTCGGGTTGCCTGCGATTTCCGATGGTTCCAGCCCTTTGGCTTTTAACTGGTTATATGTCTCGAAAAACAATTCAGGCCGGACATCAAAGTAACTCCGGACGGAAGGGTTTGCTTTTTCAAAAGAGGCATCCTCAATCCGCTCCAGCCAAATATTATCGTAAAACACTTCAGAAAGCTGAATCCAATCATAGGCATCCTCTGCTTGCAGGTGGGCATAATCACTGCCGTATTGTTTTAAAAATTTCAACCCCAGGTTCTCTTGATACCAGACTGCCGCTTCCTCTACATCCCTGACCCCAATCCTTACATTCACATCGCTGAAACCTGTAATCCGTGCTTCCGGAAATTGCCCTTCAAGGGAAGGATTATGTACCGCGGTAATCCTTGCATTCTCAAAGCCGAAAATATCAAAACTCAGCTGCCCGGTCGGCAATTCTGTCAGTTCCGAAACCTTGATTCCTTCCTTTTTGAAATAAGCCAGTGTTTCCTTCAGATTCACAACTTCGAACCCAACGCGTGTATGCCCTTCAAAGGAACTGTCTGATTTAAAATGCTCAAAATCAGCTTCAAAGGATTTAAGCGTAACAACCCCAAGCCGCGGCATTTTTAAAAAAGCTTTTTTCCCTACCGGGGATACGACTTGATCGAGGCATGTCCACCCCAAATGTTCGGTATACCAGTTAAGGCCATCTTCAAAGCGATCCCACGAAACCATAATAAACCCGCCATCCCATCTAAAAACCATCTTTCCATCCCCTTTAAACTAAATCGGTAACATCTTCCAACCTCTATTCTAAAGGTTAAGGTTACTTTAAGGTCAAGAAGTTATAAAAATTATTGAGTGAAAAAACGCCAGTTCGATTCCAAATTTCAACGGAGCCTGAAGAATAACTGATTGCGGCATCGCAGGTCCAAGATCTATCTATCTACGTGAAATGCCTGCTTGTTCGGTATTCATTTAGCATTAATAATTGTGGATTCGGCATAATTATCGCTCGGTTTGGCATTATTGGTTTCCTATTCCCACCAAAGATGCCCGGCAATAAGTCAATTTCCCCTTGTATAAAATTGATATATATGTATAATAAAAACTAATTGTATAAGAAGGTTTTCTAGGGTTCCGTAACAGTGATGTTAGCCTGGTCCGAGAGAAAACTCACAGCGAATGCTGTGCCACGGAGGGATAAAAGCCTGGGAGATACTGTTTACAGTAATCTTTCGGGCTTTTTTATTTGTGGAAAATAACGTATGAAAGGTGAGAAACATGAATTCAAACTGGATGAAAGTTTTCATAGCTGCCATTTTCGAGGTAGCATGGGTGATTGGATTGAAACATGCGGATGGATTCCTGGAATGGACAGGAACCGTTCTGGCGATATGGGTTAGTTTTTACTATATGATTTTGGCGAGTAGGAACCTGCCCGTCGGAACGGTTTATGCTGTGTTCGTCGGCCTTGGGACCGCGGGAACAGTATTAGCGGATATTGTGATTTTTGGAGAGCCATTCAAGGCCGAGAAAATACTCCTGATTGCCATTTTATTAGCCGGGGTTATAGGCTTAAAAATGGTCTCAGGCGACAGCGAGAAAGAGGAGGCGGAATCGTAATGGCATGGATTTCATTAATTTTTGCAGGGCTTTTTGAAATGTTTGGCGTTGCCATGATGAGTAGGCTTAACCAAAAACGAAACTGGCAATCAGTTGTCTTATTGGTCCTCGGGTTCGGAGCAAGTTTCCTATTTTTATCGTATGCGATGAAGTTCTTGCCTATGGGGACTGCATATGCAATCTGGACGGGGATTGGCGCGTCAGGCGGAGCGCTCATAGGCATGTTGTTTTACGGCGAATCAAAAGACTGGAAGAGAGTTGTCTGCATTGCGATGGTACTTGGCTCTGCAATCGGCCTTAAACTCATTTCGTAAATGTGGAAAATAACCCCTCCATATGATTAGATAGGATTATCTGAAAATTCCTTAATAGATAAGCTTATGGGGGGATGTTTCCAATGGGCCACGAACAGGCTTTGGAAAATTATATCCGGGCAACAAACACGCATGACTTTGGAGAGGTGGAGAAACTTCTCCATCCAGGAGCGGTTTACTGGTTCTCGGATAAAACCTGCACATTGATAAGCGACATACAGGCATACTTTGAAAATTCATGGAATCTCATCAAAGACGAAGTATACTCCGCCTCCGATACCAATTGGCTTGCCGTTGACGCCAACTCAGCCACCTGCATTTACCGGTATCATTATGAAGGCTTTTACAATGGAACATTAATTTCTGGCAGCGGCCGGGCAACCAATGTTTTCGTAAAAGACGCCAACCAGGAATGGAAACTAATTCACGAACACCTTAGCCCGTAATGAAGCTCTTTTTAAAAGGGCTGCTTCTAATGACTGTTTTGAAAGTTTTAAGAGTGAAGCTGTCTTGATAGGATATCTCAAGACCGTTTTGAGAGTTTTTAAGAGGTAAACCGGTCTTGATGTTTTTTTTAGAAAACCTACAGTTATCAAACTAGTAAATGAGGAAAAAGAAGCATGGGTATTCAAATTTTGACCTATTCCGAAAAACCGATTAAGGCTGAGGACGTGATGCGGTTGTACCAAGATGCTGGATGGTGGCCGGAAAGGGAAGAGGGCAATATTGAGCTGATGCTAGCGAACGGGCAATCCGTAGGAGCATGGGACGGGGAAGTACTCATTGGGTTTGCCCGCGCCGTCACAGATGGGAAGTTCAGGGCGTATATTGAAGATGTTGTCATCATAACTTCCTACCAGAAAGACGGAATTGGTGCAAAGCTAGTCTCCATGCTCTTGGATGGCCTCACCCATATTGACGTCATCAGCTTATTTTGCGAACAACATCTCATTCCTTTTTACGAAAAAAACAACTTCAGGCAGAGCAAATCGCAATACGTCATGCATAGAATTAAAGGTAGTTAAGAACCGAGTTTTTTCGGAAAGTTAAATCCAAAAATAAAAAGAAGCGTGAGGAACACACGCTTCTACATAAAGTACCTATTTGTTATTTAGTACCCTCCACCCATGTAGGATGCTCCAATAATAATTAGAAGGATGAAAAGCACAACAATCAAAGCAAAGCTTGTGCCATATCCACCGCCACCTTGGTATCCCATAGACTCACCACCCTATTAGTCATGTTACAAAGTATGCAAATTCTAAAGAGATTGATAGGGACAAACATGGAGGAATTAGTAGGTGAAAGAACCATTTAGTGAAAGAATCAAAAGTCATTCTCTAGGCCTATGAAAATAAACATGTCCAAGCATCCCACCATGCGCTCTCCGGATAAGAAAGGAGTACCAAAAGTGAAAAAATCCAAACCCACTGTCCTTGTACTTGGAAGTTTCCACATGAGCGAGCATAAGGAATTGTTGTCGGAAAAACGGCAAGCGGAAATCGAGGAAGTTGTAGCTAAAGTAATCGAATTCCGGCCAACGAAAATCGCGGTGGAAATGACCGCTGAAAAGAATGATCTCCTAAATCAACAATACCGGGAATTTAAATTGGGGCGGTTTTCCATAGAGTTGAATGAAATTGATCAGATTGGCTTCCAATCAGCTTCAATACTGGGTCATGATAAGCTTTATGCGGTTGATTGGATGGGAAAATCGCGGATGGGCTATGGAGAAGTAGAGCAATGGTTAAAAGAAAACCAGCCTGAACTCCATAAAGAAATTTACGAAGGAATTTTTTTACCGGAACTAACAAGCAATAAGAGTGTGTTAGAGTATTATCGGGAGCTGAATGACCCTGTATGGCTTGCGAAAGTACATAAAATGTATCTAAATATGGCCCGCATCGGGGATTTCAGCAATTATATAGGCATGAACTGGTTAAGCTGGTGGTATGAAAGGAATTTAATCATCTTCTCCAATTTAACCCGCCTTATGAATTCGGATAGCGACAGAATTTTATTCATAGTAGGCTGTTCCCATAGCGCAATCATTACCAAATTCCTCGAGGAAAGTGAAATGTGCGAGATTGCGGACCCTTTGGGGTATTTATCCTGAAATTGCGACAGGCTGAATGTATTATAATTGAGGTGAACATGTGATCACATATAAGGAGATAGATGAATCCTATTTTCATGAATATGATAGAATCGCCATGCTTGTCCATGTTAAAAGTATATTTAGCCTGGAAAAAATAGAAAATGGTTTAGGCGGAATTTTGCTAAAAGAAACCCCGGTTAAAGAATACATAAAAGATCTAGGAGCATATGAGAAACCAACACAATATCCAAATGAATTTGATATAACAAATTGGGTGTTCTTCATGGCGTTTCATAATGAACGGCCTGTTGGAGCTGCGACCGTTGCTTCAAAAACAAAGGGTATCCATATGCTTGATGCCAGAGAGGACCTTGCTGTACTATGGGATATAAGGGTGGATGATCCATATAAACAACAAGGGGTCGGCACACAACTGTTTAACATGGCAGTTGAATGGTCCAAATTAAAGGGATTTACCCAAATGAAAATAGAATGCCAAAATAATAATGTCCCAGCATGCAAATTTTATCAAAAACATGGGGCGGTGTTAGGCAAAATAGATGAATATGCATACATCCATGATCCTCAGGTTAAAGATGAAGTTCAACTTATTTGGTATTTGAATTTATAACATCCCTAAACCAACACCTTCGCACTCATCCGAAGGTGTTTTTGATGATTATTTTGTACGGAGCCTTTTAAAAGAAAAATATAGGATGGCAAGCAACAATACAAGCCCGACTCCCAGAACCCATTTGGATGTCTCGGAACCCACATGCTCCAGGTTTGCGATTTTCAATGGCTTTTTCCCCGGCCCTAGAATCTGCAGGTCTTCCGCAGCATTTTGCAAGAGCTTTGTCCGGTCACATAAGCCGGTTTCCAATTTACCCGTTTTTCCGGATGCATAGACCAAATATTCGTTTCCCTCAATCAAATTCGCTCCGCAGCTGGCCGAACTTTTTGCGGTAGTCACAATCAATTGGCTTTGGCTCGGTCCTTTCCAGACGGATTTTACCTCGAAAATAATTGTAAGCGGGTCAGCCGAAGACTGGGTAAACAGGTTGAAGTTCCTGTCTTCAATCTTAAGCACCTTCCCTGAAAACACCGCGGTTTTGTTCTGAAATTCTGTTTCGACAGCCTGCGGCCCAGCGCATGAGCATGCAGCTACTTTTGTTGGCCCGCCAATCCAAAACGACCCGGCAAAAATCATGATACATATAAGAAAAACCAATTTTCTCATCCTCATCACCTCTTAATGAATAGACGTTGTTATTTGTGAACATGTGGCAGAAACTTATCGAAACAGCCCCAGCCAACCTGGATAATTATATTGGTCTTCTAAAATTTGAAAAAAAATGGCCCGTGAATCCTAAATGGATGATTTAGCATTCATTATAATCTTCTAAATAATGTAAAGTAGATGGGTAAGTACTATCAGAACGTTGAGTCAATTAGGGGGATGGCACATGCAAATCAGAAACTCGGCTAAAGCGGTTATTATCATGGATGAAAAGATTTTATTGATAAAAAAGCACGATGGTGAGGGTGATTATTATCTTTTCCCGGGTGGTGGTCAGGAGCGCGGTGAAACACTTCATGAAGCGCTGCTAAGAGAGTGTATAGAGGAAATTGGCCAGCCAGCTGAAATTGGGGAACTGCTTTATGTCCGCGAATACATAGGAAAAAACCATGAATTTTCATCAATGCATTTAAATTTTCATCAAGTCGAACATTATTTTGCTTGTAAACTCGTCAACGGGAAATACCTCAACCTATTGCCTCCTAACCCGGACCCAAATCAGATTGATGTTGTGTGGCTGCCAATTGATAAATTGCACGAATATAACGTATATCCTAAAGAGCTTAGACATCACATAATCAAACATACCAGAAACGAAAAGTCTCCGGTTTATCTTGGTGATATAAACTAGATCAATATAAAAAGGGTTGAGGCTATATTTTCCCTCAACCCTTTTAGTTTCTATTACTCTTCAAGCCGTGGTTTAGCAGGATCGCAGTTGGGCCTTTCAAGATTTGCCGATTCGCTGAGTTTCATTAGGTAATAACATTCTTCACGGAACATGTGGTCCGCCATGAGCGGGGCGAATGTGCCAAGCGCTTCCTTGGATAACCGGAGTTCCTCGATTTCCTCTAAAAATTGCTGGAACAACACGATTTCCAGCTTTGCCTCCGAATTGAACCTGGCCAAGGCCGGAAATTCTGTCAAGTTGGTGCGTAGATAGCCAGCCATTTCAACCGCCTTCAGATAGAACTGCTCAAAGTGTTTCGTGAAGGTATCGCTTTTCTCTTTCAAACGTTTCTCCACACTATCCAAATTCGATGAAATCGCACCGGAATGGCCAGCCGCATCGAGCAGCCAAACAAGGTGGTGATGGACTTCATGGCAAAGCGGCGGCATTTCACCGGCCTTTACATGCTCCAAAATCCGTAAATACTCCTCAAGTTCATTAACCATATGATTGAAGAAGGTGGGGGAAAGATGGACTTTTATTTTTCCGGCAAGATGTTCCCTCAATAATGCCAGTTTGAATTCACGCAGGCTGATCACCTCTGCTTTAGCTGTGGCTGCCAGCTGCATTGGGTCCGCAGTTCGCGCCTGAGCGAGAAGTGTATCAAATACCTGTATGAATCGTGAAGCCTCTTGAATCTCCCTTATTTGGACTGGCGCCAGCGCTTCGAAGATAAACCGCGAATGATCTCCCAAGATTTGAAGCCAAAACAGATGTTCATCCCTTGCTGTTCTTAGAAAATCAACAGCCATTCCGGTCCCCCCCTTAAAAAATCCTATGCCCTATAAATGTGTATTCCTAGTTTACAGGGCTTATGATTTTTCAGGAATGTCGGTTTTCGTTGTTTTGCTGTCCCTCTTACAATAAAAAACATTTGCTAAAGATTATTTGTCGTTTTTACCTCTTACAGCTCTATGGAAAAATATAATGGAACAGAGTAATGGAAAAATGGCTGAAAAGCTTTGGGCCATGGCCTGAAGAAAAGCCGTCCCTAACAAGATGAATCCAATCAAATAGAAAAAAACGGTTTTATAACCCATGCTCTCACCTCAGTCTCCCAGTCAATTAATCCCCTGACCTAATCAAAAATCAGTCTTAGCAAAAATTTTCCCTGACAAAAAGTATGATAAAGAGGATACAGCTAAGGAAACAATTGCAATTGAAAGAATTGGATGGTTTTGCAGAATAATAGAAAGACCTGAATTCATGCCCAGTAGTTTGCCAAAGCTGCTTGTTATAAGGAAAAATAGTAATATTCCAACTAAACTTGAAGTCCGGTACCCAAACTTAAAGTGAATAGGGTAGAAAACTGATGACAAAAGATAAGCGAAGCAAAACGATAGAAGTGTACCATGAAGGCCAATCGAAAGCTGAGGTAAAAGATTGAAAACATATTTTAAAGTGACAATTAAAATAAAATAAGTAAAGTAGGAAATAACCCACCACACAGCTATCATCAAATATTTTGCGCGAATGACTTCCCAACGGCTTACCGGAAGACTGAGGATCAACCTATTTTGCAGCCGTTCGCTTTCCCCTGTATTGAAGTTAGAGTACATGGTCATAAAATAGGCAATAAAGCCAACACTTAAACCAAAGATAACATTTTCGATAGAAGCATTGCCCATGCTGATTTCCTTTTGTTTTGACAGGAAAAAAGCGAGCAGAAGGAGCGGGGCAAAATAAGCACTTTTCTTTTGAGTATAAAGGTCTTTTATCATTAGCTTAACCATAATAAAAAATCTCCCTTCCTGGAATCCATCTGTTGCGAACTTTTATCTGGATGACTTTACCAAGTAGTACATAATTTCTTCTAAAGAAGGCCGCTCCACTTTCCACTCTGAATCCAATTCGAATTCATTTGACCTATCATTTTTCAAAAAGGCCTCAAATCCAAGGGGGGATTCTTTCATCATAATGGGCTGATGATCTTTTATCCTTCCTATTAAACTTTTCGGTCCTTTAACTAGAACATAGTTCTCCAATAGAGTCTCAGTCTCTTCCGAGGCAATAATTTTGCCATCCAGAATAAAAGTAATAAAATCAGCTACTTGTTCAAGGTCAGTTGTAATATGGGTTGAGAAAAAAATGGCTTTATTCTCGTCCTGGATTACGTTTAATAAAATATCCAGTAATTCTTTTCGGAAAACAGGATCAAGTCCCGATGTGGGTTCATCCAAAATAATCAACTCCGCATGATGGGAAAGGGCAATGGCCAGCGAAAACTTCATTTTCGTTCCTTTTGAGAGTGATTTTATAGGCTTTTTAAGTGGGATCTTGAAATCTTTCGCGTATCGGTAAAAAGCTTTATCATCCCATGACTCATAAAAGGAAGAAATGATTTTTTTGTTTTTTTCGCCAGACAAATCCTCAAAGAATACATCTGTGTCATAAACGAAGCCGATTCTCTTTTTTAGATTTTGCATATTTTCCCGATATGTAGTTCCAAACAGTTTAACCTCACCAGCATCAATATGTGCAAGGTCCATTATGCAACGGATTGTTGTACTCTTGCCGGATCCATTTGGCCCAATGAAACCCATAATATATCCTCTTTTAAGTGAAAAAGTTACCTCTTTTAAAGAAAAGTCATTATAACTCTTGCTAACCTGGTTCAGCTCCAAGATATTCTCCATCGATTCATTCCTCCTCGTACAGCTTTTTGATCATTTCCAGCACTTCATGTAAGGGAATGTCATATTGTTTGCAGTCTTTGGCAATCAGCTTCAATTTGCCATTGATTGTTTCGAACTGTTTTTGTTTTAGCATGTTTTTCCCCCTTACGGAGACGAACGTTCCTTTTCCGATAACCGTATCGATGTACCCTTCCTTTTCCAAATCATCATAAGCCCGCTTTGTTGTAATGACGCTTATTTTTAACTCTTTGGCAAGGTTGCGTATGGAAGGCAACTGTTCTCCATCTTTAAGATCGCCCTTCATGATTTGCTGAATCATTTGATTTTTTATTTGCTGATAAATGGGTAAATCTGAGTTATTTGAAAGTATAATATCCATTACAACACCCAATCGTATTAACTGTATATATTCATTATATACAGTTGATTATTAAAAATCCTTGTCGAAATTGTGGATTTTTTAGAAGGGGAGGGGAGAGGCTTCATTTAAAAGCAGCTAAAGTAGACCATTAAAAAACGCTCCTAGTTTTAAGAGCGTTCAAGGGGCGAAAAAATATAGAAAATTGCGGGGTAACTATAGGACAATGGCTTTGGAACAGTGGCGGGTAGTGTGAACACAAATTTTTCTACTTCTATTTTACCACAACAAAAAATCAATTTTCAGACTGCAAATAGCCACCTATTCCAGTTACCATAAGTGAAAACGGAGGGATGGATATGAAACTGGGACTAAAATCGAATGAAGTACGAGTTGTGCCGTATGATCCCGAGTGGAAGAAGGAATTTACCAAGGTGAAAAAGAATCTTATGCAGCATACCAATCTACAAGACAATCAAATTGAGCATATCGGAAGCACAGCGATCACTGGAATCCACTCAAAGCCGATTATTGACATTCTTGTTGGAATTGGTGACTATTCATCAGTTTCTGATTCGCTTGCCAAAGGCTTGCAGAAAGCGGGCTTTTACCGGCTTCGCGTGGAAAGGCCGAACGAAATCGTATTTGCGAAATTCACGGACAATAGCTACGAGGTAAAAACCCATTTCATCCATCTTGTTGATTTCGGCGGCGAGCTATGGAATCACCTCATCTTTTTCCGCGATTATCTAAACTCGAACGAAGAGGCGAAAAGGGAATACGAAGAACTAAAACTAGAGTATACCAGGCAGACCTCACAAGGAATCAACGAATACACCGACCATAAAGAAGCCTTTGTTAAAAAAATCTTTGCCATGAGCAATAGCAAAAACTAGACTATTATAACCAGATATAAATCAACCACGCGCTATTTGGGAGGCGAAGTAGTAAAATCGAATCAAAGGGGGGGGAGCTAAAATGGTCATACAAGCGAACATGTCACCAGTTGGAATCGTGGAAGTTTGGGGAGAGACGGCATCTATTTTCAAAAAATATGATATCCCATTGACGAAACATAGTTTAAAGGAAATTATTGATGGTGATGACCTTTCTCCACTTCTTAAAGAATTAAACGATGCAGTTGGAAGTTCATCATCCACTTGTATAGAAGGCGGCTGACAAATGCCAACTAACAAGGAGTAGTTTACTCCTTCTAAAAACGCTTCTAACTATTATGAAAAATAGGAAATGCTCAGAACCACTGAGCACTTCCTCTATCTAATCCTACATCTCCTCCGGTGCCTGAATCCCGAGCAGCCGCAACCCTTCCTTCAGGACAATTGTGACTGAATAGGCGAGCGACAGGCGCGCCTGCTTCTGGCTGCTTTCCTCGAGGAAACGGACCGAGGCGTAGTATTTATTGAACGCCCGCGATAGTTCGATGCCGTATTTGGCGATTTGGGAAGGGTCATATTCAGCGAAAGCACGTTTCACCGCTTCCGGGAAGGCCATCAAAGCGGTTACGACCGGCCATGCTTCCGTGTCCTCAAGCTGAATATCCCCGCCGCTCTCGGCAAACTTCCCTTTTCGTAAAAGCGAGGAAGCGCGGGCATGGGTGTATTGGACATACGGCCCTGTTTCGCCTTCAAAGCGCAGCATGTCTTCCAATGAGAATTCAATGTCGTTCATCCGGAAGTTTTTTAGGTCGTGGAAAATCACAGCCCCGGTGCCAACCTGGCGGGCAACCTCTTCCTTCGCCGGAAGATCCGGATTTTTCTTCAGGATGTCTTCGAGTGCCAGGGAAATGGCTTCATGTAGAACCTCCTCAAGCAAAACGACTTTCCCTTTCCGGGTCGACATCTTCTTGCCATCCTTAAGCATCATCCCGAATGGAATATGAACCAATCCGGCTGCCCAACCAAAGCCCATCTTCTCCAAGACGGAAAACAACTGCTTGAAATGGAGGGACTGCTCATTCCCCACGACATACAGCGATTGAACCGATCCGTACGTTTCGTGGCGGTAGATGGCCGCCGCTAAATCACGGGTCGCATAAAGGGTGGTGCCGTCCTTCTTTTTAATGAGGCAGGGAGGAAGGTCCTGGATCTGGACAACCTGCGCGCCATCCGATTCAATGAGAAGCTTCTTCTCTTTAAGAAGTTCGACAACCCGGTCCATTTTATCGTTGTAAAAGGCTTCACCATTTGTTGAATCAAAGCTGATTCCAAGCAAATCGTAAATCTTGGAGAACTCCTTGAGCGATTCTTCACGGAACCATTTCCATAGCGAAAGGGCTTCGCCGTCCCCGTCCTCAAGCTTTTTAAACCAGTGGCGGCCCATATCCTCAAGCTCAGGATTAGCTTCGGCCTCCTCATGGAATTGGACATAGAGCTTCAACAATTCCTTAATTGGCTGCTTTTTAACTTTATCCTCATTGCCCCACAGCTTATAGGCGACAATTAGCTTGCCGAACTGTGTGCCCCAGTCACCGAGATGGTTAATCCGGATCGCCCGGTAGCCGCATTTTTCCGAAATGAGCGCGAGGGCATTCCCAATCACCGTCGAGCGCAGGTGGCCCATCGAAAAAGGCTTCGCGATATTCGGCGAGGATAAGTCGATGGTTATCGCCCGGCCATCGCCAAGTTTAGCATCTCCGTACGCCTCCTTTTCAGAAAGGACCTGCTGTATCACACTTGCCGAAACGGTGGCTTTCTCAAGAAATACGTTCACATAACCACCTACAGCTTCTACTTTTTCAAAAAATGGCGAATGGATTTTCCCGGCCAAATCGGCCGCAATGCTATTGGGTGCTTTTCGGAAAATTTTCGCCAGCTCGAAGCAAGGGAACGCCAAATCGCCCATATGCTCGAACTTTGGCTTCTCAATCATCAAACTGATTTTCTGCTTATCAAGCTGTCCGTCCAGCGCTTCAAAAAGAACGTCCGTAAAACTGTCCTTAAAATTATTCATTCCGATTCCCCTCCCAGAAAAATAAAAAACCCCCGCCTCTATTAAAAGAGACGGGAGTTTGATTCAAACCCGTGGTACCACTCTGCTTGTTTTTTCAATGAAAAAACCACTCGACTTTGTAACGGGGCCATCCCCGGCCATCCCTACTGGTTTTCAGGAAAGCATCTCCGAAGTGCGCTTCATCGTTCGCGTCATGCCAGGCTTCCACCATCCCCGGCTCGCTCTATTTCCGCTAAACAACTACTCTCTTCATCATTGATTTTTTATTTTGTTATCAATAGTATAGCCATTCATTGGAAATTTGCAACAGGTTTATGATGTCTAAGGGATTATTTTCATTAAAAAATATCGTTTGCACAAAACAAGTTTGATAAAATAAAATTAACAATTAATAAAATTCTGACAATTACCATAAGCTTAACGAAGAAATAATAAAAGAAGGGATATAACTTTATGATGCGAATTAAGTTTATGCTAAAGCAATTCTTAAAAGAGCCGTTCTGGTTTAAGCTGTTGATCATTACATCTTTAGTAGGTTCCATCCTTTTTAGCAGTTCATATTTTTCAGGGAATGAATATTTCCAAAGCCTATCCAAACTATCGGCGGCCATTTTTTTCACTGCCTATGGTTTAAAGTTCCGGTATAACCGAATAGTTTTCAGCATCTTTACTGTTGTAGCCGCGCTTTGTATCTATCTCTCCATTACTGCGTTTTTCTAGAGTGAATAATGGAAATACTGTGAAGGAAGTAAAGCAAAAAGAGGAGGGTCCCCGGATGGCAAACGGCAGACTGAATCTTAAGGTCGATGAGTTTTTAAGCAAAGCGAATAAATGGAAGGAAGAATATGAAAAGTTAAGGGGAATCGCGCTTGACTGTGAACTGTACGAGGAATTTAAGTGGATGCATCCCTGTTACACATTTGAGGGGAAAAACATCGTCTTAATCCATGGATTTAAAGAATATTGCGCACTTCTTTTTCCGAAAGGGGCCTTGTTAAAGGATCCGCACGGGATTTTAATTCAGCAAACGGAAAATGTCCAGGCGGCGCGCCAGATCCGTTTTACGAACGTCCAGGAAATATATGAACTGGAACCCATCCTGAAAGATTATATTATCGAAGCGATTGAGGTGGAAAAAGCCGGGTTGGAAGTGAATTTTAAAAAGACAGAGGAGTACAGCATCCCCGACGAACTTCAACATAAATTCGAAGAAATGCCTGCCTTGAAAACCGCTTTCGAAGCATTGACCCCAGGGCGCCAAAGAGCATACATTCTTTATTTTTCACAAGCGAAACAATCTAAAACGCGTGTGGCACGGGTGGAAAAATACACGCAGCAAATTCTGGACGGAAAGGGTTTAAATGATTAGTTCCTGAAGGAATTACATGGAAAGTGTTGAATGTATACATAGCAGTTCGAAAAAATTCCTATAGGGGAGCTGAAAAGTAAATGATTAGGAAACTCGGCCAGGTAATGCTGTATGTGAACAACCAGGATGACGCAGTGGATTTTTGGACAAATAAGTTAGGATTTAGCGTGATTGCTGAAGAAAACAACGGCCAGGGATTCAGGTGGATTGAAGTCGCACCAAAAAACGGCGGCGGTTCTTCCATCGTCATCCATAACAAGGAATTCGTCGAGAAAATGTCGCCCGGATTAAATCTCGGTACGCCATCTCTAATGTTTTTCACAGAAAATTTGGAGGAACTGTACGAAGACCTATCCTCTAAAAATATCAAAGTCGGGGATATCGTAACAATGCCAGGCGCCCGTGTGTTCAATTTTGCCGATGGAGAAGAGAATTACTTTGCGGTGTTGGAAAAAAAGTGACGAGTCAAACGAGCAACCTGGATCTTCAGGGACTTTGGGCAGCTGGAATTTTCTATTATGACACTTTTGAGGAAACCTATATCGGTTTAAGTGATCAAGGTTTAGGATTTATCTATTATATGAATCCTGCTTCCGATTACATTGAATTATTTAAATGGGAGATTACTGGCCAAGACGAAATTTCAATATTTGTGAATAAAACATATACGTTTTACGATGAAGAATTATCGGAAATGGAAGATAGTTGCGAAAGAATTGAGAACATCAGAGTTAAAAAATATAAAAAAATGAGCTTTACTGAGGAAATGCTTGAAACAATAGAATTTTCACAACCACTTTTTTTGAATGATTCAGTTTTTGGGCTTGATGAAGAGGATATTCGTACATGTCATAAGTACAGGAGACTGAAAAAACTTATTGGAGAAAATCTTCCTAATGAATTTAAATACTTGTAAACTGAATTCCTTCTTGGGGAAGCCACACTAGTGGGAAAAAATAAATTACCTAAATCCTATATTTTTTTATTCTATTGCTGCCAACCGGCGGCTTTTTGTTTATTCTTAAAATAATCGGTAATTAGAAGCGAAACAAACTAGGAGGCAAAGAAAATGATAATCTTGCACTGTTTAAAAGAGAGTGAGTGGGAAAGAGTTATATTTTCGGGCTTTTAGAAGCTTGTTTTCCTTCCCAGGCTTTCATCAGGTTTTTATGAAATTCCTTTGGTTTTTCGATAAAAAACCATTCGACCGAGTGCGCGGTAGTTGGCATCCACTTATTGCGGCGGGCCCTTATTTTCTCATGGAATGTATAATGGGGATAAATGACTGTCGATTTCATCCCTCTAAAATTCATGTAGCGAATGCTCTCTATTTCTTCCCAATAAACCTTATTGCCATTGAGATCTATAACAATGCCTTCCTCGTCCCAATAAAAACCGTTGCCCTGGCTTCGCTTTCGTAATAGATAAGTGGCGTAAACGATGAATAAGAGAGGGAAACTTAAAGTAAGTAAAAGGCCTGCAGTAGCCTTTTGAAGTAAAGAGAAAATGCCCAAACCGAACCAAGTAAACCCAAACACCATAAACACGCTGATTGCCAGCAATGAAATCCGATATACTTTCATCTCTTCACTCCGTTTTCCATCTATACTGATTTGTCCTATTATATTAGCATGGTACAAAGCGGTTGCTTTGTACCAATTTTAGGTAAGGTGAAGCGGGAATGCGACAATTTTTAGAGAGGGAGGAGTAAGCGATGCCATGTGTACACGAGTTTGGAGTAATAGATGTTTTGGACAAACAGGCAAATTTTCAAGAATACAACCCTGACAAATACAATTGCATTTCCGTTCACGATGATATCATCGAGACGCTGGTTGATCGGCTGACTAGCATGAAAACGTATTTCCACTCGCTTGGCCGCCCGGAGTTTGGGCTGGCCTATTACGGCATAACGATTATTCCACCGGAATCCCTGTCGTTTTTTTATGAAGTTGTTTCGGCCTCAAGTGATTTTAAAAAGTCCGAGGAACTTGCTGAATTGGCGGCTAAAATCATTCAAGGAAGCGAGGAAAGGAAATATATGATTCATTACGGGGTTTAGGCTATTGTGCTGAAAGCAATCAGTATAATAATGGGGGGGTTATACTGATGCGCTTAAAAAGCCATACCACTTTTAAAAAATCTCAGGTATGGCACCTAAGATTAAAACAACCCCATTGTTATTGCGTATTTCCAATCAAGAATTGTGCCGTTTCCCCCCAATGCGCGGTTTTGGGTAATCATAACCAATCAAACTGATTCTTGATTTTCCTTCCCGCCTCTTTTTTCAAGCAATTCAATAATCCTTTTGTTTTGTTCAATCTGTATTTCGGTATTTCTTTTAATCTTTAAAATTGAAACCACGAGTACAATCACAGCTGTAGGAATAGCGAGTGTGATTATTAGAGACATAAATCCCATTAAACTAGCCATACAATATTCCTCCTTAAGACCTTTCTTCAATTTTACCATTCAATAAAAGGAGATTCCCCAGTTTTTGTAGAAAACAATACAGGTTGCGGCTTTTTTAGGTCATTTAAAGAGGATTTAATGCCAGTACAGCAATGAGGAGAGAGTCCTTCGGTCATTAAAAGAGCATTTATTGCCCGAACCGTAAATACTATTTTATAAATCTCCCCCGAATTGCACTAAACATGTGCGGTTTCAGGAGCAAGTGAAAGGAAGTGCCAAAGATTGAATTTAGAAATGGTAATGAAGGAGCTTGAAGCGCTTGGCAAAGAACGAATGAAAAAAATATACATATCCAACGGCGCGCATGAGCCGCTTTTCGGCGTGGCTACAGGCGCTATGAAACCACTCAAAAGGACAATAAAAATAAATCAACCCTTGGCTGAAGAACTTTATGCCACGGGGAATTACGATGCAATGTACTTTGCTGGCGTTATTGCAGACCCAAAAGCCATGACTGAAGCGGATTATGATCGCTGGATTGATGCGGCTTATTTTTACATGCTGTCCGATTTTGTTGTGGCCGTAACTTTATCGGAGTCGGATATTGCACAGGACGTTGCGGATAAATGGATATCAAGTGGTGAAGACCTTAGAATGTCGGCTGGCTGGAGCTGCTACTGCTGGCTTTTAGGAAATCGGCCCGATGTTGAGTTTTCAGAAAATAAGATTTCCGAAATGCTTGATAGGGTGAAAAATACGATTCACGACGCGCCGGAACGGACCAATATTTCAATGAATAATTTTTTATACACCGTTGGGCTTTCGTATTTGTCGCTCCATGAAAATGCAGTCAAAACCGCAAAGGAATTAGGTATTGTAGAGGTGAAACGGGACAAGAAAAAAAGCAGTTTTTTGAATGCTTACGAGCGTATTCAAAAGGATGTTGAAAAAGGAAGGATAGGTTTTAAACGGAAGTATGTAAGATGTTGAAACCACTTTAAACGTGATTCTTCTTTTATGCTGTTATATAGTTTAAAACTGTCCTTGGCATTTAGTGAAATTACCGTGAACCCCCATGGATTGAGAAGGCAAAGAATCGGAAGTTGAAGTTGGAGCGGTATATCATCTGTTCTGGTGGAATGATCTTTAAATAAGATGAACTTAGTTGAATGCTAAGTTCATTTTTCTTTTGATTTAAATCGCTTTTCTACTTAGGTAACTTCTGTAATCATTCCTGTACGAAAGATGTTATTACTATTACCTCCATCAACTGGTATAATTGTATTATAATGGAAAACACATAATGTCGGGTGGGATGACGTTTGCGAAATTTCAATAAAGTAATTCTTTTTGTGTTTATTATATTCGTAGCAGCACTTTTATTAATTCCTGAAAAGAAGGTTCAAGAAACGATTGGCAAAAAACATGAGCCAGAATACGGAAATGAAGTGAAAAATCTCGAAGTCTTCGCGCGCATTTACGGGTATGTCCGTTATTTTCATCCTAGTGACGAAGCTGCCAACATCGATTGGGATGAGTTTGCCATTTATGGGGTGAATCGAATTAAGCAAGCGAAAAATGAAGAGGAACTTTTACGTGCTTTAAATGAACTGTTCACTCCAATTGCACCAACCATTAGCCTCTCATCTCAAAAGGTAGTCAATCCAAATAACTCGGACAAAGCTCCTAAAAACGCGGTTTTGGTCATTTGGCAACATCAACGTGATTTCCAAAGTTTTGATTACTCCAGTGAGAGAATCTATTCCGAGAATTCAAATTCTATTATGCTATTTGATCAATCTTTTAAATATGGTGACAATACAATAAACAAAAAGATCGAGAAAATACATTTGTCTTTACCAACTATTCTCTTTTCTGTTTCGGAACAAACTATTGGAAGTACAAAAGAATCGAAAAAGAACCTGAAAAAATTAGAGGACAATATACATCAGTATTTGTCTGATTATGATTCTTCCTATGATAATGAAGATGTTCGAATAGCAAATGTTATTATTTCTTGGAATACGTTTCAGCATTTTTACCCATATTTTAAGGAGATTCCTATTGATTGGGTAGGGCAGCTTCCAAAAAGCATTCAGGCAATGAAAAATGTTAAGAATGAAGAAGGCACTTATGACGTTATGAGAAATATGGCAGCACAACTTAAAGATGGCCATATTGGCTATATCCAAAATATTAATCCGTCCGTGGCTCTTTTTAAAATTCCTATTAGTGTAAAGCATGTTGAAAGAAAATTAGTTGTTACTTTTTCCGAGGTAAAAGAAATTCAGCCTGGAGATGTACTTTTGAAACTGGATGGAAAAGATGCACTTAAAGAATTTAAGAATCTAATGAAACAGACTTCTGGAACAATACAATGGAAAGAGCAGCAAGCGGCATTCAATTTATTGGCGAGCCAGGATCAGCCCGAAGCAAAATTAATAGTTGAAAGAGATGGCCAACTCATAACAGTTGATGCCCCTTATAATTACCAACCAACGAAATTTATCGATTACGTTTATGATCGAAAGAAAGATTTTTCAGAGATAGAACCAGGGATTTATTACATTAATTTTTTTAGTGATGATAACCAATTAGATGATAACATGATTTCCAAACTGTCTGAAGCTAAAGGAATTATCGTGGATATAAGAGGATATCCCAGAGGAGACACTCCTAAGGTCTTTCTTAGCCATTTAACAGATAGAAAGTTGGATACTGCCAGGTTTTTAAAACTTCAGCCGATCTTTCCTGACCATAGTGATAAAAATGGTTATGAAAATGGAAGCTGGTCAATTGAACCAAAACAACCGAAAATTAAGGGCAAAGTGGTATTTTTGACAGATGCCAGTGCCATAAGTTATTCCGAAACCATTATGGGGATTGTTGAACATTATAAACTGGGGGAAATTGTCGGTGAACCGACTGCCGGAACAAACGGAAATGTGGTTCAAATGTTCTTGCCGGGGGGCATGAAGTTTTATTGGACAGGATTAAAGGTGGTCAAACATGATGGCAGCCAACATCATAATGTAGGAATTTCACCTACTGTACCTGTTAAAAATACAATTAAAGGCTTGACCGAAAAAAGGGATGAACAGCTGGAAATGGCAATAAAATTAATTAAGGAAAATTGACTGGAAAATCCCTTTAACTGAGCGGAAAAAGGAATCAGCATACCAGGCAAACGACTCGTGAAAAAATGGTTTGCGAACGTGAAATTGGGGACAACAAAAGAAATAACTATGGTAAACTCATACCACAATTAAAAGTTTTTTTATAATAACAAATTGAATTCGAAAATTGCATAATCAATGCCAATGTTCATTATCTTCTAAAGCAGTGTGATTTCAATTGAGAAATCCACTGCTTTTTTATCGACCGGGGAATTGTTTTTGGGAAATGAAACTTTTAATAAAATTTGGCAGTATAATGAAGTGGTGGCCCTTATTGGAAGGAGTTGAAGACAGTGAGCATTTTTTCAAGGATTAAGGATATGATGGGAAGCAAAATTGATACCATTGATAAGGATGAAGATCTGGAAAAAATGGTTGAACAAAATTTACAAGACCTGAAAAAGGATTTAGGGAAGGTAAAAGCGGAATTAACATCATGTTTGCTCCAAGAGCAACGCTTGAAGCGGGAACTGAATGAATGCCAGGAAGGTATTGAGAAAATGGAACGGTACTCCGTTAAGGCTCTGGATGAGGGCAATGAAGGAGACGTAAGAATGTTTCAAGAGAAAAAGGCGGTTATGGAAGAAAAATTGTCCGAGTTGCAAGCTGCCATTCAGTTGGCTTCAGCGAAATCCCAGCAGTTAAAACCGATACACGATCAGCTCATAGCTGATATAAATGAATTGGAATCTATTAAAAGGAGCGGTTTTTGACCGCTTCCATACATATAGTTCATACAAAGGGGTGATTTTGTTCGTGATTCTTCATTATAAATGCCCTAGCTGTGGGAGTGATATGGGGTTTGATGCTGATTCAGGCAAACTGAACTGACAAAGCTGCGGAAGACATGAAAATATTGAAAATTATCCGGAAGAGCTTGTGACAGCCAGATTTTCTGACGATGAAGCAAAGGAATACCATTGTGAGAATTGTGGGGCTGTTCTTATTACGACAGCTGAGACTGCGGCAACAAGATGCAGTTATTGCGGAGCTGGTGTCGTCATTGCCGATCGCCTATCAGGCCAGCTTGCACCTGCAAAAGTCATTCCTTTTACAATTAGCAAGGAAGAAGCAATGATGGCATTTCAAAAATGGTGCCGAAAAGGCCTGCTTACTCCAAAAGACTTTATGACAGCAGATAGGATAAAAAGTATTACAGGGATGTATGTGCCGTTTTGGTTGTTTGATTTGAATAGTAAAGTGCAGGTTAGCGCGGAATGTACGAAGGTTAGAACCTATTCACAAGGAGATTATATTTATACAGAAACAAAGTACTATGATGCCTTCCGTGATATCAATTTAGATTATCTTAAGATTCCAGTTGATGCATCCGTCAAAATGAATGATGAGTTAATGGATAAATTGGAGCCCTATCCCTATGATCAATTAAAGGATTTTAGGACCCCTTACTTGGCAGGGTATATTGCTGAAAAATACAACTTTACAGATGAAGAGCTGCTCCCCAGGGCGAAGGAAAAAATCAGCGGCTATGTAGAGTCCTATATTAAATCTACCTTTTCAGGCTATCATTCGACCAATTATAAATCTAAACATATTGATACGAGAAATGTAAAAAGCCATTATGTTTTATTGCCAGTTTGGATGATCAGCTATGATTATAAAAATTCCCCCTATACGTTTGCGATGAATGGACAGACAGGTAAGGTTGTCGGTAAACCGCCAATCAGCTCAGGTAAGGTAACGGCGTGGTTTAGCGGCGTCGCAGCGGGAACCTTCTTTGCTTTAAAATTTGTCTCTTTTATGATGGGAGGCGGTTTTTGGTGAGAGAACGCCCTATGCAAAAACGAAGGTTTCTTGTGTTATTGATGCTGCTGCTGGTTTTGCCCTGGGGGATGCCAACTGCGAAGGCAGAAACCTTTGACCGGAATCATTATATATATGACAATGCCCATTTGTTAACGGATGATGAGTCGGCGGAACTTCAACAGGTAGCCAGTGAACACGCGAAAGAGAGAGAGACGGCTTTTATCATCATTACCTTAGATGGCACTAATGGAAAGGATATCGTCCAGTATGTAGAGGATTTCTATGATGAGCATGGGCCAGGATACGGCCAGCCATATGGAAATACAGCTATCCTAGCCATTGACATGAATGAGCGTGATGTCTATTTGGCTGGTTTTAAAAAAGCTGAGCAGTATTTGGATGATAGCCGGCTCGATCTCATTCGTGAGGAATTGACCCCCGATTTATCAGGTGGCCAATATTTTGCAGCTTTCTCAATATTCCTCGATAGAGCCTATGAATATATGAATATTGAGCCGGATGTCGGAACGGGTAGCTATTCGGGCAACGGATCGGTTGGAAGCCCGCAAGTGAATAATCATTATGAATTCGCTAGCCAACCATCTGAAAATATTTTTTTTCAATTGTGGTTTCAATTAATCGTCTCGCTGATCGTAGCGGGAGTGGTTGTCATGAGCATGGCCTACGGTGCTGGTGGCAGGGTCACGGTAAATGCCCGAACCTATATGGATAGTCATCGATCAAAAGTAATAAACCATTACGATAACTTTGTCAGACAAACAGTAACGAAGCAGAGAAAACCGTCTTCTAATACTAATAGCGGCGGCGGTGGCGGTGGCGGTGTCACAAGGGGCGGCCATTCGCATAGCGGCAGCAGAGGGAAGTTTTAAAAGGAATTGCTGGAGCAAGCTCGGAAACATTGAATGGGAAGGAGTAGATGTAATGTCTTTTTTTAAAAACCAATTTGCAAATGTAGTAGAGTGGCAGGAATTCAGAGATGACATGATCTTTTATAAGTGGAATAACCGCGAAATAAAAAAGGGGAGTAAACTGATTATCCGTCCTGGCCAGGATGCAATCTTTTTTAAAAATGGGAAAATAGAGGGGATATTCCGCGATGAAGGTGAGTATGATATCGAATCGCAAATTGTTCCCTTCTTATCGACTTTAAGGGGATTCAAGTTCGGGTTTAATAGCGGCATGCGTGTAGAAGTGCTGTTTGTGAATACGAAAGAGTTTGTCGTGAAATGGGGAACGCAAAATGCGATTAACATTCCCTCACTAGGGCTTCCTGGCGGCCTCCCAATACGTGCGAACGGAACGTTTCATTTTAAAGTGAATGATTATATTTCCCTGATTGATGAAATTGCTGGTGTTCGCGAGCACTATTTAGTAGAGGATGTCCGAATCCGGATTACTTCGGTTCTCGATCAGCTTTTGATGAAGTGGATTTCCAGGGAAGGAAAGGATATGTACAACCTGCAGGCCAACTCCTTCGACATTTCCAAAGGCATTCAAGAGGATTTGGATATGCAGATGGTGAAGAGCGGGATATCGATTACTGGGTTTAATGTCATGAGCTTTAGTTATCCCAAAGAAATTCAAGAAATGATTACGAAAAATGCTTCACATGGGATGGTTGGTGACGTGAACCGCTATCAGCAAATCTCAATCACAGATGGCATGGCCACCGGCAAGATGAGCGGCGGAGGAGCAGCCTCCGATATAGCGGGGATGATGATTGGGATGAATATGGCAGGTAAAATGATGAATCAGATGAATCAGCCAACTCCTAATCAGCCTGTTTCTATGGAAAATACCGATCTGGCAGACGGGCAAAAGAAACCGAACTTTTGCCCGAATTGCGGCCACAAAACAGAAGGCGCCAAATTCTGCTCAAACTGTGGACAAAAGCTTGTTTAATATCGGTGTCCGTGATCAAGGATATAATGAATAACCTAATTTAGGATGCATCATAGAAAAAGCCACCGTGGCTGGTGGCTTTTTCAGTGTAAATTTCAAGTTATTGGAGTTTTCTAATTCCTTCTTTGCCTTCGTTTGTGACGTAGGAATGGTATAGCTCTCCGTTGAGGTGGAACAATCTGTAGAAATAATGACCACCAGGCGGAGTGACGTCCTCTAGCAGTTTCATGGTGGTTGTGTATTTTAGAATTCGGTCTGAGCTTTCCTTGCGTTCAATTGCGTAGATGGCGCCTTTATGATAAATGATGTCTTTGAGTTCTGTGTTGTTTAGTACAGCCAGCTGCTTTGTTTCAAGGCTAGCGAAGGAGATTGTGTTGATTAAGTAATTGTTGCGCTCCTCGATGTTCGTAGGAGTAAAAACGTACATTTGAGTGTCATCGTAGGTCATGTTTTGACCGAGACTATTAAAAATCGTGCTGGTTGCCTTGATTTGTTTTCCGTCATCTGTAAATGGGCCATCCCAGCCGTAATGCCCTGCTGCCTTGATCGCCTCGTCAGATTTGAGAAGATTGTAGTAACTCGCCTCATCACCGATATCAGCCCATGTCAGGTCGATGTGGTAGTACTGGCCGTTCAGCTTGACCATGCTCCAGGAGTGAGCCATCGGCCTGCTTGTAACTTGATAGGCGGTGATGCCGAGTTCCCGAAGTATGTCGTTCAACGCATATGTATAGCCGTCGCAATACGCCTTTCCAAACACAAGCGCCCCAAGTGCGGTGTGGTAGACCGGATAAGGGCCCCACAGATCATTGGTCCTGATGATTTCCGCGTAGCCTTCTTCATCATACTCAATCATGTTTACCAGGGTGTCGTGAACATACAGGATTTTTGCAAGGTCGTTCTTTTTGAGCTTGGCCTCTTTAATAATTGCCGCCTTTTTCTTCTCCAGCTCGTCATAAATATTGAGTTCGTATTTGCAATAGGATTCTTCGAGTTTCGCTTTGCTTGGCGTCTCATATTTCACGGCTTCATTCCGCTCAACGTACAGACCCCCGCCAACGCTCAACAACCCTGGCTTAAATGCATAGATGCGGTAAAAATCTCCTTTTTTAAGAGTTCGGACGAATGTTTTCGTACTTCCGCTCACTTTGTACAGCGGTGTGTTTTTCAAAATAGTCAGCCTGCCGATCTGCCCCTTTTTCAGGATTGCCCCATTCCACCACACCACCTGTTCAGTGGGTGCATCCATCCATTGCGCCCGCTTGTAGTATTTCACACAATCGGCGTTTTCGTAAGCATTTGCAGCTGGCGGATTGAGAAGATAGATAAAAAATAATAAACCAAGTAAGGCAGTTAACTTTTTCATGCCGGTCCTCCCTCGTATCGGTTAAAACACGATACCTGATAAAAGGATACCATGGAAAATTGTGCTAAATTGTGAAAAAGTTTTGACACTTAGGCAGAGGAGGTACGAGTAAATAGTATCTTACTCTGCCCTTGTTTAATGATATCTTACTTGCTTAGGATTCAAAGGTGTTTGCCTGGACCTTCTGATTGATAGTTTGATTGCTGTGTTTCCATAAACCTATTGCTATCCATATGCAGCCCAAGGCGACCAATAACCCGTGGGCTACTCTCAACGGTTGCCCAACAAAAAATTGTGGAATATATAGACAAATCCCAAATGCGAATGGAATGCCACTCCATTTCGGAAATTTGCCCGACTTCCAAATTGCAAAAGCAAATAAAATTGTGGCAATGCCGAGCATTAGGAGTCCAATAAGGAACATAACTAGGCCTGCACCCGAACGGACGATAGTTGCTAGACTAATCAATTCAGCTGACTGTTGCTTTACCGCTTCCTGTCCAATGGCATGCAGACCGAATGTCTCCCCTCCATAAAAAGGCAAAATAAGACCTATCCCTACTAAACATAACACTAAAGCCCAAAAGGCAAGTGGGCTTACTGATGTGCTAATCAATGAGTTGTGAAGCCCAAGTAAACCGAGAGGGAGTAGTGTGAAAGCAACAATAGCTAGCATATGTGCGACTAACCATTCGGTGGAGGCGAAGGCTGTGGCACCTTCCAAGGATGTTTCATCAGAAAAGGGGCGGATCGCAGGATAAAGCACAAACAAAATTCCTGAAATCACGAGGGATGAAGCACTTAGGTAATTCAGTAGTACCTTTGTAGACGATGGCATGAGTTTTTCCTCCTTGGTTTGAAAAGTGGCTGAATAAACATCTTTTTGGTTAAACACGTTGAAAACAATAGTAATCTTTATATCTAATTCTACTTCAAGAAAATAGAAAAATATTTTTTTATCAAAAGATTTTATTAAGTTTTCTTTGATAAACCAATGCTTGCTTTTATTTAATTTTGCTGGATATTAACATTTTTTCTTTTTGTAAAAGTAAAATAGATGGAAGAACAACTTTCCAGCCACCTTGGAAAATAAGGAGATAAAATGAAGAAGAAAATTACGAAGCTATTACTTATTTTCTTAACAATTTCATTGATAGGTTCAGTACTTCTTGTATTCGTTTCCTCATTACTATTTTCCCCACAGTATGTTTTTAGGACGATCGTAAATGGAAATTCGGATGTTATGGATTATAAAGTATTTCCTGAACGGATTATTCAGAAAAGCTCTCAGCCCTACCGGTATAAATACCACCTGGATGAATCTCTAAAAGACATGTCAGTAAACTATACGCATAGAGGAGTAGGCAGAAAAAAATCGCTAAATATTTTTCTAAAGGAAACAAACACTACGTCATTTATCATTGTCAAAGATGACAAGGTAGTCCTTGAAGAATATTACAACGGATATGACAAGGATTCAGTTAATACTTCATTTTCTATGGCTAAGTCAATTGATTCGTTGCTAATTGGAAAGGCGATTGAAGATGGTTATATTAAAAGCGTAAAACAATCAATATCTGATTATATAAGTGAGTTCAAAGGAACGAATATGGAGAGCATTACAATTGAAGATTTGCTGCTGATGCGTTCAAACATAAGCTATGAGGAAGGGAAGATTTGGTTTGGCGACGATGCGAAAACGTATTATATGCCTGATTTACGTAATTTAGCGTTGACCCATAATGATCTGACGGAAAAATACCAGAGCAGATTTCATTATAACAATTATCATCCTTTGTTACTTGGCATCATACTGGAGCGAAGTACGGGAAAACATGTAGCTGACTATTTCGAACAAGAGGTTTGGGATAAAATCGGAGCAGAAAACGGTGCCTCATGGAGTCTTGACAGTAAAAAAACAGGCTTTGAAAAAATGGAGAGCGGTATTAATTTTAAAGCGATTGATTTTGTAAAGATAGGCAGTATGTTGCTGAATGGTGGAACGTGGAATGGCCAGCAAATAGTAAATGAAAAATGGATAAAACAGTCTACACTTAGCGAATTCCCTCTAAATAGTGATGAATACAATGGCTCATTCTTAAAAAATAGAAATATAGGATACAAATACATGTGGTATAGTACACCGAATAATAATGGCGGTTTAGACTTTTTTGCGATGGGAAAGTATGGACAGTACCTATATATGTCTCCGGAAAACGATATTGTCATTTTAAGAACGGGTAAATCGTCTGGAAATGTAGATAGATGGGAGGATATCTTTAAAGAAGTATCTTTCAAAATAGGTAAATATAAATCCGATACAGAACCTTAAAATGTAGGTAGACATGGCTCTCCTTTCCTAAACATGATGGAAATGGAATCAATAAATCTTAAGCAGATAAATGTAAAGAACCTCTTTTAAGAAGCGTTACAGTGAACCGTATTACAAGTGATGGTAAAGCAGAAAGTGGAAATTGTGCTTGATTATCAGTAGTTAAATAAGTTATTTACCACAAATATTTACAACAACAAAAAGTAAGAGGTCCAAATCGTAAATAATTGGACCTCATTATTACTTTAATTATTTATAAATGATTACGATAGCTTTCCATGAATTAAAACTTCGCCACAGAGAATAAAGAAATTTAAGTTCTTTCAAGGTAGTTCATTAGCAGTTATTTCTTGAAGATGGTTAATTACGCATTCACTGCAAGTTGAATCATCAGTTGAATACCCGCTGGAATTGCAGCTTCATCTAGATCGAATTTTGGGTGATGGTGAGGGTACGAGCTGTTTTCACTTTTCATCCCGACATGAATAAATGCTCCGACTTTTTCCTTCAAGTAGAAGGCAAAATCTTCTGCCCCGAATATGGGTTCAATGGGTGAGAAGACTTCTTTGCCAAATGTTTTCTCGATAATTCCTCTCGCAACGTCACAAGCTTCTGGATGATTGTATAGTGGAGGAGTTCCTTCGATTAATTTTAAATGTCCCTTTGCATCAAAGCTTTCACAAATGGACTCCGTTAACTTGGCCGTTTTCTGAAGCATCAATTCGGCACCTTCTTGCGTTAAGGCTCTTATTGTTCCTGAAAGTATTACTTTATCAGGAATTACATTGTAGGACATACCCGTTTGGATTCCCGTAATTGAAATCACGCCACCATGTATAGGATTTAAATTACGGCTGCCAATGGACTGAAATGCTTGTATAAGGTGACTACAAATATAAATGGGATCCACCGTTTCATGTGGGCTGCCAGCATGGCCACCTTTACCTTCAATCACAATATCAAAGTCATCACTTGATGCCATGAAAGGACCTACTGCAAAACCAATTTTACCCAAAGGGATATTTGACATATAGTGAATACCGTAAATGGCATCAACATTATCAAATATTCCTTCTTTTACAAGTTGTTGTGCCCCGCTTGGCGACATTTCCTCAGAGCTTTGGAAAATGAGAACAATGTTGTTTTTTACCAAATGTGCATTTTCACTCATCCACTTGGCAGCTGCCAGTAAAGTAGCAGTATGGCCGTCGTGGCCGCATGCATGCATGACGCCAGAAACTGTTGAAGAATAGGGCTTGTATCCTTCTTCAATAATGGGCAGTGCATCCATATCTGCTCGTAAAGCGATGGTTTTTTCACCATCTGTTCCTTTAAAATAAGCGATGACATTGGGCCCTGAAAATTTTTCTACTATCGGAATCCCTAATTCGCCTAATTTTTCTCTTACATAAGCCGCTGTTTGATATTCTTGTCCCGATAATTCAGGATACATATGAAAATGTCTGCGTTGTTTAATCGACCAGTCAATTAGCTGTTGATCAACGTAGTGTAATTTAAACATAAAGAACCCCCATTAGTTCACTAAAATGGGCCATACTGAATGGCTTGTGCAATAATTAGAAAAATAATACTAATAATGATTTGGATAAAGATAAATGGTAAAACCCACTTAATCCATTTTGTAAAAGGAATTCCAGCAACAGCTAGTCCTGCAAGCAAGACACCTGAAGTAGGAAATAAGGAATTCGAAATACCATCTCCAAGTTGATAAGCAAGTACAGCCGTTTGTCTTGTTATGCCAACAAGATCAGCTAATGGTGCCATAATTGGCATTGTAAGTGCGGCTTGTCCACTTCCAGACGGCACTAGGAAATTTAAGAAAAGTTGTAAAAAGAACATTCCGATGACAGTGAAAAAAGGTGATAGTTGACTAAGTAAGGTAGAGGCAGAGTGCAATATCGTATCGATTAATTTTCCATCTTGTATAACGACAAGAATTGCTTGAGCAAATCCAATGATTAAAGCTCCGCCAATTAATTCTTTTGCTCCATCAATAAAACCATCTGCAATCTGACTTGCGGATAATTTTCCTACAACCCCAAATAGAATGCCAAATAATAAAAACAATCCTGCAATTTCAGTAATATACCATCCATATTTGATAACACCAAAAATTAAAACAACAAAGTTTAGTAAGAATAACGTTAATATTATTTTATGACGGAGAGTTAACAAGACATCTGTCTTTATTTTTGTTTGGTCTTCATTTGTAAAGTGACCTAAAAATCTAAGGTTTGGATTGGCTTTAACTTTTTTCGCATATTGGTATACGTATAGTACTGCAGCCAAATACAATACAAAAAAGAGTACGATTCTTAAGCCAATACCAGAGAACGTAGGCAATTCTGCAATGCTTTGTGCAACTCCGATATTAAAAGGATTGAGAACTGCAGCCATAAATCCAATTCCAGCACCCAATGAAACAATTGCATATCCAACGATAGCGTCCAACTTTAACGATACAGTTAATGGTGCAATGATAGCAATATAGACAATCGTTTCTTCGGCCAATCCCATTAAGGCACCGGCTACGGCAAAAAAGAACATAAGGACAGGAATTAGCAGTAATTCTCTATTTCCTAATTTCTTTGTGATCGTAATGATGAAAGCATCGAGGGCGCCCGTAGATTTTAAAATTCCAAATGCTCCCCCAACAATTAAAACGAAGAATATTATGCCAGCTCCATTAATCATCCCAACATGAATATTATTAAAAATATCTAAAAATCCAACAGGGGATGATTCTGTATATTGAAATGAATCTGGAACGACTAAAGTTCGACCGTTTTCTTCATATCGCTCATACTCACCTGCAGGTAAAAAATGTGTGAGGACAGCCGCAATAACAATAATACAAAATAGTAAAACAAACGCGTTTATGTTAAGAGCTCTGGTCCCTTTTGTTTGTTCGTGATGCATATATATAAACTCCTTTACTTTTTACTTATCCTTTGTTGAATATTAATGCAGTTTATTTTAATTTATATTCATATACAATTCAATATTTCAAAAGTTTTTTTGAAATCATTAATTTTATTCTTAATTAGGACATTTAACCAGTTGCCCTTCTCATAATTGTGAATATAAAGCAAAAAAGACCCGAATTATGCAAAAATATAAAAAAGCATAAAAGGGGTATTTGACTGGAAGATCACCTATGGAATGTTCTTGAGATTTTAATAGTAAGACCCAACTAGGGAATATGACTAGTTGGGTCTTTTTACTTCAAAACCTACCCATTGTCCCCATGTCATTTCCTCGCAATGAACACTACTAACCTGGTAAAGGTTTTGCTTAATGTAAGCTCGAATGGAAGTCGAGTTGCATTGTCACATCTATATTTCTGGTTGTCCCTTGACTGTTGGGTAAATCATAAATGCTTCCCTTAAATAAGGTGTGACTCATTTAACATTTATGAACCACGACACAACGAAATTGTCTTTAAGTAGTAACGATTTGTATAAAACTTAAGTGGAATTGGAAATGCTTTATTAAGCGATTGATTGTGTTTTCCTTTGATTTCATCGCTTTCTCCTGCTAAAATCATATTATTATTTTTTTGAAATAGTAATGGTTTAAACCGAAATGTTTTCATAATAATTCATTTGATTTTAAGTATATTCATGATAGGAGCTAAGATATATGACAAAGTACACAGATTTAAATGTCCCACTTAGAACAATTATGACACCTGGGCCGGTTGAAGTTGATCCAAGAGTATTGAGGGCGATGGCTACCCCGATTTTAGGACAATTCGATCCAGCCTTTACGAATATCATGAACGAAACAATGGAAATGCTGCGTGCCGTATTTCAAACAGAGAATCAATGGGCATTCCCGGTTGATGGAACTTCCCGGGCAGGTATCGAAGCTGTCCTGTGCAGCATGATTGAACCTGGGGATAAGGTTTTGGTTCCCATCTATGGCCGATTTGGCTATCTTTTAACTGAAATCTGCCAGCGTTATGGAGCAGATGTTACGACTATGGAGGTTCCTTGGGGAGAGGTCTTTGACCCCCAAGAAGTCATCAACAAGATTCATGAGGTTTCTCCGAAAATTGTTGCCATCGTTCATGCAGAAACATCAACTAGCTGCATGCAGCCGTTAATGGAAATTGGAGAAGCTTGCCGAAAAGCAGATGTTCTGCTAGTTGTCGATGCTGTAGCTTCATTGGGCGGAGTCGACCTCAAGGTGGATGAACTTAAGCTTGATGCAGTCATTGGCGGTACGCAGAAATGTTTATCTGTTCCATCTGGTTTAGCCCCAATTACGTTCAACAAACGGGTTGAAGAAGTAATCAATAAAAGAAAAAGTATTGAATTGGGCTTAAGGGCATTTAACAGCGAGCCTTCCAACAATCGAATTGTAAGCAATTATTTTGATTTAGGCCAGTTGATGGATTATTGGAGCCCTGTCCGTCTAAATCATCATACTGAAGCGACAAGTATGCAATATGCTTTAAGAGAAGGGCTTCGTATTATTCTTGAAGAAGGACTTGAAACCCGGTTTGCCCGCCATAAGTTAAATGAAGAAGCATTAGTGGCAGGAATTAAAGCGATGGGCTTAAAGATATTTGGAGATGAACAACACAAGATTCCTGTTGTTACGGCAATTGAAATCCCTGAAGGAATTAACGGCGATGAAGTACGTTCCATGATGTTGGAGGATTTTGAAGTTGAAATTGCCAGCTCTTTCGGACCGCTTCACGGAAAGATTTGGAGGATTGGAACGATGGGCTATAGCTCCCGTAAGAAAAATATCCTTCACGTTCTTGCAGCATTAGAAGCAACGCTTATTCGGAAAGGCTTTAATCTGAATAGAGGCGAAAGCTTACAGGCGGCATTAAATGTATATGATGAATTTAAAAAGCGGAATGTTGAAAAGGCCGAAGCAAATTAAAAAGAACGATAGGGACTTGATTAAATTATAGTACCACTTGAACAAAATCAAACCATTCTCAATTTAAATAAAACAAATAACACGTCGTGCAATTCTTATGGGAATCACACGACGTGTATTCTTTTAATGGGAAATAATATGATACGATGCGGAAAAGGTTATGCTATGAAGTAATTAAACAAATCGAACCATATGGTGTTGATTCGCGAAAAAAACTTGAATGTAGCCATATGGACAAAGATTGAGAAGGTGCGAGAATTCAATGATAGAGCAGCATGTAAAGTCGATATTGCAAGGTGCAAGTTCCAGAATTATGGCAAAAAAGATCATGGTATCGATAATTGGAATAGCGCTCATTTGTATTGGAGTGGCGTTTAATAACAATACATTGTTTGGGAATGACCCGGTTGGTATCTTATATGATGGCGTTCGGACTACATTCAATTTTAGCCGAGCGGAACTAGGAATCATTTCAAACTATATTAACATTGGTTTAATTTTATTGTTACTTTTCTTTGGAAGGAAATATGTAAACTTAGGAACCGTTTTGTATTTGATTCCTTATGGGCTACTCGTATCCTTTGGCGGCCAACTTTATGAATTCCTTTTTGATAATAGTATTCTTATGCATCGAATTTCAGGTGGATTAGCCGGATGTATCTTACTTTATACCGGTCTTGGTTTATTTGTTGCCAGTAATATAGGTGTTGACCCATTTACCGGCTTAATGTTGGCCTTGCGGGATAAAACAAAATGGAGTATTAGTCGGGCAAAGGTAACCATGGATTTAAGTCTAATTGTTATTGGATTTTTATTAGGTGGTAAATTTGGAGTCATAACTATATTTACTGCTCTTACGACAGGACCAGCTATTCAATATTTAAGCCAATTCTTTGATAAAAAACTGTTTAAAGAAAAACCAAAGAATGTAGAGGAGGCCGTTTAAAGCTTTGAGTAAAAACAGAAAAACGTTATCCTAGTATTTAATGCCTTGGGCACCTATGATTTATTCTATACTACTAAGATTGAATTCCTTTAAATATTTCCTTTGACATAATTCTACGAGTATAGTAAATTTACATTTGTAAGCGGTTTAATTTTTTTCAAAAAAAATGAAACGTTTCACATTTGTAAGGGGAATCGAATTGGGAGTGACAATTAAGGATATTTCAGAAAAGACAGGTTTATCTCTAGGGACGATTTCAAACTTTTTAAATGGGAAAAATGTAAGGGAAAAAAATAAATATTTAATCGAAACAGCCATTGAGGAATTGGGATATAATGTTAACATGTCTGCCCGATCGCTTAAAACAAAACAGTCAAAGTTGATTGGTTTAGTCATTCCATCGACTGGGTTAACATTTTCAGCCAAACTAGTTTCCGTCGTCGAAGAAATTTTATCAAAAAAAGGATTTATGGTCATGATTACAGTCATCGGCCACTCCCCGTTTTTAGATTATCAAAAGTTAATTAATTTACAATCTAGAAATGCGGATGCTATGATTATTATCCCTTCAACAAATAACGAGGCATTGGAGAATTGGCTAAAGAGCCTAAGAAGTTCGATTCCAATTATCATACTTGATCGGATCATTGAGGATTATAATAAAGCGAAATATGTTTTAGTCAATAATGAAAGCGCATCAAAAATGGCTGTTGACTATCTGAACCATAAAAACCATAAATTGATCTCCATTATTGGGGGAGATATGGACGGTTATACGACGATTGAACGGATGAAAGGCTATAAAAAATCCTTAGAAGAGAACCATATTGAAATGAATCCTGAGTATATCGTTTATAGTGATTTTACTAAGCGCGGCGGGTATCTAGCCTGCGAAAAACTTTTTCAATTAAAAAATCTCCCATCAGCTATTTTTGTAACAAACTATGACATGACATTAGGCGTAATCGAATACTTGAATGAGCACAACATACAAATTGGCAAGGATATTTCATTAATTGGTTTCGACTTAGATGAATTAACTAAAATTGTGAATCCCACCATAACAATGATTATCCAGCCAATAAGAGAAATGGCAGAATATACTGCATATCGGCTACTGGATTTTTTAAAACGTGAATCTTATGAGAGAACGCCTATGATTTTTACTTGTATCCTTAAAGAAGGCGGATCTGTAGCTGAACTTGAATAACACATATTTTTTTAACATGAAAATGAAACGTTTCAAGTATTTGGATTTATACAATTCTATTTTATTTAGAAGCAAAATGAAACGTTTCAATTATTTGGATTTATGCAACTTTATTTTTTAGGAGTAAAATGAAACGTTTCAAGTTTTTGGATTTGCTTATCCCCTATTTTTAAAAATGAAACGTTTAATCTATCTCAATAACATTGAAAAACAACCAAAATTTGACTACAGAAAAGAGGAAAAAGTATGGACATCATTAGAGGGATCATCGGTTTAGCCTTCATTTTTGGTTTAGGTTATTTGATAAGCTTCGATAGAAAGAATGTTCGATATAAACCGATGGCTATCATGATTGGGTTGCAGCTTGTGATCACATTTGTTTCTTTAAACACCGCAGTTGGGATAAAAATTTTAGGGGCAATTTCTGACTTTTTTAGTTGGTTGTTGAAACAAGCAGAAGGTGGTACCAACTTTGTATTTGGCGGTATACAAATGGAATTTGTCTTCTTTTTCCACGTATTAATGCCTATTGTTTTTGTATCAGCGTTACTTGGAATTTTAAATTATATAAAGGTTTTGCCATTTATTATTAAGTGGACAGGAAAACTAATCAATAAGATTACAGGGATGGGAGATCTCGAAAGTTATTTTGCACCTTCCACGGCTATTTTAGGACAGCCTGAGGTGTTTATCACAATTAAAGAACAAATCTCTAAAATGAAACCGCAGCAGCTTTATACCATTTGTGCATCGGCAATGTCAGCTGTTGCTGCAGCCACATTGGGAGCTTATATGACAATGGTTCCAGGCCAATATGTAGTAGTTGCTGTATTTTTAAATATTTTTTCAGCTTTAATTATTTCTTGCGTTGTGAACCCTTACGATCCAAAAACAATCAACGAAGATGCTTCAGTTAATTTGGTAGGTGCAGAATGGGTAAGTGCAGAACGCGAAGTTAGTGCAACAAGTGAAGTAAGTGCAGCAAGTGAAGAAAGGGAACCGTTTTTCCAAATGTTGGGCACGTATATTTTAGATGGTTTTAAATTAGTAATCATTGTCTCAGCCATGTTAATCGGTTTTATGGCTTTAGTAACGTTATTAAATAATTCATTTGAAATTATGTTTAATATTACGTTTACAGAAATTATGGGTTGGGTCTTTGCGCCAATTGCATTCGCATTAGGTGTCCCTTGGGATGAAGTCGTTAAAGTTGGCAGTATCATGGCTACGAAACTAGTTACGAATGAATTTGTTGCAATGGGTGAGTTGGCAAAAGTCGCTGAAACATTGTCTCCAAAGGCACATGCGATGATTTCTACTTATTTAATTAGTTTCGCAAACTTCGGAACATTAGGTATTGTATCGGGTTCAATTAAATCCATCGATGAAAAACAAGGAAAAATGGTTGCTAAATATTCAGTGAAACTTTTAGTAGGTGCCACAATGGCCTCCATGCTAACTGCGACAATCGTCGGTATGTTTTTTTAATCGGTAAGGGGGCCTTATTGGTCCCTTTGTCCCATGCTGGACGAATCGTAAATCAAAATTCTTATATAGGGTGACAAACATGGAAAAAAGAAAAATCATCATAGACACAGACCCAGGCATTGACGATACGTATGCGATTGTAGCCGCCTTAAGTTATGGTGGCTTCGATGTAGTAGGAATAACAGTTGTAGCTGGTAATGTAGGTTTGGATAACTGTGTGAATAACGCTTTAGGGATTGTTAATTTAATGAATGCCGACTGCCGAGTTTATCCGGGAGCACAGGCTTCATTGGTAGCCCTTGAAAATGCTAAAACATATAATATAGAATCTTCGGTCCATGGAGCAGGAGGATTGGGTACCGTTACTCTTACTCCTGACCTAACGAAACTGTCAGATACTCAAGCAGTAGATTTTATTTTAGAAACAGTAAAGGCAAACCCTGGAGAGGTTGAACTCATAACCTTAGGACCACTAACGAATATTGCATTGGCCATTCGCAAAGATAGGGAAACGATGAAAAAGGTGAAAAAGATCTGGTCTATGGGCGGCGGAGTTCGCTATGGAAATGTAACTCCTGTAGCTGAATTCAATTATTGGGCTGATCCGGAAGCCGCAAAAGAAGTGTATGAGTTGATAGGTGAAGATGTTGAAATAAATATGATCGGATTGGATGTTACACAAAGCAGCCGGATTACACTGGATGATTTATTTTTCTTAGAAACAGAGTGTGGGCATTTAGGATCATTGTTAAGTGAAATGTCCAATCATTATAAAAAAATGTATTGGGAATCTCTTCGAATCACAGGGGTTGTTGTTCATGATTTAGTTGCGGTCATGCTTGCGATTGACCCTAGTTTAAGTGATGAGGATGACGTCTATAAACGAGTCAACTTAAAGATGGAATGCGAAGGAATATGCAAAGGACAGACGGTAGTTCAATTATCCCCTAGTGATGAACCTGGAAATGCAAATGTTTTTATGGGAATCAACAACGACAACTATAGGAAAGCCGTCTTCAAACTTTGCTTCCCGGAATCCTATGCCAAGTATACAAAATATATTTTATAGTTGGGACAAGGTGTTTACTGAAATCTTTATCGGAAAAGAATGAAAAGACAAAGATTGAATCGCTGTTAAAAAGCAGCCATTCAATCTTTTTTTTGTTCCCTTAAAAGTAGTGTGTGTTTTTCCGTCTCTTGAGTATAGGTATATATAGACCGATTTTTAGGAGGGATTAGGAATGGAAGAGAAAGAGTTGCTATTAAAACTGAATGCCGAACAACTATTAATGCGGGTGATTAGATACAACCATTTTGTTTACCTAAATGCACCAGAACCGGTTAGGTCATCAGAATTAAGAATGATTCTAGAATCGATTTGTAAAGCAGTGGCATCAACAAAGGCATTCCAAGGCCAATCAGAGCTGAGCCATAAAGATTTTATCAATGAGCACTTAGTAAATAAATGGGCTAAAGAAAACGAGGATTTCTTTAGGGGGGCTGATGAAGAATCATTAGAACAATTGCAATACCATGTTAATAGGAAATTATCCGGTAGGGTTGAAGCAATAATAAGGGTTATTGAAGAAGAAAAAGAAGAGGAGGAATTGGAGCAGTTACATAAGCAGCATGGGGTTGCAGATTTAGAGCTTTATAGACTTAAAAAGATTTTCGATGAAATACATTCGTAAACCAAACTGTTCAAATGAAATCAGTTTGGTTTTTTATTTTTTTCAAATAGTAAACGATAAAAGGGAGAGGAAAATGATGTGCCAGCCACGTAAAATATTTATTGAAACATTAATCGAAAACAGCTTATCTGAAGAGTTTGACATGGCAATGACCGAATGGGTAGGGCTAGGGGAGATTTCTCGACTTGAACTAAACTTTACCCCAAATTGTGAGCTTTGCGGTGCAGCTGTATATGAAGTGAATCATGTGATCTATAATGTCAAAACTAAAAAACAGCTTAAAATTGGCTCAGATTGTATTAAAAGATTTGAATCGAATAATCAGAGATACATAAATAAAAAACCGCAGTTTTTTAGCAAGCTTAGAAAAAGGCATAAACAAAACCAATTGAGGATCAAACTAAAGGATCAATATCATTTTATGTGCAATCAAATTATACCAAGTACAAGGATGTTCAAGGAATTCCGAAGGGACTTAATAAGAATACTAAAATCTTATAATAAATTATACTGGCTCGAATCTCCTGAAGGAGCTATTAACATACTAACAAAATTGCTCAAAAAGACTGAATACACGGAAATGGAAGTAAAAAGAATAGAGTTACTGCTAACTGAGCCCAAAAAAGCAATGAATATTAGAGTGAGAACACCAAGAGGGCCTAGAAAAGTTCTCGATAAATATGGGGTCGTTATGAATTGGAGTTAAGGTTAGTAAAGTGCTAACCATTAAGTAGAATGGACAGTTACTTACCAAAATACGTTTCTGTGAATGGGATCTCGGCTTCATTAACGGTAATATTTGAATTAATCTAGCTGGAAAAAAGGCTGTCCCCAAAAGGACAGCCTCATTAACAACTCTATTTCTTTACCGTTACCTTTACAGCAGCACTTTCATTGCCGCTTTTATCCTTCGCACTAACCGTTAATACGGCTTTAACTTTTTGTTTAGGAATTTTCACGCTAAACTTTCCATCTTTTGCGGCTGTTGCAGTACCAATAACTTTGCTGCCAACCTTTACAATAACAGTCGAGCCTTCCTCAGCTTTTCCTGTTACTTTAATGGAAGTTGAAGTAACTGTGTTGACAGTAGGTCTTGCCGGCGGTGTTTTATCGCTTACAGTAATACTCGTTGATTTGCTAGTGTTTTTTGCACGATCCGTTGCTGTAACCTTTAGATTTGTACCTGCTTTTTGTGTTGAAATCTTGATGGTGAAGTTTCCTTTTTTATCAGCAGTTCCTTTTCCAAGTACCTTAGAGCCTGCAGATACTGTCACAGTCGAGCCAGCCTCAGCTTTTCCTGTAACATTCCCGGAAGAATCTTTCACTTCATTCACTAGTGGTGCTGCGGGTGGGGTCAAATCCTTCACAATGACCTTAGTCGGTTTACTTGTATTATTTGCTTTATCTGTCGACGTTACTATTATTGCAGTTCCGGCAACTTGCTTTGCGATTGCCATTTTGAATTGTCCGTTAGTACTTGCCACCGTTTCGCCGATTACTTTAGTTCCAACCTTAGCCGTTACTTTGGCTCCTGGCTCAGTTTTGCCTGTAATCGTTATTGCCAAATCTGTTACTTCATTTACAACAGGTGCTAACGGTGGAGTTACATCTTTTACAGCTTTAAACGTTACGCTGATAGTATGATTACCCTTTACATTTGTAAACGTATAACTATTTGTTACCGATTTAGTTACCCCGTCAACCTGTAACTTATCAATCTCATATCCTTTTTCCGGCGTAATCGTGAACGTTTGATTTGCTCCTTCAACCACTTCGACGCTGCCATCCGGGCTAATTGTTCCATGGGCACCCGCAGTGGCCGTGATGATATGGATCGTCGGTGTCGGCGCCGGTGGTGTTACCGCTGGCGGAGGAGTTACTGCTGGCGGCGGCGTTACCGCTGGCGGTGGCGCTACGACTGGCGGTGGCGCTACGACTGGCGGCGGTGTTACCACTGGAGGTGCTGCTGTATCAGGAATGACGACCAATGTTCCAGCACTTTCATATAATTCGATCGTTTCACGGGTCACTCTTACCTTCTGGCCAGGCGACCCGATATTTGGAATCGAGATTGTTACTGAAGTTTGGCCCGCAGCGACCGTTCCATGGCCTAAGAGGACTGACCCCGCTTCATTATACACACGAATGACATCACCTGCGGTAAGTCCTGAGACTGCTACTGTATCGTTTGATGATTGATTATTCGTAATGGTGATGTTTTCTAGTAATGGTGATGGACTTTTCAACTCATCGAAAATAGCACCTGTTATGGCAGGAGGCATTTCTCCATTTGATTTTATTAATGTAATTCCAAGCCCAATCGCTCCTTCAGGAAATGGGACATTATTTATGTTCACAGAATAGGATAGTTGATCCGCTTTAACCAATTCAATCGGGTTGCCTATAGGGCCTTCCTTATCCATGAAAAAGATGAGATAGAAAGAGTTTTCCGGTTGTTTTGGCGCTCTATCCCATGTTACTGTTCCGGTAAATCCAGTTTCAGTGAATTCAGTATCGGCTATACGAATGTTTCTCGCCAAATAAGTTGGTAAGTCCCAAACCTCGGTGGTGGCAAATTGATCATGCTCCACTCCGCCACCTAAAACTGGATAGATACTAATCAGAGACGAACCTGGAGTAGAATACGTGTCCAATATTCTATAAATTAATAATCCACCATCCTGTGATTCTAACACCATATTTAGTTTTACAAGTTTATTCCTTAAAGGATCAGTAAAATAGGCATTATACGATTGAATTGCTTGGGAATTTTCACTTGGTACAATATATAGGTATCCGCTTACCCATCCTTCACGTTCATCAGTATCTATAAATAAAGAATATCTAGGAGTAATGTTATTACGGTCCGCATCCTCCAGGTTTCCATACTTTATTAACCTTTTTCCAGATGAAACGATGATGGATTGATCATCTGTGACATATGCTTTGGAAATGATCGATGGTAAGTCGATGAGCTTTGAGAAAGTTTCACGATCGTATACGGCCCTGCTGCCGAATACAAGTTCACCCTTGGCATAAAGAACTTTTTCTGGATATGTCCCCTGTAAAGTCGATAAATCGGAGGCACTTAACATCCTATCGCCAAAATAAAGGAAGTCCCCATCTTTAATGAGATCATCTCTTTCATCATAAACAACGATGTGGTAAGAGCCAGACAATAGCGTGCTGTGTGTTTTTGCATTTATTTTAGTGTGGTCGATCGATCCAATGATATATAATGCTTCTTCCTTTGCATCTAAATCATAATACCTGCTATCAACTGGTAGTTCACTATGCTCATTCGTCTCAGTTAAAACTTTTATTCTATTTCTTTCACCGTAAATGGAATAAAAAATCTTTCCATTAAAAGGTTCTATTTTTATCGGAAGTCCCTTAACTAAGCGCTTTTCAATGCCCAAATGAGGCTTCTCGGTGTCGGCAATATTGAACTGGGCAATATAGGATTCTCCTTTTAAGCCAACATACACCTTCCCATTATTTACTTCGACATCCACTGGACGAGAGCCAATCCAAACGCTTTTAATAGGAATGAAGTCGCTTTTTCGGATGACAGTTAAGGCATTCGCATTTTCTGATATGGCGTAAATGTATGGCGTTTCTTCAGTTGTCGCCCAGTCCGTAATGGTAAAATTGCTTTCTAACGTATTGGCTATTTTTTTCATTTGAACCTGTGGAGATGGATTTACGTTTATAGTGTATCGATATATTTTGTTGCTGGCAGTTGAAGATTCTGGCTTAAAAAGGTACACTGAGCCATCTTCTTCATCCAAGATGCCTTGGGTTGGCATAAACGGAGTTTCAGCCAGATTAAGGTATGTATTTTTATCATAAATACCTTGAGTTGTAAGAACATAATTACTCGAGACACTCAGAATCTTTGTCGTATAATACGAAGGGTTATCCCCCAACCACTGATACTCACCTAAGAAATTAGATAAGTCATTTTTATTCATTCGATAACCAGCAAAGTAGGCACTCTGCTCGTCTAAAATAATCTCTTCGGTGGGGCTGGGGAAACCATCGTTTGCGACACTAATTATTTTATCTTCAACAATATTAAATGAGTATAGTTTGCTGCCGGTCCAACGTCTATCGGCTATATAGAGAGTGCGGTTATCTCTGCCGACCTGAAGGTCTACGTATCCTGCCATTCTAATGTTGCTGTAGTATTTGTCAACCTTAGTTGTTTTGTCAATTGAAAACACCAGTCTATCTGAAGCCCAAAAAATGTGTGTGGCTGATACAGCCACATCTGTAGGTTTAACGCTGGTTGGATATTGCTCATCCAATGATTTCGTTGTTAAATCCACCGATTGAATTAAATTATTTTCTTGTGATATATAAAGTTTATTTTCGAACATATACATATCTGTCGGCGCAGCACTGAGCTGTAGTTCTTTCGTGATTCCCAATGTTTGTTTGTTCAAAAAGTATAGCTTGTTTGTTGAGTCGGAGATTGCATAGATCAATCCTGCTTCTTGATCCAATATCCAGTCCGTCAAATTTTGCTGGAAGGATACTGCCGCTATTTGTTGTGTAATTTGCTGTGGTTCGGTGTTGAGCGGGACTGCTGAATTTAAATCAAAAGGCACATTTGACATCGATTTTGACTGTAGTGTCTTAATGCCAAACTGACCGTTATCTACTTGTTCATTGGCAGAAGCAGGACTGCTTAGTCCACCAAAAGTAGAAACAATTAGAATTGCCATTAGTAACCATGCTGTTACTCTTTTCTTGCTGAATACCTTCATCATCATACTCCCCCATAAGATTTTTCCATTTTTATCAAACACTACAACATTCGATAAATTTAGACGCTTATCCTTCCTTATTTAGGAAAAGTTGGAATTTTGTTAGAAAAACAAAGAATGTGCAAGGTGAATACTGATAATCTCATCAACTTCTTTTCGGTATTGGCGTTAACGGGGTTGGTGAAATTGGGGGTGTCCAAGAAGAAAGTGATAGTGTTGATTGAAGTAGAGAGTGAACTGCTTAGTTATGTAAAAAGTATATAGCTTTATTTTTTAAAAAAAGAATAAAGGGCCAAGCCGTCCACTATTTAGCAACAGGCCTTGACCCTTTTTATCATAATAGATATTAAACCGGGAAAGTAGCTGATTTCCTTGTTTAAAAACTCTCCCTTTTAAAATTCTTCCTGAACTTTAAAAGACTGCCGCCGACTTCATTTAACACAATGGCTGCCAATATAATGGCGGTGCCCAGCCACTGAAGCGGTGTTATCGCTTCTGATAAAATAACGCTGGCAGATACGATTGCGATTGGTAATTCGATGGATGTTAAAATATTGGCAATGCCGCCTGGAACCAATGGCACGCCCACTGCGAAAAACAATGGGGGAATGACGGCTCCGAACAGGGAAGCCCCGGCAGCCGCCATCAATAAGTCCGCCTCCAATGGCAATACAGTCGGAATTTCACGCATAAATACGAAAAAAACGAGGAGGGCAGCCCCAGTTGCCATAAAGGATGTCCTGGTCCAGGAATTTACATTTACGGCAATTTTCCCGCTGAAAAAAATAAACCCTGCATACGTGAATGCTGAAAGTATGCCAAAAAGGAAGCCTTTAAAAGGAAGTCCTTGTATTTCTCCATTCACGATATTGGAAGCGAAAAAGACACCGACCAAAATCAACACGATTGACAATATGGTTATAGGCGCTGGCTTAATTTTGCTGAAAATCCACTCCAGAATGATTCCGATCCAAACGAATTGAAACATTAAAATGATGGCCAATGAGGCTGGCAAGTACTGCATCGCGCCATAATAGAAAATACTTGTTAATCCCATGAAACAGCCGGTCATCAACAACTGGAGAATATTTTTCTTATTCAGCCCTTTGAAACTAGAGCGCTTTATCAGGGTAATTGACCATAATAAAAGAAAGGAAACACTCATTTGGACGATAGTGATCTGTCCAAGCGAATAGCCAAAGCCAAATCCCAATTTTGCGAAGATTGGTGTAAAGCCAAAACAACCTGCGCCAAATAATATAAATAAAATGCCTTTATTTACTTTCAAAATAAAGCCTCCTTCACACAATACTACCAAACCATTATTATACCATGATAGTGAATTTACTGTCCCCGGAAACTTTTGAGAGAGCGCAAACCGGGGATATTGGCAGAGGATTGCTCAACAACATTATTGGATTAAAAAAACGCCCCAGTAAAGGGAACATATCCTTTACTGGAACGAGAAATTTTATAGTAGCTTATCTATATTTAATTTCAGCTCTGCCAGTTCGTGTGGAAGAAACCTTCCGCATCGGTTCGTTCATACGTATGGGCTCCGAAATAATCACGTTGTGCCTGAATGATGTTTGCGTTTGACATGCCTGTTCGATAACTGTCGTAATACGTAAGGGCGGCACTTAAACATGGGAACGAGATGCCGGAATTGATCCCCTCGCAGACGATTTTTCGTAAACTCATTTGATATTCTTTTGTTTTTTTAGTGAAATATGGGGCGATTAATAAATTTGGCAGCTGTTGCTGCTCTTCGAATATTCCACCGATAACGTTTAAAAATTCGGCCCGAATGATGCAGCCGCCGCGGAAAATTAGCGCTATTTCCTTTAACGGCAAATCCCAGCCGTATAGATCGGACGTCATTTTATACTGCGTAAACCCTTGGGCATAAGCACAAACTTTCCCCATATATAAAGCTTGCCTCACATAGTCGATCCACAATTCTTTATCGAGGTTTTGCCCATTCATTTCCGGACCTTTTAAAATTTCTTGAGCATTCATTCTTTCCTCTTTTAAAGCAGAAAGGTACCTGGCAAACAATGATTCCGTAATGATTGATGTTGGGATTCCGTTATCAATTGCCTGAAGGCTTGTCCATTTACCTGTTCCTTTTTGTCCCGCCTTATCGAGAATGACGTCAATCAGCGGCAAGCCTGTCCGTTCATCTTTTTTTCTAAGAATCTCGGCTGTAATTTCGATTAAATAACTTTTCAGTTCGCCTTGGTTCCAGGATTCAAAAATATCGGCGATTTCTTCGACAGGCAAAGCCAATCTTTTTCTTAAAAATGTATAGGCTTCCGCTATTAGCTGCATATCCGCATATTCGATTCCATTATGGACCATTTTAACAAAATGCCCCGCACCTTTGGGGCCGATATAGGTACAGCAAGGGTCATTGTCTACTTGGGCCGCGATTTTTGTAAGGACAGGGGCTGCTTTTTCATAAACGTCCTTATCTCCACCTGGCATAATGGAAGGCCCTGTCAATGCGCCTACTTCCCCGCCGGAAATGCCAATTCCTAAATAACCGATTCCTTTAGACTTTAACTCATCATATCTGCGCGCGGTATCATCAAAGTGGGAGTTGCCGCCGTCCATAATCACATCGCCAGCTTCAAGATAAGGGATTAATGACTGAATAACCGAATCAATCGGGCTTCCGGCAGTAACCATAAGGAAGATTTTCCGTGGGGTTTTTAAGGACTGAACAAAATCCTGCACTTCAAAGTAGGGGGAGATAGGCTTCCCGCTGCTTTTTTGAACGAGTTGGTCCGTTAAATCCCTTGTATAATTGTAGACAGCAACTTGTTCACCTTTACTGGCCATATTCAAAGCGATATTGCTGCCCATTACGCCTAAACCAATGACGCCAATTGTGTTCAACATTAATGCAAGACTCCTTTTTTAACAGATAAGGGGCAGTGTATCCCCGTTTAACGATGAGGGGATATACTGCCCGGATGGACAATTTTCGGAAAAGAACCGTCAAGTTTTTAACATTATACGATTAAGCTTAATAGTAAAACAAATCCTAGTCCAGCAACGGAGATGATCGTCTCAAGCAATGTCCACGTTGCAAATGTTTCTTTCATCGTTAGGCCAAAATATTCTTTAAACATCCAGAAGCCGGCATCGTTAACGTGAGAAGCTATCAAACTACCAGCACCTGTTGCCAGAACGACTAACGCAAGATTCACATCGGTTTGTCCAAGCATTGGAATAACCAATCCGGCAGTTGTCAAAGCGGCCACAGTAGCAGACCCCAGCGAAATGCGTAAGATTGCAGCAATAATCCAGGCTAGCAGGATTGGGGACATGGAAGTTCCTTTGAACATTTCCGCTACGTAATCACCGACGCCGCCATTGATCAATACTTGTTTGAAGGCTCCGCCGCCCCCGATAATCAGGAGCATCATCCCGATATGCGAAATCGCTGTTGTACAAGAATCCATAACGGTTTTAATTGGAATCTTCCTTGCAATTCCCATTGTGTAGACAGCAACCAATAGAGAAATCAGCATGGCAGTACCGGCATCACCGATAAAACGGATTGCCGCAAGCAATGTATTATCTTCAAATCCCATTGTTTTTTGAAGTAATGTAATAATCGTCGCAATCGACATTAAAATAACAGGCAGGATGGCAGTGAAAACACTGATGCCGAATCCAGGAGTTTCTTCAAGTTTAAACGTTTTTTGCTCACCTAAAGAGGCGATATTACCGGTTTTCGTAAAGGATGCCGGTACTAGCTTTTTCGCCAGCTTCGTAAATAGTGGTCCGGCGATAAGGACGGTTGGAATCGCGATAATGAACCCGTAAAGCAATACTTCACCAATGTCCGCTCCAAACTCTCCGGCAATTACGGTCGGTCCCGGATGGGGAGGAAGGAATCCGTGTGTGACGGATAACGCGGCTGTCATTGGAATACCAAGATACAGAATCGAAACCCTTAATTGTTTTGAAATAGCAAAAACGATAGGGATTAATAGCACTAGACCTACTTCAAAGAACAATGCGACACCGATGATGAAAGAAGCAGCAACGACGGCCCATTGAATATTTTTCTCGCCGAATTTGTTCACGAGTGTCATGGCAATCCGTTGCGCGCCTCCCGCATCGGCGATCAGCTTACCGAGCATGGCTCCAAGACCAAATATTAACGCTAAATGCCCAAGTGTTCCACCGAGGCCGGCTTCAATCGTTTTGACGATTTCATCGAGCGGCATTCCAAGAGCCAGGGCAACTCCAAACGATACAATAATTAACGAAATAAAAGTGTTTAACCTTAAGCCCATGATCAATACTAGTAATGCTAAAATTCCAATCGCTACAATGACTAATGGCACTGTAATATCCCCCTTATGTTATCTTGTTGTTAATCCCCTTTGATACTTTGCAATCCTCGAATAGTCTTCTGTTAATACTCTTGATAAGTCGATGAAAATAGGCAATAATTGCCTGTACTCTTTAACAGCATCTCCTTCCGGCGTATGTTTGTACGTGCTGCCAATCATTTCGGAAACGATTTCAAAGGAATCAATTTCTCCCAATGCATACAATCCTAAAATACAGGCCCCAAGACATGAGCTTTCATAGCTTTCCGGCACGACAACTTCAGATTCAAAGATATCCGCCATCATTTGCCGCCATACCTCTGACCTTGCGAAGCCTCCAGTTGCCTGAATGCGGGTGACAGGGCCATCCATGCATTCAATTAGAGCGAGAAATACTGTGTATAAATTGTAAATGACCCCCTCGAGGGCAGCACGAACCATATGTTCTTTTTTATGGGACATCGTTAACCCGAAAAATGAGCCGCGGACATCCGGATTCCACATCGGCGCCCGTTCACCCGCCAAATATGGGTGGAATAATAGCCCATCAGCGCCAGGCCTTACACCTGAGGCGATTTTTGTTAAAACTTCATACGGGTCAATCCCTAATCTTTTCGCTGTCTCTACTTCCGCGGAAGCAAATTCATCGCGAATCCAGCGCAAAACCATTCCGCCATTGTTCACCGGACCGCCAATAACCCAATGGTTTTCAGTTAAGGCGTAACAAAATATCCTGCCTTTTTCATCTGTTTGCGGCTTGTCGATAATCGTCCGGATGGCGCCGCTTGTCCCAATGGTGATAGCAATTTCGCCTTTTCTGATTGCGTTTACACCTAAATTTGAAAGCACGCCATCACTGGCGCCGATGACAAACGGGGTTTGTGGATCAAGCCCGATTTTGCTTGCCAAATCCGGGTTGCAATTCGTAAATAGCTTGGTTGTCGGTACGAGCTCGGATAATTGGTCCCTTGAAATCCCGGCAATCGTTAATGCCTCTTCATCCCAATCCAATGAATTCAAATTCATCATTCCCATGGCCGAAGCAAGGGAGTAATCAACAACATATTGATTAAAGAACCTTTTGAAAACAAATTCTTTAATCCCGATATACTTCTTCGTTTTGGCCGCGATTTCCGGACGCTCATTTACAATCCAGGCAATCTTGGACAATGGCGACATCGGGTGCATTGGTGTCCCTGTCCGCTTATAAACCTCATGGCCATTCAGCTCGTTTTTAATTTTATGCGTCCATGCTTCACTACGGTTATCTGCCCAGGTAATGCATGGGGTCAGCGGCTCGTCATTTGCATCCATTGCAATGACACTATGCATCGCGCTGCTAAAAGAAATAAACTTAAGCCTTTTTCGGGAATGCCGTTTCGTAATATTCGAAATCGCTTGCAAAACAGCCTGGAAAATTTCTTCCGGATCTTGTTCTGCTGTTGAAATATCAGGTGTGTAAAGCGGATAGCCAATATTCTCCTGTTGGATGACTTCGCCTTTTTCGGTGAATAAAACGGCTTTTGTACTTGTGGTGCCAATATCGATTCCTAACATAAAGTTAGTCATTTTCTTGTTCCACTCCTTTTGAAAGCATTTCCTGTGATCTCCACAGGTCTTCAACCTTGCCCTGGACATCATCGAAATTCTGGTGAAGGGACTTAATCATTAGGCTCCGGTCTTTCGACTCGATTGCCTTGATATATAATTCATGATTTTTCAAAATCCGTTCAAAATCATCGTATTTTTCCTTGAAACGCATACGCATTGATAGAAGAATCAGGCTTTCCATAACAGGTTTTAAGTTATTCCAAATCATCAGGATGTAGGAATGATCAACCGCCCGGATGATGGTTTCATGAAACAAGACATCTTGATAGGAAAATTCATCTGCATCATGGTATTTAATGGCGACCTTCATCATTTCAAAAATTTTACTAAGTTCTTTTACCAAATCGTTAACGTCCGTTCTAACAAGACGTTCGAAAACAAACGTTTCAATGAGCAGGCGAACATCATAAATCTCTTCAATTTCCTTTTCAGATAACCCGAGAACGACAGCGCCCATTCGTTCTAGCTGAATAATATTTTCCGATGCCAATACTTTCAGGGCGTCACGGATTGGCGACCGGCTTACAGCAAAATCAGCAGCCAACTTGTTCTCCGAAAGAGTGGCACCGTTTTCAATCATCCCAGATATAATCCGCATTCTGAGCTCATGTGCAATCCTGGTGCCGGTCGATGCTTTATAAAGCCATTTCTCGGGATAGAGGTTTTCCATTCATTTTCCTCCTGCTCATCAGGTGAGTATACTTGTATACAAGTATTATAATATAATTTTTCTGAATGTAAACGTTTTTACACTTAAATGTTTAATTTACGTGGGATGTTACCCAACTGGTGGGGGATTAAACCCTTGAAGGCATCTTTTCATGAAGGGCAGCAAATCGTCGGAGGCAACTTTTATTCAGTTTTAGCCGTGGAAGAGGCAACTGGGTATTTGGTTTGCGGAATGAATCGATTTGAGAGTGGGGGAAGAGAAGAAAATAATTTAAAATTCCATGTACCATATAAAGTATCGATTATGTTTTCAATATAAGGTTGTAGTTCTTTGAAACACAACAATGAGCAACGTCATATAGGCATCCTCACATACGGCAAAAAAGGTGGGTTATCTACCAGAGATAAACGCACCTTATGGATTATTAATTGCTCATCATAATTTCCTGGCTTTAATGATTAGTGTAGTCGGAAGGTATTGCGCTTTTTCATAACAATACCAGCTGTTTGAGTGCCGTTGGATGTCCGTTTCCGATAAAAATGCATCTTCCACTACTTTTTCAATCGTAAATCCGTTTTCAATTAACGTATTTATGTAGGTGCTTAACCTGAATTGCTGCATAATGGCCGGGTGGCCCCATGCTTCATGATCATACGGGCCTTCCTCATGATACGACTTAGTAATCATCACCGTGCCGTCAACATTTTTAACACGGTTGTAAAGCGGGTGCTCCCAGCTAAAAATGAAAACGCCGCCCTGTGCTAAATAGGAATGCACATTTCTTACTGTTTGGTTGAGATCAGCGGTCCATCCCAACGCATAAATAGAAAAAACGATATCGAAGTAATCAATTGGAATGCCCGGATTTTCCTCCATTGGCGATTCAAATAATTTAATAGGGGTTTTTGCGCTTCTTAATAATTCCTTCGCTGCGCCTATCTGTGTTTTAGATAAATCCAATCCCCATAATTCACGGACATTTTTCGAATCCAAGTAGTGTAATGAATGCCCGCTACCACAGCCAATCTCTAAAATCTTCAAACCGGCTACATCGCCGAACAGATTAAGGTCCTCTTCATTGGGAGCCAATGGCCCATATTCGGGCAGTGGATTCCTCCCGTAAAAACGATGGGCAACCTCATCCCAACTTTTTTTATTTACACTAATTGTATCAATAGTCATATCTTGACCTCCATTAGTTGATTAGAACATATATTCTCTATTTCGTGTGATTGTCCTGCTTTGAATGATGAAATTAGGTATACCATGGAAATCTTTAAGGACGAAACTGAAGGGTGTGGTAAAATATAGAAAGTCAAAACGGATTTTTGGTTAGGGGGCATTTGATGAAGAAAGTTTTTACTTTAGTAGGAATGATAATTATTATTTTCTTGTATCTTCATCAAGGGAATAGCCTGACCACGGGCGAAGCGATCGTTCGTGTAATGGAACTATCGCAAGATCCTCCAAAAGAATGGCGCAGCTCGATCCACAGACATAATTCTGATTTAGAAGAAATTCCACTTGAACATATTCGGGTAGAACTACAGCACCGGGAAGGATTTTGGAATGAATTTTTTAATGGAAAACAATGGGAAGTCACAATTAAATTTGGAAGCAGCGAGCCAACAATCGTGCTGGATGCTGCAACAGGGGAATGTATTGGCGTTTATGGGCCGTTAAATTAATTTCAAAGTATAGCTTCAAAAATAAATTTATATTTATATAGATTGGCGGTGATGACAGATGGAGCCTAAGTGGCTGGAGTGGGCGAAGCAGCTTCAATCGGTTGCACAGGCGGGGCTGACGTATTCCAAGGATGTTTATGACTTGGAGAGGTTCGAAGAGATAAGGAAAATAAGCGTTGAAATCATGTCCCGACACACTAGTTTAGACTCACATACAATTACTGATTTATTTGCCAATGAAACAGGCTATGCAACTCCGAAGGTCGATATACGGGCAGTTGTTTTTAAAGGGAATAAGATTTTAATGGTCAAAGAAAAAATGGATGGAGGCTGGGCGTTGCCAGGTGGCTGGGCTGACATTGGACTAACCCCAAGTGAAGTAGCGGTAAAAGAGGTGAAAGAGGAGTCAGGGTTTGATGTCAAAGTGGTAAAGCTTATCGCGGTCTTAGATAAGAAATGCCATCCGCATCCGCCGTCACCCTACCATACATATAAACTTTTTTACCAATGCGAAATCATTGGCGGGCAGCCGAAAGAAGGAATTGAAACAAGCGCAGTCGGGTTTTTTCCGGAAAATGCACTTCCGCCGCTTTCAATAGAGAGAAATACAGAATCCCAAATTCAACTTGCTTTTAAACACTTGCATAATCCACAAGAACCCGTCTGGTTTGATTAATAAATTGTCGCACGAAAAGCCATTGATGGAATGGGCCTTCCGTGTTAGCCTAATAAGAAGCTGTTAAAAAAAGGGAGGGAGAACCCGTGATAAAGATTAAAGGCGCGCACACGGAGGCAACGGTTTATTCCAATTATCCTCAGGATACCGCGCTCGAACAGATTCAGGAATTGTGCAATCAGGCTTTCTTGAAGGACGCGAAGATTAGCATTATGCCGGACTATCATGCAGGAAAAGGCTGTGTGATTGGAACGACCATCCAGTTGAAGGATAAGGTTGTCCCGAACCTGGTCGGGGTTGATGTTGGCTGCGGCGTACTGACTGTAAAGCTTCAGGATAAAAAAGTTGACTTCAATAAGCTCGATAAGGTAATTCGGAGCAAAGTGCCTAGTGGAATTGACGTTCATACAGAGGAGACTGTGGGGCAAATCAAGACGGGTTTTCCGCCTGTAAAAGAATTTAAAGCAGAGCATATTCTAAGCGAAAATAAAAGCTTGCACTCCCTTGGAACACTTGGTGGGGGCAATCATTTCATTGAGGTTTCGGCTGATTCGGACGGACATCATTATTTGACCATCCATACTGGGAGCCGTTATGTCGGATCTAGAATCGCCACCCATTATCAAAAAGTGGCCATTTCCAAACTGCAAAGCAGGGATTTAACCGAGATTATTGAAAAACTGAAAGCAGAAGGCCGCCAAAAGGAAATCCAGAGCGTCATTCATAGCTACAAGGAAAAGACTCCTGTCATTCCAAATGACTTAGCTTATTTGGAAGGGGATGATTTTTACGATTATATCCATGACATGAAACTGGCCCAAGAGTATGCAAAAGCGAACAGGGAAGAGATTGCGCGGGCCATTATCGATAACCTGGGGTTTGAGGAGGTTGACCGTTTCGATACGGTTCATAACTACATCGATACCGAGAACCTCATTTTACGGAAAGGAGCCGTTTCCGCCCAAAAAGGGGAGCGCCTTATCATTCCAATCAACATGAGGGACGGATCAATTCTTGCAGTCGGAAAAGGCAACGAAGAATGGAATTACTCCGCGCCGCATGGAGCCGGCCGCCTCCTTAGCCGCTCAAAAGCTAGGAAGGCATTAAGCATGGATGATTTCCACACGACGATGAAAGGCATTTGGACGACATCCGTTTCCGAGGAAACCTTGGACGAAGCACCAATGGCTTACAAATCAATGGATGAAATTTTGGAAAAAGCCGAGGAAACCGTTGAAATAGCCACAATCATAAAGCCTGTCTACAACTTTAAAGCAAGCGAAAAATATACTCCAGGAAGATACAAAAAGAAAAGATAACTATCTTCCTCAAGACTGTGCGCTGAATCTCGAGGGATTGGCGCACTTTCTTTATAAACAAATGAGCTGATTTAATGGAGGTTCAATGAATTATCCAATCCCAATTCCCAAAACGTCAAAACAATTGTGGAAAGAATTCAAAGCATTTGAAAGTGGATTGGTATGTCCGACGGAACCCGTTAACATTAGGTTTTTGTTTAGCCCGGTTTCTGGACTGGGAATAATTTGTTTAATATAGACCGGAATAGGGTCAAACTATGGTACAGTAGAGAAGGAAAATTTTAAAAGTGAGAAGGAGAACTGCATGATTGAAGTAAAAACATCTTCACTTAGCAATGGAGAATTCAATAGAGGCGTATTTGCGACACGTGATATTAAAAAAGGGGAGCTTTTGCACGAGGCTCCTGTCATTGCTTATCCGAACGACCAGCATGAACATATAGAGAAAACCTTGCTTGCTGATTACGCTTTTGAGTATGGGATAAACCATACCGCTATCCTGCTTGGGTATGGGATGCTGTTCAACCATTCGTATGAACCGAATGCCATATATGAGATTAATTTTGATAACCACACATTCGATTTCTTTGCTTATACAGACATAAAAGCAGGCGAAGAAATTCTTATCAATTATAATGGCGACGTGGATGACAAAGAAGAACTGTGGTTTAATAAAGAATAAATTTGAACTGCCAGGTAAGGAGCAGAGAATATGAACAAACGATGGACGATCGATAAGATCAAGGAATTTGTTGAAAAAAATTCCGACAGCAAATTGCTGACGACGGAATACCACGGTTTTTCGCAAAAGCTGCTATTTAAATGTGCATGCGGCAGCAATTTTGAAAAAACATTTACGAAATTCAAAAATAACCACCAGCGTAAATGTGACGTGTGCCAACCGCCGAAAGCATCACGCTAAAACATATTGTCAATAGACATAGCGCCGATTTCTTTATTTACAGAAACCGGCGCTATTTGTTTCAATGTGCCTGTTAATTGCTGCCTTTCACAAGAATATGCATCCCAGGAGCATCGGAAGGACGGACATGAAAACCAAACTTTTCATAAAATCCAACCTTTCCCTTAGCACAAGATAATTGAATATAATTGACATTCATTTTTTTGCAATGGTCCATTAACAGTTGCATAATTTTCATTCCGATTCCTTGTCTCTGGAAGTCGGGATGGACGATTAAATCGCATATAAAGGTTTGATAAAAGCCATCAGAAACGATTCTCCCAAATCCAACTAAACGATTGTCCAATCTCGCGGATACGCTATACCAACTATTTGATATGGCTTTATGTAAAACCTCATCAGAATAATCAAACGCTGTATTCCAGCCGGTTGTTTCATATAAATCAAAAAATTCTCCTTTAGATGGAAGCGATTCAGTATAGATAATTTCCATGTAGAACCCCCACGGTACTTATTTTTCCATTTCAAATAGACGTAGATGGGTCCAAAAGGTTTCATATATGGGAATTGCGGGGGTAATCGTCGGGTATTTTAATCTAAATTATCGGTATCAAACATAATAATTCAGGCGAAATTTTAACCGCCAACGGGAATACTAATCTCGAGGTGGTAAGGATGATTAAAAAGATACTGGTTTTCATTTTAATATCGGGTTTTCTATCAACACATACTGCAGCTCAAACGCACCGGCAAATTGAACTATTCGATATCGCCAAGGGCAAAGTCGTTATGACGGCACAGCCAACTCCCAAGGTACATGAAGAAGTAGGGAAAGTCCTTGCTGGTATAACCGGGCCTTATCCTAAATTAAATCCTGTTCCGGGAGAAGGCTTTATGATTAAGGTCCCTTTGGAACCGAGTGTGAGGGTGAAAACCCAATTGTTTACTGGACTGGTGGATGAAGTCATCATTATTTTTCCCCCTTATGAAAATCCACATCTTATGTTTTTTGATGATAAAGGCAGGGCGTTGGCCTTCAACTTTAAAGGTGATGCAGCCAGATTGTTGGAGTTGTTAAACTTTAAACAATAGGCCTTTTTTGTGTTATTCCTTTTACCGTTCTTCATGGAATTATTTTCGTGGGATTGCCGGTGAAAATGGATTGATGTGAATCTAAGTGAACCTTATGAACGTCTAATTCGTAAACAAGGTGTTTTTGGATGAAAAGGGGAGTGAAGAAGGTGAAGAAGAGGGCTCTCGCAATAGGTTTCACAGGCTTGGTGGCAATCGTATTTCTTGTGTTATTTTTAAAAAAGGATGTCTCTTATCAGGAAATATCGCTATCGGAAAATGAAATAAACAGCCTGGTGGCAAATTTACCTTCAAGTGAAAACCCCTTTACAGGGATAGAAGAAAGAGGCATAAAGACCGAAGCCTTTATTGTTGGCCAGGCAGGGCAGGGAATTGAAATTGTATCGATTAGAAAATCCGATAATGTGGGAGTAGACATAACGTATAAAATCACAAACTCCACTGATCCCGGTTCTAGGCCAGTTAAAAAAGTTAGCATCATGAATCCTTGGGGAAAACCTATTGGATTTATAAAAGTGGATTAACTACTTGTCATAGGAATTTTTCGAATAGCATAACAGCCGGTTTCCTGTTTATTCAAAGCTAGAGCTGAGGGGCAACGGATTTTGAAAAACTCTTCCGATGTTAGGAAGGGTTTTTCCATTATTTGAAATTTGTTTTCCGGGTGGATTTTAATGGTATAGGAAATTAACAAGATGGCTAGTTTCTAAGTTTAAAGATAAATGATTCGATTTCCTCCAAATAGTTAGAAGAAGGAGGATAAATTACTAAAGCACTTCAAGTGCTTTTTTGTGTGGAAAAATATCAAATATTGTAACTTTTCACATCGCGGAATCGTTGTTATGTTATCAAATGGAATGCAGGAAGGAGATGAGCAGTTGGAACGGGAGATAATTAGGGAGAAAATACACAATTGGTATTTTGATTACAGTAATGATATTTTCAACTATGTTTTTTTTATTGTAGGTGAACGGGAACAGGCAAAGGATATTCTTCAAGACACTTTTATCCGCGCATTTAACAACTATAATTCTTTTGACGGGAGAAATGCTAAGAGCTGGCTTTTTCGGATAGCACGGAATTTATCAATTGACCATCTAAGAAGGAAAAAACCAATTAGATACTTTTTAGACTCTTTTCCCTTGGTAACATCAAACGATCCAGGACCTGAACAAATTGCCATGTTAAATGAAGCGGAAAGGCAATTATATGTTTCATTGAGTAAGCTAAAGCGTGATTATAGGGATGTCATTATTTTAAGGAAAATAAAAGAGTTTTCCATAAGCGAGTCCGCTCAAATCCTTGGTTGGAAGGAAAATAAGGTAAAGGTTACTTTGTTTAGGGCGATGAAAGAACTGAAAATAGAGCTGGAAAAGGAGGGATATACCAATGAAACAGTATTCCGGAGAAGTGAATGAGTTCGATCGGGAATTTAAGTCTATGAATAAAAAGATTAGCCTAACCAAAGTGGAACAAAATCATGTTTTTGAACAAATGAATGCAAGGATGGGAGATGGGCTTCGGAAACAGAAAAATCCCTTAATTCCGTGGAAATTCATGATAGCTGCATCAGGAGCGGCCTTGTTATTCATCATATTAGCCATGCCAGGACTTTTAAGCGGTGTTCTAGTCAATTCAGGAAAAGCCATGACAGCTATACAAGCGGTCGAAAAACATTATGAAGCTTATAACAATAGGGATTATGATGCCTATTATGACCTGCAAAGTAAAAGGTTAATGGAAACTCAAGAGAAACAAACAGGTATGACCAGGGAAGAGTTTATTAAAAGTTGGAGAGGTGCAAATTTTCCAACCGTGGAAGTGAAAAAGATTCAGGAATTAAATACAGAAACCGAAGAGGGCACTATCGTTTCGGCAACTGTTTATGTTCCCATTTCGACTCGCGGAGCTGCATATACTGAAGTAACCACCTTTAAAGTAATCAAAGAAGACGGTGAATGGAAAATAGATGAGGTTGTTAGTGTGAATAGGATTAATTAATAGGGTGAAGTAAATGAATGAGTAAAATAGTTGCTCAAATCCATGGGGACCATTAAAGCTTTCTCCCTTAAAATGCGAAGTTGTCCAAACTCCTGAAAAGGAAGTTGTCCGAGCGAGTATGTACAAAACATTTTTCTTTTAAAAGAAGGTATGGTTGAATCTTTTCAACCACTTTAGCGTCTAATAAATGACAAAATCAACTAATACCAGTTCGAAAGGTCTAAAAAAAATCTTTTGGGAAACTGGTTGGCAGCACCACCATTCACTTTCATCGTTATTTTAAAAGAAAAATGCTTCCTGCCATATGTAAATTAAAAGGAGAACTCTTTATGAAGGCAATGGTCTACACTAAATATGGAACCGCTGGCATTCTAAATTTAACGGAGGTAGATATGCCTGCTCCAAAGAACAATGAGGTATTGGTAAAAGTTCATGTTGTGTCCGTAAATTCCTGGGATTGGGATCTCTTGAGAGGAAAACCTTTTCTGGCACGCCTTGGGGGATTGCTAAAACCTAAATATAGGATACTCGGCGCGGATATAGCCGGGACTGTAGAAGCAGTTGGAAGCGATGTAAACAACCTTCATATCGGTGATAAGGTATTCGGGGATATTTCCTGGTGTGGCTGGGGTGGATTTGCGGAATACGTTTGCGTTCGTGAAGAGGCGTTGACGTTGAAACCAGGTGGTATGACTTTCGAGGAAGCGGCGGCAATGCCTCAAGCGGGAGTCCTTGCCTTACAGGGGCTTCGGGATAAAGGTGGGATTCAAGCTGGCCAAAAGATTTTAATCAATGGGGCTGGCGGTGGAGTCGGGACTTTCGCGCTGCAAATCGCCAAATTATATGAAGCGGAAGTCACTTGTGTGGATAGTGCGAAAAAATTGGCAATGCTCAAGTTCCTTGGGGCAGACCATGTTATAGATTACACTCAAGAAGACTTCACCAAGAATGGGCAGTTGTACGATTTGATCCTGGATGTCGTAGGAACGCGGTCAATTTTTGAATACAAGCGAGTATTAAATCCAAATGGCACATATGTGATGGTTGGGGGATCGCTTTCGCTTATTTTGCAGCTATTGCTCATAGGGCCTGTTATTTCAAAAAATGAGAGGAAGAAGTTGGGCATCCTGGTTCATAGGCCGAATAAAAAGGACCAAGATTTTTTAAAGGAGCTTTTCATTGCAGGCAAGGTCGTTCCGATTATAGATCGACAATTTTCTTTAAGCCAGACGGAAGAAGCGATACGGTACCTTGGAGAAGGACACGCCAAGGGGAAAGTGGTTGTCTGTATTATAAATAATCAGGAAAATTAAATGATGGCAGTGTCTATAATGGTTTTACTAACGTTGTCTCCTAAGAAGGCATATTTCCTCATTTCCAGTATAGATAAATTATGGTAATATACGTAAAGAATATACATACTGGGGGACATTTGAGCATCATGAAAATCTTAAGACTGGTGATACTTGCTATTGGCGTCATATTAACTGGATGTTCTAAGGAAAGTAACATTATAAAAGATAACATTCCAAAAACGGTACAAAAATCAGTAGATATAAATGATGGAGCAGGCTCAATAGAAAATAACTCTTATCCAGAGGAAGATGAAAATCTACCTCAAGGGGAAACGGAAGAAATATCACCAGAAAGTTACATACCAATAAATGAGGAGTTTATTCGGGGACAATGGCTTGATGTTCGTATTAAAAAATTGAGTGATCTGTGGAATTATAAAGAAGATGGTACGTTGGAGAGAATTTCTGCTTCTGTATATGAAGATGTTAAAATCTCAAGCTACTCAGTTTTTCATGAGTTTATGGAATACGATTCCAATGGCCTTAAGATTTTTAACTCTGTATATAATGAATACAATGATGAATTTGGTGACATTGAAGTCGAAATTGAGAGGATAAATGAAGATTTTCTTATCTATACGAACAAAAGTGGAAGCGTTGATTATTCCGTGAATTTATTTAGGTTGGATTCGGCTCTAGCTGCTAAGATTCTAAGCCAGACAAAAGCAGAGATGTTTAGAGATCAATGGGTGAATCTAGACAATGTCGAGCGAGAAAAATTACTATCCGATATACTATCTGGACTTAAAAAAGAAAAGCCAATGATTAAGCAAGATATCGGGTATTATAAAAATTTTATTGACGAATTATATTACATTAAAAACAGAAATAGTACTATTCCATTTCATCAGTTACTGGGAGTTGCAATTCTATATGGAAATGCTGAGGCGGATGGTGTTATAGAGAATTAGAGATAAGAATATCATCTTTATTTTAAGTGAAAGAATCCTTAAAAAAAGAGCATCTACTTTGGAGTGAAGTAGATGCTCTTTCAGCTAAAGGAGAATATTTCTTCGATGATAATTCAAATATGATTTCATCCAAAAAACTCCTCAACGAGTTCATGGATTTTTTCAGGTTTTAAAAATGGTGAAATCGATTTTTCTGTTTGAAGCGTGAGGGCGGCGCCGGCAAGGCCGAGTTGGCAGGCGTTCATCAACGATTTACCATTCATGAGTCCGTATATTGTGCATGAACCAAAGGCTTCACCAGCTCCAGTGACATCAACAACTTCCCTTTGGAAAGCTGGCAAATGCCCGGATTCATCGGCGGAGCAAAAATATCCCCCTTGGTCCCCCAGCGTGATAATCACTTTTTCAACTCCGCGCTGCCTAATTTTTTCACAAGCAGTTTGACAATCATTAATTGAGTCAATCTTGATTCCTGCAAGGATTTCCGCTTCCTCACGGTTTGGGAGCACAAGTTCGACCCCGTCCAAGCGAGATGGAAGTTTTTGCGCCTTGGCCGTTGATACAGGGTCAATGTACAGAGGAATGCTTTCATCTTTGCAGCGTGTAATCAAGTGATTTATACAATCGCTTGGAATGTTCGTATCCAAATAAACAGCTTGGGAGGCAGCGATATGTGACCATTTTTCCTCGAACATGGAAATGGTCAACTTTTCGTATATATTCATATCGGCCATGGAAACAATGCTTTCACCGTCAATATCCAATAAAGTGGTAAAAGTCCCCGTCCGTTCGGTAGGCAATACCCATACTTGGCTGACATCAACTCCCTGGCCCTTCGTTTCTTTCAGGATCCAATTCCCTTCTTTGTCATCCCCCAGACAAGTCATTAGAGAAGCACTCACGCCGAGCCGGCTTAAATTTTCCGCGAAGTTGCGGGCCACCCCGCCAACAGCCTCGGTTATTTTGACCGGGTTGGAAGAATACAGCCGCACTTTCTTTTCCGTTCGTGCTTTCCGGTCCGTGTTCGCGCCTCCAATGCAAATAATCGATGATTCTTCCTTCAGAATATAGCCTCGCCCTTTAATTTCGCCGCGTCTCGTCAGGCTGCTAATATAATTCGCAACGGCAGGGCGTGACAAGCCAACAATGCTTGACAATTCCTGCTGGGAAATAAAAGGATTCATTCTTATCAAATCCAAGATTTGTTTCTCTTTATCCATGGAAGTTTCCCCTCCCCTTTAAACAACAGCTTATTCCATAAACATAAGTTTGTAAACGCTTAATTTTACAACGATTAACAAAATGTGTGCTGGTTGGACACTGTGGTACCAACCTTATTCAGATTTTCATTCTATTGGAAATAAATTATACGTTATCGAAAATGGACAGACAAACGATAGTTAATATCCTGATGCCAGAGGAATAGCCAAGTTGTGTTTTATTTACATCCAAATCATTGCTGAATAAATAATAGGTACGAGTTAAATAATGAATATGTATCTGTTCAATTTCATTTTATCTAGTCGAATAAATCCCGTAATACGAAGCTTTTACCGTCTGTCCACAGACGGTGGGTAATTATGGGATTATTTTTTTCTGGTAATATGGTTGACTTTCGATGATGAAAACGTATACTAAACTTATGTTTATTTAATAAACTTTTGTCACGAAGGGAGGTTGTAGGAGTGACGAAGGATCTAACTAGAAACGAAAAATTGGTTTTGGAAATGGTTCGGGCAAACCCGTTTATTTCTCAGGAGGAACTGTCGGAATTAATGGGACTCCCAATGGCCTCCATAACGAGCAGTATTTCTGAACTAATTAAGAAAGACTATGTTTTGGGCAAAGCGTTTGTTTTAAATGAAACATCCCCAATCATTTGCATTGGCGGGGCTAACGTTGACCGTAAGTTTTATGCAAAAGAGGAAATCACGAATGAGACTTCCAATCCAGTGAAATCTTCTACTTCGGTAGGAGGAGTAGCGAGGAATATTGCTGAAAACCTGGGGAGATTAGGCGAGGAAGTACTTTTACTATCAGCCAGGGGCAATGATTCAGAATGGGACATGATTTATGAATTGTCATCACCCTTTATGAATTTGGAGCATGTGGCCCAATTTGAACATTCGTCAACAGGTTCCTATACTGCCGTTTTAGACAAAAATGGTGACTTGACAGTCGCATTGGCAGATATGGATATTTATGAAAATATTACACCTGAGTTGTTAATAAAAAACAGCAACCTGCTTAGGAAAGCGAAATGTATTGTCGTTGATTTGAATTGCCCAGGAGAAACGATTGACTTTCTCAGTGGTTTTACATCAAAATATCATATTCCATTAGTCGTTATCCCTGTTTCAGGGCCTAAAATGAACAGGCTTCCTAAGAACCTGAATGCCTTAACGTGGCTCATCGTAAATAGGGATGAAACTGAAACCTACATGGACATGAAAATCAATGATGAGCATGACTGGAAAGAAGCAGTTAAGAAGTGGCTCGAATTAGGCGTGAAAAATGTCATAATCACGAATGGTTCAAAAGGTGTTATGGCGGGATTTGAAAACGGTGAAATCCGTTATTATCCGGCCATTAAAACGCCAACAGTTGTCGATGTGACAGGCGCGGGAGATTCATTTTGTTCAGGAGTTGTTTATTCCTGGCTACAAAAGAAGGACCTCGATTACATTATTAAATCTGGTTTAGTCAATGCACACAAAACCATTATGTCTAAATATACAGTGAGACAAGAGCTATCCCAACAACAATTCAAATTGGATATGGAGGAATTTCAGAATGAAACAGTATATTGAACTATCCGCAGAGGTACAAAAAGCGAAAGAGGAGGGCAAAGCGATTGTAGCACTTGAATCCACAATCATTTCCCACGGTATGCCTTATCCACAAAACGTCCAAATGGCCCGCGAAGTTGAACAAATCGTTCGCGACAACGGCGCTGTTCCTGCAACAATCGCGATTATTGATGGAAAAATTAAAATCGGCTTAACTGATGAGGAATTAGAGCTATTCGGTAAAAGCAAAGACGTTGCAAAAGTATCACGCCGTGACCTGGCTGCAATTGTTGCAACGAAAAAACTTGGTGCGACTACTGTTGCCACAACAATGATCTGTGCTGAAATGGCTGACATCAGCATTTTCGTAACAGGCGGTATCGGCGGCGTTCACAGAGGCGCGGAAACAACGATGGACATCTCTGCCGACCTTGATGAATTGGCACAAACAAATGTAGCGGTCGTTTGCGCGGGTGCGAAATCAATCCTCGACCTTGCTCTTACCCTTGAGTACCTTGAGACAAAAGGGGTTCCTGTCATCGGCTACGAAACTGAAGTTCTTCCAGCATTCTATACAAGAAGCAGTGAATATAAATTAAATTTCTCCACTGATTCAATTGATGTAATCGCTGAAACATTGAAAACGAAATGGGAATTGAACCTTCAAGGCGGAGCGGTAATCGCGAACCCAATCCCTGAAGAGCATGCGATGGATGAAGATTACATCAATGGCATTATCGCTGATGCGGTTAAAGAAGCAGAGGAAAAAGGCATTTCCGGTAAAGACACCACACCATTCCTGCTTGGAAAAATCAAGGAATTGACTGAGGGCAAGAGCCTTGTCGCAAACATCGAATTGGTAAAACACAATGCGAAAGTTGGATCCCAACTCGCAGTTAGCTTCAACAACAAAACAAAGTAATTAAACGAATAAAACCAACAACTTCTATAAAGTGGCGTCATTCGCTTTATAGAAGTTGTTTTATTAAAAAGGATCCTGAAAACGTTAACAGAGTAATGTAAATTTATTGACGGGGTGAATGAAGTGGATAAGAGAAAAATTATTTTGGATTGTGATCCAGGACATGATGATGCAATAGCAATTATTTTAGCAGCCGCACGGCCGGAATTAGAAATTCTGGGAATCACAACGGTTTCAGGGAATGCGGAGATTGAAAAAACAACCGATAATGCTTTGAAAATTTGCGACTTGGTTTCATTGACAGATGTCGTAGTCTCAAAAGGTGCAAGCGATCCTTTGATTCGCGTCCGCGAAACAGCACCCGGCATTCATGGGGATTCAGGCCTGGATGGTCCGGAGCTTCCTGAACCATCACGCAGCTGGAGTGATGAACATGGTGCCGACACCATTATTAGACTAGTAAAAGAGTCGAACAAGCCAGTTACTATTTTACCTACAGGGCCATTAACAAATGTTGCATTGGCTCTAGCGAAAGCACCTGAAATTAAAGATAATATAGAAGAAATTGTTCTTATGGGTGGCGGGACATTCGGTAACTGGACACCAACGGCTGAATTCAATATTTGGGCCGATCCGGAAGCCGCTAAAAAAGTATTCGATAGTGGCCTTCCAATCGCGGTAATGGGACTGGATATCACTCACCAGGCCTTGGCAACTAAAGAAGTCATTGATGAAGTTAATAAAATTGATAACAACGTTGCCAAAATCGTTGGCGAACTGTTAGTGTTCTTTGCTTCAACGTACAAAGAGATGTTCGATTTCGACGGCGCGCCAGTACACGATGTCTTGACTGTTGCCTACTTGGTCGCACCGGAGTTATTTACGATGAAGGATGTAAATATCGCAGTGGAAACAAAAGGCGAGTATACAGCGGGAACGATGCTGGTTGACCTCCATGGAGTTACCGGCAGAGAAGTAAATGCCAAGTTCGGGCTCGAGCTTGATGTAGATGGCTTCTGGAAGCTAATGATTGACGCGTTGAAAAAGTACTAAGGGTTGGGTGGTTGGTCATCCATTTGTCCCTGCCGCATGATTCGTGACAACCATATACGAAAATCCGGTTTGGCTGTCACGAAAAGCAATGATTCGTGACAACCAAGATCGAAAACCTGGTTCGGTTGTCACGAAAGGTAATGATTCTTGACAACCAAGTTCGAAAATCCGGTTTGGTTGTCACGAAAGGCTATGATTCGTGACAACCAAGATCGAAAACCTGGTTCGGTTGTCACCAAAGGTAATGATTCGTGACAGCCAAGTTCGAAAATCCGGTTCGGTTGTCACGAAATGCCTAGATTCGTGACAATTGCAGGCGGAAATTCAGTTAGGTTGTCAGACAAATTTTCATAGGTTACAAGAGAACACTTTTGCTATTCCCGGCTAAATGAAGCCGGGTTATTTTTTGTTTTAAAATAACCGCCAACTCTTCGTAGTTTGAGGGAGATTATGCTAAAATTACCAGTACCAGCTTGTTGTTTACTTTTAAAAACATTCGAAACCACTTGGAAAATACAATGTTAACGGAGGAATAAATATGCCCCTTAATGGCTGACCAAGAAGAGTAATTCTAGATTTGGCAGTGACTTTGGATGGTTTTATAGAAGGCAAAAATGGTGAAGTGGACTGGTGCATCATGGATTCTGATATGAAGTTCACTGATTTCCTTAATCAAATTGATACTATTTTTTATGGGAGAACGAGCTATGATTTATGGGGGAAATATAAGCTGGGTGCTGAGGCTTCCGATGCCGAAAAGGAGATGTGGGAACTGATACATAGTAAGAAAAAATATGTATTCTCCAGGACACAGAATCGTGATGAAAATCAAGCGTCATTTATAAATGATAATATCGTTGAGGAAGTTAATAAATTGAAGAATCAGCCTGGTAAGGACATCTGGCTATATGGCGGAGCAAGCCTTATAACCACTTTTATAAATTTAGGGCTTGTTGATGAATTCAGATTATCTGTTCACCCTGTAGTCTTGGGAGACGGAAAACCATTATTCATTGACATAAAGCAGCGAATGGATCTTAAACTGGTTCATACAAGAAGTTTTTCCTCTGGCGTTGTACAACTTTGCTATCATCTTAGTAACGAATAAGGTAATCTCATTTACCCTAAAGAGAAGCGAACGGAAAATTTTAACAAAGGTTTTAAATGGCAACCCCTCCTTCTTCATGCTACGATTATATTGAAATATTATTAAAATTAGGAAAAGGGTGGCAGCATGAAGAAGATTTTAATGGTATTGGTGTTACTATGCTTTGTTTCTCCATTCAACGCAACCGCAGAGGCTTCAACGTCAAAGGTATGGTGGGACGGTTCGGAACTAAAGCCGGGTCAAATTGGGAGAGTTACAATAATTAAAGGAGCTATGTTGTTTAAGTTAGAGAAAAATTCATATCTTTCTCCTGTTCGTCAACTTAACCCTGGCGAAGTGTATCGAGTATATACAACGAAAGTTAACCGTAATATCCCGCTTTATGGTTTAGGCGGCGGACTATATGTGGCGCAAGAACCGGGCACTACTCCTGGTTATCTAAAATACGAAACTCCATCAAAAGAAAAACTCGCACTTGTAAACAAGCCTTCATCAAGTTCGGAAACTCAAGCCTCGATCGTAATGTGGGATAATGCTGAATTAAAGCCAGGTCAAATTGGGAGATTAATAGTTATGGATGGATCTCCTGCCTTATTGAAGGTTAATGAAGAAGGAAAGAAAATACTTGTTCGCTATTTGGAGCCAGGTGAAGCTTATCGAGTCTATACATATACTGATGGTGTTTATGGAGTTGGCGGCGGGTTAATTGTTGGTAAAAATGAACCAATTAAATATGAAACTCCATCGAAAGAAAAACTAGCCTTAGCAAATAAGAAATAATCATTGAAAAGTGCGTTGATCCGGGTAGGATTAACGCACTTTTTTGTTGAGCATTTTTAAAAAAACGCAAAGTCCTTTAAATAAGAGAGGAATGTTCAACGTCTGCTTGCGTAAAACTGGCGATGGAGCTGATGAACTTGCTCCGCTAGTTCAGGAACAGGGCCGTCTATTGGGGTATCGCGAATAACATCTTGAATAGAAAGATTCCGAACGCGCGATGGAGCAACTCCCATTTCACTCAACCATTGTGCCAGCTGTTCGGATGAACTTGCATACACGATCCGGCCTAAACCAACCCAACCGTGGGCCGCAGCACACATAGGGCAATGTTCGCCAGAAGTATATACGGTCGCCTTGCTTCTTTCTTCGGGGGTCATGTTCGCGGCTGCCCATCGCGCCAAAGCAAATTCCGGGTGTTGTGTATGGTCTCCACCGGCTACGTGGTTATGGTCTTCTGCAAGCACTTCTCCATTAGCTGAAACAAGGACTGAACCAAATGGCTCGTCACCTTTCTCCAGCGCGATTTTGGCTAATTCGATACAACGGCGCAGGTGCTTCAAATCTGAATCATTTATCATAATTGAATCCTCCTCGTCTTTTTTATTTTTTTCAATAATAATCCATAGACAAGACCCGTTTTGGGAAAACTTGTCTTATTAAAACCTGATCTAATTTATATATCAACTATAGCATTTTCAACGTAAGCGTCAAACAAACCCTACCTCATCCTTCTGGTGGGGGAGAAGTACTACACGCAGGTTTTATTTCTTTAAAAAAGCAATAGGGACATCCTTTTTATGTAAAAGCAGGAATGGTAAGGAGGTATTAAAAAGGGGAATTCTTAAGAGACTTTAAATTTATAATAAACCTTTATTGACTATTCTAAAATTATAGGTATATAATTTGGGTGAAAGCGATAACAAGATTGAATATTATTTTTTTTAGAAATTTTGTAAACCGGTTTCTAATTAGCTCATCAATTGGCCTTTAACAGTCGCATATGTCATTTTTTACTCGATCTTTACTTCTTCGGCTTACTTTTAATTGAGTAAATATATTTTTTAGGTTTTTTGTAAACCGGTTTCTAAAAATTAGTAGTTACATAAAATTCATTTCCGAACGCCCGGCTACCAGGGAGTGAATTTAAAAAGCATTGCCCTTTTGTGAACCGGTTAACTAAATCGGTAAACAACACATCATATTTTTAGTAAAGGAAGTGGGTTGATTATATGAGGCATAGGGCCCAAGGGGATAAAATCCGGGTAACCATCAATGATGTAGCAAAAAAAGCAAACGTTTCCAAAACTACGGTATCCAGATATTTAAATGGAAAATATGAATACATGTCGGAAGAAACAAAGGAACTACTTGCAAACGTTATCAACCAATTGGGATATCGTCCAAGTAATCTGGCAAGAAGCTTGAAAGCTAAGAATTCCGATGTCATTGGCTGCATTATTGCCGATATTGGAAGCCCGTTTTCATCAATTGTTTTAAAAGGTATCAGTGATTATTGTAATCAATTGGGTTACAACGTATTATTCGCAAACATAGGCAATGATCCGGAATATGAGAAAGAAAGCATTGAATCATTATTGGATAACAAAGTAGATGGCTTAATTATTAACACCACCGGTAAAAATGATGACTATCTTCTATCACTAAAAAATGAGGGAATCAACATTGTCCTGGCAGACAGAAGTTTAAGCACTCCCAATATGCTGGATACGGTATCGACGAATAATTACGATGCAACCTATGATTTAGTGAAATATTTATACGAAAAGGGCTACAAACGGGTAGCGTTTTTTACCCAGGATATGACGGTTATTAGTAGCCGTTACAAACGCCATGAAGGGTTTAATGACGCTCTGAAAAAATTTTTTAATCAGGATGGGAATTTGACTACCTATGTTGTCGACATTGATGATTCGCAAAATATAGATGATAGTTTAAAAGAATTTGTAAGCGTTTCAAACGGTGAGCCCGCTGCGATTTTTACCGTTAACGGTGTGACGTTACTAAAGGTTCTCCATGGTATGAAGCGACTGAATATTGAAATCTCCCCGCAAATGGGAATATGCGGCTTCGATGACTGGGGTTGGGCGTCTCTGATTCCTCCTGGAATTACAACCCTGACCCAGGAATCCTATGAATGCGGCGTTCAATCTGCCAAACTTTTAATCGAGCGCATTAAAGAGCCAGGCGAATTCGAACCACGATATATAGAGTTGCCGGCTAAGCTTGTGAAACGGGGATCTACAAATCCTGAGCTATTAAAGGAGGCTGATCATAAATGAATAAACAAGAAGCCAAGGCACGGCTGCAAGGGAAAATCATCGCGGTTATTAGAGGAAATGATCTTGAAGAGGCTAAAGAAATTTGCAAAACAATCGTACACTCGGGAATTACCACTTTGGAAGTTACCTTCAGCCTTCCGAAAGCAGAAGAACTCATCCGTACGCTGAAATCTGAACTTCCGGAAGCCGTCATTGGAGCGGGAACGGTATTAACGAAGGAACAAGCAGAATTAGCTATCACAAACGGAGCAGACTTTGTCGTTTCTCCTTGTGTTGTCGAAGAAGTTGGTGCCTATTGCAAAGAGCATGAAATCTTTTGCTCACTAGGGGCTGCTACCCCAACCGAGGCTTATCATGCCTATCTGGCAGGAAGCGATGTGGTGAAATTGTTCCCAGGCGAATGTGTATCGATGAAGATGATCAAAGGGATTAAAGCACCAATGCCATTTATTGATATGATGCCGACCGGGGGAGTGGATGATTCCAATATTAAAGACTGGTTTGAAAGCGGTGCCTTTGCAGTAGGATTAGGCGGGTACTTAACCAAAGGCATCCATACCGGCAATCTGGATGTTTTGAAGCAAAGATGTGAAAAGATATTACACGCATTACAGTAGGAGTGTGAAGAATTGAAAAAGGATCAAATTGCCATTAATACACTTGTCTATCTTGAAGATTTAAAAGCTGGCGTACCTCAAAGTGAGATGCTTGACTGGGTTCATGAACTCGGATTGAAAAATATTGAAGTTAGAAGAGAGTTTATTAAAGACCGCAAAGAACTGCAGGATATTAAAACGAAATCGGAACAATATGGAATGAATGTCTTTTACTCCATACCCGAGGTGCTTTATGAACATCAGAAACTAAACGTTGAAACGCTGGAACTGTATTGCAAGGAAGCTTATGACATGAATGCCTCCGCTCTCAAACTAAATATTGGCGAGTATGGCCAAGTTTCTGAAGCGGATTTGAAAGAGATTACTAGATTGACTGAGAAATACTTCGTCAAACTCACTGTCGAAAATGATCAAACAGAAAGCAATGGAAGGTCACAAAAAATAGTTGATTTCCTGACCGAGGTGAAAAAACTTGGCGGACCGATTACCTTTACGTTCGATATCGGAAATTGGCTGTTCCAAGGGGAAGATCCGGTTGAAAACGCCAAACTGCTCCAGCCTTTTGTCACTTACATTCACATAAAGGATATAGATCAAGAAAAAAATACAAGGCTGTTGAACGACGGGCTAGTCGAATGGAAAAGAATCATCGAGATTTTACCAAAAGAAATACCGGCTGCCATAGAGTATCCGATTTCGAAAAAAGACGTGCTAGTTTCCGAGATTCAAAAACTACTAGACATGTAGGAGGTGATTCTCAAAAAACCATACGACATTTTAGCTAGAAACTTTAAGTATTCATTTTGAAATAACTAACTAGGGGGAAAACATAATGGCATTAACGATCGGTATTATTTTATTGCTGACGTTTATCGGATTTATCGTTTATGCAGTTAGAGGCGGAAACCTCATGATCGGTTTCTTGGTTATGGCAGTTATTTGGTCAACGCTTGGCATAATTGGTGGAGAAATTACTTGGGACCAAGCCATGACGCAGATTTTCCAGGGCGGGCCTGAAAGTTGGGGGCCGACGGCAGTTGTCGTTGTGTTTGGTAGCTGGTTTGGGCAAGTGTTAGTAAGAACGGGTGTCGCATCGAAGATTATCCGTATGACTGTTGAGCTCGGCGGGGACAAGCCGCTCATTACAACTGTCCTATTGTCGGTCGTAACTGGTTTAATTTTTACAAGTACGTTTGGTGCAGGCGCGGTTGTCGCGATTGGGGTTATTGTTCTTCCAATTCTATTATCACTCGGTGTACCGAAATCTCTGGCTGTTTCTTCCTATATCATGTCAGTCGGTTCAGGTATGTATGTCAACATCGTGTTATTTAAGCAAATGCAAGCAATCTTTACAGACTTCCCATACGACGGAAACTATTTGAAATTTGGTTTTACAGCGATGGCTGTTCAATTGCTTGTTGTTATTCTTATGTTGTCGGTCAGGCTTCGCAAAACAAAACCTAGCCGCGCGTGGGCTGCAACAGCGTCTAGCGGTGATAATCAACATGTACCAGGAATTGCGCTTATCACGCCATTAATACCGGTTGTCCTTGCAATCGGATTTAACTGGCAGCCGATTCCGGCGTTCATAGTAGCAGCATTATTTGCATTATTTGTTACCGGTAAAATCAGATCTTACAAAGATGCTGAAAAAGTTATTTCGAAAACATTCTATGATGGCGTAGTTGACGTTGCTGGACTACTTGGTTTCTTGTTCATTCTTCCAATGTTCAATAAAGTATCAGGTGCTGTTTCACCATTCTTTGAAAGTATTTTGGGCGGAGTCATGCCAACCAGCACATTAACGGTTGCCCTTCTATTCATGGTCATTGCGCCGCTTGGTTTATTCCGTGGCCCATTAACCGTATTTGGTGCCGGTGCTGCGACGATCGGGATTTTAACAGGAGTAGGTGACTTCCCATTGGCATTCTTATTCCCATTGATGTATATCCCAACAATTTCAATGAATATTTCAGCTTGTCCTACTCAATCTTGGAACCTATGGTCCATTAACTATACAAAAACAGACACAAAAAGCTTCTTGCTTTCAGGTGTACCTTGGGCATGGGGTGTATCGATCATTAACATTGCCATTGCCTATTTGATGTTCGGATAAGAAAAGGATGCAGGAGACCGGTGATTACCACTGGGCAATTTTTGCGAAAATCACAGAAAGAAATCGGTTGTTCCTGGTGAGGGAGCAGCCGATTTCGGCAAAGTGATAACGTTTTGAAATGGAGGAGTCATCATGGCCAAACGAGCTATTCGCGTCGGAATCGACGTTGGGGGAACTCATACAAAAGCAGTCGCAATAGATAATGCAACACATGAAATCATCGGCAAAGGTTCGGTCAAGACCACTCACGATCATCCAAGTGGGGTGGCAGCAGGTGTTATTGAAGCGTTTAAATTATGTTTAACAAAAAACAATATTCATCCTGAAGACGTTATTTTTATTGCTCACAGTACGACACAAGCGACAAACGCACTGTTAGAGGGGGACGTTGCCGAGGTTGGGGTAATTGGAATTGGAAGTGGCGGCATTGGCGGCTGGCTGGCAAAAAAACAAACGAAAATTGATGATATTGATTTAGGTACAGGCCGAATCATTAAGACACACCATCGTTACATGAAACAAAAACAAATAAATCAGGAAACAATTAAAAATACAATAAGAGAATTAAAAGACGACGGCGCAGGGGTTTTTGTTGCTTCCAAGGCATTCGGTGTCGATGATTTGACTGAGGAAAAGGAAATCCAAAAACTTGCTGATGAGCATGGCATTCCTGTATCAGTTGCCTCTGAAATCAGTAAGCTGTACGGCCTGACGCGAAGAACGAGAACTGCCACCATTAACGCGAGCATTTTACCGAAAATGCTGGAAACGGCAAATAGTACAGAAGGCAGCGTTCGCCAAGCCGGGATTCAGGTACCATTGATGATCATGCGCGGTGACGGCGGAGTTATGGGAATTGATGAAATGAGAAAGCGTCCCGTCCTAACGATGCTGTCAGGCCCTGCCGCCAGTGTTGTTGGCGCTTTGATGTATTTAAGAGCTTCAAACGGTATTTATTTTGAAGTTGGCGGAACGAGTACGAACATCGGCGTTATCAAAAATGGACGCCCGGCTGTTGACTATTCCATCGTTGGCGGCCATCCAACGTATATTAGCTCCTTGGACGTCCGTGTATTGGGGGTAGCCGGAGGAAGTATGGTCCGCGCATCCAAAGAAGGCATTGTTGACGTGGGGCCAAGAAGTGCCCATATTGGCGGGATGCCTTATGCCGTCTTTACACCAATTGAAGAAATCGTCGACCCGCAAGTTGAGTTCTTCTCTCCAAAAGAGGGCGACCCTGCAGATTATGTCTATATTAAACTGAAAAACGGCAACAAAATTACGATTACAAATAGCTGTGCGGCGAACGTATTAGGATATGTAAATCCTGAACATTATGCATACGGAAACCCTGAGGCTGCCCGAAAAGCGATGGAGCCGCTCGCGAAATATATGAATAAGACAGTCGAAGAAGTAGCAGCGGAAATATTACAAAAATCGTATGAAAAAATTAAGCCGGTTATTGAAGATTTTGCGGAAAAATATAAGCTTGAAAAAGACCAAATTTCCCTCGTTGGCGTTGGGGGAGGCTGTGCATCCCTACTGCCATTTACCGCGAAAAATATGGAGCTGGATTACAGCATCCCGGAAAATGCCGAAGTTATTTCTTCTATTGGCGTGGCCTTGGCGATGATTCGTGACGTCGTTGAACGGGTAATCCCAACACCAACGAAAAAGGACATCGCGGATCTCAAGAAAGAAGCCGCAAGCATGGCGATCGCCAACGGAGCCGTTCCAGATTCCGTTGAGGTTCAAATCGAAATCGATTCGCAGACGAATAAAGTAACGGCGATTGCAATGGGTTCTTCGGAAGTTCAAGCAACAGATTTGTTAATGGCCTTAAGCGAAGAGGAAGCGAAAGAAATCGCTGCCAAATCAATGGGTGTTCCGATTGGGGAAGCCGAATTGATTACGAAGAGCGATGTCATCTATGTCTTCTCCGCCAAAGGAAAGAAAGAAGGGGCAAAACAAGTCAGAATCATCGACAAAAAAGGCTTCATTAAAGTACAACGTGGGGACGCAATCGCTGAAAAGTGCACAGTCGCACAAGCACAAGAAGTGATCGCCCAAATGTGGGAAACATTAGCCATCTTCAAGAGTGATATTAAATTAAGCCCGGATATTTACCTATGTATTGGCGGGAAGGTCTTGGATTACACCGGCATGCTCGATAAAGAGCAGCTATACATGGTCGTTGATACAGAATTAGGAACGATGGAGCCGCATGAAGAAATCATTATCGTCGGAGCAAAAAATGATCTATGATCGCTGAAAAAGTGAAGGTTTTGACAAACATAACGGATCAAGAGTGGGGTCAATATGCGTTCAGCAGAGACCCTCTCAACCGTAAAGTGGCGGATCACGAAAAACAGGAACTGATTGAAAAGGCCATTGAATGCGGCAAACAAAAAGCTGTTCAGGTAAGGCAAAACTATCCCGTTCATTCCGTTAAAGAAATAGCCGCCAGGATGAACGCAAAAGTAAGGTTGGAAGATTCATATGGCACTGAAAATTATATAATGTTTGCTTGTTATAACAGTCCGGACAGCATTACGTTATTTAAAGATAATATTGGATATGTCAATAAATTGATCCATGAACATCAGCTAAGGTCCATGCTTAATGATGTTGACGTCGAGGAGCTTTTAATCGCCCATGAATTGTTTCATTTTATTGAAGAGCATGATGCTGATATATTCACAAACAACACGAAATTAACCCTTTGGAGACTCGGGAAATTTCACTATAAATCTCGATTGTCCGCCCTTAGTGAGATTGCCGCGATGCAGTTTGCAAAAGACCTGCTGGAGCTTGACTTTAACCCATTCGTTTTTGATGTGTTAATGTTATTTCCTCTTCATGAAGGGAAAGCGGATCAATTATTCAATGAAATTACAACGATCACAAGGAGTTAATCTAAATGAGTAAAGTACTGTTATTTGGTGAGCCAATGGCGATGTTTACAGCGGAAACAGAGGGTCCGCTCGAGGAAGTCGAGTTATTCAGAAGATCATTGGCCGGTGCAGAGGTGAATGTCTGTACAGGCCTTGCCCGGTTAGGCCATGAAGTATCCTACGTAACAAAGCTTGGACAAGATCCAATGGCACTTTATATTAAAAACTTTTTAAATCGGGAAGGGATTGGGACTGAGTTCTTAACCTTTGATCCTATTTATAAAACAGCCACTCAATTAAAGAGCAAGGTTTCCGAAGGGGATCCTGTAGTGGCCTATTATCGCAAGGGGTCAGCTTTTTCACATACGAGTGCGGCTGATATTGATCAAATCAAATTAGAAAATGTTGAGTTAGTCCATGTAACAGGGATTCCGCCGGCATTATCATTAAGCTGCCGTGAAGCTACTTTCCGGTTAATCGATCGGGCAAAAGAACGTGGCATCACCATTACCTTTGACCCAAATCTTCGTCCAAGCTTATGGGAAAGCGAAGACGCCATGATTAAAGTTATCAATGAAATTGCTACTAAAGCCGATTTGATTTTGCCGGGCGTTTCGGAAGGATTGATTTTGACAGGAACGGATGACCCTGAAAAAATTGCTGACTTCTATCAGAATCTTGGCGTCAAAGAAGTCATTGTCAAGCTTGGAAGTAAAGGTGCTTACGTCAGAACTGAATCCGAAAGCTTTTACCAGGAAGGCTTTAAAGTCGAAAAAGTGATCGACACAGTCGGAGCAGGAGACGGTTTTGCAGTAGGAGTCATTACTGGTAAACTAGAGGGTCTGTCAATTCAAGATACGATTACCCGCGCGAATGCGATTGGTGCAATTCAGGTCACATTTGTAAGCGATAATGAAGGCCTGCCAACAAGGGAAGAATTAGACCACTTTATTGCGAGCCATCAAAAATGAAACTTCAACTAGCTGTGGATCGGGTATCGATTGAAAGGGCGATCGAAATCATCCGTGAGGCCGAACAATATATTGATATTATTGAAATCGGCACTTCGCTGATTAAGGATTTTGGACTCGAATCTGTGAAGCGGATCAGAGCTGAATTCCCCGACAAGGCTATTTTGGCCGATATTAAAACAGTCGACGAAGCTGAATATGAATTTGAAGCGATTTATCGGGCTGGTGCCGATATTGCCACCGTTCTCGGCGCCGCTTCATTTGAAACAATCAGAATCTGCCAGAAGGTCGCCCAAAAACACCAGAAGGATTATATGATTGACTTGCTTGAAACGTCACCTGAAAAGCAACTGGAACTGAAACAGTTTTCAGATGGAATCCTTTGCGTGCATCTTCCATCCGATAAAAGCACAGGATTACAGGCATTAATCAAAAGTACGTTGGCGCAGATTCATGATTTTCCAAGATTGGCTGTAGCCGGGGGAATCAAACCTGAGAATATCGCTGAAATAAAGAAAGCCAATTTTGAAATAGCAATCGTCGGCAGCAGTATAACGAAATCGGCTAGTATTCGTGAATCTGCAAAACTGTTTAAATCGTTAGTGGGGGGAGAAGAATGAACCTGCTTGATGCGATTTTAAAAGAAATCAATGAAGTCGTTTCGAAAGTGGACGAGCAATCACTGGCAGATGCCGCGGAGTATATTACAAATGAAAGAAGAGTCTTTGTGGTGGGTGAAGGCCGCTCGGGGCTTATGGCAAAAGGGTTTGCGATGAGGCTCATGCATTTGGGCTATGAAGTATATGTAGTCGGCGAAACGATCACGCCGGCCATTAAAGAAAATGATGTAGTCGTTGCGGTTTCCGGCTCTGGAAAAAGTGCGAACGTCGTATCCGATGCGAAAAAAGCAAAGGAAAAAGGAGCAAGAGTCCTGGCGTTTACGAGCAATTTGGAATCGGAGCTGGCTCGGGGAGCGGATGCGTCTGTATTAGTGCCTGGGACCATACGAGGAGACCAGGGCGATAACAGAAAATCAATTCAATTGCTAAGTTCGCTGTTCGACCAAAGTGTCCACATTGTTCTCGATGGTTTATGTTTATATTTGAGTAAACGTGATGGCGTATCCAATGATTCGGCTACGCGGAAGCATTGGTAATTGCAAAAAAGAACTCCTCCCGTTGCTAGTGTGCAATGGGGAGGAGTTTTTTTATAACCTTTTTAACCGTTTAAGATTTTTCTTCAAATTAAACCTTTACACTGATTAAGGCATTTTTTTATCCTTTAGGACTTTATTTTTCGTATTATTAGATGAATGTGTCACGTTAGTAAATAGATGGGAAAATAATGATCAAAAAGGGGATTCGAAAAATGAAAAGGCGTAAAGTTGGAATTTTACTGTTCGATTATGTAGATATTTTAGATTTTGCCGGCCCTGCTGAAGTGTTGGCGCTAACAGCTAATAATAAGGCTGAACAGGCACTTACTCTTTACAAAAAGGAATTATTGCCTACGAGACCATTTGAAGTACTTACGCTTACAGAAACAGGAGAAGAAATAAAAACTCATTCTGGTATCAAAGTTAAACCAGATTTCAACATTGATGATAGTCCTGATTTGGATATATTGATTATTCCAGGCGGCCCTTTAAGGGCAGTGCAATCCATAACTAAAAACCAAAGAATAATAGATTGGATTATTAATCACAGAAGCATTGAATACATATGTTCAGTCTGTACTGGAGCCTATATTTTGGGAACAACGGGGTTGTTGGACGGAAAGAAAGCAACAACCCATCATTTAGCTTTAAAAGTGTTACAAGAAAAGTATCCTGAAGTTCGAGTGTTATCAGATCACAAAGTAGTACATGATGGCAACCTAATAACTTGCGGCGGGGTATCTTCAGGAATTAATATGGCACTTTATCTTGTTGAGCAAATTTTGGGCAAACCAGCTGCTGAGAGAACAGCTAAAACGATTGAGTTTGTACATTAGATAGTATGATTTTTTCAAAATTTCCGAGCATAATACCAGGAGGTTTTATTTTGATTAAAGGGTTATATGAGGCACATTTACCTGTTAGTAATCTTGAAAAATCAATAGAGTTTTATAAAAAAATGGATTTGGAAATTGCATACCAACAAGAAAACTTAGCATTTTTCTGGATTGAAAAAGGGAAAAGCTGGCTGGGGTTGTGGGAGACTGATAAAGTTCAAACACCTTACCATCCTTCATTAAGGCATGTGGCCTTTCGGATTGATCGAGAAGATTTGAAAAATATAAAAGGTTGGTTAGAAGAAAGAGGGATAGCGGTCTCAACCAGCTTTGGATTCCCTCCGGAGAAACAACCATTAGTGTTACCGAATAACCCACAAGCACATGCAGCACTTTACTTTAAGGACCCGGATGGGAATAGCATAGAACTAATTGCGCCTTTAAGAATTGATTTTGAAGAGGAATTTAAAATGATGACTTTAGAAGAATGGGAACGACATAACAAGACGTGAAGCACTGAAGAGTGCTTCAGTCCAGCATGAATAGGTTCCCCATTCTTTAATTAGGTTTTTGAAGTTTCTGTTCTGAAAAAAGATATAAGTCATACCTTGTATTGGCAATACTTACCCTATACCTGGATTATCTTTATTAATTCTGATAGAATGAAGGGCTATTAGGGAGGTTTTGTACTTGAAACTAAAGTTATTGGGGTTAGCGTCGGCTTTTATGCTGCTTTTGGGGGGCTGTTCGCTCCTTGAGGAAGCAAATGATATACTTTCATACGTAAATGGTGTCTCGAATTATGTAGATAAGGCGACCACTTTTGCCCAGGAGGCTCCACAAAAAGCTCAACAAGCGCTCCAGGATGAACAGGCTGTCGAAGACCTGAAAAGCGAGCTCGAGAACATGAAAAAAGAAATCCAGGCATTCGATAAGCTTGAAGTTCCAGGAATCGCCTCGGACCTTCACACTCAAATCGAGGAAAAAAACGCACAATTGCAGGACAAAATTGATCTTTATCTTCAGCACATTGAAAACGGAACCCTTGGTGAGGAAGTCCTGAAAAACGAAGAACTCGTCCAACCAATTCAGGATATCATGTCGATTTATGAGCAGATAAAGGAACTGGGGAGGTAACTCCGTTAGCATCGCTATACCGCCTACTTACAGGATTGCATCTTGGAGATCAGGCGTAATAAGGTATTTGATAGACCCTGGCCAGGGGTCTTTTTTTGTGAACATAAGTTAAAGAAGAATATCCAAGAATTATATAAGTGAAATCAATGAACCTTCATAAAAAAGTAATAATTACCCTTATGGTATAAAGCTGTTAGCATAGAAAGTAACTAAAGGTTTACTTAAAAGAGGAGGGGTTTTGTTGGAGACGGAGATAAGGTTTAGAATGGCTACTGAAAAAGATTTAGATAGTATTGTTGCAATGCTTGCTGATGATGTTTTAGGAAGTAAACGTGAACGTTATGAGCATCCACTTCCTAATAGTTACATAAAAGCATTCGAGGCTATTACATCTGACCCTAATAACGAGTTAGTAGTGGCTTATGACGGCAATGAAGTGATTGGGGTGCAACAAATTACGTTTACTCCTTACATAACACATCAGGGTGGATGGAGAGCTACTATCGAAGGAGTGAGAACATCAGCTTCTGTAAGAGGCAAAGGGGTAGGTACTGAACTTATTAAATGGGCAATTCAACGTGCAAAAGAACGTGGTTGTCATTTAGTACAACTAACAACTGATAAAAAAAGACCAGATGCATTAAGATTTTATGAACGTTTAGGTTTTAAAGCAACACATGAAGGTTTAAAGCTAAAACTTTAAATTTTTTTAAAAAATATCTGCAATTAAGTGAGATCAAATGAATTATAGATAAATCGTAAAAACAGCTGCCTTAACTGGGCGCAGCTGTTTTTGGTGTCTGAATGAAGGAGAGAGCTGGATTTTGTAATCGTACGGGATCTTCTATTGTAAATGTTGTTTGTAGAACTTTTCTTTTAAGCTAATGGCGGGAATAGTTCCTTATTGGATAATGATGGTACTATGTAATGTAATTGTGTATGTTTAAGAAATGAAATTTCGGGAGGGATTATGTGAACACTAAGATTCTTAATAGTATTACTTATATTCAAAATCAGAATAAATTCTCAGGAAGTATTCTTGTTAAAGATGATAAAGAAATTTTGACAGAAGTAAGCTATGGTTATGCTAATCGTTCTGAGCAAATTGAAAATAGCCCTTTTACGCGATATGGAATAGCGTCAGGATGCAAGCTGTTTACATCAATAGCAATTTGCCAGCTTGTAGAGGGTGGAAAATTGACTTTTGAAACAAAGTTAGAAGATTGCCTCAACTTTTCCTTCCCAAAATTTGATAAAGATATAACCATTCAGCACCTTTTAACACATACGGCTGGAATACCAGATTATTTTGACGAGGAAGTAATGGATGATTTTGAAGAGTTGTGGGTTAAGAACCCGATGTATCATATAAGAAGCTTAGAAAACTTCTTACCACTATTTCAGAATCAGCCAATGAAATCAAAAGTAGATGAAAGATTTCATTATAATAATGCTGGATATATTTTACTTGGGTTAATTGTAGAGAAAGCAAGTAAGCTTCAATTTACCGTTTTTGAAGAAAATATCTTTAAAAAAGCAGGTATGACAAACTCGGGTTATTTTGAATTTGATTCCCTTCCTAAAAATACAGCACTTGGTTATATTGATCTTCCAAATGGTACTTGGAAAACAAATATTTACTCATTGCCTGTTAAAGGTGGTTCAGATGGCGGGGCGTATGTGACCGTGAATGATATGGCAAACTTCTGGGATTCACTTATAAATAATCAATTACTTAGTGAAGAATATACCAACATGTTACTTACTCCTCATGTTCCAACGAATGAAGAAAATCACTTTTATGGTTATGGAGTATGGATTGAAAAGAATGATGATGAAATTAATAAATATCATATAATGGGTTATGACCCTGGAGTTAGTTTTCATTCCGGATATTATCCCAAGACCTCAATTAAAACTGTTATATGTTCTAATAAATCTAAAGGGGCATATGCCATTATGAAAGGAATTGAGGCTGAAATATAAATTATCATTATTAGTTTATAAAGAAATGTAAATAAAAGAGTTGTCCTAAAAACCCCAAAAGAAAGCACTGCAAAACAGAAGTGGATGGAAGTTTGCACGCGGGACATACCGGCCATAAAGGGAGAATTTTTGATGAAGTAGCAGTGCAAATTAAAGAAATGAACTTCCGTAAACTCGGGTTTGAACAAGAACAATTATCCTGATGGTTTTTTTCGTGAAACCAAGATCTTTTCTCAGCCGAGCAATTCCCTGTAAGCGAAGTGGTTGAGACTCTGCAAATGATTAAATCACAGGATGAAATGAAAAAATCAAGGGTCTCCGCTTTGGTTACCATGGCCGTGAAGTTCTAACCCCTTCAACAAAGGAATTAATTATTCTATAGATGACTCTAAAAAACGTAAAAGGACTGAAAAAGAATGACAGAACACTACCAACATCGGTTAAACACATTAAAGAAGCATTTGGAACAACAACAGGTGGAATTGGCTATTGTGAAGGATCCGAAAAATGTCTTCTATTATACAGGCTTCAATTCAGACCCACATGAGCGATTTATGGCACTGGTTATTGATCTTAAAAAGCAAAGCCATCATTTATTCGTACCCTCATTGGATTTGGAAATTGCGGAGGAGCAGTCTTTTGTAAAAGAAATCATCCCAATATCGGATGAGATGGATCCATATCAAATTTTAAAAAACACATTGGGTGAAGGGTTTCAAACGATAGGTTTGGAGACGAAAACAATCTCTTTGTATCACCATGAACAGCTGAACAAGTATTTTCCGGATTATCGCTACAAAAATATCGGGGAATTCATTTCCCGGCAACGAATGAGGAAAACACAAGAGGAATGTGAAAAGGTCCAACATGCCATCCATGTTATTGAAAAAGTGATGGGGGAAGGGATAAAAAGAGTGAAGGAAGGCATGGCTGAACAGGAGTTAACAGCTGAACTGGAATTCCTGATGAGGAAATTTGGCGCGGATGGCCCATCCTTTTCCACGATTGTCCTTTCAGGCGCGAAAGCTTCATTGCCACATGGAATGCCTGACAACAAACCAATCACTAAAGGTGATTTTTTACTAATTGATATGGGTGTGATTGTTGATGGTTATTGTTCGGATATAACCAGGACATTTGTAATTGGTGAAGAAACCGAAAAACAAAGGGAAATTTACGATATCGTCCGAAAATCAACCGAAACTGGCGTTGCTGCAGCTAAAGCAGGTATCCCCATTGGCCAAATTGATCGTGCCGCCAGGAATGTTATAAAGGAAGCCGGGTACGGACAATATTTTAATAACCGGGTAGGCCACGGCCTTGGAATCGAAGTTCATGAAGAACCTTCCGTGCACGAGAATAACGAGCTAGTGGTAGAGAGCGGACTATTATTTACCGTCGAACCGGGCATCTATATTCCTGGATTCGGTGGGGTGCGAATTGAAGAAAATGTCTATATCAATGAAGACGGAACCGCAAGATTGCTCACTACATTTCCAACAGAGTTAATGAGAATTGGCTAGGCGGTGAAAAAATAGAAGTCAACGGTACGATACCGCTGACTTCTTTTTCAGGTGAAAAGTTAGTTCAGCTAAAAAAGCACTGCAAAACAGAGTCGAAGGAAACTCTGTTCGCAGTGCCTTTTATGTTTAATAACTCAACGATACTTTTACCGGCTCGTCGCCGAATTTTACTTCAAAGTGGTTCATATTTTCGCTTAGCGGGCCATATGCAATCTGCCGGACAAGTACGTTTTCTTTGATGAGACCTTCAAACCGCTGGAGTATGTCCTGTGTCGTTTCGGTTGCCAAGAAGGCAATGCCGATATACTGTTCAACCGACAAATCCATTTTTTTGCGTGTGTCCTGGATTGCCCGGATTAAATCCCGAACCTGGCCTTCTTCGAGGAGTGCAGGGGTTAGTTTTACATCCAACAAGACCTTCAGCTGCTGATCGCCCGCAATTTCGAACCCCGCAGCAACAACGTGGTCGACTTGGACGTGTTCCTTATCCAATGTAACCGCCTGTCCGTTGGCCTCAACTTCCAGCCTGCCAGTTTCCAGCAAAACCTTCTTTTCTGAGGCGGGAATGTGCTCAACATACTCTTTGACGAAATTTACAAGTTTTCCGAACGCCGCACCCGCTGTTTTAAAATTAAGTTTTAAAACGATGGATTCATACTTGGACAAATCGTCCGTATAAACAACATCCTTCACATTCAGTTCATCTTTGATGATGCCAGTATAGCCGTCCAAAGCACGTTCTCCGTCCTTACGCCACACAATGAGCTGCTGCAAAGGCTGCTTAACCTTCAGATTGCGGGCATTGCGGATGCTGCGGCCAAGCTCGACAATTTTCAAAACAGCCTGCATATCTTCCTCAAGCTCTGGAGCAATCATTGACAGATTGGCCTTCGGATAATCCTGCAGATGCACACTCTTCTGGTGCAGCTTCAAATGGATATCCTCGGCAACATAAGGGACAAATGGAGCTAGCAGGCGGCTGAGTGTGCTCAGTGTTTCAAAAAGTGTTGAATAGGCACCAACCTTATCCTCCGAAAGTCCGCTCGCCCAAAATCTCGTTCGCGACCGCCGTACGTACCAATTGCTCAGTTCGTCAACAAAAGCCGCAATCTCACGGGCAGCTTGGGTGAATTGGAACCGGTCCATATGAGTATTAACTTCCCTGACTGTCCGATTTAACCTTGAAAGCACCCATTGATCCAATATTGTCCGCCTGCCTGTACGGTCCGGATTATAGGAGAAGCCGTCGATTTTCGCATACAGGGCAAAGAATTTATACGTATTGTCCAGTGTATCAACGAGTTTGGATTTGGCATCCTGGACAATCTTTTTCGAAAATCGCTTCGGATTCCACGGCGAACTATCGACTAGGAACGCCCAGCGCAGGGCATCCGCCCCGAATTCCTTCATAAGCTCATCCGGGTCCAGAGCGTTTCCTTTGCTTTTGGACATTTTCTGGCCTTGTTCATCAAGGACATGGCCAAGCGACAACACGTTTTTATAAGACGCTTTTCCTGTATAAAGAGTCGAAACCGCCAGGAGGCTATAGAAGAATCCTCTTGTCTGGTCGATTCCCTCGATAACAACATCCGCCGGGAACTGAGAATGAAATTTCTCCTTGTTTTCAAACGGATAATGGTACTGGGCAAACGGCATTGAACCGCTATCGAACCACACATCGATGACCTCAGGGGTCCTGTACATAGCCCCGCTGCATGTAGGGCATGTGCATTGGACATCATCAATATACGGCTTGTGAAGCTCGATATCGTCCGGCACTTCGGTTACCGCAAGTTTTTGGAGGGCGTGGATACTGCCAGGCGCTTCCTCATGCCCGCAAGTTGAACACACCCAAACATTTAAAGGAGTTCCCCAATACCGGTTCCGGCTGATGTTCCAGTCCACGAGGTTTTCAAGGAAGTTCCCGAACCGGCCCTCTTTAATGTGGTCAGGAAACCAATTGACTCCGGCATTGTTGGAGAGCATTTTTTCCTTCAACGCGGACATCTTGATAAACCAGCTGTCGGTCGCATAGTAAAGCAAGGGAGAGTCGCAGCGCCAGCAGTGCGGATAGCTATGTTCGTATTTCTCTTTATGAAAAAGCGTTCCTCGTTCGGCGAGCATTTTGATGATCTCGACATCGCAATCCTTTACAAATTTTCCAGCGAGCTCCGTGACTTCAGCTGTATAACAGCCACGCGCGTCGACGACATTGACAAAAGAGAAGCCATTTTGCTGGACGGTTTTATAGTCATCCTCGCCGTAAGCAGGGGCGATGTGGACAATCCCGGTCCCGCTGTCCTCGGTCACATACTCCGCCATCACAACCTGGTGGCCTTTCTCAACCCTTGCATAATTGAATGGCGGAACATAACGCGTCCCCTCAAATTCACGGCCACTAAGTTCACTCAGAAGCTCGTAATCCCCGAGCACCTTTTCAGCGAGCGATTTAGCAACCACATAAACCTCGCCATCCTTTTTTGCCCGGACATACGCCAAATCCGGATTCATTGCCAGCGCGACATTTGCTGGCAGCGTCCATGGCGTAGTCGTCCAGCCAAGGAAATATTCATTCTCCCGATCTTGCAGCTTGAATTTCACGGTGGCTGATAAATCCTTCACGTCTTTATAGCCCTGGGCAACCTCGTGCGAGCTTAATGAAGTCTGGCAGCTCGGACAGTAGGGCGACACCCGGTGGCCTTTGTAGAGAAGGCTGTCGCTGTGCACCTTGCCGAGGATGTTCCAAACACTTTCGATATAATCATTGCTAAGCGTTAAATATGGCTGATCCATATCGACCCAATAGCCCAACTCCTCTGTAAAAGAACGCCATTTTTTCTCGTACGTGAACACGCTCTCCTTGCATTTTTTGATAAAATCCTCAACGCCGTACTTCTCGATTTCCTGCTTTCCGGAAATGCCAAGCTGCTTTTCGACGCCAAGCTCGACAGGTAGTCCGTGTGTATCCCAACCAGCCTTTCGTTCAACGAGGAATCCCTGCATCGTCTTGTAGCGGGCGACCACGTCTTTAATTGTCCGTCCAAAAGCGTGGCCAACGTGCGGAAGCCCATTGGCTGTTGGAGGCCCTTCGTAAAAGACAAACGGAGTATAGCTTTGCCTCAGCCGAACCGATTCCTTGAAGGTATCCTTTTCCGTCCAGTAGTTCCGAATCCGTTCCTCACGCAGGACAACGGATTCCTGTTTTTCATTAGAGTTCATCGATATCGCTCCTTTTTTAAAAAAGTATTATAAAAGCACACAAAAAAACCCGTCCCAAGCAAGGGACGGGGTTAACCGCGATACCACCCTAATTCTATTGATCCGATCAATAGCACTTAGCAACGTACAATCATACGCGTTCCTTGTAACGGCGGACTCCCGTCCAGGCTTACTGCATGTTCAGCCTGGCTTCTCAGAGAGGATATTCACGTAACACTCGAACGCCGGCTTGCACCAAAGTGCCGGCTCTCTGTGGATCAAGACGAAACGCTACTTTTTTCTCATCAACGAATTTGTATGCTTTTATTGGAATTTATTGTAACAATTTAAGGTTAGACCGTCAAGATTTTAATTTAAACGGCAATTATTGAGTATAGTTTATGTTAAAATTAGTCAAATGTGATTTTCTAACGGGCAAACGAATGTTTTCGGGAAGTTTTTTTAGGGAGTCCGGTAGTAGGTTTCGGCAAAAAAACGCCGAGATTGCGTAGGTCTCAGCGCAAAGAAAATAGAATTGTGAGGTTGGTAAATCGCTTTTGATACGGTTTAGGGATTATGGCTGAACGGCTAGGCTGCTTGATTTTGGAAACAGGTTAGTACCAAATTGTGGCTCCAATTATGATTAATAAGATGAAAAGAACTATGATTAGAGCGAAACCGCCACCGTAGCCAAAGCCACCTCCATAACCATAACCGTAACCGCAGCCGCCGTAACCAAAACCACCACCATAACCGAACATGAACAACACCACCTTTAGGAAGAAGATACCATACCATATGTCACGATTCTGGGTTAGGTATAGGCATAAGCGGAGCATTCGAATTTTAAAATCATAAACCTGGGAGAACCCCTAATCCAGGTTGTTGGGCATTGCTGCGTTGTTGCATAAGTTTCATAAAAATCTACCGTTGGGAGAGAAACCGTGTGAATCAAAATATAGAAATTAGGACGGCAACGGCACAAGATGTTGGCGGACTTTATGAATTAATGAGAAAGTACATTGTCGATTTTTATAAGCAGCCTGATCCTGGTGAGGAAAAGTTAAAGGGCTTGATCACTCATTTACTTGAGGCGCCTGCGAGTGGGCTGCAGTTTGTAGCGGAGGAAAATGGAGAGTTGATTGGGTTCGCTACATTGTATTTTACATTCAGCACCCTGAAAGTAAAGCGGCAGGCAATCCTGAATGATTTATATGTAATTCCAGGGGCGAGAGGGAAAAAGGTTGGGGAAAGGCTGTTCCAAGCCAGTTTGGAGTACATCCGTGAAAACGGCTTCGCGTCCATGACATGGGAAACCGCAAAAGACAACCTGGTAGCCCAATCACTTTACGAAAAAATGGGCGGAAAGCAATCGGAGTGGCTTGTTTACGAAATTAACTAAGGCAAAAAAGATGGAGGGACCAAATTTCAAAATGGCAAAAAAACTGATCTATTATTTCTTTATCCTAATCTTTTTTGTGATCTACTTTAATATTTTTAGTTTTTTTTACAGACGTATTGGAATGTTAATTGATCCGTCTTTTCTACACGTATTGGTGATGGTGCATATTTTTGTATCAATCGTTATTATTGTCCCTGCTTCAGTTGCCACGACAAGAAAGGTTTTCGATATTATTAAAAGCACGTAAGTCTCAAACTCCCTGGAGGCAGTAATGAGGAAAGAGGATTTTTAATTCTTTTGTCCGTGTCCGATTTTCGTCCTCTTGTTCATTTGGTTTGGCGATTTACCAAAGAGATCGATTCTTCCGCTTCAGGAATGATTAGGTTCTCGTTCTCTTCTGTCGATGAACTTTTTGGGGAAATTAGGCCGCGTGTATACAACTATATGAATCCCCGTGTCAGTAAAAATATTTGACATTTCCATAGGGAGTATATTATATTTGCATTAAATAGTTGAATAGTTCTCCTAAAGGGGAGTAGCTTTTACAACAAAGTCGTCACTGCGGAATGCTGCCATTCCCGGCTTTGTTGGCAACATAACCGTTGTTAGCAAGACCTTTACCTATTGGTAGAGGTCTTTATTTGTTTAAAAAACCTTTACCACATCTGGTGAAGGTTTTTTTATTGGGTAATTTTCAGTCGGGAGGTAAGAAAATGGGAAATAGCCTGCGCTTGCTTTTGGCCGTAGTGAATGAAGTCATTAACTAAAACTGTTTGGTAAATGACGAAGTAAGAAAGTAGACGATCTCAATCAACATCACAACAACAAGTGAAAGGGGAAATAGCGTGATGAAAAAAGTAAAATTATCTTTTTCCGAACTGATAAAGAAAAACAAAGAAGAGCTTCTGAAAGATAAGGCACAAATAGAAAAAATTGAAAAGCGTATTGATGATAAATACGTTAAGTCCAACTCATCAAGATTCTAAAGGAGGAATAAGTCTAAATGGAACTTTCGATTTTATTAGAGTACGGCTGGGTGCTATTGCTTTTAATTGCACTAGAGGGACTATTAGCCGCTGATAATGCACTTGTTTTGGCTATTATGGTCAAGCATCTTCCAGAAGAGGAAAGAAGGAAGGCACTGTTTTATGGACTTGGAGGTGCATTTGTTTTCCGTTTTGCGTCACTATTTGCGATTTCCTTCCTTGTCGGTGTATGGCAGGTCCAAGCGATAGGTGCCCTGTATCTGTTGTTTATTGCGATCAATCATATTGTTAGAAAATTTGTTGTAAATAAAAGCAAAGATATGAATGAAGGAGTGGAGAAAAAGAAACAATCAGGGTTTTGGGGCACTGTTTTAAAAATAGAATTGGCCGATATCGCGTTTGCAGTTGACTCTATTCTTGCAGCAGTTGCACTTGCAGTTACACTTCCAAATACTAAACTTCCCCAAATCGGCGGACTAGATGGAGGGAAATTCCTCGTTATTTTTGCTGGAGGAATTATAGGTTTAATTATAATGCGCTTCGCTGCTAATTTCTTTGTAAAATTGCTTAATACGAAACCAGGCTTGGAAATTGCCGCTTTTCTCATTGTCGGTTGGGTTGGGGTAAAGTTGTCTATTTTAACATTATCACACCCAGAGGTGGCAGTATTGCCTGAAGGATTTGCTCATTCACCTGAATGGAAGATAACATTTTATGTTGTACTCGTTCTAATAGCATTAAGTGGATGGTTCCTTTCAAAGGATAAAAAAGAAATACATTCCGGAGAACAATTGCATGGAGATGTTTAAATCTCTAAGTTTTATAAGTCCGGGTTATATAAATGAGCATCTGAACAATCTGGAACAAATTGAACAGTGCCGGAGGAAATATATAAAAGCTTAAACGAATGAGGAGGGCATTCCTTGTTACTGAGGAAATTAATGTCACGTTTAGGGATAGGTTCAGCACAAATCGATCTTATCTTGCCTAAGAAAACTTATAAACCTGGTGAAAGGGTTCAAGGGTATTTCTTAATCAAAGGCGGTACTGTTGAACAAAAACTAAAACGAATCGAATGTGATTTAGTTATGATTGATCGCTCTAAGGGTAAAAAAAAAATTATAGATTCAGGCACCGTCTTGTCGTCCAGGGTTATTTTTTCAGAAGAATTGAATAAAATATCCTTTACTTTTAATCTTCCAACATCTATCCAGGTTTCTACAGAAGATATATCGTACTATTTTAAAACAAAGCTCATTTTTAACGAAGGTGTGGAGAGCAGAGACCAGGATATTATTCAAATTTTCTACTAAATCGTTCGTAAATGTACATTGATTGGACGCTATGTGGATAACCGATATTCTTTCACGAGACTTTAGACAAGTAAAGCAGGGTACACTAAGTTGGACGTAGTAATTTTTATATTTTGTCCTTTAAATTATGCCAGGCTAAACAAAACAACAAGATCTAAAAAAGATGAAAAGAGGTAAAAAATGTTTAAAAAAATAATGAGGCAGATCAAACAACTCACCCGAGGCAGCAGCGAGCGAAGACATGGTCATTATTACGGGGGCAGCAGTAGCAGCAGCCGAAAGTACAAACGTTCTCCAATGAGTGGAAGTAACCGCTACAAACGGAAGGGCCGGAGCAGTAGCTAATCTTCCCCTTTTATGGTTTATGTGATTTTTGTATAGCTTTAAGTGCAGAATGAATATCTGCAGAAATCTCACTAATATTCGAATAAGGTTCGCTAATTCCTAAAAGCCGTTTCAGCAAATGTACAGTTTCCTTTTCTAATGAAAGTTCTTCCGTCCAAGGAAGAGCTTTCTTATTTTTTGAAGAGTAGGTTGTATAAAGCAGATATAAAAGTATTTCTCCTAAATCATAGTAGTCCTGTTGTTTCAATTCTAAGATACCTTCTTGTTTTTTCGGTAAAGAATTAATTGGCGATTGAACAGAAGAAACCGAGACTCTCTGCTTAGACAACCCAAAATCGATTAAAAAGGGCTCGTTATTTTTTAGTAAAATATCTGGAATACGTAAATCTTGATGGTAGATGTCTTTCTTATGCAGATAATCGACTAATTCGAGCAGCTGACTGAGAATTAGTAGTGACTCTTTCTCGTTAAAAGTTTCCTCACTTAAGAAAACTAGGTCTTCCAAATTGTCACCTTCAATGAAATTCATTACATAAAATAAACAGTCATTATCTGAAAAAGCTTCATATAGGATTGGCATATTTTGATGATTCAGTGTATGCAACAAAAGGGTTTCACTTTTAAACAGCTCAACCTCTTTTTTGTTGCGGCGTTTACTTGGACGAAGCTGTTTGACCACTCTAGTCTCTTGTGTCTTCATGTCTTTGCAGAGATAAACAATGCCGTAACTTCCTGCCCCAATAGCGCTCAAAACCTTGTAGCGGCCGTTTAATATCGTCCCTTCTTTAATAGGTTTATCAATAAAAAACTGGAAAATTTTTCGGATTAAACGCAAGATTGAAACTTCCCTCACCTCTTCTTTAAAAAGACCGTATCAATCGTATCAGCCGATATCTAGGTAGCTTATTCAAGTTTTATAACTGTCATTCCTCGAGAAACTTGGAGTTAGCCTGAATTGATTTTAGCTGATTTAACCCCGTTTCTCCAGCAAGGCATTCATTATGTCAGTATCTGGGAAAGGGAAAGATAGTAGCCAGCCAAATAGAGAAGGATTAATCATCTAGACAAAGAAAGTATTAATAGCAAACATTTAACCAATTATATTACATAGTAGGAAAAGGAGCTGAATTCCTAATGGCTGGTTTTACTAGAGTTAAAGATATCTTGGAAAATTATCAATCTTCGGTTTATGAAAAAGATGTTGAAAAATTCTTATCTGCATACTCTGCTGACATCCATATGTATGATTGTTGGGACAACTGGGAGGTTAAGGGGGTTACCGGATTAAGGGACATGGTGACAGGGTGGTTTACTGGTTTAAGTGAGGAGGGTGTTTATCTTAAAGTAACGTTTACAGATTTAGTAGTGGAAGAAAACTCGGATCTGGCATTTGTCCATTGTGCTGTTACATTTGCGGCTCATAACGAAGAATTTGGAGACAAACTCCGTGAGATAACAAACCGTTTCACCTATTGTTTGAAAAGAGAAAATGATGCCTGGGCCATTACTCATGAACATTCATCACTGCCGATCAATGGTGAAACTGGGACAGGGGTTTTTAACTTGAGGTAACACTTTGGAAGTACAACATTCGCACGATAGATTATAGCTGCCAATTCTCCAAAAAAATGAGTGGCAATCGGATATTTCGAAAGCCACTCCATTCATTTTCTTAGATATGATACGCGGCGCAAATCAGCCCGAAATAAGTGGGCACTTCATAAGAAAGGAATTCGACCTTTCTCTCCTCAAAAGGAATGGCCCCCGCGAGAATCAGCGTTTGCCAGATTCCGTCCGGCTTTGCTGCTTCGATATAGTCCTCTTGAAATTCAGCCATTTTCTCCAAATTATTCGCTTTGATCAGTTCAACCGTTTCTTCGTCAAACTGCCGTGCTGCAGGGTCAAAGCCATACGGTCCATTGGCGTCATGGGCATGTGCCCAATCGCAGCTCGCAATCAGACCGACCCGTTTCCCGGATTGTGTGACAGCTTTCTGCATTGATTTTCCAAAATCGATATGTTCCTCGAACGACATCTCCCTTGACGGCGTAATTACAACAACCGGAACATCCGGCATAAAGCGGAGCGGAACCATCGCACCCCAGTCGAGCGGGAGGCAGGAAATCGGGCCTGCCGACGTCCCATAATTGATTGTCGAAGCCGGCACGCCGTCAGCCGCCGCCTGTTCGTTGATCATTCTCGCGAGCTCCCGGTCAACCTTTTTCTCCATTGAAAAGCTTTCTTCATTTTCTTCTAAAAATCCTTCCATCCTTTCCGAATCCGCTATCGAAAACCGTCCGTTGATCCTCGTCCCATGCGGCGTCAAGACGATTATGCTGTCTGGGCGGGCGCTGCTCATCCATTCTCCGAGCTTCACCATATTTTCTCTCGTTTTAGCCATCCGTTCAGGGTTGGCGCCTTGCAATTCAGGAATAATTTCGCCTCCGTGCGGAGTGATACACGCAAATACAAATGGATTCATGCCAACAACCACCTTAAAGAGTATGATTTACTAATTTGCTTAGGGTAGGGCAGAATCCTTCTTTTAAAAAAGAATCAAGTAGTAAGGCTTAAAGAGGGGAATTTTGGAAAAGTGGCGAATAGGTATGGAAGGAACAAGGACTGGCTAGAGGCAATTTTACTAGAGATTGCACGACTATAAAATTTCTAGGAGGAAACGTATGTTCATCGTAAATGTGGAAGGCGCAATCAATAAGAATGGCAAATGGCTGCTAGTTAAGCGCAGTGAAAAAGAGGAGCATGCAGGGGGTTTGCTTTCCCTGATCGGCGGCAAGGTGGAGAAGGAAGGAGCTTCAATTGATATTTTAGAGAGAACACTTCACAGGGAAATCGGTGAAGAAGTGGGCATTGAAGTCGCCAATCTGCGATACGTTACGAGTTCTTCTTTTGTAACGGATAGCGGACTGAATGTCGTTAACGTAGTTTTCGTTTGCGACTATAAATCCGGCGAGGCAATTGCAAAGTGTCCGGATGAAGTGGATGAGGTTGTGTGGATGTCGACACAGGAAATCGTTGGCCATCCCGCTATACCGGTCTATTTGAAGGACTATATTAATCTTGCGGATAAACTGGTTGGGGGAAATCCTGCTGCGGTTTTGTAAGAGAGGGTGATTCAGATGGACAAGGCAAACGGGTAATCCCTGTTACTCATCCTGACTGAAGTGTCATCGAATCCGAAATTTGGGCATACAAAGTCACACATCCTGATTTGAGTGACTTCCTATCCGGAAATTGCTCAAACAAAGTCACACATCCAGGTTTGAGTGACTTCCTATTCAGAATAAGCACAAACAAAGTCACACATCCAGATTTGAGTGACTTCCTATCCGGAAATTGCTCAAACAAAGTCACACATCCAGGTTTGAGTGACTTCCTATTCGGAATATACTCAAACAAAGTCACACATCCTGATTTAATTGACTTCTTATCGGGAATTTGCTCAAACAAAGTCACATATCCTGATTTAATTGACTTCCTATCGGGAATTTGCTCGAACAAAGTCACACATCCTGATTTGAGTGACTTCCTATCCGGAAATTGCTCAAACAAAGTCACACATCCAGGTTTGAGTGACTTCCTATTCGGAATATACTCAAACAAAGTCACACATCCTGATTTAATTGACTTCTTATCGGGAATTTGCTCAAACAAAGTCACATATCCTGATTTAATTGACTTCCTATCGGGAATTTGCTCGAACAAAGTCACACATCCTGATTTGAGTGACTTCCTATCCGGAAATTGCTCAAACAAAGTCACACATCCAGGTTTGAGTGACTTCCTTTTCAGAATTAGCCCAAACAAAGTCACACATCCCGATTTGAGTGACTTCGTTTTCAGAATTTGCTCAAACAAAGTCACACATCCGGATTTGAGTGACTTCCTTTTCAGAATTTGCTTCAATCAAGTCACACATCCCGATTTGAGTGACTTCGTTTTCAGAATTTGCTCAAACAACGTCACACATCCGGATTTGAGTGACTTCCTTTTCAGAATTTGCTTCAATCAAGTCACACATCCCGATTTGAGTGACTTCGTTTTCAGAATTTGCTCAAACAACGTCACACATCCGGATTTGAGTGACTTCCTTTTCAGAATTTGCTTCAATCAAGTCACACATCCCGATTTGAGTGACTTCGTTTTCAGAATTTGCGCAAACAAAGTCACACATCCGGATTTGAGTGACTTCCTTTTCAGAATTTGCTTCAAACAAGTCACACATCCCGATTTGAGTGACTTCCAATCCGGAATTTGCTCAAACAAAGTCACACATCCGGATTTGAGTGACTTCCTTTTCAGGATTTGCCCAAACAAAGTCACACATCCTGACTTGAGTGACTTCCAATCCGGAAATTGCTAAAACAAAGTCACTCATCCGTGGGTTATGGGATAACCAGGGGGATTAAAATGCCTAGGGAGGTTTATCAGGTGATTATGACGGGTCAAAATGCCAGCTTCAGCAAATGCCTAGCAAAAATGAACAAATTCCTTATCCCCCTAATCTTATTTTTGGGGATTAAAGGGACAATCTTTCATACTGGCTCATTTATAGACTTGGTTATTGCATTATTTTTATTGGCTGTTTTATGTAGTTCAAACGGAATTATAGGAATTCTAAGTAAAACCAACAAACAAGAAATAATCGGAGAATTCTTTGTAGCGGTGGTTCTGGTAATGACCTGTGCTTACTTTGTGCTCATCTATTTGTCAAACCCCCTGGTGGAGTAGACTTTTAACGGGAGGAAAATATGTCTACGTACTATTACTTTAAATGCAATAAGTGTAAGCGAATTGGCGGATTTTATTCTCGTCAGGCAGGGGGCTGGGGGAACTTTGATATTATCGATTCCTTTAAGTTTTTAGCCCTGCATACCGATATGTGCGGCCCGAAATTTATCAGGGTGATATCGGAACACGAAGAAGATTATGAAATGGATACGAACGCGGAGAAAATGGATTTTTACCGCAGCCAAAGTATCAACTATTTTCCAGGCTCGAATGATTGGGAGTTTATGAAGAAAAATTCTCGTAAAAACTTTGATACTATCCATGCATTATGGATTAAAGAGGAAATAAAGAATCTTTTCCCCGATAATGAAGTCATAATTAAAGGATACATAAATGTTTGTGATTTCAAAGTAACTCGAAGCGAGCAATATTTTTATAAAGCAAGTATCAAATCTGAGGACGGCAGGGAGTTTACCTTTACAAATAGAGGTAAAGAATTGCCTGATGAGTATACAAAGTACATCATTCACGGTGAAGTCATTCCAAAAAATCGACTCCGCCTTATTCGTAAACACATTGGTAAAATTAAAGGGGAGTATGTGTCTGTTTTTGATATGAAAGTAATTAGGGGTTAAAGCGTTTTTGAATATACCCAAGGGGTCATTTGTTCATGTTTAGGGATGGAGGAGAACTGTTTGAAACTCGGTAACGCTAACCAAATTTCTTCTTTATGGGGAATTCAGGTTCAAGAATGTAAAGCTTTATCGGAAAGAGCAACACTAATAATAACTAGCGCCGAACAGAAGTTCATTTTGAAAAAGAAGGGTAGCACCCAGGAAATTCAGAGGGAAATAAAACTGCTAGAACATCTGAAAGATAATAAGTTCATCGCTCCATATCCAATTACCACAAGTTATGGAGAAGTTTATGCCTCCTGGCAAGAGCATAACTATTGCTTATATCCTTTCTTGGAAGGTAAGTCCTTTAAGATAAAAGAAGCTTTGGAAAATCCAGAAGTTCCCCGCCTTCTAGGTGAAACGATTGCTCATACGAACAAATTAATGAGCAACTTTGATAGGGTTGAAGATTATCCTGATAAAAACTTATATAAAATGGTTTACGGTTATGCGGTCAAAGAAATCGTTAAGGCCCAGGAATCCAGGGACCTTAAGATGCTTTTTAAAGAATTAGAAAATGGCCTAAAAGAGCATGTTGGAGAGCTGCCAAGGCAGCTCATTCATCGCGATGCACACATACATAATATATTATTTTTCGACAATAAACTTAGTGGGGTAATAGATTTCGAAATAGCTGAGGTTAATGTCAGGATTTTCGATATTTGTTATTGCTGTACGAGCATCTTAAGCGAAGTTTTCCATAATGAATCTCTAAGGGAAAAATGGATGCTTTTTGTTGGGGAAATTGTAGCAGCATATAACCGGGTAAATCCTATATCGATGATTGAGCTTAAATCTATCTGGTATGTAATGCTTAGCATACAAACAATATTTATGGCTTATTTTATAAAAGATCCAAGTGTATATGAATTAAACAAAGCTATGTTTAAGTGGATTTATGGCCACAAGGATAGGATAGACACAAAGGTGTTATTTTCTTTTTGAAAAATCTCCAAAATTCATCACAGTAGTATATTTTTTGGTCAGGAAACCCAACTTTCATTTTCATTTATTTTTTCATAATTGACGTCAATATTAACCTAGTTTTAACTGGATGGGTATTGTTGATGATACAAAAACTCTCAAGATTCTATTCTGGGTTGAACAATCTCCTTAGAGAAAAAAACCGGAGAACCAGTTTGATAGGACAAGCTTTTCAAATAACAATTTGAGCGTGTAAATTTTTTTAAGGTAAAAAGAAATCCTCCCCTGTTCAACAGGGGAGGTTTGATTAAAAATTCCCGAAAAGTGGCCTTCTTGGCCCAAGGTGTCTCCTTCGGTTTTCGGGCTCTTTTTTTTGATCTTTATGCATTAATTCCTCCAATTTTTTAATGGCGAAGGAAAATTCTTCGTTGGTCATTTCTTTTCTGGCTAATGAGGAACAGAGCAAGGCATATGCAATTGCCTTTGTATCAATTTGGATGTTTACATTCACGTCTACATTGGAGTTTCCGCTATGCCCGATTTTTGAACTGTTTTCATTCTTATCCTGGGATTTCGTGATGATCTTTTGGATTTGGTCTTCGGAAACCTCGACATTTTGCCTTTCCGAAATCTCCACATTTTGCCTTTCCCTTGACTCTGACATACGTTTCCCCTCACATTCCCAGAACCTTAGAAATCAAAAGATTCCCTTTGATCCTGTTCTTGTTCTTGGTCTTGTTCGGTTACGGCACTAGAACGTACCCTTGCCGCGGAATCGGCATCTACGTTGATGTCCAGGCAAATTTTCGCGTTGCCGCTTTTCCTTATTCTTGCGATGTTTTTGTTTCGGTCGAAATTCGTTACGTCGTTTTCATTTTCTACATCTATTTCATTTTCGAACTCATTTTCGACATCGACGTCAACATCAACTCTTTCCCTGACGTTATTATTTCTATTTCCAGATGAGAAATTACGACTGCGACTTTCTGACTCATCATGAAAATTCCTAAATGAAGAACTTTCCTCAACCCTTGAATGTCTGTCCCTGCTCCTCCTGTCTAACCCGGGAAACCAGCCTTCCATAGATATTCCTCCTTTTTCACTGTATCTTGGCCCCATTGATGGATACCATACTTCTCCCATAGAAAAAAACCTCCTTTGCATGTTTATTACCAATGTATTCCGTATATGGGAAAGAGTATGGACAGCTGCATCAGAAAAGGGGATTTTTTTTATTATATTCAGGATTTTTATTTTTGTTTTTTCCATGTTTGTACTAGGATAAATGTCCATATCTTTTCGGGATCGATGAATAGACTGTAATTACAAACGATAAGGAGGGAATTATATTGGCTGGAAGACGAAGGAATGAAACTGATATCAGGACAGATGTGGACGTCGATTTTGACAATCAGTTAGACAACAGGACCGACGTTGACAATGAGAACAGGGTGAAGAACCGGGATTTCAACACCAACGTTGCCAAAATTGAAGACAGCGGAAACGCGAAAATTGATTTGGATATCCGGGTGGATTCCGATTCTAAGGCTCGCGTGCGTTCTCGTGCGGAAGCTGACCAGGATCAAGACCAGGAACAGCGTCAACGCCTAGAGGACTAAATCAATTTATACGCCCGCCATGTTGCATGGCGGGTTTTTAGTTGTTTGAAACTATCCAACCATTTCCATAAAAATAGTTCCGAGATCATATTCACCTCCTTATTCAGGATGATTTATCCTGCCGCGGCCAAATAGAAATCCATTCCAATTATCCAAGTAATTCTCCCCCTTTTCAGTTCCTAATAATCTAATCTTTGAAAAACTAATTGAATGGATAAAATGCCGAGGACATGTCCACATTTTTTGGAACATGCCTTAGCTGCCCAAACCTGCGAACTGAACTGCGTAACAGACCTACACAACTGCGATGATGAAAAAAATGGGGAGGATTATCGAAATTTTTGTGGAATTTTATAACAAGGGTCAACGTGTTTCGACACTATTTTTCACAAAAGCAATATACATAGAGGAGAAGGACATTTTGGACAAAATTAGAGAATTGGCACTCCCCATGAGTGGACGGGTGATTGTAATCTCGGATATTCACGGGGAAATCGGGCTTTTAAAAGAGCTTTTAAAGAAAGTCGAGTTTAGCAGTGATGATTATTTAATCATTAATGGTGATCTTTGCGAGAAAGGCGGCAACAGCAAAGAGGTTGTGCGTTATGTGATGGAACTCGCGGCCGCTAATCCCAATGTGAATGTCATAGAAGGGAATTGCGATGCGCTCGTGGAGCATCTGCTAAAAGAAAACCCGAAGCTGCTAGATTATTTGGCTGCCAGGGGAAATACCCTTATTGGGGAATGGCTTGATGAGGTTGGTTATGAACTTAATGAACATTCGACCATCCAGGAAGTGAAGGAAGTATTGCTCCGCCACTACCGAAAAGAATTGGAGTGGCTAACCAATTTGCCGACAGCCATCGAAACGGATCGCTACATCTTTGTCCATGCCGGCTTGGAGGACAGGGAGGATTGGGAGGAGACCGAGCGAAGCAATGCGCTGGCCATGCCTTCTTTTTTGGAAAAGTCGCACCGCGCTGGCAAATTTGTGGTCGTTGGGCATTGGCCTGTTGTGAATTACTCAACCGATATTCCGTCCGACAATCCAATTATTGATGATGCGAAAAAAATAATCGCCATCGACGGCGGCAACGTCATCAAGCCAACCGGGCAATTAAACGCCTTTATCATCGAGCGGACTGCGGAAGGCGATTCGTTTTCCCATCTGTACGTGGACAAGCTGCCAGCCAGGGTTGTCACCAAGGACTTCGTTGCCGAGGAGGCAATGAAGGGATCCATCAACTATCCGTTCTACACGATCGTTCCTGTTGAAAAAGGAGAATTCTTCACTATGTGCAGGCAACCCGAAACGGACAAGCTCCTTCATGTAAAAAACGAATATATCATACAAAATGAAAATGGAGATTTTACAATAAAAGCGGATGTATCCTGCGCCCAAATCAGTGTAAGCAAAGGGGAAATCGTGTCTGTCATAGATGAGGGCTGCGCCGGATATGCGCTAATTAAAAAAGGCGGCAAGACTGGGTGGATTCCGAGTGAGTGCCTGGGATAAGATGGACATTGTAGATTTACTTAAAAATAAAACCATTAAAGTACGAGAATTGCCGAAATGGGGAGCGTATTTACGTAAGGAATGGGAAACCCAGTTCGCAAACCATCTAAGTGACGAAGAAAAGAGCGCAATCTATTTATTTAATCATGGCGGGTATTGCGGCTATTTATGGCTCAGTTATAAAAAGAAAGATTGTCTTGAAGCTGAAAAGGCCGAAGAAGCGTTTAACAATGAACTTAAAAATGAATGTTATGTCTTCTATCAAAGATCAGATTATGCATTGCAACTTGAGAATGCAAGAACGCTAAGTACCTCAGACTTATTTCATGAAACAGACATTGATATGTACATAGTAGATAAACAGTTTCGTTGGACTTTTGTCATAACCCACGAAACAGGGTGGTGCGGTCCTTATTTTAGCAGAAGGTAAGGACTGTATCGTTGCTAAGTGAAATTCCGTATACTCTTTGGAAAGAACGGAGGCAAACGTGATTATCCCAACAATTCTTCGTAATACTTTAGGAATAATAGGATTTCCTTTTACAATATGGAACTTGGCGATGGATCGGAAAAATAGGGTCAAGCCGCCTGGCCAGATTATTAAAACGAAAAACTCGGATATCCATGTGATTGTGACGGGTGAAGGGCCGATAACAGTTATTCTGGAAGCTGGATATACGTCTGTTTCAATTGATTGGTGCTATGTTCAGCCGGAGATTTCCAAGGTTGCCCGTGTCATTTCTTTTGATAGGGGGAACTATGGGTGGAGCAGAACAAAGCGGAAAACAATGACTTCTTTGGATAGCGTTGAGGAAATACGAGAAGTGCTGGACCAGCTTAAAATCAAGCCGCCATATATTTTGGTCGGACATTCTTATGGCGGTCTTTCAATGAGATTGTTTGCAAGCATGTATCCGGATGAGGTGGCCGGACTTGTTTTGGAGGATACGGTCCACGAAAGCCAATACTTGTTAACACCGGAGAATGCAAAGCGAATCAATAAATTCAGGAGACTTGTAGCTACCGGGTATGTTACTTCCCTTGTTGGTATTCCGAGAATGTTGAAACAGAAAATCGGCAGGAAGTTTCTCGAAAAGAGGTATGGTCAATCGCTGAACTACATCGGGTATACATTAGGGGCCTATCAATCTGCCTATCGTGAATACCTAGATTCCGAAAAGTCTGCCCAACAACTCATTAACGCCAATCCTCTGAGGCCAAATTTACCCGTCTTCGTGATAAGCGCAAAAAAACAGTCGGAAAGTTGGAAAAGGGACCAACAGTTATTGTTGAATTTAACGGAAAACACCGAGCACATTGAAGCAGACACCGGACATTCCATTCACCTTGAAAACCCTGGAATTGTGATAGAGAGTATTAAAAAATTAATAACCAATAGGCCAGTTTAGATGAGATTGTTTTTAGGGGGGCAATATTAAAATGACTGAATTGAAAACGTCTATAGACATAGATACACATAGGAAATTAGCAATCAGCTTATTCAATTATACGTGGGACTTAATCGAAAAGATCGAACGGAGTGAAGCAGACAACGAATCTATGATAAATGCAGCCCATGCTTCGCGTTTTCATTGGGGAATAGCGGGCAACCCGCTGAATTTTGCGAGGGGCGAATGGCAAATTTCACGGGTATATTCGCTCATAGGGAGAGCTGAACCCGCACTCTATCATGCGAACAAATCCTTGGACCTTTGTTTAAAAAATAATCTTGGCGCATTTGATTTAGGTTTCACATATGAGGCGCTGGCCCGGGCCTATGCCGTACAGGGTGACAAGCAAAAACGGGACGAAAACATTTCATTGGCCAAGCAGGCAGCTCAGAAAGTACAAGAGGACGGAGATAAGGTATGGCTTTTGAAAAACATAGATACAGTTGCCTCGCTTTCCCTTCCAAAATGGGAGTAACCGCTAAAATGTAGAAATTTCGAGAGGTGATGGGGCAGTGGTTTATTTTCTAATTCTTATTTCCTTTATTATATCTTCGGCGGCCTCTGTCCTTTTTTTGAAAAAGAATAACAACAAGTGGTTAGCATTGTTAGTGGCATTTTGTTTAAACACCTTATTATTAGGAACAGCAACGTGGGTTTTCTACCTGACAAGAGATGAGGTAAGACTATTTGGCATTGGGACGACTAACGTTTCACAGTTGATACTATCAATCCCACTCATCACTTGGATTAATTTGTACATACTCGAAATTGCAAAACGTAAACTGGTGAATAACAAGGCCCTATAAACACTTTTTGAATGTTGGAACATTTAGCCGCCTTTTCGTATATAGGTAGAAAAAGGAGGGGTTTTTTGAAAAGGTTCCTTTATTACTTAACAAGCACAATTATTATCTGGATTATATTTTATATGGGAATGAAGTTTCATATCCAACTAAAAAAGGAAGCTGAACTCACTTTCAATATGTTTCCGACTTTGATTTTTACAATTGTTTCCCCTGTCGTGATTGGGATGCTGCTGCGGATTCCAAAGCTGATTCTGGAGATTTTTGCAAAAAAGAAGTGGACGTTTGATTGGGTTAAAATTGTCGTAGTTGGGCTGCCCGCACTTTATGTGGGGATGGCACCGTATTTATATTACACTCCAATGGGAGACTACATGCCTTTTGCGGCAGTGTTCGCATCTTTAGGGGCTTCCACCATAACGACAGCGGCTGGGGTTGTTTTTGGATATGTTTTATTGGACAGCTTGAAAGAAAACGATTGAATCTATGTAAAACGTCCGCCAGAGTTCTCTTGGCGGACACATTTTATGAAGTTTTCCACTTAACTTTTAATAAAAGAAAAATGGAGCAACAGCAGCGCCGGTAAAGCCGCCGAGGAATCCTCCCGCAAATCCTCCCGCAAATGCCGGACCGAAACCGCCACGGAAGCGAGGACCGTATCGGTAAGGAGGATAACCCCTGAACCTAGGACCATACCCATATCGATAATAACCCATTCTATTCACTCCTTTAATAGATTGCGTTGCTTTCACCAAATGGGTCAAGCAACCTTACTCCTACTATATGGAATTCACCTTGAGCCTGTACTCAACAAATGCGGAGATAAGAGATATATTTTTAAAAAAGGCCTTTGAAGTAGGGATCGATCTACTGTTTCATTGGCAAAAGAAATGGGTGCTTTACGATGAAAGATTTTCACTGCTGTGCGACCTGCAGGCATTTCCGGACCGAAAAAAAGGCGGAAGGCATGAAATATTCATGTAGCCGGCTCGGGTACGAAACAAAACCGAATTATAAATTCAATTGCTGGACTCCAAAAGAGCATGTGCAAGAGCTGATCAACAAGGGAAACATGGACAAGGCGGGTGGTTAAAAGAATCCGTATATAATAGGGCGTTCCAAAGAGGAATACGCCTTTTTTTGTGGAATAAAGTTAATTAGATAATGGGTTATTTTTCCTTAAAGGGGGTTTCTTTTGAGTAGCTGGCTGTGAGGCCAACTTTGTTGGGGATAGTATGGAATCGCCTCATTACACCCAGCCGCAAAATTGGCCGCGGGTGAGCAGTTTGGCTGGGGCTTAAAAATCCGGCCTGCCCACTATTTCAAGGGGAAAAATAGAGGGCCAGGGTTAGCGTGGCGAGACAGGGATTTTAACTGAACCGATAAATATTTTTTAGGGGGATTTATGGAAACCGTATTTCAGAACGAATACACCGTAACAAAAGAGCGTTTCATGGAATGGGCCAAAAATCCAATCCAGAGAAACTATTTCTCCGTATTTTGGCTTTTATTCACAATAGTAACATTTGTTCTTTCTATTTATTATTTCTTCATTCATGACACTGCATTTTCTTTTTTCTACCTTGTATTAACGGCATATTGTGTCTACAGAGGTTTTTTTAGGACAAGAATGTTCACGGCAAGACAATATAAAGCTCTAACAATCGTTCAGCAAGGTAAAGAGTGGGACCGAGTAATCCAATTTGCGGACACTATATTGGTTTCTGATGGGAACAATACGATGACTTTGCAATGGAATCAAATAGTAAAATTAATTGATCAAAAGAACGAATTGATTTTAGTTTTTCCTAAGGGGATGGGAATCAGGCTTGATAAATCAGGTTTCACAAAAGGTTCTCAGGCCGAATTTTTGGAAGTCATCAAAAATAAAAATATTCCTATTACTACAAGAAGATAATAAAAGAAATAGAAAGCCTTTTTCCTGGGAAAACACCTTCTCTAAAAAATTGAAGTTGTTCTCTAAAAAAAATAAATGTTATTCTAAAACCGCCATATTGCCACTGGGTATGTTATACTGTAAACAACCTTTTAAGCTTTAAATTTTTTAACATTACCGGCACCATGCCCCTGCTCGAACGTTGAGCAGGGGTTTTTTATTGAGAATTTTTTTATAACAAAAAAACAGGCCCTCAGAGAGCCTGTTTTGAGTATCCAAATTTATGATTAAGCTTTTTGAACGTTCGCAGCTTGAGGTCCACGAGCGCCTTGCTCAACGTCGAAAGTTACTTTTTGGCCTTCGTCTAGAGATTTAAAGCCTTCACTTTGGATAGCAGAGAAGTGTACGAATACATCGTCACCGTTTTCGCGTTCGATAAATCCAAAACCTTTTTCTGCATTAAACCATTTAACTGTACCTTGTTCCATTTTTATTGCCTCCTAGTGCGTTAGCGCACAATGTGTTACTATCTCTGCCCAAAGTGACTTCAAGACGAAAAGTCGAAACTCATACAATCCTTTACACCGAACAAAAATAATTCTTCTTCATCATAACAGTAGTCAGAAGAAATAGCAAATGAGCCAAATAGACTATCTTCGGTCAAGGCATTTATTTTAATGAATCGATCGTGTGCCTTAATGCCTAATCAAAGGATTTTCTCGAAGTTTAATATACATCTTTTATCAAAGTGGTTGGAATTATTATGGTAGGAATCCCTCCTTCTGGTAAAATAAAGGTATAGGATGAAAAGGGGGCAGAGTTATGAAAGTTTGGATAAAGCCACTTTTACTGATTGCAGCTGCCGTACTACTGTCGTCAGGTTGCGAAGCCAAGGCCGGAACCGAAGTCCAAATAAAGATGAAAAGCTTTGAGGAACAAAGAGAAATTTTGGAGACGTACACACTGGAGGATTATAAAACCATTTATGAAAATGTCCTGAATGAAGCGAGCAGGCTGGAAAAGGACGAGAATTTGCAAAAGTGGGTTATCCGGACATTGGTCCAGGAAAATTTGCTTTTTAATACAGACTTATCCGATAAGCAAGTGAAGGCGCTCGCCAAACAGGCCATGGAAAAGGATAAACTATGGAAATCAATCGCTAAGGATCAATATGAAATTAAAGCCAGTGATGCCGAAATCGACCGCTATATCGAGGCGGGACCGGACACAAGCGACCTGCCGCAGCATCTCGCCATTGCGGAAACCATGAATATGAACCTGGTTGAGTACAACCATAACTTCGACCGCGATATTTATGAAAAAGCAGTCATCTGGCAAAAGTTAAAACCAAAGCTCGAGAAGAAATATAACACTACAAACAACGAAACACTTGTTGAGAAATTCGAAGAAGAAGTAGAGAAAAACTATAAAAAATAGTTTTTTTAAGAGGGATTGGCATAAGCCAGTGCCTTTGCTTTTTATAAAGGATAGCAAGTAAACGTGTTTTGACCGCGGAGGTGGGGAAATGGCCATCCTGAATGCTATTAATCTAGTTAAACATTACGGGAATGAAGGCGATGAAGGCTTTACGGCTGCGTTGCGTGGCGTGAGTTTTTCAATAGAAGAAGGAGAATTCATTGCGATCATGGGCCCATCGGGAAGTGGTAAATCAACGCTGCTTAATTTACTCAGCGGTATTGATAAGCCTACTTCAGGTGAGGTTGTGATTGATGGACAAACTATTAGCATGATGGAAGGAGAAAAGCTTGCCTTGTTCCGGCGGAGGCAATTGGGGTTCGTCTTTCAGGATTTTAATCTCTTGGATAGTTTGACAGTGAAAGAAAATATCATTCTCCCAATGATACTCGAAAAGAAAGAAGCCGAAGAGATTGAAAAAAAAGTTCAGGATTTAACAACCCTTTTTGAGATTGATTCAATTTTAAACAAGTATCCCCACAGCATATCGGGAGGCCAGCAGCAGCGGACCGCTGTTAGCCGGGCCCTCGTAAATGAACCCAGTATTCTTTTCGCTGATGAACCGACGGGTAACCTGGATTCTAAATCAGCGGCAATCATTATGGAATGTTTTGAGAAAATCATTCATGAGCTTTCAACTACGGTGCTCATCGTAACGCATGATATTTTTACGGCAAGCTACTGCCAAAAGATTGTCTTTATTAAGGACGGCCTCATCCATTCCACGATTGAAAGGAAGGGAAACAGGAAAGAATTCCTGGCTCAGATTATTGAGAACCTGGACATTGTGGGAGGGAAAACCCATGTCCTTTAGTAAAATCGTTTGGAAAATGGCGAAAGCTAATTATCAAAAGTACATTTTTTATCTCTTATGCAACAGCTTTGCAGTCATGTTTTTCTTCATGTTTTCAACCCTCTATTTCAATAGCCAAATAGTCCAGGTAAAGGAATCGCAATCGATTCAATATGTTCTCGCCGTTCAGGGGGCCGCGCTACTCGTATTCACTGTTTTTTTCATAAGCTATGCGCATGGCATTTTTATAAAAAGAAGAAAAAGTGAGTTTGGCCTTTTCATGACATTGGGAATGTCGAACCGGGATATTACAAGATTATTGCTGTTGGAGAACGGAATCGTTGCAATGTTATCCATTCTATCGGGCATTTTCGCTGGTGCCCTGTTTTCGGGTCTATTCTTTACCGTATTAATAAAAAACATCGGGATTCAAACCATCTCTTTGGAACTCACGGCAAAAATGTTTCTATCGACTATCCTTGCCTATTTAATGGTCTTTTTTACAGCGGTAGGAAAGTCACTATTCCAAATCCTTAAAGGAAACTTATTGCAGACCATGAAAAGCGACAAGGTTGCCGAGACTATCAAAATGAAAAGCCCAGTTATTGGCGGAGCAGGATTTGCGATTGTGATTGTGTCAATCCTGGGACTTTATTATACATATTCGGATTCTATCCACGGCGGCGATTATTTGCTGATTTGGGCGATGGCAACCTTTATCGGCCTGTACATTTGCCTGTTTCAATTCACAAGTTTTTTAATTGGACTAACGAAAAAAAGCAAACCATTCTATTATCGCGGCATGTTACTACTGTCCAGTTTGAATTATAAGTTTAGGCGGTTAACCTCTATCCTCATGCTCGTTACCGTCCTAATAATGGTAACAATCCTGTATAGTACGCTTATTTTATCAACATACATACTGGACGAAAAGCGGGTGATATCGGAAAATCCATTTGATATAGCCTACAGTGAAACTGAAAACCAAACTGCACAACCCTTTTTTGATTCGGGGAAAAATCCATTGAAAACACATCTCCAGCTGCCTGTCTTTCGTTATGATCTTTCGTCAAATGATTGGTCGGAAGGAGAGTTTGTTTTCATGCCAGTGGGCGAATTTAATAAAATTTCTTCACTCAATATGGACCTGAAACGAAATGAATACATCTATTTCGCCAATGTGGACCCACAGAATTTGGATGTAAGCAATGCGGCGGAGCGGGAACTAAGTTTGCAACATCCTAATGGAAGAATCACCTTCATGTTGAAGGAAACCATTGCGGCAAAAAAAATGAACAATTTATCAGCTCTCTACGAGGTGAGAGTTGTAAATGATACTGATTATGAGCTGCTAAAAGAGTCGATGGCTGGTGAGGAATTAAAGATTCATTTACTGAATGTGGCCGACTGGACAAAAACAGGCCCGTTCGTCGAGGAACTGGCCAACAGCCTCGGCACTGGACTAGTGGCTTCGAAAATTGGCGATCACATACATAATAAACAGTCAAATGGCATCCTCTTTTTCGTATCAACCTTTTTAAGCGTTTTATTTTGCTTCGGTTCGTTTAGCTTGCTGTATTTGAATTTGTTTTCCGACATTGATCGAGAAAAAGAGAAGTATAAGAAACTCAACTCCATAGGAATTACTCCAAAAGAAATGAAGAGAAACGTTTCCTGGGAAATTACACCCATATTTTTTATTCCGATGGTTGTAGGGACAACGTTGGCTCTTCTGTACTTTATCGCCATGGCCAAGGACATTGGAGGGATAATGAAAAACCAGGAATTGCTGCTCCACTTTTTCCTCGTTGCCGGCATCTATTTTTGCATTCAACTAGGATTCTTCCTTTTTACAAGGAGAAGAATATATGTTCATCTAACATCTTCATAAAAAATGACTGGGGGAAATAGCATGGCAATGCCAACACATATCGCAGCAGCTGGAGGAATCGTCGAGAACACACAAGGAGAAATCCTTTTGGTGAAAACACACAATCAAGGATGGGTATTCCCTGGCGGGCAAGTCGAAGTCGGAGAAAACCTGATTGATGCGGTAATCCGGGAAGTAAAGGAGGAAAGTGGTATCGATGTTGAGGTTTCCCATTTGATTGGGGTTTATTCAAACACGGCCACTTATAAATGGTATGACGGCGTAACGGATGTACCGACTAAGGTCATGTTCGATTTTGTTTGCAAATTCGTTGGCGGTGAGTTGGGGATATCGGATGAAACGACAGACAGCAAATGGGTTCCCAAGGAGAGCGTCCTCGATTATATCGAAACGCCTGCAATCCGCACCCGCTACCAGGCATATTTGGATTTCGACGGGAAAACCACTTACATGGAATATGTGACGAGTCCCGAATTTGTTGTGAAATTGAATCGGACTGTTTAAGAAAGAAGAAACGCTTGGGAATTACCTGGGCGTTATTTATTTATGGTAAAATTCGGTTTAAATAGTGAGCGGCGTTTGCCTGAAGGAGTGGCTAGTTTGTTAAAGGTGTTGAAGGAAAAAGTAAGGAATCTCAGTGAAAACGAAGCGAAATCCCTTTTATTCCTCATTTTGCTGAGAATTGAAATGGCTGAGGAGACAGAAGCCTCGGATGAACAATTAAGTAAAGTTCTAAGAGAAATTTATGCTGATTTTTTGAAAAATAATGCTGGCCATTCCAATAGCGAGAGCGTTCAAAGTCCGGCTGCTTTTCATATTGTGTTTGGCGAATCAACTCTCCACATGCTAAAGCATGTGCTGAAAACAGCGGGAAAGGCTGATAAGGAACAAGTTATCGGGTTTCGGGATTTATTTGCAATCGGGCCTTTGACCGGGCTGGATGAAGAAGCCGGTATAAGCAACAGGCATGAGTGGCTCAAAAATCATATTCATAACGACCGGGATTACCTTGATGAATATATATCGAAGATGAAAAAAGCCATTGAAGCGCTTAAGGCTATACCTGAAGGCGTTCCAGTTTATGTGTGGGCTGGGGAAAACGCGCACGAACAAACTGGTGTCGGGTTCGCCATGCATTTGTTAAGAGGAAAAAAGAATGACGTCTCGCTATTCAATACAACAGCACGCTTTAGAGATAAATATAATACTGAAGAAATAGAGTACAGGCCGTTGCATACCGGCGAATGCCACCCGGAAAAATTGTGGTCCATTTTTGAGGAAAATAGAAACAACATGTCAATCACCATGGAAAATCGGCTTAAATTTGAAAGCGAATGGAAGGAGATATCAGAAGGGGATGCTGTCCTAAGGATTTGGGAAGCGGGGAAAGTATGCAATGTTGGGGAAGATTATTTCGATCAGATTTTAATAAGAATAGCACAGGAGCTGAGTCGCAAGAAATTGGAAAAGGACTTTTGGATGGCTGCGAGGATTATTGGTGAGGCAATCGGCCAAATTGAGCAATATGTAGGTGATGCTTTTTTGGAATACAGGCTGAAGCATCTAATCGCGGAAGGCGTTTTTGAAGTCCGGGGCTCGACGCAGGGAATGAGGTATTATAGTGTAAGGCTACGGTAGGGGAATAATGGGTATTTTATTTTCTTCACTACTGTTTGAGACATAGACTGCCAAGCGGTCCAGCTTTTTCTGGAAATAATAGTTGTGAATCGGGACACAGGGGGTTCCTAGAACTTGGTGTGGGTCCCGATTCTTGGTTTTTCGGGACACAAGCAGGTACTAGAACGTGATTTGAGTCCCGATTCTTGTATTATCCGGAACCAAGCTCGCTACGAATGCAATGTGGAGATTCTGTCCCCTTCCTCACTCCACTTTTTTGCGTATGAAAAAGGCGATGATGCATAACAAAATCCCTAAAAGTGTGGTTACGTACGGGTACAGCATAGGGAAGAAGAGGGTTGGGTACATCTGCAAAATATCCGATTGGTAGCCCATTGCCATTCGTGAGGTACCGGAAGAGTTAATTAACCGGACTGCTAGCGGATTTTCACTCCGAGAAAGATAAGAAACTTTCTCTTCTTTGATTTTTTCATCTATCCAAATGATTTTCCAGGCGCGGTCATCCATTGGGGCATCATCATCGGTAAGCCGTTGGACAATGGCGATCCTGTCGTTTACTGTTAAAACTTCGAACCAGGAATAATAGCGCCCTCCTTTATCGCGGTTGGATAACCAGATTTCATCCGGATTCGTAACCTCTTTCCCATCCACCAGTAGATGCAGTTTCACAATATCGCCTGCTGGTACTCCTTCTTCCAAATCCCAATGAGTTAAAGAGGCTTTTTTCCCAGTCGGCTCTTCAACGATTTTTATTGAGCGGCCGTTTAATTCAATATCCTGCGTATTAATATGGCTTGGAAAGCCTTGTTCATAATTGGCAAGGCCAATTTTAAATTGTTTCATTATTTTCGAACCAATCACGTGTTCTCTGGCCATCTGAAACATCGGCGACGCGGAACTAACAATCAACAACAGCCCAACCAGCAACAAAAACTTCCGCATTCCAATCCCTCCTAATTAAACCAATTATACTAAACTATTATAGGCGTGGTGTTATATAATGTTAAAATAGTAATAATGTGGTTTAATGAAGCGGCGGCGCATCCTATTTTTCATGTACTAGTAGCAAAATTCCCTCTAAAATATACAAAAGGCATGTGGAGGAGGTATTTCAGTGGCTGACAAAAAGAGCATTGATGTTGAGCAATTGAATATTGTGGATGAAAACGGGACGGTGAGGCTGCGGCTTTTCAACAATCAGAATATCCCGCCGGCAATCATGGACGGGGAAGACGTCCTTCCAGGTCATCGACAAAATGATCCAATCGCGGGACTGATGTTTTATAATGCTGAAGGTGACGAGGCGGGTGGCCTTATATTCGGAAGCGAGCGGGATGAAAATGGCAATTATACATCGTCCGCAAGTTTGACGTTCGATCAATACAAGCAGGACCAGGTTGTTCAAATGCACTACTACGGGGAAAATGGAAACAATACATATGGCTTTTCAATTTGGGACCGGCCCAACAGCTCGTTAAAAGACCAGATTAAAAGAGACCTTGAAATCAAAAATTCCAACATTCATGAGGACGAGAAGCAGGCAGAACGGGACAAGGTGTGGCAAGGCCATACCCACCGAGCATTTATGGGAAAAACAGCAAATGGAGATGTCAGGGTTCAGCTCTCTGACAGCAAAGGACAGCCGAGAATCCGCATGATTGTCGATTCGAACGATGTACCGAGAATGGAATTCCTCGACGGAGATGGGAACGTGATTTATAAATTGCCTCCTGAATAAGGGAAACCTTTTTATTTTTTTACTTTTTTCCATGCCAGCAAAACGGCGATAACCTGCGGAATCAAACTTATAAGACTGACAGTGAGCAAAAGTGAATTGGCTGTAAAAGGTTTAAAATAATATCCCCATCGATCAACCCCGGCCATCTGGTTGGAAAAGTAAAACGATACGCCAGCCGACAAAAGGTTCCCGATTAATATAAGGAATGGGTAGCCTTTCAATTTGCTAATAAAAGCAAGGATGGCAGGCCCTAAAATCAGCAGCAGGTAACCAAGCATGGAGCCGTCTTTGTAATCCTGATACATGGCAAAATAGCCAAACGGAAAGCAATAAGCAATCAAAATGAAATAAACCCAAATCTTTTTCATTTTGCACCTCTTTTTGGTGTAATTTTACACTAATTGTAACTTATTTTATTGAATTATTCAATTATTTCCAATCGTTTGTTTTGAAAAAATTGAGGGGGAGACCAAAATCATGTTTTTTCGAAGGAAATTTTATATCGTGAAAAACGAGTTTGTAGAAGTTTTTAATAAGCATTTCAATGAAACGAATTTGCCGAACCAATTAAAGCATGGGGCGCGGCTAGTCGGCAGATGGATGGTGCCGAACGACGAAAACACAACCGAGATTTTTGCCATCTGGGAATATGATAACTATGAGAAGTACCAAGAAATCGAAGCCAATGTACGGAGCGATCGCGAACATGTCAAGCGGGTCAACCGGTGGTACGAAGCAAACGGCGGCAGGGATTTTGTAATAGGAAAATATATTTTGAATGTAAGAAACGAAGAGTTGAAGACTACTTTATTTTTAAAATGAAAACCTCCCAGCTTGACCTAATAAAAAATTCTGACTATTATTGTTGATATATCAACGTTCTTGCGGAGGCGGGTCCATTGGATGAAAACAAATACATTGGACTCTTAATTCGGAACGCGGACTTGACGATAGCGAATTACGTCAAGAAGCAGCTCGAGCCGTTCAACCTTGCTCCCGAACAGAATCTAATCATGATGATGCTGTGGGAAAAGGACGGGATTTCCCCGAACGAACTGTCCCTGCGCCTGAAAAAGGACAAGGGCAATATCGCGCGCATGATCGGAAGCCTCGAAAAGAAGGGGTACATAAAGCGAATCGATGACCCTTTCGACAAACGCACGTTCAAAGTTCATTTAACGGAAGCAGGTAGGCAGCTTGAATGCAAGGTGGCCCCTATTTTGGATGAGGCCAGCCGGACCGTGATGAACGGGATCAGTGCGGAACAAACGCTGCAACTTCAAAAGATTTTAACAAAAATTATACATAACATTTCTGGAGGACATTCATCATGAAAATCGTGGCAATTGTAGGAAGCATCAGAAAAGATTCATTGAACATGCAACTGGCAAAAACAATGCAGGAACGCTACCAAGACAAGCTCGACATCGAAATTGCGGACATCCGCTCGTTGCCTTATTATGATCAGGACGAGGAAAACAACCCACCACAGGCAGTGAAAGAGTTTAAACAGAAAATCGCAAACGCGGACGGGGTCATCATCATCACCCCTGAATACAACTGGTCAATTCCAGGAGTTTTGAAAAACGCCATTGATTGGGCTTCCCGCGTCGAGAAGGTATTCATCGGCAAGCCGGTATTCCCGATGGGCGTAACCATGGGTGCGCTCGGAACGATCCGCGCGCAATTGCATCTGCGTGAAATTTTGACTGGCCTTCAGGCAAAACAGATGCCGCCTGCAGGAAACGAAGTGCTCATCGGCTTTGCCAACCAGAAATTTGATGCCCAAACAGGCCGCTTGGTCGACGAACAAACACTCGGCTTCCTCGACAGCAAAATCGAAGTGTTCATTGATTTGATTAAAACGGCTTAACCTAGTTTTGGTGTTACTGCTAAAAAAACAATGTGTATACGTTGAAATGCGTTCCCATTATGAATGGGGGCGCATTTTTATATTTCGTTTTATAAAATTTGCTAGCTTATGTTTGGACAGTAAAGTGAATTTTCAAGGGATAGTTGTCCAAAGATGCCTCATTCTTGGACAAAGAAATGAATTTTCATAGGTTGATAATCCAAAGTTGCTGGATGTTTGGATACAGAAAAGGGGTGGGGATTTAGACAGAGCCACAGGCTTTCTAATTGTCCGAGTTCAATCTGTTTACAATCTCTTTTTTCCAAATTTTATGTTATCATTTATTAAACAAATACACATAGGGCATTTAAATTTTCAACAATAAACCGCTCGCTCAATGATTTAATTTCCTCACACAACAACAACCGTTCTCCATATTTAAGCGCTCTTCCGAATCGGGCAGTTTAAAACTTAAAAAACCCTCTTTTAACTTCAAAAAAATTAAAAGGATGTGGGATCGTGATTCATGCAAAAGATGTTTTATCCGATCAGCTTCTGGCCAATGCGAATGACCCCAGCTGGTATATTCCTTTTTTACAGTCAGTGGAAAATTTGAGTGAAGAACAAGCCTTTTGGATACCGGATGAAGGAAGCTTCAGTATAGCAGAAATCGTTCAGCATCTCCTTTACTGGAACCAAACGTGGCAAAACCGGTATCAAAGCGGCAATGTAAACTCTGTGCCACCCCTTTCAAGCAATCAAGAAAGCTTTATAATTCCGGACAATCAAACGTTTGTTGATTTAAAGAGCGAGTTAGTAAACGTGCTGCTTCGATGGCAGGATCTATTAACAATCGAGAAAGTGGAAAGTGATGCAGTGGGTTTCCCTGTAAATGCACAGTGGTGGGGAATACTCGCAAATTTAACAACCCACAACGCCTATCACATTGGCCAAATTATATATATTCGTAAATTGCAAAAGAGTTGGCCGATCGAATTATAGTTAAGAACGAGTAATGTAAAGGTGCCACTTCTGAGGGGATGTTTTTAATATGACCAGACTACCATCCATAAAACTAAGGCCGTTAACCATGGATGACTTCAACTTTGTTTTAGCCTGGAGCATGGACGAGAGATTTTGCCTTGCAAACGGCTGGGAACAAAACAGGGACAAAGATAAACTTTACAAATGGTGGCTTCGTTGTGTTAAAAATGAAGCCGACGACTTTATCCGTATGGGAATTGAATATAATGATAGGTTAATCGGGTATGCGGATTTGGCCTCCATACAGGGGCATACGGCCGAATTGGGAATCGCGATTGGTGAAAGTGGGCTATGGGGACAGGGGATAGGAGTAAATGCAGCACGGTGCATGATGGAGTTTGGTTTTGAAAAGCTTGGCATTACTGTCTTTACCGCCGAAACACACGAAAGCAATGTCCGCTCAGGAAAAATGCTTAAGAAACTAGGCTTCAAAGAAATCAGCCGGATTGGCTATGAAGAATACATGGGAACGGATAACCGGCTGGTTCAGTACCAATTTAAAATGGTATGAAGTTCTGACAATATAATGAGATTTAAATGATATAATTTATCTTCCAAGGCTATAGACTAGGCAGGTTTGAAATGAAGTTATTTACATTAAAGACTAATTTTCATGGTTATAAAAAAGGAACAGAGTTTTATCTTATCGCGGAGTCGGAATTCATCGGGGTGAAGGATTTTGTTCTAAGAACGACGGATTTAACGGGCCGGGTATCGATCAGTGAGGATGAACTTCGTAAGAATTTTCTTTTTGTAAAAGACCTTACAACGAAGATTTATTGAAATCCAGCTACAAATAGGCCTCCTCATTACAAGGCATTAATCTCTAAGGTCTATTTGTTAATTTAATAGGAAATTTAAAAAACATTCCTTTGAAACGAAGAATGTTTTTTTATTGCTCATAATGCTGTATAACGATAATAAAATAACAATAAATGATAATAATTTATTGTAAAACGATAAATATCCTGTTAAAATAAATTGAAAAATGAATATGTGAGGTGCTTTTTATGAAACGCGGTTCAACACTTTTTTTAAAAACAGCTGTTATGGTTATGGGAATTCCGGTTCTTGCTTTGGGTATATTCGGGTTGTATTGGTTAGTAAGAAATCCAGCGAATCCAGATTATGCTCATATCCTGTATCCTATTGTCGCCGGCATGTATATATCAGTTATCCCGTTCTTCGTTGCATTGGTTCAGGCATTTAAACTGTTAAGCTACATTGACAGGAACGAGGCTTTCTCCCAACTGTCTGTTAAGGCTCTGAGGAACATCAAATTCTGTGCAATGACAATCAGTGGTTTGTACGTAATTGTTCTGCCGTTTGTTTTTATGGTAGCCGAACTTGACGATGCCCCTGGTCTCGTCATTATTGGAATGGTCCCAATCTTTGCTTCAATGGTCATCGCGGTCTTTGCCGCTGTTCTCCAAAGACTTTTACAAGAAGCGATCAATATAAAATCAGAAAACGATTTAACGGTCTGAGGTGATAACAATGGCGATTATAATCAATATTGATGTGATGCTGGCAAAAAGGAAAATGAGTGTAACAGAGCTCTCAGAAAAAGTTGGAATCACCATGGCCAACCTTTCTATATTGAAAAATGGAAAAGCAAAAGCGATTCGCTTATCCACATTAGATGCAATTTGTAAGGCATTGGACTGTCAGCCTGGGGATATTTTAGAATACCAAAGTGACGAAGACAGTGAAAGATAAAAGCAGGGATGCTATCCAATTCAATAAACAATTGCGTTGATCCAGGAGGATTAACGCTTTTTTTATGGAATAACTTATTGAGCGGGGGTTGGATTTTTATGACGAATGAAAAACAAAGACAATTATTTGAAACTCTAAAGTTGATTAAAGACCAGTGGGTAGAGATCTCTATCATTAAACATGAGAACTGTTTAGAAAATAAAGAAGCCCAAAACGAAATTATTGAAGCAGTCCTTTATTCAGTAATGGAAATGATAGATGGTTACAATGATAACCTCACCTTTTCTCTTGATTTAATCGACAAAGATACAAAGCAATCACTAAAAGAAGGCATTGAACTCCACGATCAGTTCATGAACTATTTGTACGAAGCGGAAAAAGAACGCTATTGAACAGGCAAAGCAGCATTGGAGGAAATCCGTATGTCGGATTATGTAATTAAATTAATCCCTAGGCAACCTGAATTTACTCCAAGTTTGAGCGAGCTTAAAGAAGCTGAGTTATTCATTCAAACTATTACGGAATACTTCAGTGACATACAAGTAATACTTACTGATGAGGTGCGATTCATCGACCAGGGCGAAAATTGTGAAAGTATCAGCTGTCAATTTTGCCATAATGGCTTAAGTGTTGATTGGTGGCAGGATGCAATGGCAGAAGCATATACGTCTCAATTCAATAATCTGCAAGTAATTGTTCCTTGTTGCAAGAAGGAATCTTCGCTAAACGATTTACACTACAAGTGGAATGCGGGATTCGCCCGGTTTTCAATAGAATTTTATAATCCCATCGCTGCTGATTTTGACACCATATCCACTAAATTAGAAGAGGTACTTTCCTGCAAGTTCAGAAAAGTGTTGGCATATTATTAGGTGGCGAAGCATTGAGTTTAAGGTAAAGGGTAATAAAATGCTGAATATTTAGGTTCTCTATAAGTACAAAAAGGGTGGGGCATAGTAAGCCTGACATAAAATTAGAATACCATTTCAGAGGTAAATCCAATTTTGAATAAGATTTTAATTTTCCCAGTAAAGGATGTGATGAATTGAATAACGAATCGGAAAAACGGATGAAAAAGAAGTTGACCGGGCCTGAACAAGTTGCGGAATTTATGGCTAAACTTGACCATCCTCTTAAGGAGGAAATTGAGGAGGTCCGGAAAATAATCTTGAATAGCGATACCCGAATTACAGAACATATTAAATGGAATGCACCGAGTTTCCTCATTGAAAATGACGATCGAATAACGTTCAACCTGAAGGGAAAAGGGTTTTTTCGCCTCATTTTTCATTGTGGGGCAAAGAAAAATCCGGAAACCAAAAAGGAACCACTGTTTGTTGACCACACGGGGCTATTGGAATGGCAGACAAATGACCGTGCTTTAGTGAATTTTTCTAATAAAAATGATGTGAAAGCTAAGGAAGAAAGGCTCAGAACAGTAATCGGGGAATGGATTCGGATAACTGTTAATTAAGGAAGTGCCACATGCCGCTTCCGATGGGTCGGGGATGTTAATCAACCCTGATTAATATTTTTTTAAAAAAACAGCCCTTTTAATGAGAGCTTAGCAATAAACTACCAACAGTTTAGGCGTTTATTTGGGCTTCAGCAGGGAATAACCAATTAAGATGCATAAAATTGGGGACATGACTCCATAATTAGTAAGAAAAGAATTAGGGGGCATTGGAATGGCGAAAAAAAGAGCTAAAATCGGTGATCAAATATCATTTACGCGTAAGGACCACGATTTAGAAGGAACTGTTGAAATTGTAAGAGACAACAGCGTGATAGTGGAGGTTTCTAAAGAATTCGCGGATAGATTGGGCTATGATACAACTAAAACTGTAGTCAAGCATTCGAATTACATGATTGTATCCTCTCCGGAAACGGCATAGGACAATGTCATGGAAATAAGTTCATTATGGATGAAGTGCCAGCTATCTAACATGGCTGGCACTTTTCAATGTGTTTTGATTGTGTTTATTAAGACAGCTTCAGAAGAGTTTCCCTCTCGAAACTTTCTTCCTCATCATTAAAAGAGTAAGCGTACCAGTGTTTCATTTTCAAAGTAGAACCTAATATTCATACCCCACGTACGTTCCGCCAATGAAATCGTGAACGGCTCTCTTGTCCTCTCGGAAAATCACCATAAACAAACTCACAAGGCTTGAAATACCAAACGTTACAGAGGACAAAAGGAACTTGCCGACAATTTCACGTAAAATCATATTCTTTAACGTTAGTGGCTGATCATCTACTCGCATAATTCTTATTTTCATCATGCGTTTCCCGACAACATAGCCATTCCATACAAGGGGTAAAACCGTTAAATACAACAAATAAATCAAATTAGAGGTCCAACTTGTTCCTGAGCTATCCCAAGCCGCTCCTGATAACAAGGCAATCAACAAACCTAGTGGCAAAGCAACAAGTAAAAAGTCTATAATATCCGCAAAAAACCGTAATCCAAAACCTGCTGGCGAATAATTCATTCAGTTCACTCCTAACATAAGATGTTTTAATATTTCACTCCGTTTTAAGAACTGCTGCGATAACCCAAATTGTAATGTTTACGAAAAGGGTGATGAAAAAAATAAAGTAAATCAATTTTTTTGTGCCCCTATCCTTTCCGGCTAAAAAGAAAAGAATATTTATAAGGATTAGTAAAAGCCCAATGCCGCCAAGGATTTTGGCGAGTAAAAATAGTTCCATCGGCACTCCTCCTACCGCATGGTTCTAAAAGCTATTTTAAAAATACTCCTACACATTTCGAATAGGGAACGAAGCCTTACACTTCCTGTTACTCTTTAGCCCCTTTCCAAATGAACAAGCCGACAATTCCTGCAACCCCCACCACTGGAAGCCACATCAGAAGGGTACGGACTGGCACTGGCCTCTCCATCTCTTTCCGGAGATCCACCTGTTTCACTGGGGAATCACCCTGACCGAGGAATGTTAAATCCTCATGGGCTTTTTCCACTTCCACAGTCCTGTTACATACCTCGGAGGTTAACACTTCCTTATTTTTAAAATCGGGATTTTCCTTGGCGTAGACCAAGTACTCTTTACCTTCATTAAAATCAATACTGCATGAAGTTTGAATGAACTCGAGAATAACCTGGGACTCTGAAACGCCTTTCCACGTGCCACTAACCTCAAAAAGAACTTTTTCAGTTGGAGAAGTAGATCCAACCCCTTTTTCCTCTTTAATGCCAATGACTTTTCCCGTGAAAACGGCAGCCGACTTTTCAAACTCTTCTCCTACAGGTCGCAGATCCGCACACTTGCAAGCATAGCTCACCGAGGAACCAACCGTAATCATAAAGACCCCAACAGCCAAACAAGCAGCAAAAACACAAAACCTCTTAACCATTCAATCCCTCCTAAATACGGTGAAACTGGGGAAGTATCGTTTGCTTCATTTTTCGGAAAAAAGAAGAGGAGAAAAGTAGAACAGGGGGTATTCTGATTTTCAAAGTAAAGATTTAAAAATTTGTAATATATGTTATAATTTTACCATAATTCGGAATTTAGCAAAACTTTACGAGGGGAGGACACATTAGCCAGCAATAAACCGTAGGACAAATTTTAAAAGGGGGCGGAAAAATGATAAATCTTGCAGGTATAGAGAGAAAAACTTCGCAGTACATACTGGTCATTTCCATCATGCTATTCATAGGAAGCCTATTCATGCCATTTATTCTTGTTAATCTCATCCAGAAAGCGCTCTACAACACAAAGGAAATTATGTATTTCAAGACCCCGCCATCATCTTACGTAACGTTCGGGGTAGGAATGATGTGGATTGCACTTGTCCTGCTGGTCTTTGTGATAACTAAAAAGAAATTTGAGCTCGGGAAGCTTAAGTGGCTGTCGCTTTTGTTTATCCCGCTTAGCATCCCATTCTTCATGTTCAGCATCGAGAACTATTATTACCTTGACAAAGAAGGGATTCATTCAAACGAACTAAGCAGTTATAAATCGGTCGAGACGTTCCGATGGGATGAAATAAAAGAGGTAAAGGAAATATACGCAAATGAAAAAGGGATGACCAAGACCAAGGCATACAAATTCATCACAAAGGATAACCGCGTGTTTGAATTGCCGCATCATAAAAATATAATTCCATTCCGAGCCGGATTAATGGATATGCTGCGGGAAAACAAGGTAACGATAACCGATAATTACGATGAGTTGTAAAAGTGTCAATGAGGAATCCATCCTTCCTTCAAACTGCTTCATAATGTGCTATTCTTATGGGAAAGATAGCTTGAGGAGTGGTGAGTGATGGGCATGATTGCTAGTTTTTTTAGGGTTTCTCCCAAGGCGCTGCAGGTTTTAAAAGCAAATCCGGACGAGGCGGCGGACCTGATTTTTGAAATGGAAGAAATCGAGGAGCTTGAGCTCGACATCGATAAATCGTGGCATGGCATTTACTTTTTATTGAGCGGAGTGGCAGACCTGGATGAGCCAGCTGACGGGCATATTGGCAGGGCAGTGCTTGGCGGACACGAACTTGGCGAGGACTATGGCTACGGACCGCTCCGTTATTTTGAACCCGATGAGGTTGCGGACATTTACAACGAATTAAAAGAGATTTCTCCGGATGAGTTTGCCAGCCGATTTGATCCGAAGAAGCTGAGCGATCACGGAATCTACCCGATGCACAAAAAATGGAGCGAAGACGACAAAGCGTATCTCGTCGAAAACTACGACTTCCTCCTCCGCTATTACGAAACCGCGGCAAACAACAACGAAGGCATGCTGATGTTGATTCAATAAGGGCCGTTTTTTGTGAAAAATACAATTAGTATAGGTGAAAATCTTTTTTCATCCTATTTGTAAAGGAAGCCTTCCAAACGAAGGCTTCCACTTTTTTACCTATTATAGCCATTTGAACCTTTTACAATAGAAGCGTAAAGCTCAAGCGCCGGCCGAACAACGGAGGGGCTAATCCCTGTCCTAGTGTAAATCCGTTCACTCCATTCTTCATTCGAAGTTAATGGAGAGTCATGAAATAAGCCTGCATTTGTGCTTAGAAAACTGCCCCAATTGTAAAATTCCCAATGCTGGACCTCATCTTCGCTGTGTACCCGCATTTCGCATAGAGGTGGGCTTAATAAATTTTGTGAATAGTGGCCGGCTTCAAAAAGCTCGTCTTCTTTAATTTTACTTAAGGAGTAACTCTGGCGGCTAATCTTTCCGTTAGGACGATGATACGTAATCTCAAAGTCAGTTGCAGAAGAACTGACTTGCACGTTCGCTGCCGGGAAAAAACCGGATACAGGTTCCCGTGCAAAATCCGGACTCGAGCTGTCGATTAAAATTGGGAGGATCCATTGGTCCCCAAGGTCGCACAAATAGCGGTACCCATCGACATAGGCAAGAACCCCGACATGGGCTTCGGGGGTACCGAAGTCTGAGCCAATCGCATGCGCTTCAATCCCGACATCCTTCAATTCATGCAAAAGCCAAATCGCTAAATCGAAACAGTTTCCACTCGTGCCAAATCGGCTTCTGTGCTCAATCATCTCACGAACAGTCCGCTGCCTGCGCCCCGATGGCTGATTATAAAACCAAGCCTTTGTCAATGTTTCCATAGGAAACCCATCAAACAACTGCCAAACCTTTAATAAAGAATCTGGTGGAACCAACCGAACCCCTCCTCAAAATGTTTACTTAATTTTACCATGCAGTGAAGCAGGGGACGTACCTCAAGCTTCAGTAGTAAAATGGCGTATTTCTTTTCGGTAAGCGAAAAATGCAGGTGGCAGATATAATTAATGAGGCAGGATACTTACTCCTGCCTCATGATAAAGCCAACGTAAAGTCGACAATTACTTGCTCGGATACAATTTGATAGCCCAAGCTTTCATACACCTTAACAGCAGGAATGTTTTCTGCCAATACTCCCAAATAAACATTAGATGAAAGCTGTTTGCCCAGGTGAGTGAGCTGGCTCGTTAGGAGTTTAGCGATTCCTTTTCCTCTGTGATCCTCCCGCGTAACAATGTTTCCAAGCTCTACAAGCTGAGAATCATAAAAATGGAAGCCACCAACTGCAATAAAATCTCCACCATTCTTAATGCCGAGGAAAGGGCACTTCTCAAGTTCGCTCTGTGTAAAAAATCTCATACCTCCTTTACACAAAAAATCCATTACCTGGGGAAACTCCTCATCTTTGACCAGTTTCGCTATATCCGATGTTAGCAGTTTCGACTCATCTTGATGCTTCATCGTAAAAAACTTTTTCGGTCTGCCTGCGATGAGGCCAAAGGAATGAAAAAGTTGAAGATCACTTGGGCAGAGAATTGTTCCACAAATAGCATTTTTCTCAAGTTGAAAAGTATCCCGTGTAAAAGATACGAGTTCCGGGAAAAAGACTTTTTCCTCGTTTATACGGTGAAAAGAGAAAGCGGGAAAGGACAGTTCATTTAGGTAGGCAAGGACAGCCATGAGATTGCTGTCTACAAATTGACCGACAAATTGAGCTTTTTCTTTTCGCTGGCTTAAATAACTATAAAATAACAGATGCTTGTCACTATCTATCGTACCGATTATTTGACTAACAGCTTCGTGTGTAAGCAATCGATGAGAAATCATTAGAATCCCTCTTATTCAGTTAAACTTTAAAACTAATTATACCAATTAAAATTTTTCAAAACTCCCCCGTTAGCGTGACAAGAAATTGACAACTAAAAAAGAAGACTACGAGTAGCCTTCTCAAATGAATGATTCATACCGGGATTTACCCCTATCATTATTACTTCTTTTTTAAATATGAAGCAGCGGATAGATCCGTCCTCGCTTCAAACTCCCAAAATGAAACTCGGATTCTGCCTCATGTTCTTAGAACATCGGCTTGGCAGGGTCGAGTGCCAAAACAGGCTGGCCGTCTACCTCGATCCAATAGTAATAGTGGTCGACTTCTACGCCTGTTGCATCAGTTAAACCAGTATGTACAGATTCCTGAAGCTGGAATGTCGTATCGGCAGTTTTCAATGAAGGAAGTTTAAGGCCGGTTTTAATCGATATGGTCTTGTCGGACCCACTTAAGTAGGCAGCTCCCGCCGTCCCCGCGAATACGGTTTGTAGTGCGAACGCAAGCGTCATAACCAATATAAGTCTCTTCATGCAAATCACCTCCTTTCAAGTTAGCTTTCTTTTAAAATTGAAAAAAACGCATCTATGACGTCCGGATGGAACATGGTGCCTTTATTACGGGACAATTCCTCAAAGGCCTCTTCACGGGTCATCCCTTTCCTGTACACGCGGTCGGTCGTCATCGCGTCAAACGCATCCACTACAGTAATAATCGCAGCCTCTGTCCGGATTTCGCGGCCATTCAGCTGATGAGGGTAGCCCAACCCGTCAAAGCGCTCGTGATGCTGTTCCACAATTTCGCCGGCCTTGATTAAATCTGGATTGTCCGTTTCGGCTAAAATTTCTCTTCCCCAAACAGTGTGCATTTTGATAATGTCATACTCTTCGTTCGTCAGCTTTCCAGGCTTATTTAAGATTTTATCCGGAACTTTGACTTTACCTATATCATGCAAAAAGCCGGCCAAATTCATAATATAAAGCTCATCCGAATCCATTCCCATCACTTTGCCGAGCTTCATCGACAGTTCCTTGATTCGGTCGCAATGGTGGGACGTATAGCCATCCTTCTCCTCCACACGGATGGCGAGGTCCATCATATCCTTCACCGAATTACTATAAAAATGGAACTGCGGCTGAGAGGTAACATATAAAAACTCCACTTCCGTTTCGGCTGTGAAAATCATGTGCTCCTTCACCGGGCAGGCATTCACCGAATCACCATGCTCCAGCACGACTTCCCCGGCGGACGACGCCATCAACAACCGCCCCGACATAACAGTCAGATGCTCAAGAGCCGTCCAGTCATCAGCAGGTGCCATCGCCCAGCGAGCGCCAGCATACAGTTTATGGAGAATGATCTCCGTCCCGTCCCCGGATGCGAGCAGGGAGAGTTCCATATTTTTCATCATCACTTTATTAAGCGGATTTTTCTTCACGATGTTCATACAAATCCCCACTTCCAAACCCTTTTAATTTTGAAAGAAAACCATGTAGAAAAGGGGTGATTACTGTCAAAAAAATTGTTAAATAATGAATATAATACCATTATTATTACAGTAAAAACAGGGGGTATTCCAAAAAATAAACCACCTCCAAAAAACTCGCCAAATCCGAATCTTCAGATGCATGATAGAAGCAAAGTGAAGCAGGGGACGTTTTTTCTCAACCATCTAAATTAAGAGAGAAATGGTCTTCCAATAGGCAGTTAATTACCTGTTAGGCATTAAAACTTCCTAATTAGGCATTATTAATGCCCGATTAGGCAGAATTCTTTAAGAAACTCTCCCATATCGGTTTAGGACAACAGAGTGAATCAGATCCGTCCCTGTTGCACCAGCATCACTTATTTGTTGCGCTAATTTTCAAAATATTTTATTATTAGAGGTAGCAGAACTCATTATTTTCCAGTGCAATTTTTTTTGCTGAAAAAATGAATGAGTATTCATTCAAATTTTGCCGAAGGGGGAGACACTTGTGATTCAACCGATTAAAAAGGCTGCCGTGCTTGGCTCGGGGGTCATGGGCTCGGGAATTGCCGCCCATCTCGCCAACATCGGAATCCCGACACTCTTGCTCGATATCGTCCCGCGCGAGCCAAACGACGCCGAAAAGGCGAAAGGCCTGACACTTGAGGACAAACAAGTCCGCAACCGCATCGCGGCAGAAGCACTCCAAAAGCTGCTCAAGCAAAAGCCGGCCCTGCTCACCGTCAAAGAAAACCTGAACCTCATCGAAGCCGGAAACCTGGAAGACGACCTAGCCCGCCTCAAGGAAGCCGACTGGATCATCGAAGTCGTCACCGAAAACCTCACCATAAAGAAGCAAGTCTTTGAAAAAGTCGACCAGCACCGGAAGCCGGGCAGCATCGTCAGCTCGAACACATCCGGCATCTCGGTCGAAGCGATGGCGGAAGGCCGTTCCGAGGACTTCCAAAAACACTTCCTTGGCACCCATTTCTTCAATCCACCGCGCTACTTAAAATTGCTTGAAATCATCCCGACACAGCACACCGACCCAGAAGTCCTCACCTATATGAAAACGTTCAGCGAAGATGTGCTCGGCAAAGGGGTCGTCATCGCGAAAGATACGCCAAACTTCATTGCGAACCGCATTGGCACGTACGGCCTGCTCGTTACCTTAAGGGAAATGCTGAAGGGCGGCTACTCGGTCGGCGAAGTCGATTCTGTCACTGGCCCGCTCATCGGACGCCCGAAATCCGCAACCTTCCGAACACTGGATATTGTCGGCCTCGACACGTTCGTCCACGTCGCAAAAAACGTCTACGACCAGGCACAAGGCGAGGAAAAGGAAGTATTCGACGTTCCTCCGGTCATGTTGAAAATGCTTGAAAACGGCTGGCTCGGCAGCAAGTCCGGACAGGGCTTTTTTAAAAAAGAAGGAAAAGATATTCTCGAACTTGATCCAAATACTCTTGAGTATGGCCCGCGAAAGAAGCTAAAGACACAGGCCACCGAGCTTGCCAAGCAGGAAAAAGGCTCAGCGAATAAATTGAAAACGCTTGTATACGCAAAGGGCGACCGAGCCGGAGACCTGCTATGGAACATTTTTAGCCCGGTCCTGCTCTATTCCGCCGAGCTTCTTGGAAAAATTGCCGACGACATCCCGTCGATTGACCGCGCGATGAAATGGGGCTTTGGCTGGGAGAAGGGCCCATTTGAAACATGGGATGCGATCGGCGTTGAGCGCGCCGTCGCGAAAATGAAGGAACAGGGCGAGCAAATCCCGCAATGGATCGAGGATATGCTTGCAGCAGGACATACTTCTTTTTATAAAAACAATACGTACTATCATAACGGTGAATACAAACCGCTTGAAGTGAACCCGAAAGCAATTGACCTGAAACAAATCAAAGAGGAAAAAGGCGTTATCAAAAAGAACTCCGGCGCAAGCCTGATCGACATCGGGGACGGCGTCGCGCTGCTCGAATTCCATTCGCCGAACAATGCAATCGGGCCTGACATTCTCCAGATGATCAACTGGTCGATCGACGAGGTTGAAAGAAACTACAAGGGGCTCGTCATCGGTAACCAGGGAAAAAACTTCTGCGTCGGCGCGAACATCGCGATGATTCTAATGGAAGCCCAAGACGATAACTTTTACGATCTCGACATGGTCGTCCGCCAGTTCCAGAATACAATGATGAAAATCAAATACTCAAGGAAGCCAGTCGCCGCGGCACCATTCCAAATGACACTCGGCGGCGGAACCGAAGTCAGCCTGCCTTGCGCCCACATCCAGGCATCGATGGAAACGTACATGGGCCTCGTCGAAGTCGGCGTAGGACTCATCCCGGGCGGAGGCGGAAACAAGGAGCTTTATCTCCGGTATTTGAACGCACTCCCGAAAGGCGTCGATTTCGACTTAATGAAAGTTGCCTTCAAAGTATTCGAAACAATCGCCATGGCAAAAGTCTCAACATCAGGCGACGAAGCCGGCGAACTCAACTTCCTGAGGCCATCCGATGGCATATCCGTCAACCCGGAGCACCAGATTTACGATGCGAAGCAAGCGGTCCTCGCCCTCCATGAACAGGGCTACAAACCGCCAGTCCGAAAGAAAATCCCGGTCGTCGGCGAAACTGGCTACGCGGCACTCATCCTTGGCGCACAGGCGATGCAGCTATCCGGCTACATCTCCGAACACGACATGAAAATCGCCAAAAAACTCGCCTACGTACTAGCCGGCGGAAAAGTCCCATTCGGCACCGAAGTCGACGAACAATACTTGCTGGATTTAGAGCGAGAAGCATTCCTAAGCCTCCTCGCCGAACCAAAATCCCAGCAGCGCATGCAGCATATGCTCCTAAAAGGCAAGCCACTGCGTAACTAAGATGAAGCAGGGGAAGGATTTAGATTTTAATAACCAACCAGTTTACAAGTGAAACAGCTTCGTGAATCGCAATCAATATAACCGGCTTTTCGTTTACAAGCTGGCGGATATACTCGTTTAATCTGACCAAATTAAAGTGGCGCGAATACTGATAAAACCAATTGCTGATAAAGCGCGTTTAATTACTGATAAACCACCGCCGTTTACTGATAAACTATCGCCATTTACTGATAAATCGTAGCTACTTACTGATAAACGGTTTTCAATTACTGATATACGCATCGAACCGTTAACACCCGGTTGGACCTAGTGAACTTGGTAAAGGATGCATTTCATCAGTGAGTTACCATCAATAAAGCTGGCTTTTCGTTAACAAATTGGCGGGTAACTCAGGAATCAACTAAATACTGATAAATGGTCGGCGAATGCTGATAACCCTCTGCTGTTTACTGATGAACTACTGCAATTTGCTGATAAACAGCAGCCATTTACTGATAAGCCGTCTTCAATTACCGATAAATGTGATAAACGCGCTAAACCCGTTGATAATCAACCAACCACCAGATTAATAGAACACTAGAACGAAAGAGAGGGAACCCAATGAGAGAAGCGGTCATCGTTGCCGGAGCCCGCACCCCGGTCGGAAAAGCGAAGAAGGGCTCGCTCGCCCAGGTTCGCCCCGACGACCTCGGAGCGCTCGTCATCAAGGAAACCTTGAGGCGGGCCGGCAATTACGAAGGAAACATAGACGATGTCATAATCGGCTGCGCGATGCCGGAAGCGGAGCAGGGCTTGAACATGGCGCGTAACATCGCGGGCCTGGCCGGGCTCCCGTATGAAGTCCCGGCCATCACCATCAATCGCTATTGTTCGTCCGGTCTGCAGTCAATCGCCTACGCCGCGGAGCGAATCATGCTCGGTTACGCAGACACGATACTTGCCGGCGGGGCGGAATCGATGAGCATGGTGCCGATGATGGGCCATGTCACCCGCCCGAATGTAAAGCTCGCCGAGACGGCCCCGCAATATTACATGAGCATGGGCCATACCGCAGAAAAAGTCGCAGAAAAGTTCGGCGTCACCCGCCGCGATCAAGATGAATTCGCCGTCCGCAGCCACGAACGCGCCGCTCGCGCCCTTCAGGAAGGCAAGTTCAACGATGAAATCGTCCCGGTCGATGTTACTGTCCGTTCAGTCGGCAGCGACAACAAGCTGAAGGAAAAGACGTTCCAGTTCGCACAGGATGAAGGCGTTCGCCCTGATACGAATCTTGAAACACTCGCAAAACTGCGCCCGGCATTTGCACTGAACGGAACCGTCACAGCTGGGAACGCCTCGCAAACAAGCGACGGTGCAGCCGCAGTCATGGTCATGGAGCGAGAAAAAGCCGAATCCCTAGGCCTGAAGCCGCTCGCAAAATTCAGGTCGTTCGCTGTTGGGGGAGTGCCGCCGGAAATTATGGGCGTTGGCCCGGTCGTCGCCATCCCGAAGGCGCTTAAGCTCGCCGGCCTCGAAGTAAGCGACATTTCGCTGTTCGAGCTGAACGAAGCTTTCGCCTCTCAGGCAATCCAGGTCATCCGCGAGCTGAACCTTGATGAGAATAGAGTCAACGTGAACGGCGGCGCGATTGCACTCGGCCACCCTCTTGGCTGCACAGGCGCAAAACTCACATTATCCCTAATCCACGAACTGAAGCGCCGCAACGAACAATTTGGTGTCGTCACAATGTGCATCGGCGGCGGCATGGGCGCAGCCGGAGTATTCGAACTGCTTTAGCCGGACAAACGATTTCAGCCACCCCGGTGCGCCGGGGATGGCTTGTTTAAAAAGAATTTGAACCAAGCTGGTACAGCGGCCAGGTTCATAAATCTTCAAATCGGTTCATAAAAGTGCAAAACCGGTTCATAAATTTAAGAATCGGTTCATAAATCGCATAACCCGGTTCATAAATCCATAAACCCGGTTCATAAAAGCTAGCAGCTACTAGCACCCAAACGAACAAAGTACAAAAAACACACCAACTCGGGGCAGCCAAACCCAAAACCCAAAACCCAAACCCAAACCCAAAACCCAACCCAACTCAACTCAGACCCAATCCCAACAAAGTCACGCCCCAACCACCAAACAAACTTTTCTTAAAAAGAAACGGAGGAATCACAATGACGACCAACCAGCTCGGCGAATCAATTAAAGGCGGCAGCTTTTTAATCGAAGACGTACCGTATGACCGTGTCTTTACCCCTGAAGATTTCACCGACGAGCATAAAATGATTGCCAAAACCACCGAAGAATACATCGAAAAAGATGTCATGCCGCATATTGAACACATCGAAAACCACGAGTTCGACCGCTCCGTCAAGCTGCTTAAGCAAGCAGGCGAACTTGGCCTTCTAGGAGCCGACGTCCCGGAAGAGTACGGCGGCCTTGCTCTTGATAAAATCAGTTCCGCCCTTATCGCCGAAAAAATGGCTCGTGCCGGCGGCTTCTCAATCTCCCACGGTGCCCATGTCGGAATCGGTTCACTGCCAATCGTTCTTTTCGGAAACGAGGACCAAAAGCAAAAATACTTGCCAGACCTCGCAACTGGCGAAAAACTGGCGGCATACGCCCTGACCGAGCCGGGTTCCGGATCTGATGCACTCGGCGCGAAAACAACCGCAAAACTGAACGACGAAGGAACGCATTACGTTCTGAATGGCGAGAAGCAATGGATCACCAACTCTGCCTTTGCCGATGTTTTCATCGTCTATGCAAAAATCGACGGTGAGCACTTCTCGGCATTCATCGTCGAGCGCGACTTCCCAGGAGTATCCGTTGGAGCCGAGGAAAAGAAGATGGGCATCAAAGGCTCATCAACCCGGACACTTATCCTACAGGATGCACAGGTTCCAAAAGAAAATCTATTAGGCGAAGCGGGCCGCGGCCACATCATCGCCTTCAACATCCTGAACATCGGCCGCTACAAGCTCGGCGTCGGCGTCGTCGGCGGAGCAAAGCGCGCACTCGAAATCACAATCGAGTACGCGAACCAGCGACAGCAATTCAAAACGCCAATCTCGCAATTCAACCTGACAAAGGAAAAATTCGCGACAATGGCTTCGAAAATTTATGCAGCCGAAAGCTCTGTCTACCGGACAGTCGGCCTATTCGAGGACCAGATGGGACGCCTCACCGCGGAGGAAGCGAAGGACGGACTCCAAGTCGCAAAATCAATCGCCGAGTACGCGATTGAATGCTCGCTTAACAAAGTCTTCGGCACCGAAACACTCGATTACGTCGTCGACGAAGGCGTCCAAATCCACGGCGGATACGGCTACATGGCCGAATACGAAATCGAGCGGGCCTACCGCGACTCCCGCATCAACCGAATTTTCGAAGGAACGAACGAAATTAACCGCCTGCTCGTCCCAGGCACCTATATCCGTAAAGCAATGAAAGGCGAGCTTCCGCTTTTCCAAAAAGCCCAGCAGCTTCAGGAAGAACTCATGATGATGATGCCGGAAGAACCGGGTGACGAGCCGCTCGAGCAAGAAAAGCATCTCGTCCGAAACGCGAAGAAGATCGGTCTTCTTGCAGCCGGCCTCGCCGCGCAAAAATATGGCAAAGCCCTTGAGCAGGAGCAGGAAATCCTCGTCAACATCGCCGATATCATCTCCAACGCCTACGCAATGGAATCGGTGGTACTCAGGACTGAAAAGGCAATCGCCAAATCAGGCCTTGAAAAATCCAGGCAGAAACTACTGTACACTCAAATCTTCTGCCAGGAAGCATTCAACGAAATCGAGCAGCACGCAAAAGAAACACTCGTCGCAACCGAAGAAGGCGACACCCTGAGGATGCTCATGTCTGCACTCCGTAAATTCACGCGCCACACGCCAATCAACGTCATCGCCAAGAAACGCCAAGCCGCCGACCGCCTCATCGAAGCCGAGAAATATGTAGTCTAATAGATTAAAAAACCCCACTTTACCGAAAAGGCAGAGTGGGGTTTTGTATTTACATAAACAAGGAGGCTTTATTATCTTTTAAGTATGGTAGGGCTTCACAGCATCAATAATGAGAGAGGGAAAAACAAGTTTATCGTGGTTTCGAGGGTCATACTTCTTGGAACGAAAAATTACACCATCAAATCCATACCATTCATTTTGATGAAAATTCCCCTCCTCATCACAGTATTCAAGCAATTTAACTTTATATCCAGCACTTTCAAACATTTTGGTTAATATCTTATAATTGTAAACTATTTTATGGCTTGCCGCGGGGTGGTCATTTGGGCCAGGCCCTCCGACTTGTACAATATTTTGATAAGATTCATCTGAAAAATAACCATCAGGTACTGCACAGCGAATATAGCCAAAAGGTTTTAGATAGTTAAAACATATTTTTGCCGCCACTAGACCTTCCTCATAAGTAAGATGTTCCCAAACGTGTTCAGCCAGAATAGCTGTTAATGAACTTTTATTGAACTTGTCGTGCCATGTATTTTCGTCTAATAAATTTAAATCATCTTCCTGTGAATGATGCCAGCCTGGATTATTATTATACTCCCCCGCACCAATTACCAGCTTAATTTCTTTCTGTTTAAAATCCCGCTGTTTCATACTTAATGCTTTATGAACCGCCCAACTTTGATGTTCGTGGAATAAAATTTTTATGGCTTTAATCGGTTCTATCCATACAAGAAAGTTATCTTCTTCTGTTGGTTTACTTACCTGCTTACCAGTTTCACATAAATAATAATAACCTTCGCTAAGGTAATATTTAAATTCATTTGTCGAATAAAAATATCTTTGGGCACATCCTAAAAACTGGCCAATCTCAATATCCATTCCCATTTCTTCAAGGGCTTCCCTTTTTAAACATTCTTCGTGTGTTTCATTATTTTCTATCCCGCCACCAGGCAGAAAATACTTATGATCACCTGTTTGGATAAGGGCGATTTTCTCCATCCTGCTATCAAACATTAAACAATAAACAGCAGGCCTTTTTATATAATCGATACCTTCTTCTTTAAGCCCAAATGTAATGAAATCCATAATTTAAATCTTCCCCGCCCATGTACAATTTAGCTAGCTGTATTATTTTTACGGAAAAAATCTTCATGTATGCCTTGTCATTGCTTTCTCTGATATTTAAATACACAACAATCTATTAACCTGAGCCAATGTTAAAAGTTCAAACCAACGTGCTGTCTTATTTCATCCAGCAATTCTTTATGCTTTGAAGTTGTGACGAGAGGATTTTCTAATGGTTTGTCGACATCCTCGTGTGTAAAGATGAATGTCCCGTCACCTAGCACAAAAAAAGAATAGGGCACCATTTCCCCTCTCTCCGAGTCGTCCCCTGTATGGAAGCTGAACATATACGTATCCGGCGACTCAATACGAACTTTTTCCTTGGCTTCCTTAACTTTTAAGCCTTCAACCATCGATAAGATTTCCTCTGCCTTTTGAGGGTTTTTAACTGTTCTATTTTTTATGTCTGAAAGATTTCCTATTCCCTTTTGAATAACGATCTCTTGCAATTGAACATCCTTATTCATTGAAATACTTACTTTCTTACCGGTATACCAATCTATCAGGAATACGATTAAAAGCAAGCTGATTATAAATACCACTACGCTTTTTTTCCTCACCCGAACCTCCCCCTATCTCTATACAATTTTACCATAATTCGACAAAGCTGAAGGGTAATTTCGAATGAATAAACTCGGGGAAAACGGTCTGGCTCGCCATTTATCATAAATTCCAAAAAAGAAGAGAACAATACGGAAAGAAACAATCTTTACAACCCCTAATGACTTTGCTATGATATTGAATAATTTAAAATCCAAATACTGTAATCGCGATGACGAGAAGAGTAGATAATACGAATTCTTCACAGAGAGCTCCGGGTGCTGAAAAGGAGCAAGAATTGTTTATCGAACCAAGACTCTGAGCATTCACATTGGAACTTCCTTGGAAGGGATAGTGTGGCAGGAGCTCCTGTTATAGAGCTAGGGTATAAGTATCAATTGATACCGTACCCGAAGAGGATAATATGGAGACATATTATCGAACTGGGGTGGCACCGCGAATCATAAATCTCGCCCCCAAGGCTGAATCGTCTTGGGGGTGGGATTTTTTTATTGGAAAAAAAGTTCAACTTTTTAAAACGGAGGGATAACGATGAATAACGATGAAACCTACAATAGTCTTGAAAAGATTGTGGACGAAGATGTTCGGAATGGTGCGTATAAGAGGAATGTTTGCACAAGATTTCCGCCCGAGCCAAACGGTTATCTTCATATCGGAAGCGCCTATGCAATTAATATGAATTATATGATTGCCAAACGATTTAATGGGGAATTCAACCTTCGCTTCGATGATACCAATCCATTAAAAGAAGATATCGAATATGTGAATGCAATTATTGAGGATATCAATTGGTTGGGCTATTCCCCAGGCAATCGGATATTTTATGGCTCGGATTATTCGTATGATCTATTTAACGCGGCGATTCATTTGATTAAAAAGGGCAAAGCGTACATTTGCGAATTGTCACCTGAAGAAATCAAGGAATACCGAGGGACTTTGACTGCGCCGGGTAAAAAAAGCCCTTATCGAAACAGGCCAATTGAGGAAAACCTTGAACTATTTTTAAAAATGAAAAATGGCGAATTCCCGACCGGTTCGAAAGTGTTAAGGGCAAAAATCGATATGGGGTCGCCAAATATGAACTTAAGGGATCCGATTCTTTATCGGATTATCCATGCAAACCACTATCGAACAGGGAGCGATTGGTGCATCTATCCAATGTATGATTTTGCCCATCCGATCCAGGATGCGATTGAAGGCGTTACCCATTCATTGTGTTCCATTGAGTTCAAGGACCATCGCCCGCTTTACGAATGGGTTCTAAACGAACTGGGAACAGAGGAACCTCCAAAACAAAGGGAATTTGGCAGAGTGAACATAACAGGTGTTGTCACAAGTAAACGGTATTTGCGGGAGCTGGTTGCAGGAAACTTCGTTGATGGGTGGGATGATCCAAGGCTGCCAACATTAAGAGGCCTTAGACGGAGAGGCTTCACTCCCGAAAGCATCCAATCGTTTGTGAATGAAATCGGCTTTGTGAGGCACCAGAGCATAGTTGACTTTGCGATGCTTGAAAGCATACAGCGCAGCCAGCTAAAAACGAAAGTGAATAGTGTAATGGCTGTCCTAAATCCCCTTAAAGTTACAATAACGAATTATGATGAAACCCAGACCGAACTTTTATCGATTGAAAACAATGGAGAGAATCCTGAACTGGGCAGTAGGAAAGTGCCTTTTTCAAAAGTCATTTATATTGAAAAAGACGACTTCATGGAAGTTCCCGCAAAAGGTTATAAACGATTGTCCCCGAATGAGGAAGTTCGCCTAAAAGGAGCCTACATTATTAGGTGCAATGAAGTGATCAAGGATGAGAATACAGGGGAGGTAATTGAACTTCTTTGTACGTACGATCCAATAACGAAAAGTGGAACTGGTTTTAACGGAAGGAAAGTGAAGGGCACGATCCATTGGGTATCAGCCGAAAACTGTGTTTCCGCTGAAGTAAACCTGTTCGATAAATTATTTGAAAATGAAGAAATCGTAAAGGATCCCGAAAAAACATGGAATGAAAAAATTAATCCATTGTCCAAGATTGTCCTAAAAAAATGCAAAATCGAATCCTCTATCCTAAACGCAACCATGGAGGATCGGTATCAGTTTTTCCGGCACGGATACTTTTGTTTAGATAAAAACTCAACAGACAAAAAGTTGGTTTTCAATCGCATCGTCTCACTGAAGGATTCCTGGAAGGGAAAACAAGGATAAAAAGGGGCACTGAAGCAGGGGACGTATACCCTGCTTCATTTTTCTGGGCCCACGTTAATAATTATTCTTCATATGCACCAGAAGGACTAACGCTTCCAATTGTTGAATAATTGAGGAAGGAAAAATGGTTAAATGACGAAGTGGAGGCGAAGGAATGTTAAACGAGGTTAAAGGAAAAGGAGAGACTATTGATTTATGTTAAAAGAACTTCAAGATGTTTCTAATTTGTTCACGATTGATAAGTATGCCAATTCTTTTGGTAGATTAATAAAAATAACAGCAAAAGAAAAGCTTGTCCACGCCGATAATATTTCTTTATTTAATAATAACTTTCTATATTCCTTGAGAGTAAACATTAATGAACTCCATAACGTTGTATATATGGAAATGGATCCACTGGGTAAAATTGTGAGAGTAATCAAGGAAACAGAAGGAATTTTACCCAAAGTATTTATTGCGCCAAACAACACTATATGGTGCTGCATTCTTGATGCTATCGATGAAAGAGAGCTAGTCATTCCACTATTAAACCGTCACGTTTTGGGAAAGGTTCAAAAATACCGTTCCTTTGTCGGTGACTGGATAGGAAATAGTAATAACACAGTGTTGTTTTACAATAGAAATCTTTTTGGAGACAAGCCAGATCAACTTTTGAAACTGGAATTTATGGGGGATTCCATTATAAAGAGGGAAATAGTCAAAATTCCCAATCCACCAAACAATAATGCTTTAATTGAACAAAAAAACATCCAATTGATTGGATGGGATAAAGGGAGAGTACTGCACCGTGTTGTAGATTTAAAGGGCCATATTATTCAGGAACGGTATCTGGAACTGGATGACATGGATGATGTAGTTGGAGTGAGATTGAGTTTTAAAGAAAATTCAACGCTAATTGGTTTTAAAGAAAATATGCTATTTATCTTTACTATTGATTCTGATGGAAGTGTTATCAAAAGAAAGCTAATAGAGTTAGAAGAATCTGCAGGAATCTTCTATAGCATTATTACGGTAAAATTGATTAATTCAGAAAGCTTTTTAACTAATTTTGTAGGCGAAAAGTTTAATGGGTGGGCACTTATTAGCAATGACAGCATCGTGGAGTGCTATATGAGCAATGAGGGGGAACCTTATTATAAAGACATTATCTCTAATACGGTAATAGAACTACCTGAATTAGATGAAAACAAATTAATTGTATCTGGTTTAAATGTAAATAAAGGAAATACATATCAGGTAGCGATATATAACAAACATGAGGAAAGAGAACTTTTTATTCTTTCAAGGAATTTTTAGTTCTTAAATCATTTCAAAACAAGGGGACAAATTGATGCGGACGATTTATGTTAATTGGGGTGGACATCATGTAAAACTTACCTGGATTCCCCGGATGGTACTGACTGAGTCTACCAAAATTACAAGTGTTCATGCAGTGTGCATGAAGGATGGTAAGGTTTTATTGGCTCATATAAATGATAGAGGTTTTAATTATCCAGGTGGGCACCTTGAGGCAGGGGAGAAAGTGGAGGAAACGATAGTAAGGGAGGCCTACGAAGAAGGATATGTAAAGGGAACGATATCATACATAGGTTCTATCGAAGTAAGCCATGAAGAAAATCCATCGTTCGATCCAAATGGAAAATACCCTTTAATAGGATATCAGGCTTTTTTCAGAATGGATATAGTTGAATGTTTGCCTTTTCTGCGTGAACATGAATCCCTTTTCCGAGTCTGGGTCGAACCCTCCGAAGTGCCATTCGTCTTAAACGATCATGAGCTTTCAAAAATAATCTTACATGATGCTTTAATATTAAATTCTCAATAACCCCCTTTTTGGGCTACTAAAGATTGTTAATGAGATACATAAAAGGAATTTGAATTTTAGACTTTTAACAAAATTGAAAGCGAGGGTTTGCAATGCTAGAATTACAGGATCGTTTAAAAGAATTCACTGAAGTGCATGATGAATTTATCCGGGATTGGAACGATGCAATGAGTTCAGGTGACACGTCTTCAGTAGAGAGAATGGCGGAAGATTATTATGTTGCTTTTTTTAGAAGTGGAAATGAAAAACCGATTATATATTCCAAACAGGAAGCGGTAAATGGCATGGAACAATCGGTTAAACACTTCTTGGGTGCAAATAAGAGGTTTGAGAACAGGGTTATTCGCTTAAGGAATAACGAAAATACTGTGGTATTTTACGAACAGCTTATTGTAAAAGATGAAGAAGTCTTGGCAAGATTATTTACTATTGAAAATTGGCAACGAATTAACGGAAAATGGATGATAATAAGGGAAACGGAAGAACATATTAATTAGCCTTGCTTCAATAAACCTCATCGCCAAAAGCGCCAAGCTACCCGAATCCGCATCGAAGCAAATAAGTATGTTATCATGCTAAAAGAAACAAAAACGAAAAGGGGCAGTAAGTTGCTGCCCCTTTTGCTTCACAACTATTATAAGGAGGCAACAAAGTATGAACATAATTGTTACAAGTGTATTCGTCCAAGATCAAGACAAGGCCCTGGAGTTTTATACTGAAAAGCTTGGGTTTGTTAAAAAGACAGACGTGCCCGCAGGCAAATATAGATGGATTACGCTCGTTTCTCCCGATAACCCAGATGGTACCGAGCTTTTACTGGAGCCCAATGACCATCCTGCCGCCAAGGAGTTTCAAGAGAGGATTTTCGCCGATGGCATCCCAGCAACTATGTTTGGGGTTGCGGATGTTCGTAAAGAATACGCTCGATTAACGGAAAAAGGCGTGAAGTTTACGATGGAGCCGACTGAAATGGGGCCAGTCACCATAGCTGTCCTGGACGACACATGCGGCAACCTGATTCAAATCGCCCAAAAGTAAATGATTTCTTTGTTTGAGCAAATGGCTGTCCCTAGGGCGGCTTTTTTTTTGTTGAACAACTAACTAGTAAAAAGGATAATAAACCTATAGTTAGGAAGGAGTTTATGGCGAAAATGATTTCTTTGAGAAATGTTCAACCTACAGATTTAGAACAGCTTTTACATATTGAGAACGAAGGGTTTTCAAAAGAGGAAGCGGCCACGAAAGATGCATTTGTGGAGAGGATTCGGTTGATACCTGATACATTTATCGTCGCGGAAAAGGATGGGGAAATCCTTGGATATATTAATGGTCCTATAATTAATCAACCTTACATAACCGACGACCTCTTTGAAAAAATTACAGAGAATCCGAAAAGTGGAGGCTTTCAGAGCGTCCTAGGATTAGCTGTGTCCAAACAGGCAAGGAACCAAGGCATCGCAAAAATCTTGCTTAATAAAATGGAACAGCTTGTAGAAGAAAATGATCGAGAAGGAATCACGTTAACGTGCAAACAGGATTTGGTGCCGTTTTATGAAAAATATGGATTCTTTAACCATGGCCTGTCAGAATCGCAGCATGGCGGAGTACGCTGGTTCAACATGGTCAAATTAAGGGAGAATATGGATTAATTGCCCCCCTGAGTAGTAATGCGAGGAAAAAGAAAAACCGTTCAGTTGCCTGAACGGTGAAATGTGCACTAAATACAAGTTAAATCCCGGTTTTAACCCCGAAACCTACTAAAATTAAGCCAGTGGATTTTTGGAATACTTTCTGGAATTTGGAGCTATTCAACCATTTTTTTGCGTAATCCATTACATACACAAGGATTAGAAACCATATTACAGCGAGTGATGTAAGGATGGATGCCAACACAATCAATTGCTGATTGACATTTCCGTTCAAATCGATGAATTGAGGCATCACTGTGATATAAACCAAAACAGTCTTTGGATTAAGGACATTGCTAAGTAATGCTTGCATAAATGACTCTTTATTTTTCCGGTTCGAAGACTGGGTAGGTGCATTTATTTGTCCTTGGATTTCCTCTAAAGAAAACGTACTTTTTGAAAAAAAACTTTTAATTCCCAAATAAATTAAGTAAGCAGCTCCCAAATATTTAATTGTACTAAAAAGAATGACGGACTTGGCAATGACTACAGATAATCCAAGAATGGCAATTAGCGTCCAAAAAGAAAGTCCTGTTGCCATTCCAAGAACCGTATAGCGTCCAGCCCTTGTACCGTAACCGAGGGTGTTTTTCACCAGGAGCATTGTATCTGCACCAGGTATAACAACCATCATGGCAACAATTGAAATGTATGTAAGTAAGCTATCCATATTTATTCCCCTTTCTTTTTAGAGTGGCTACTCTGAGAACTAATTTAAATGAGTATATCAGAGAATTAAGAAGTACCCAACAATTTTGTTAAAATAATAGTTACTAAGAGAGCAGCCATTTTATTCCGAAGGGGTTATAAAAGAAAGTTTTTTCGATACATTAAAGAATCAAAGTTTTACTGAATAGGAGGCGAAGTGTATTAACTAAAGTGACATATTTGTAAAGTGTTTCCTAACAAATGAATCATACCTTAAGATAAAAGGAGCAAATGAATATGGCTTACATTGAAGGCCTTGAAGGGTTCGATATAAAAATTGCTACGAAGGACGATAGCAGCGAAGTTATTAAAATGTTAAAAAGAATTGCTCAATGGATGAAGGATAATGAAATAAACCAGTGGAGGTTTTTGTTAGAAGGAGGTGACGATGAAGAGATTGAACAAGCCATATCCAATCATGAAACGTATATTGTTTTGAAAGATAACGATATTGTGGCTACATTTACTCTCTTATCTGAACAAAGTGAATGGGACAGGGATATTTGGGGAGAGGATAATTCCTCAAAAACACTTTACCTGCATAGGCTTGCTATTCTCCCAGCCTATATGAAGAAAGGGTTAGGCAAAAGTATTTTGGCCTGGATACAAAACAATGCAAGTGACAAAGAATATCTTAGATTGGATTGTGTTGCTGAAAATATAAAATTAAATAATTTTTATATGAATAATGGATTTGAACTTGTCGATTTAACGGACGGCCACAGCAAATATCAAAAATCTTTAAAAAGAAATTAGGAATTATTCGACTAACAAGATGCGGGGATCCCTGAAGGATTGCCGCATTTTTTGTTGAACTTCTTTCATTTATCAAATGGAAAGAATAATGAATCCATCTGGAATTTCATACGTATAGTATTGAACAACTATTAGGGGATGATGCTGTGGATATAGCTGATATCTATTTGTTGATTGTCTTTTCAGTACCGATATATGTACTTTTAATTTTGACATATTTTTATCCGGAAGAAAGTATGTTGTTCGGTAGAAGATGGATGTTTAAAGAAGAGCCAGAAATAAGTGAAGGGGCAATCCGATACACCAAAATAGCGGCAATTGTTTCATTAGTTGTGCTTACAATCGTATTGGTAACAAACATTTTCTAACAAAAAGGAGTTTTACTAGAGAGCATGAATTAGGCGTCTTTTTTAGTGTAAAGCAATAACTATTCAACTTTCTTATGGTAAAATCAGGTTATATTGTTAGACGAAATAAAGGGAGGATGTAAATGGCAAAGAAAAAGAGTGAACTGTATGAATGGGTTAAAACAATAATAATTGCACTTCTTATAGCTTTTACTGTTCGGACTTTTATCTTTACCCCCATTGTAGTTGACGGTGCTTCAATGGAACCTACTTTGCAAGAAGAGAATCGGATGATCGTGAATAAAATTGGAGAACCAAAAAGATTTGATATTATTGTATTTCACGCACCTGATGGTAGGCAATATATAAAACGTGTAATCGGGCTCCCAGGTGACAAGATAGAATATAAAGATGATGTCTTGTATGTAAATGGGAAGGCATATAAGGAACCTTACTTAGAAAAATTCAAGAAAAAACTAGGTGGCGGACATTTAACAGGGTCTTTTACATTAAAGGAAACAGCAGTAGGTGCTGATACAGTTCCTAAAGGGCATCTTTTCGTTTTGGGCGATAACAGAATAGATAGTAAAGACAGCCGAGGTATCGGGGCAATCTCGATGGAAAAAGTAATAGGAACAACAAAACTGGTTTTTTATCCAGAAATTAAAATTATTAAGAACTAAATAATCATCTAATGCAATCATCTGTGATTGCGCTTAATTATTCAATAGGGCCTTGATCCAAAAGGATTAAGGCCCTTTTTTGGACCATTGAAAAAACAATTAAGGAGAATAAAATAGAATGGGCCCCAGCTGGACCCATTCTCCTTTCTACCTCTATTGTCTGATCAACTGTATTTCTTTAAATGCTTGATGCAGATTGGATTTAACCGTTAATTGATTAAGGCTTAACCCAAGACTCACAATCGTTTGGGCCACCTCTGGACGTATCCCGGTAAGGATCGTTTTTACGCCGATGAGCGATAAAGCACTTATTACCTTTAGCAATTGATCTGCCACCATCGTATCAATGATTAGTACCCCTGATACATCCAATATTAAATGCTGTAAATTTAATTTGCTTGCCTGTTCCAGTGTCTTTTCCATTAACAATGCAGCTCTTTCCGTATCGATATTGCCTATCAATGGAAGGACGCCTACTCCTGGTATAAGTGGAACAATTGGGACAGACAACTCCATAAAGGCCCTTTTGGCATTGTTTAAGGATTGTTGGAAATGATGGACGAAAGTTAAGCTAAAGTAATAGACTGCATGATCTAGTAAAGGATCTATTAATGAAATGATTTTAAAAATAGAGTCAGCTGACAGATCCATGTCTGAGCTGAATTCTTGTATAGATTTCCAAATGACCTTCCTATAATCGCTGGAGTCTTTCAATGCCTCATCTAAAGGCGCACCTAGATTAAAGATAAAACTACCCGCTCTTTCTCCCCATTCCTTAACACGATCAATGGATAATTGTTCATTGTTATCAATAAGGGCTCGTCCAAAAATCTCAATAAAGTCAGCCCTCACCTGCATAATTTGCTGTTCAATCTTTTGAAATTCTCTTTTTTGTTCAGGTGTTAGCTCTAACTTTGAAAATCTTATATTATGTACTTCTTTAGCAATGTCATATTTATTATTAACAATGGCCTCTCCTAAAAGTGCTAAACGCTCGCTCATGTCGTCCCCCTACAAAAATAATTTGTTAATATTCTGTTTTTTATTATTACATATCAAGATTCTTTTGACGAATATAAAGACAGTAGGAATGTTGTTAATGAAATAACAAGATACGGGTATCACCAACCAACGAATGTGTTGATTTAGAAAGGATTAACCGCTGTTTTTGTTGAACTGGTTACTATACAAGAGGGGTAGGAGGATTGAAGAAGGAAATTCTCCAAACTTGGAAGAATCTATATTCAAAAATATGTTAAGGAGATTGTGAATTATATGGAATCCAGTAGTAAAAGCGAAGTGAAGCTAAGAGATATCACAGCGGATGATCTTCCTATCTTTTTCGAACAACAATTAGATCCAACGGCGAACTATATGGCTGCCTTTACACCTAAAGACCCAACTGATAAGGACGCATTTTATGACCATTGGACAAAAATTATCGCTGACGAGACCATCACAATTAAGACTATATTATTCAATGGCATTGTCACTGGACACGTGTCGAACTTTGAACTGTTTGGTGTACCCGTTGTAAGCTACTGGATAGGGAAAGAATACTGGGGTCAAGGTATTGCAACTAGAGCATTGTCAGAGTTTCTGAAGCATATTAATGTTCGTCCGCTCTATGCCCGTGCCGCTAAAGATAACCTTGCCTCCATTAGGGTATTAGAAAAGTGCGGGTTTATAATCACTTCTGATGATAAGGGTTTTTCCAACGCAAGAGGTCAGGAGGTTGAAGAATTTATTTTGAGGCTAGAACGTTAGGTTATGTTATTAATACGGAAATGCGTTTGGGGAGGTTGTTGACTAAGGAACTTTCTGTTTTTTTACCTAACTAATACTTTAATCCAGGAGGGATTAGCCAACAGCAAAGCGAACAACCGTTAAAACCAAATGTAAGAAAAGCGACATATTCTTCCGAATGATTGGCTCTCCCAAACAGTTATAATTTGTTTAAAATTTCCTTTTGGGAGGGGCGAGAAAATGAATGAAATAGAGGCTTGGTACGATACTGCATATGACGAATGGCAAAGGCTGGAGCGCCATAGAATTGAATTTGATATTACGAAACGGTACCTTGATGATTTCATTAAAGGGAGTAGCCTGGATATTTTTGATATAGGCGGCGGCCCAGGCCGGTATGCGATGTATTTGGCAGAAAAAGGCCATAATGTAACCCTATTGGATCTATCAAGTAAAAACATTGAAGTTGCGAAAAGAAAATCTTTTGAGAAAAATATCACTTTGAAGGATTATATACACGGGAATGCTCTGGATCTGGATGAATTTCAGCTTCCATTCGATGTCATTCTTCTAATGGGTCCACTGTATCATTTGACAAAGGAAGCCGACCGAAAAAAAGCGGTTGAAGGGGCATTAAGATTATTAAAGCCAAATGGAATAATGATTGCCTCATTTATTTCAAGTTATGCTCCGATTCAGGATACCTTATCTCACTTATATCCGATAGAATCGGTCCAAGGGTTGATGGATTATTTGCAAAACGGTGAAAATAAGGATGGAAAAGGCTTTACGACCGCTTATTTCGCTGCCCCACGAGAAGCTAGAGAATTCATGAACAGCCACGGATTGAAGGAGTTGCTATTTGCAGGTATCGAGAATATCCTGGGCTGTAAGGAAAACGAAATCAACTCCTTGGATGAGTGTGAGTACAGGAAATGGCTAGACATATGCTACCATCTCAGCAGGGATGAAAATTTATTGGGCACTAGCCAACATCTTTTGTATATTGGACGAAAAGAAATGCTATAAATGCTTAACCGTTCGGGTGGATTAATCCAAGCAGGATTGTCGCACTGTATTGTTGAAAATTGTTATTGATAAAACGCAGTATGAAGTAAAAAAACCAAATTTATAATTAGAAACAAAAGGGGTAATGGGATTCGTGTCCCATTACCCCTTTTTATTAGGGTTGATTTAAGTAAGTGGAAAACAAGAGGAAATAATCTCTTTTTGTCGAATAACCCTTAATAACAAAAAAATCAAAGGAAATGAATGATGGTCCATACTTTATCATTTGAAAATTTTCAAAAAGCCCGAAGTTATCTTATGAATCACGGAAGAGATTTAGAGCAGGAGTTGTTTCGTTTTCATTTTGAGAATGGGAATCCACAAAACGCGGTCGCCTTATTACTGCGATATCAAGGGGAAAACGGCGGATTCAGGAATATGGGAGAAGGCCACTCAGCGATTCCAAATGGAATAGATACGAGTATGGCATTTCAGTGCCTTAGCGAAGTCGGCGCATCTTCGAGTGATGAGGTTGTCCAAAAAGGCATGCAATACATTATGGATTCCTATGATCATGAACTGGGATGCTGGCATCCGAGGCCAAACGAAAGAAGCAAGGGGTGGACGGACAACCCTTGTGCTGAGCTAGTAGGCTTCTTGTATGAGTACCGGGATTTGGTCCCGGAAGATTTTCTAAAGGATGTTACGGAACATGCCATCGATAATATGAGCACCATCCACACCTCGGAAGAACCAAGGCAATTTTACTTCCTGGAAGCGCTGAGTTTGTTTCGGTTGGCAATTCGAATTGATGAGCTATTCAAGTCTTTTATTTTGGAAAAATTAAAGAAAGATATTATGGAAATCATTGAAACGGACTCTAGCAAATGGTCCACCGTCTATTGCGCGAAACCATTCTTCTTTGCATCTTCACCTGAGAGCCCACTGTTCCTTCCGATAAAGGAGCATGTTATTAAAAGCTTGGAGAATGAAATCAGCACTCAATCAGAGAACGGCCATTTCATTTTGAATTGGAATACCGACGAAGAAGGGGCGAAAGTTTGGAAAAGCATTTGGACAATGGATGTTTTGAAGGCTTTGAAAAACCATAAAATGATCGATTTATAATGACAAAAGAGAGGTTTAATCATTGAGCAACTTTCCTGAAAGCAGTTATGAAAAAGCCAAAGTTTTCATAAAGTCAAAAGCACGGGAGCTAGAACGTTCCCGGTTCGAATTTATTTTTGAAAATGGTAGCAAGGAGAGCGTCCTGCAAGAACTTGAAAAGTATCAAAATAAAGACGGGGGCTTCGGACATGGCATTGAACCGGATTTTTGGCTCCCTCTTTCATCTCCAATGGCAACATGGGCCGCGGGTCAGATTTTGATGGAAATTGGCGCGGATAAAAATGAACCAATCGTTCAATCGATGGTTTCGTATTTAGCCAATTCAATTGATAGTGAAACTGGAATGTGGCATTCAGTACTTCCCGAAAATAACGATTATCCGCACGCACCTTGGTGGCACTGGCATGAGGAAGTCCAAGAAAATTGGTCGTTTAATCCAAGTGCGGAACTGGCTGCGTTTCTTGTTCATTGGTCGGCTGAACAAAGTGAAGCGGCGGAACTCGGTTGGCGTGTTATTGGAAAAGCGATAGATCACTTAATAAGCAAAAACGAAATGGACAAGCATGAAATCAACAATTACCAGGCATTGGTGGAAATAATGAAACCTCATCAGGCCACTTTTGCCTCAAAATACAATTATTCTTTGAATGAAGTTTCCGAGCAAGTGATGATGCTTGCGGAGAACTGTGTAAACAAGGATGTTTCAACCTGGACTCAAGGCTATCAACCACTGCCTTTGGATTTTATTGATACCCCTGAACATCCCCTTTGTAAAAGGCTGGGCTCATTGCTTGAGGAGAATCTTGATTTCTATAGACAGCAAATGTCCGACGAAGGAATCTGGGATATCTCATGGAGCTGGGGGAGCTATCCAGAAGAATATGAAATCGCACGAGGACATTGGAAAGGGATTCTAGCAGTTAACAGGTATAAGCAATTAAAGGCGTTTGGTAATTTGAAATAATGTTTTGCAGACTTTCTTGTTGGATTCAGAAAAAAATACTCACTGTAAATTCCAATGTAGATTATTGACAATTGGAGTATAGTGTATTAATGTATCACTAATTAAAACCACATATTGTAAAATGCGATGAAGAGGAAGAGTAATTAATCACTCGATTAGTAGAGAGCCCATGCCGGTGGAAATTGGGTATTCGAGCTTAATGAAAGAAGCCTTGGAGCAGTTGACTGAAAGATAGGAGTAAGTCTGCCGGGAATTTCCCGTTAATGGAATGTGCAGCAGGAAATGAATTGCTGCATAATAAGCGGGTTTTTAACCAATTTAGGTGGTAACGCGGAAGCAAGCCTTTCGTCCTTTACAAGGATGAAAGGCTTTTTATTTTGATCGAGGGGGATTTACTATGTCAAATGAGAACATGGCAGAATTGTTATTTCCAGATGTCCAACAGTTGCCTGCGGATATATACTCACAGTATCCGCCAAGAAATTTGTCTTCATCGGCTTTTGTAACACGCTTTGCACCGAGTCCAACTGGTTCTTTGAATATTGGCGGGCTTTATGCAGCATTAATTTCCGAAAGGTTAGCCCACCAAAGTAATGGAGTCTTCTTCCTAAGGATTGAGGACACAGATAAGAAACGTGAGATAGAAGGCAGCATGGAAAACATCATCAATGCTTTGTCGTATGCAGGGATTGATTTTGATGAAGGGCCCCTCCTTTCAGGTGACGAGAAGGGGGCGTATGGACCGTATAAACAAAGCTCCCGGATCCAAATCTATAAGGTATTTATTAAGCATCTAGTCCGAAACGGATTAGCCTATCCTTGCTTCTGTGATGCAGACGATTTACAAAAAATTAGAATTAGCCAGCAGAACTTAAAAGCAACAACAGGTTATTATGGCGAATGGGCTAAACATCGGGACATTTCTTTTGACCAGGCGAAGGAAGAGATAAAAAATGCCAAACCGTTTGTTATAAGGCTTAAATCCCCCGATTCGTCAGACATGCGAATAACGTACCACGATTTGGTGAAAGGCTCGATTGAGTTCCCTGAAAATGATCAAGATATTGTGATTATGAAAATGGACGGTTTACCAACCTATCACTTTGCCCATGCCATAGATGATCATCTGATGGGCACAACCCATGTCATAAGAGGCGATGAATGGCTTTCTTCAGTCCCAATCCATCTTCAGTTGTTTGAAATTCTTGGTTTTAGGACACCGGAATACGGACATATTGCGCCAATCATGAAGCAAGTCGGATCTTCGAAACGCAAATTCAGTAAACGGAAGGATTTGGATGGAACCGCTGAGTTTTACAAAGAACAAGGCTACCCAGGAATCGCAATAAGCGAATACTTCATGAACCTTATCAATTCCGGCTTTGAAGAATGGCGGATGGCAAATCCTAATAAATCATTCAAGGACTTTAGTATCTCTACTAATAAAATGAATGCCAGCGGTGCTTTATTTGACATGGATAAACTAAACGACATCAGCAAGGATGTTATCTCCAGGCTGCAGGGTAAACAAGTATTTGACGATTTATGCGCGTGGACAAAGGAATTTGATCCTGAGTTTTATACTGTAATTGGCAAAAATGAGGAATACACAGTAAACATTCTCAATATTGGCCGAACAACCGAGAAACCGAGGAAAGATTATTCAAAGTGGTCAGATGTGAAGCCAATGATTGCTTTCTTTTACGACGATTTGTTTAAAGTGGATATACAGAGTGGCTATACGTTACCCGCAAATGTAAGTGTGGAGGCTGCGAAAGAAATAGTACGGGGCTTCAGCAAAACATACAGGTTCAATAATGAAAAGGACGCCTGGTTCCAAGAAATAAAGGAACTTGCCGGGAAGCTAGGATACGCAAAGGATATGAAACAATATAAAGCGAGTCCTGACAATTACAAAGGGCACGTTGGCGATGTAGCAATGGTAATTAGGGTAGCCCTAACTAATAGAACCAATACACCTGATTTGTTCGATATTATGAAAATAATGGGGGAAAAAAGGGTTCTTTCAAGAATGCAGAGGTTTTTAGGCGAATCCATTTAATAGTGTCCAAATTTCCAAACATAAAAGGCTATTATAATGGCAAGTGAGTCCCAAGCTGCCTCATGTTTGGACAATAAAGTGAATTTCCAAGGGAAGTGTGTCCAAAGCCACCCGATGTTTGGACAGCAAAGTGAATTTTCAAGGGAAGTGTGTCCGAAGCCACCCGATGTTTGGACAGCAAAGTGAATTTCCACGGGATGTCTGTCCAAAGCCGCCCGATGTTTGGACAGCAAAATGAATTTCCAAGGGAAGTCTGTCCAAAGCCGCCCGATGTTTGGACAGCAAAATGAATTTCTAAGGGATGTCTGTCCAAAGTTGCCACATGTTTGGACATAGACTCTAAAATTCATAGCCTCTAATTCCAAAGCAGTTCCTTTTCATTATTTTGCAGAGTGAAACCACCCATCGATTGCCGAAGGACTGGCAAGCTGAACATAAGCTTAAACGGAAGGGGAAACCTAAGGTCTGGTTTTAAAAAGAAATACTATATACCTGGTGAAAATATCAAAAGATTGATTGACTCCAACGAAGGCTGTATTGCTACCAACAGAATTACAGTGGACGGGTGCAAAGTTGGTTTTATGTACCGAGATGAGCCTTACCAAAATGGTAATCCGGATAGTGGCTGGAGATTCATGGCGGGTGATGAAAGTGACGAGTATATGGATAACCCTGAAAACCATGCGGTCTATAAACTTAACACTATTTGCAATTTCGACAGAGACATAATTCCGCTGCTGAACTCAGCTCCAGGGGACTGCTTATATTCGTGATGAAAATGGGGAACTGGTCCTTGATGATGAGTGGGAAAGAACAGAAGAATAATTTATGAGAACAAGCCGCCGATTTAGGCGGTTTTTCTATGCCTTGTACAGTAGCAGCCGCTATCAAAAGATCAGGTTTCTTACCTTAAAAATAAGAGGATATACCCGCTGTTTATAGAATAATTCAATGAAGAAACAATTAATGCACACATTGAAAAATCATTAGGAGAACGTGCGATGCTCACACTTTATATCACCAGACACGGGGAAACTGTGTGGAATACGGAAAGAAGGATGCAGGGGTGGCTGGACTCTGCTCTAACGGAAAATGGCATTGGGAATGCAGTCTCTTTAAGCGAGAGACTAAGAGATATAGAATTCCAAGCAATCTATTCAAGTTCAAGCGGGAGAACGAGGGCTACCTCTGAGCTCCTAAAGAAAAACATATATATTCCTGTAATCTACGATGATAATCTTAGGGAAATGAACCTGGGAAAATGGGAAGGCCAAACCCTTGACTCAATCCAGGGGACGTATCCAATTGAGATTGACCATTTTTGGAACGCTCCCGAGCGGTTTAAGCCTGTGGGTGGAGAAACCTTTAGTGCCGTTTACGCAAGAGCACTAATGGCCCTGGAAAGGATTAAAGCGGATAATCAAGTTGGAAATATTCTTATCGTCACTCATTCAGTAATGATAAAAACCTTGCTGTCTATTTTCAAAAACTCGCCAATTGAAAATTTGTGGGATCCGCCTTTTATACACGACACAAGCCTTACAATCGTTGAACTGGACGGAAGAGAATACAGGCTAGTGTTGGAGGGAGATATCTCTCATAAGACGCCTTTTGTAGTTTAAATCATTTTATAGGAAACAGCATGGCGCGGATAACATCCCTAAAGGACATCTTTTCGTCCTGGGAGATAATAGAAGGATTAGTACAGACAGTCGTGACATTGGTGCAATATCGATGGAAAAGGTAACAGGTACAACTAAACTTGTTTTCTATTTGAAATAAAAATCATTAATAACTTATTTCTGCGGAGGGGGTTCCAATTAAATTGTTAAAAGAAAATGGATTTGCGTTTCTCGATTTTATTAATATAAAAGAGACAAGCATAAAAGACTATAACCCCTTGGCAGGTTCCTTTGCAGTATTAATGTGCGAAGGAAAGTACCTTTTATGCTATAACACCTTACGCAGGCAATGGGAACTCCCCTCAGGGAAAAGAGAAAGTTATGAAACCCCAAAGGAATGTGCCATAAGAGAGCTACATGAAGAAACAGGACAGTATGTTACCAATCTAGAGTTCAAAGGTTTATTAAAGGTGAAAAATACATTGAACGGCAACATAAAATATAACCCCGTTTATTTTACAACAATTGAACAACTGCAACCTTTCAAAGAAAATGAAGAAACATCTGAAATAAAACTTTGGGATTTAAATGAAGAAATAGGCTACATCGATTCGGTCGATGTAAGAATTTTTGATTACCTTTGAAATTAAATAATATGGGCCTGGTGAACTAGGGATATCTAAAAGATGTAAAACTCTTTTTGCCGGAAGGGAGGGGCTCCTCTGAAAATAAGAAGGGTCTTTGTACTGCTTTTATTTTTAATTTTACTAATCGGCTGTGAGAGTGAAGAACAAGGTTTTAAGAAAGCAATCCCAGCTGATAGAATTGATTCTATCGTCCATCTCGAAGAAGTTAAGCACGGGAGAGTACTTTTTTATGTACCAAATATAAAGGGAAATCCGCCCGCTAAGGCGAGTTTTGAGGCCCTATTTATGAAAAATAACCTTTTTGGGTGGGAGCCAACCTTTGATAGGGGCGGAACATCCGGAACATTAGAGAGGAATCTATACAGTCAATACCTTCCGAAGTACAGTCCCAAATCTCCATTCCCGATGCTTTTTGGAGAAATAACGAATTCAGCAATTAAAAAGATTAAGATTGAATATGGAAATACGCCAAGTGTTATAGAGCCTAAAATAGTCACAAAAAATGAAAAAACATTCTGGTTTGTGTTTGTTGAAGAACCGGAAGAGAAAGAAACCTATATTATCAAGGGATACACAAACAGTGATGAATTAATCGAAACCATTACACAAGAATCAGATTAGCTAGCCGCACTTCAGTCAGCCTGGAGTGCGTTTTTATTTTCATGGATAAACCTTGTGTCTATTTTTCCAAGTACAAAGGCTTGTGGATAGACCGACGAATATGATGGTGACACAGGATAACAAAAAGGTATCTTTTGAGATTAATAGTCCGCCCAAAGCAATAACAAGAGAATCGATGATAAAAATCATAAACCCAACATTGATGTTAAACAACTTGGACAAAAATTGAGCCAGTAAATCTGTTCCGCCTGTGCTTGTATCAAAGCGGAGCATGATTCCTATACCCAATCCGACAAAAATCCCTCCAACAATCGAACTTAACACAGGAGGTATAAATGGAGTGTGGGAAGCTGCAAACAAATCGATAATAAACGATGAGAAGAGCATTCCATGCAAACTATTATAAAAATAACTTCTGTTAATGAACCAAGCCAATGTAAATATGGGGATGCTTAAAATAATGATTGAAAAACCCGCTTGAATCCCGGTCAAATAGTTGATAATGAGGCCAATCCCAATGATTCCGCCATCAAGCAACTCAAACGGGACAAGGAAAAAATTAATCCCGATGGACAAAAAGGAACTTCCAATAAAGATTACGACCATTTTTTTGAAAAAGAACATAATAAGCCATCTCCATTGTAGGACATGTCCATATTATATGTTCCTTCATCATAATTCTTGATCGGTTTAGAACCTACTTTCCGAAAAAAACACTTCCTGTCAGCCCCCATAGTAAATAAAATTTAAAGAATACAAGCTTCAAAGAATTTTGGCGATTTTTCCGTTTAAAGGGGTAAGCAATTGATTTTATAGTTCGTTTTGTTTGATAGGTTACGTCCTTCGATGTAAAATCAAGCAATAACCATAACGTTATAGTTTGGAGGGTTTCACTTGGGAACGAGAAATTAAAGATTGGTGAATTAGCTGAATTGACAAATGTCACCAAAAGAACCATCGATTATTATACAAACATGGGTCTTTTAAAAGCAGAACGTTCCGCTTCAAATTATCGGTATTATGATCGAAGTTCAATTGAACGAATTGAGCTTATTGAACAGCGTAAAAAACAAGGGAAGTCATTGGATGAAATAAAAAGGGAAATAATAAGCAAGTATTCTGAGGAAGTCGATATCCTTGAACTTCGGTTAAAAATTAAGCACCTGGACGAAGATGTAGCCAAGGTTATTTCCAAGCTACAGGAATTCGACGATGTTAAACCGGAGGATATAAAGAAGAGCCTATCTAAAGAAAGTATCTCTTTGATCCAATCACTGCTTGTATTGCTCAATAATACATAAGGGCAATAATGTGTGGCCTGGTTTGAGCCATAGTAAATTCAAATACATTAGGAGGTGTATGTCTTACTAACGTAAGACTGCTCGTTGACGACAATTAACTTATTTCTTATAGCTTTATTGATTGCTTTAACCGCTTTTTTCGTTGCCACCGAATTCGCGATTGTAAAAGTAAGGTCCTCTAGGATAGACCAACTCATTGCCGAAGGGAGAAAAGGTGCAACAGCGGCCAAAAGGGTAACAACCCATCTTGATGAGTATCTATCTGCCTGCCAATTGGGAATCACCATTACAGCATTGGGACTTGGATGGCTAGGGGAACCGACTGTGGAAAGAATGCTACACCCGGTTTTCGAGTATTTCCAGCTAAACGAAGCCATAACTGGGGTTTTGTCTTTTGCAATCGCCTTTGCCCTTGTAACGTTCCTGCACGTAGTGATTGGGGAACTGGCCCCTAAAACGGTAGCCATCCAAAAGGCTGAAGCAGTCACGCTGGCCTTTGCCGTACCAATCATTTGGTTCTACAAAATCATGTTTCCATTTATTTGGGCATTAAACGGCTCTGCCCGTGTCATTATTCGTTTATTTGGCTTGAAGCCGGCATCCGAAAGTGAAACCGCCCATTCAGAAGAAGAACTTAGAATTTTATTATCTGAAAGCTATAAAAGCGGTGAGATAAACAAGAATGAATTGAAGTACATGAACAATATCTTTGAGTTTGATGAAAGAGTAGCCAAAGAAGTCATGGTTCCCCGTACTGAAATTGTGACAATCTCTATTAATGATTCTTTTGAGGCCATAAAGAATATTATCCAAACAGAAAGATACACACGCTATCCTGTCGTGGATGGAGACAAGGACCACATCCTGGGTTTCATTAACGTGAAGGAATTTTTAACAGCAAACTTCACCAAGAAATTAAATCCAGAACAAATGAACCTTCATATGTTCATAAACCCTGTCATTTACGCAATTGAAACAATACCAATCCATGATTTGCTCATAAAGATGCAAAAGCAACGGACGCACATTGCAATTCTTATCGATGAATACGGCGGTACATCAGGGCTTGTCACGTTTGAGGATATTATCGAAGAAATTGTAGGAGAAATCAGGGATGAGTTTGATGAAGATGAAGTGCCCAATATTCGAAAATTAAGCGAGGACCATTACATTTTTGATGCCAAGCTTTTAATAGAAGATGTGAACAAGCTGCTGCTAACAAACTTTTCTCATGAAGATGTAGGTACCATTGGCGGCTGGTTCTTGTCTCAAGATGCCGACACAGACATTGGCAGTGAAATTGAGGCTGAAGGGTTCAAATTCAAGGTTATAGAGATGGATGGCCATCAACTTCGCTATTTAGAAGTCGTGAAAATATAAAGAATAACCAAATGGACAGCGTAAATCATCAACATTACGCTGTCTTTTTTATGTTTGGAATCTTCGACCGCTGTACATATTTGGCTACATATAGTGGTGGTGTCTTTTGGATTTAGTCCTGGAAGGATTAAGGCACCTCTTTGTTGAAATCTTTAATAAGATAAATAACATGGGGAGAAGAATAATGAGGACAACTGAATTGCCAAAAGTCTTATTAAGGGAATTGACTCTAAATGATGTAGAGGATCGATACCGATGGTGTCTTGATAAAGAAGTAACGAAACATTTAAATATGCCTGAAAAGTACCCTCCGTTCAGCAAAGAAGAAACTGAGGCTTGGATTAAAATGTGCATAAATAAAACAAACGGGTATGAACAAAAAGCAATTATGACTGAAGAAGGTAAACACATCGGTTGGATAGATTTAAAGAATATCGATAAGTTAAACAAGCACGCGGAATTAGGAATCGCATTAGGAGAAAAAAGTTATTGGGGCAAAGGATATGGGCTATCCGCGATGCATGAAATGCATCTTTGGGGATTCAATCAATTAGAGCTTAACAAGATTTGGCTCAGAGTAGAGATTGAGAATGAAAAAGCGATTAAATCTTATAAGAAAATGGGCTACGTAGAAGAAGGAATCTTAAGACAAGACAGATTAAGAAACGGCCAATTTGTGGATCGTCTAAGAATGAGTATTCTAAAACAGGAATTCTTTAGCTGAAAACTTCGTTTGTTCCTTGTGGAGCAGTTACATATTAAACTGCATTCCTGCATCGGTTGGAGGACATTCGCTAAAGGAGAGGTGTACTTAATTTAAAGAGAATCAGATTGTGAGAGGAAATAAAAATGTCTATATATAGGAAAAGCAACTTAAACCTAGTCCAATTTGATAAAAGTGATATCCCAGGTTTAATTGCATTGTCTGGGTCTGTTCGATGGGATTATGATCAATATGAAATTGCAACTGTTATGTCATCGGGAAAAATATTTGGCCATAAAAATGGTAAAGGGGAAATTGTTTCTAGTTCCGCAATTATTCCATATGATAATAAATTGGCTTCAATTGGGATGGTAATAGTTAATAAAGAATTCAGAGGACTAGGTTTGGGGAAGGATGCAACACAAAAATGCATCGACTCTGTTTCACCCGATTGTTCCATCATGTTAATTGCAACTGAAGAAGGAAAACCTCTATATGAAAAAATAGGATTTAAAACAGTCGGCCACGTTCAAAAATTTCTGTGTGATAGCTACATAACTCCTAAATCTTTAAAACCGAACAGTGTTTCCATTGTAGATTACAGTGAAAATGACTTTATTGAAGTCTTAAATTTGGATAAAGCGGCTTTTGGGGATAAAAGAAGTAACTTTCTTCATTACAGAATTAATCAATCTAAACAATGTTTAGTAGCTAAAGATACCAAAGGAAAAATTGTTGGTTATGGACTATCTATTTTAGGACCAGAGAATCTGCTGTTAGGACCTATTGTGGCACCTGACTTTCAAACAGCTGCTTTATTGCTTGATAGGTTAGCTTTTAAACATACAGGTAAATTAAGGATTGATGTGCCAACTGGTAATCAGGATTTTCTGCGCTTTTTGGAGCAATGCGGTTTTAAAAACGTTGCCACACCGCCAATCATGATGCTTAATTCTGTTAGTCTTCCAGTTAGAAACAGAAACTATTACGGAATTGCCGCTCAAATTTTTGGGTAGAACAGGATTATCAGATAGAGCCCAAAGAGGTTCTGAACGTTTACGCTATGAACCTAGTATAATCGTAATCGAAGGGGGCAATAATTATGAAAGAAGAACAATTATTTGAGCAAATGAAATTGTGGCGTAAATGGACAGTTGAATTGCTTCGTACAATTCCTGAGGAGATCGTGGACAAGATTCCGAACAGCCATAATAACAACATCCACTGGAACTTTGGACATATTTTAGTAGGCTGGGACCACACGATGTTTCCATCGGTCAATGAGGAGAGGCGACTCCCATTGTCTTATCATCTCATGTTTCCGAGAGGGAGCAAGCCGGAAGATTGGACAGAGCAGCCTCCGTCAATGGATGAATTAATCACTCTTCTGGAGGAACAGCCGAACCTTATAGAAAAAGCATGCAAGGGCCATCTCGATAAACCATTAAAAGAACCTTTCTTAGGCCTGAAAACAGTGGGAGATATGCTTGTTTTTCACATGAACCATGAGAATCTGCACATGGGAACAATAAAAAGTATGAAGCAGATTCTTTTAAAATAACTGCTTTGGTGGGTTGGTTTAAAATCACTAAGTAATATGGGGGACTTTATGAAACGATTAGTAACACTGTTAATTGGTATTGCCATTATAACTGGAGCAGGTTTTTATTATTATGAAAATGTAGATAACCATTATCATACTCTACAAGACTTTTATGATTTCCCAGTTCCCAATGATGCGACTTTGGAAAACGATAGTGTAAAAGGTAAACATTATATTTGGGAGCCATCATCAGGTACAAGTGTCCCAATTAGTTATCGCTTTGTAATTAAAAAGAACGGTTGGAAAGAAATAGACCAGGACGGCCATCTTGTTACTTATGAAAAGGGTGGGCAACGAATCAATCTAGCTCTTGCACCAGATTATATCGGTATTCTTAAAGTGTCTAATCAATAACCACGGGTTATCAAATTCAAGTTATTTTACAACAAGCTGGCAGGAATCAGTACGATAGACCGACTTATACAAAGGATAAAGAAAATAATCGAGAAAGCCAAGAAGGAAATACATAATAACTAATAACCGATACCTTGAACCTCGGGGTTTTAATTGATTTCTTTTAAGTTTTTGAAAAAGAGGTGGCTCATTGAAAAAACCAAACTTATTAGATATTGCGGCTTGGATCTCTGCAGGGGCTTTTGTCGTTATAACGGTTTTATATTCAACTAACTTTCCTGAACTATTACCCTTCTGGAGATTTTCCCTCATACTGTCTTTTACTTTAGTTGGTATAAGGAACTACAAAAACAAGAATAAGAATGGATTAATCGTGATCGTTATCTGTTTCGTTTTATATGTTTTAATGGACTTGGTTTTCGGGGTTTTTAAATAATTTCTTATTCAGCGGTGATTTGATTCAAGAAGGTTTAAGGTCTTGTTTTGTTGAATTCTCGAAATATAACAATATACGGTTATCCTCAACCAATAGAGGTGTGGATCCAGGAAGGATCAGCCGATAACGAGTACGTGAGTTAATGCTGCCATTTATGGCGGCTTTTTTGTTAATAGACTATGTTTCATCCATCCTACACCACTTTTGAAATTAGGATAAGTAAAAGTAAATTAAACACAGAGCTATACCTAAGTTGTTACTAAGCTATAATTAGAATAATCAATAAAATAATAAAAATCGCTACTTGCTAAAAACGGGTGATAATTATGTATGAAGGTAAACGCATTTTAATTATTGAAGACGATCAAGAGATTAGTAGACTACTGAGTGTAATTTTGGCAAAATCGCACATGGAACCGGTCGCAGCTTATTCGGGTACAGAAGGTTTGTTGCAGCTGCAAAATAACACGTTTGATCTAATTTTATTGGATTTGATGCTACCGGGCAAAAGTGGGGAGGAACTAATAAAAGAAATCAGAGAAAAGAGTTCTATTCCCATTATTGTCATATCAGCCAAAGTCGATATTGAGAATAAAGTAAACGTATTGAAAATGGGTGCGGATGATTACATAACCAAACCATTTCATCAGGAAGAAGTGATGGCCCGAGTCGAAGTCCAATTACGAAAGGCAAGTTCCCAACCGGTGCTGTCAGCGGAAATAGGATGGCGTGAGCTCAAAATCAATACGGAAAAACGGTCTGTAACGTTAAAAGAGAATGAGCTGCAGCTGACGAATGCTGAGTTTGATATTTTAACATTTTTCATGAACAATCCAGAGCGTGCCCTTTCGAAAAAGGAGATCTATGAAAGCATCTGGAAAGGGACGTATTACGGGGATGATAATACGATCAGCGTCCACGTCTCTAACCTCCGCAAGAAAATCTCCGAAATGACTACTGAAGAATATATTAAGACCATTTGGGGAGTAGGTTTTATGCTAATTTGAATTCTTTAAGATTTCTTTATGTTTTGCTTAAAGGATTTTAAAGGCTTCTAAGCTAAACTGGAAACAACAAGGGATTAGTGAAGGAGTCGAAAAGATGAATACCATCATTCAGACGTATCAATTGACGAAAAAGTTTAAGGATGATGAGGTCCTTAAACCTCTTGATTTCTCGGTAAAAAAAGGGGAAATCTGTGCGCTAATTGGAAAAAATGGCGCAGGCAAATCAACGTTATTCAAAATTCTTGCAGGCCAATTATTCCCGACAACTGGGGAGATTCAGCTCTTTGAGAAATCTGGTAAAGAGAGCGAGAATGAGAAAAAAAGAATGGGTTTTATGATTGAAACACCTGCATTTTTCCCGGACTTTACCGCAGTTCAAAACCTGGAATATTTCCGGATTCAACGGGGTGTCATTGAAAAGAAACGGATTTATGAAGTCCTGGAAATTGTCGGTCTGGCAAATGAAAAGAAAAAACGATTTAAAGATTATTCCATGGGGATGAAGCAGCGATTAGGTATAGCCCTTTGTCTCTTAAGCAACCCCGATTGTTTAGTTCTTGATGAGCCCATCAATGGGTTGGATGTCGAGGGGATTATGGAAATCCGCAGATTATTGTTGAAGCTCAATCAGGAAAAAAATATAACGATAGTAATTTCCAGTCATATTTTAACGGAATTGAAATTGTTAGCGACTCGTTTTGTTTTTATCAAAAATGGTGTAATCGTTGATGATTTAAGCAAGGAGGCTCTGGAAGAGAAGAGCAGGAAACAAATTCTCCTAACGGTGGATGATTCAGTGAAAGCAGCACAATTATTAGAAAGAGCCTATGCAGATATCCAGTTCAAAGTCCTTCCAAATCATGCCATCACGATCCAAAATCATGTAGAGAGCAGTGGAGCTATCAATCGCCTTTTAGTTGATAATGGTGTGATGGTGAAGGAGTTTCGCATCGAAGCTCTGAATCTAGAGGAATACTTCTTAGGATTAGTGGAGGGGAATAAAAATGATTAATTATCTGAAAAGCGAAAGTTATCGTCTGCTGCGTAAAAAAGGGCCGCATCTAACAGGTGTAATATGTTTATTTCTGATTGCCGCTGCAGCCGCCGTCCTTTATTTTTCTGGTCAGTCTGATCCGAATTTTCGTTACGCGACCAGTAAATTTTTCTATTCAAATGTGGTTGGTAGCGGATTAATGATTATAATCGTAGGGCTAATCTATAATTCATTTCTCACTGGAAAAGATCTGACTCTGATGAAGCAATCGATTTCTTTCGGTATTTCTCGAAATACTATCTTCTGGTCTAAGTTAATCCTGACGTTAAGTTATTTTCTGCTGATCTGTGTCGTTGGGATAATTTTTATGGCTGTATTAGGTGAGAATATATTTGCTGGGGATAATCAGGCGATAAGAAATTTTCTGCTAGCGTGTGTCAATATGGCACCAATTGTCCTAAGCGGATTTTTCCTAACTCATACGTTGAAGATGCTTAGGGTTGGAGATGTTTACATTATTATCGTGGTGTTCTTTATTTTTGGACTTTCCGGGAACATGCTGCGGGTTTTCCGTCCGATTTCAGGCTTAAACGAGTTATATAAATATGCACCGCATTCATTGTTAAAGGATAACTTAATGAGTTTCTTGGATGACGCAGTCCAATTCGATTACAAATATTGGGTTGTGGGTATCGGCATTTCCGTAATTTCTTTACTCATTGGAGCAAAAAAGTTCGCAACTAAAAACATCGATTGATGGTGAAGGGATGATTGAAAGTGGGCAGCTGGCTGATTATACTGATTTTGGTTTTCCTGTTGATTGTTGCCGTCTGCATGCTTCTGCTTTTCCATTGGGATGTCAAAAGGATGACAAAGCAATTAGAGGAAATCAGTGAAAATTTCGGGACAAATGAATTAGTTCGTACAAATACCCATAATAAAAACTTGGCCCGATTTGCTGCGGAAATCAACCAGCTGATTCACTTATTCAAAGAGAACCAGCAGTCCGTCGAGAGAAGAGAAATGGAACTAAAGCAAGAAATCACAAATATCTCCCATGATTTACGAACGCCTTTAACATCGATTAAAGGATTTTCAGAGCTATTAACAGACCCATCTATATCTGAAGTAGAAAGGAAAGAGTTTTTAGAAATTATTCAGAAGAAAATCGATAATCTTACTATGATTGTAGATTTGTTTTATGAACTCTCTCAACTCGATTCCTCGGACAAGAAATTGACCATTGAAAAACAGTTTCTAGATCAAATTGTTGTGGAAACGATGCTAATGTTCTATGAAGATTTTGAGAAAGAGCAGCTAGAGGTACAAATGGATGAAGGTCCTGTACCCGCTGTTCTTGCTGACAACAAAGCAACCGTACGGATTGTAACCAACATTATTCAAAATGCTTTAACATATGCCAAAAGTTATTTGAAAATTAGCTTCGTAGAGGAAGAAGACTATATTTGGCTAAGGGCAGTAAATGATGTTGAGAACATGAATGCTGCGAAACTCCAAGAGATATTTAATAGGACATTCAGGCTGGATTCTAGTCGAACGGGTACTCATCTTGGATTAGGGCTTCATATCGTTCAGCAACTTGTTACCCAGCAAGGAGGAAAAGCGGTTGCTAATGTCCATGAAAATGAATTTATTTTAGAAGTATCGTTTAGAAAGTGGGATTAGGTAGGTTTTGATAAGCAGGTTTTAACTTAGTCGCTTTAGTCCACGAAGGATTAAGGCCTTTTTAATGAAAATGGGCTCCGGCTGTTTGCAGGAATCGTTGTTGGACATATCCATGACAAAAGGTGTGATTTTAGCCTTTTGATTGTCAGATACCCGAGCTTATTCTGATGAAATACATAATAACTAACCTAACTAGAAGGAGTTGAGGTTTTGAAAAGGTTGGTCATTATTACAGTAGGTAAAACCCATTCCGGAAAAACTACATTTGCAAGGGCCTTAGAAAAACAGTTACATAACTCTTTTGTAATGGACCAGGATAACCACGCTGAATTTATTAATACTTTTTATAAAAATCTACAGCCAAAGCAAGGACCTAATACTCTTAAGCATTCTCTTTCAAAGCTTATTGTCGATTATGCCAAAGAAAATACGGATTTTCACCTGATTCTTTGTAACTCAAATCGAAGTCGAAAAGGACGATACTACTTGCTTGAAGAGTTGTTTGCTAGTGAACAGTTTATTCGAATCTTGGTTCATTTCGATATTCCTGATGTTGTTCTGCATGAACGAGTGATTAATAGCCAAAGAAGTACGAATATATTCCGGGGGGCATATTCAAATTTCGAGGAAGTTCTGGTTAGACAACAAATTGAATCTTTAAATGATGATGTTGTTGATCCAATAGAAGGTGATGCAGACCATTTATTTGTAATAAAAGATAACGAAAATGTTAGTCAGGTTATAAATAAAATTGTTCAAATTGCTGAAAGGTCACACTCGGTAAAATAAGTCGGTAAAAAAATTTGTTTAATTTCCCTTATGAGGAGAGTAAAAAAAAGCATATAGCGGAGGGGATATCTTATTGATACTTTGATTTTGCTTGTAGTTATCTTCATCTTAATACTGCTTAATGTTACTTTTGTTATATGTTTCAAAAAAGGAAAATTAAGTCTATATGTATCGGGCACCATTATAATTATACTCGCACCAGTCATTGGATTATCCAGTGGCGCATTATTCCTTCACTTTTATGACTGGAGTTCCGGGGGGACAGGAGAAGGAGCCGGCTATGGCGGTGCTATTTTGGGTCTTTTAACTTTAGCGAATGGAATTCTTATTCTCATAATTGGATTCATACGATCAATTGTCATGTGCGTGAAAAAAGAATATTGAAAGTTGTCACTGGATTAAAAGTGGAAGAAGCAGGTTAGGTTTGTGGGAGACAAATAAAGATTAAGTTTCCAAGATTTTTAAATAATTTCTTTTTGAAAGGGTGCGATGACCAAGGAAGGAAATCCGCCTTTTTTTGTTGAAATTATTACCAGGACGGTTTTGCTCAATATGAGTAAACCTCTTTACGAACCCAGTTTAGTTTATTGGGCTTGCTAAAAGTAAAGTGCATACCATTTAATCAGTTTACAAGCAGTTGATAAACAGAAATGCCTGATAAGCGTTGGGGGAATCGAGTAATGAGGGAATTATTCAGAGATAGAAAATTTGTGTTTCTTTGGTTGGCTCAAGGGGCTTCGGGTTTAGGAAGCACTTTTGCAACTTTTGCTGTATCGTGGCTAGTCTATGAAATGACAGGTTCAAAGATAGCGATGGGGAGTATTTGGCTAACCTTCATGCTTCCTAATATCGTCATTCAAATGTTTGCGGGCCCGTATTTGGATCGATGGGATCGTAAAAAAGTAATGATCTTTTCAGAGTGGTTTCGGGCAGCCGTATTTCTCATTCCAGCCATCCTATTACCGCTGGGTTTGTTGGAATTCTGGCATTTGTACATGGTATCAATTGCTATTGGGCTGGCGCAGCCTTTGTTTTATCCTGCTAGCATGGCCTATACTGCTGATATTTTACCAAAGGATAAATTATCGAAAGGGAATTCGATTCTAGAAGGCACAGGACAACTGTTGACTCTTTTGGGTCCAACATTAGGGGGCATCATGATATCCGCATTTAGTGTCGAGCTCGTTCTCATCATCCTTATACTTGCGTTAGGAGCTGCAGGATTATTACTAATGTTTAATCCCAGCTCTACAAAACAACGTGTTGAACAAAAGGAAAGCTGGTTTATTCAATTCAAAGAGGGGCTTCAATTTTTTCGAGTTTACCCTGTATTATTTTGGGTTGGAATCATGATGATGGTCTTTAATTTTTGCTCAGGCGCTGCACAGCCAATGTTTTTGCCTTATATTACCGATGAATTAGGTGGAACGGCTTTTCAATATGGATTGTTTACATCAGCCTTTTCATTCGGTATGGTGTGTGGTTCATTGCTAATGGGAATAGTGAAGGAACCCAAGAATCGGAAAAAGGTCATGCTAGGCTCGTTACTTCTGAATGGTTTATTTTTAATCGGGTTAGCTTGGACCCCCTATTATGGATTAGCGCTAGTTTTTTCACTTGGGCAAGGTTTATTTGCGATTATTTTTAACATCAATAATACAACACTGTACCAGCGCAGGGTTCCTGAACATTTGCGGGGCAGAGTCTTTTCAGTGAGGATATTACTTGCCCAGGCAGGGGTTCCTTTTGGTGCGGCATTAGGAGGATTGTTTGCAGAAGCCTTCTCCATTCCCTTATTATTTACGGTTCTTGGGATCATCACCATAATAACGAATATAACGTGCTGGCTACACCCTATTTTTGGAAAACTAAACGATCAAGAGATACACTTGGAAATAGACAGTAAATCCTTATCATGAAAATGTCTCCATCACCTGCTTTGATCCCGTGGATTAAGGCGTTTTTTTTTGAATTCCTTATTGGAAGGTGAATTATAGGAGACAGCCTAAAGTCGTAGTTTATTTAAACCAATTTAATGAGGTTATGAATTGGCTTCTGCAGTACAATATGGCTAAACTTATACAGAAAGAGCGTGTTAGTATGAAAAACGGTATTTATTTAGCCTATTTGAGTGCCTTAACGAATGCTTCCATTGTTGGATTATCATTTCTGTTTACTAAGAAGGCTGTCACACTATCTAATCCATTAGATACATTAGCTTCCCGTTTTACGATTGGTTTCTTCACGTTAACATTATTAATTGTGTTAAAAATAATAAAGTTAGAGTTTAAGGCCACAACATACAAAAAACTGTTACCCTTAACACTCCTTTATCCAACCCTTTTCTTTGTCTTTCAGGCTTATGGTCTCGAAACGGTTCAGTCATCAGAAGCAGGCATACTATTCGCAACGATCCCTATTTTAACCACAATATTAGCTGCATTTTTTTTAAAAGAACGAACGACAATTTATCAAAAAATCTCAATTTTCTTTTCCGTATTTGGAGTCGTATTTATATTCATTATGAAAGGAACTTCATTTTCTAATACAAATTGGAATGGGGTCCTTCTCCTTGTAGCCTCCTGTTTATCATTATCAGGATATACTGTCCTTACCCGCTCTTTAGTAAAGTCATATAAACCAATTGAAATCACATATTTTATGTTAATGGTAGGTTTTTTCTTTTTTAACACACTATCGATATCCAGGCATTTAATAAGTAAAAATTTAAATTCAATGTTAATCCCATGGTCTGATTTAAACTTCTTTGGCTCTATTCTCTTTCTCGGGATCTTAGCTTCATTCGTAACTTCATTGTTATCTAATTATATTCTATCTAAGATTCCGGCTTCGCAAATGAGCGTTTTTTCGAATATGTCTACCGTTATTTCAATCATTGCCGGGGGATTAATTTTGAATGAAGAAATATTTTATTTCCATATAATCGGCTCATTATTCATTATTTTTGGCGTAATCGGGACGAACCTATTAAGGGAAAAAACAATTCGTAACAAAGTAAAAAAGAGTGCCTAGCAATGATCTTGGCTAAAGGGCCGCTTGCGAAGAAAATTAATGAAGCAATAGGTAAGCATTCCTGTAATGAAGGTATTTGTAATCGAATATTGCATACTTTGTTTTATATACAAAGATATCAAAATTTAATTAGTCCAAAGGAGGAATTAATTTGAGCGAACTTAAACTGATTAATACTTATAAAAATGAGCTTCAAAAATACTCTTTGGAACAGCTAAGATATAAATCTGAAGAAGAGGTTTGGTCTATTGGGCAAATGTATGACCATTTAATCCTCGTTGCCCATGAGTATCTAGACAATATGGAAACATGTGCCACGTTAAATAAAGAACAGCCCCTTGGGAAGACGGAGTTTGGTGAGCATTTATTTAAGATTGGAGGGTTTCCGCCAATTAAAATTAAATTACCGGATGAACTAAACGCTCCACCCAATAATTCAGATAGCAATCACGTTCTTATCAGCAGATTGGATCAAGTAATTCTAAGATTAAGTCAATGGGAATCGAAAGTGGATAAGATAAACCCAAATTATAAAGTCGAACATGGAGGGTTCGGATGGCTGAATGCAAGGGAATGGTATGATTTGGTCGGAATGCATTTTCGTCATCACTTGCGCCAAAAAGATGAGTTAGAACAAAGGCTTGCTTAGTGAGGTTGTTTATGATGAAAATTAACGCATTTTAATGCTTGACCTAAACCAGGCTAGGTAAGAATCGTACTTAAACCATTGGGTAGCTTTAGTCCAAGGAGGATTAAGGCGCTTTTTTGTTAAAAATTCGCGTAGGTTTCCTAGAGTAAATTAATTCGAAAAGAGGCTTTTAAATGAGTGTCAACTGTTTTGAAAATAATTTGGAGAAGTATGAAGATCCCCTGAAATACGATGAATTATACAATGATTACAAAGAGGACTTGAACTATATTTTAGAATGTATAGAGCAGGAGACTTCTCCTATTATTGAATTAGCCTGTGGAACAGGACGTTTAACCATTCCTATGGCTAAAAGAGGCCTTAAAATGGTCGGTGTCGATATTCATGCTGGCATGCTAAATTTAGCAAAACAAAAGGCCGAAAAAGAGAGGTTAAACATTCAATTTTTGCAGCAAGATTGCACGAAGTTGAATTTACATGACAGGGTACCTTTGATCTTTATGACCGGAAACTCATTTCAACATTTCTTAACAAATGAAAGTCAGAACGAGCTTTTTCAATCGGTAAAGAGTCATTTGCAACCAAACGGCGAATTTATTTTCGATACACGAAATCCAATATTAGCTGAATTGGCAATTGTGGAAGAATCGGAAAAACGCTATACAAATAGTGATCATCAGCTAGTAATTGAGAAACATCGCGAAACCTATCATCATCAGACGCAAATTTTGCACTGTACGACAACATATGATGTGGTAAAAGAAGGGCAAATAATTGAATCAAAACAGGATTCTATTTCCCTAAGGTATACTTTTCCGATGGAGTTAGAAAGAATCTTAGCCGAACACGGATTTGAACTGGTTTACCTGTATGGGTCGTGGAAGAAGGATGCATATACTAAAGATAGTGTTTCGATGGTTGTCCATTGTAGGCTTGGAGCTTAACTTGTAATTCCAGGAGGATTAAGCACCTTTTTTGTTGAATTCCTTATTAGCGTTGAGCGGTTCCCATGACGAAATTAAGGAGGGCCATAATGAGTAAATTCAGTTTGTTCGGTAAGTTTACGGTACAAGAAGGCGAACGTGACACAATGGTAGATATTTTGTTAGAAGCAGCAGAATCCATGAAGAATCTTGAGGGATGCGAGATCTATCTTGTAAATATTTCTGAAAGTGAACCAAATTCTGTGTATGTTTATGAAGTGTGGAGCAATGAAAATGCCCATCAAGCGTCTCTTAGCCTTGAAGCTACCCGAACATTAATAAGCCGTGCGAAACCACTTATTACCGGAATGGAAAGAATCAGCACCTTAATTACAAAAGGTGGGAAGGGCATTTCATCTAATTAAAATTAAACTCCATAAAGTAGAACGGGCGGTCATTGTGGCATCTTTAGAAAACAAGTAGTTGGTTAACTTTATAATACGATAGGATAATTAGGCTACCTGTTCGGGTAGTCTTTTTTTCCAATATTAAAAGGAAATTTTTTAGCTGTAATACTTTGAAAAAATTATACCATCTTCAACGCTGAGCACTTTGATCCGAAAAGGATTAAGGCGCCTTTTTGTGGAATTCTTTAAGGACAATTTTTTAATAATGATTAGTTTGAAAAATTCATTAAGAATATAACATGTACTAATGAAGGAGAGATTATATTGGATTTTTTTTCTGAAAAATTCCCTGATGATGCAGATGGACAAGTTTTGAAAAATCTATATGAGGATGGCGTTGATTTTAAACAACCTCAAAATGTAGATTTTTTTGTTGCGGTTCCAGATAAAGAAAGTGGTGAAGCAATATTAAAATTATTGAGGGAGGATGGATTTAATAGTGAATTAGAACAAGATGAAAAATCAGAAGAGTGGACTTGCTACTGTTTTGTAAGAATGCTGTTAAATCACCAAGATATTATTGATATACAAAAACGTCTTGATGAATTATCCGAACCTTTTGGGGGATATTCGGATGGATGGGGAGTAATGGTAGATTAAAGTATATATGCTTCTTAACTATTATGGTGCTTACCTTAAGGGCTGAATGCCAAAAATGCAGCCTTATCTTATTCAATTAATGAAGGTGATTTAAAGTATCCATGAAGCTGAGCCTCATTAGTGATTATCCCGTTTTTGAAGAAGTCCTAATTGTTTAGTTTAACCAGATAAAACTGTTTTTTAGGTGGGGTAATATGATCTTGACTTGGCAACCAAACTGGTATGAATTAGACCAAACCATAATTATCGGTGATACAGATTACTTCTATCTAGATAAAGATGAAAAAACATTTGCAAATGATTTAGTTTCCTCTGAAGACAAAGAAGTTCGCGGGGAAATTATACAGATTACTCATCGTGAGCTAGGAGAACGGTTGGGGGTACTGACGATTGGTTTAAGCTATAAATTCTTTTTAAAAGATGGTACATTCATTCAAGTAGATGCGGAAGAGAATATAGGTGAGATTGAGTACCCAAACGATATTAAAGTAAATGATTGGATTTTAAATGTGGAATTAAATGTTCTTGAAGTGACCGGTTTGTCATCTCTAGAGAGATCAAAAAGAACAATGAAACACGAACGATTAAGGCTGGAAAAGGAAAGAAGAGAAAGGTATAAACGCTTATTGAACATTGATAAGTTATAATGCTTGTTAAAACCGATGCGGTGATCCATTAAGGATTACCGCATATTTTGTTAAACTTCTTTTTAAACATACGAGCAGTTCAATGGAACAAGGGTTTGAAAGAATCAATGGTATAATTTCGAAAAGGAGTGTTTTAAAGATATGAAATTAAAAATTTTAGATCAAACTTTTTCCGTTTTAAAATATCCTCCAACCGAAATAATACCATCTTGGGCATTAAACTCTGATGTATTCTCTATTACGAGAACAGATGAGGAACTGTCTATCGTATGTCCTTCAGAATGTTTGCCCATGAACGAAGTTTTTACGGATGCTGAAAACGATTGGAAGTGTATTAAAGTAGAGGGAGTTTTAGACTTTAGCTTAACTGGAATATTATCTTCATTAGCAAATCCATTAGGCGAAAATAACATCAGTATCTTTGCTATTTCAACCTTTAATACGGATTACCTGCTTGTTAAAAATCATTCAATTGAAAAAGCAAGAGTCGTATTAGAGAATGAAGGTCATACTTTTCACGATATTGAAAAGGTTCTTCGCACTAACTGATCCTTTGGTTTAAGATTTTGGCTGTTAGTTTTAACAGCCTTTTTCTTATTAACGGTGTATAAAAAAATGGTAATGGGTGGTAACTAAATGAACACCATCTTAAAAAGGAAATGAAGCTGCACACCTCTCCTATTTATGAAGTGAATTTGTTGTTTAGCATTCATCTTAAACCAACGGGTGTAATCGAGGAAGTTTAACCGGCCTTATTGGTGACCTCCTTATTAAACAGCTAGGGGAGTTTTGTTTAACAAGAATAGTGACATAGTTTTAATTAATCAAAAATTAAGGACGATGTAGGGCGTCCCTTTGGAAATTGAAAACATGGTAGAAAACTGTATAAAAACAGCAATTTAGTTTGGTGTCGCCACTTATGAAGCTGGGGAAAGTCTAAGAAAAAGAAATCATTTATACGATAAAATTTAAAGTCGTAAGAAGTAAAATCGGGTTGACAGTTGATGATAAATAAAATATTATTGATGTATTAAATATCGTTAAATCCCGATATAACGAATTGTTTAAAAGGAGGAATAAATATTGATAAATGAAGAAATCCATCAATTTCTTAGAGCACTTGCAAGTGAAAAGCGACAGGAAATTATGTTTTTGTTTTTGGAGAGAAATGTAGTAACTGTAAATGAAGTTTCAGATTTAGTCGGTATAGGTCAATCCACTGCCTCCGAACAATTAGCGATATTAAAAAAAGCAGGTTTACTTTTATCTCGTAAGGATGGAAAGGTTGTATATTATTCACCCCATAAAAACAAAATTATGCAGCTATTGCATGACTTTAATCAATTAATGACTAACTGCTGTAAATAGAACATGTAGGAATATCTATATGTTCATTTTTTGATAAAACATATCGTTAAATTGCGATATATAAAGGGGCATATTAATTGATGAAATCATACGATTCAATTGTAATAGGAGCAGGACAGGCGGGTTTAGCAGCGGCGTATTACTTACACAAAAAGGGTTTAAAGTATCTTGTTCTTGAAGATAGTAATCAAACTGCTGGTTCTTGGACTAAATATTACAATAGTCTTAGATTATTTTCACCTGCACGATACTCATCGCTTCCAGGATTCAAATTTCCTGGGAATCCAAATCGATACCCCACAAAGGATGAGGTTATTTCTTATCTTAATCAATATGCCAATCATTTTAACTTAAATATTCGAACTGAGGAAAAAGTTATAGAAGTGAGAAAAGAGGGATCCTCTTTTGTAATATCAACAGAAAATGAAAATGTATATTATTCAAAAACCGTCATTTCAGCTACTGGTGCTTTCTCTTGTCCAAATATACCAAAAATTGATGGAAGTGAAATATATAAAGGGAAAATAATTCACTCTAGCCAATACAAAAATGCAGATGAGTATGAAAATCAAAACATAGTTGTAGTTGGTGGCGGTAACTCGGCTGTTCAAATTGCCTATGAATTATCAAAAGTTTCAAACGTATCAATCGCCACTCGAAATCCGATAACATTTAAACCCCAAAGAATTCTTGGAAAGGACATTCACTTTTGGTTTAAAGTAACGGGGGTAGATATTCTTCCTTATGGTCGAAAATTCTCTATGAATACTTCAATTATAGATACGGGGATATATAAACAAGCCATATCAAAGGGGAATCCCGAGAGGAAAATTATGTTTAAAAAGTTTACTGAAGATGGGATAATATGGGGTGACGGAAGGGAAGAAAAAGTGGATACAATTATTTATGCCACTGGTTTTCGTCCTAATGTCAACTATCTATCATCTTTAATAAATGCAATTGATTCATTTGGAAACCCAATACACAATAAAGGTGTAAGTACCACAATCTCTGGCCTATATTATATAGGCCTTTCTGGACAACGTTCATTTTCTTCTGCAACCATACGTGGAGTTGGATCAGATGCAAACTATATAGTTAAGAAAATAACAAAGTTAACCGTGGTAGCATTCTTGTAATTAAACTTAAGTATGTGGAGGCATTTTACCGAACCCCCGGGTAATCTTGCCGAATCCCGTGATAATCTTGCCGAATCCCCGGGTAATCTTGCGGAACACCCGAATAATCTTGCCGGACCCCCGGGTAATAATGCGGAACACCCGGTTAATCTTGCCGAACACCCGGGTAATAACGCCGAACACCCGGATAATAACGCCGAACCCCCCGGGGAATCTTAAACACAGAAAAGCAGTGGATTCTAATCGTATCCACTGCTTTCCATTTTCCTTAATAGACTCTATCACCGTTAAAAATCGAATTCTTTACTATCGCATAGTCGACGTTCCGGATGGCGGATAGCTTGTTACCTCCAGCATACGAAATCGATGATTGAAGGTCCTGCTCCATTTCAATGAGAGTGTCCTTGATCGGGCCCCTATACTCAACATGCATTTTCTTGCCTTCGACGTTCTTTCTTTCGCCTTTTTGAAATTCGGAAGCTGAGCCGAAATATTCTTTATAAAGCTTTCCGTGAATTTCAACTGTTTCTCCAGGTGATTCTTCATGGCCGGCAAAAAGCGAACCAATCATGACCATTGACGCTCCGAAACGGACCGATTTTGCAATATCGCCATGTGTACGAATACCGCCGTCCGCAATAATTGGTTTGCTCGCGGCTTTTGCGCACCATCTTACCGCAGCCAGCTGCCAGCCGCCGGTTCCGAAACCTGTTTTAATTTTCGTAATGCAGACTTTCCCAGGTCCAATTCCAACCTTTGTCGCATCCGCACCCGCATTTTCCAGTTCCCGTACTGCCTCTGGTGTTCCAACATTGCCTGCAATCACGAAGCTTTCAGGAAGAATCTTTTTTATATGCTTGATCATACTAATGACCGAATCGGAATGGCCGTGGGCAATATCAATTGTAATATACTCAGGAATTAATTGTTCCTCTGCCAATTGCTCAATGAACCGATATTCGTCTTCTTTTACCCCAACACTAATAGAAGCATATAAACCACGAGATCTCATATCTTTTACAAAATCAATTCGCTTCTCAGGCTGAAAACGATGCATGATATAGAAATAGTTGTTCTCTGCCAATTTAATTGCCAGGCTCTCATCAATAATGGTTTGCATATTTGCCGGTACTACTGGCAGCCTAAACGTACGACCGCCAAAAACTACAGATGTATCACATTCAGAACGGCTTTTTACAATCGATTTCGCCGGAATAAGCTGAATATCCTCATAATCGAAAACAGTATCCATTTCCTAAACTCCCCCTTTGAAGTCGTAAAGAAAAAAACAAGTTAATTTCTATTTCATTTTAGATTTTAAAACACAATTATCAGTTTAATAGACGAATGATTTATTGTCAAATAACATGAATGTTCGTAAATTAGTCGTTATTTAATTTATTCGAAAATTTGACCATCAATAAGAATTCAGGAGCTTTATTCCAAGAAGGATTAACCCTTTTTTTGTTGAATTCTTTAAGAAACCGGTTCGTCGGAGTTATAAAGAGGTCAAAAAGGCGACTTTGAAAAGGAGGAAATGTTGATGTTGTTTATGCTGATTGTGAAAGCCTCGAAGAATTCGGAAGCAGGAAATCTTCCGAGCCCTGAGCTCATGGAAGCGATGACGAAGTACAATGAGGAATTAATTGAGGCAGGCGTACGGGTTATGGCTAAAGGGCTCCATCCAAGTTCAAATGGGATGCGCATTTCGTTTCCGATACCAGGGGAAAAGCCTGTGATTACGGAGGGGCCGTTTACGGAATCGGATGACTTAGTAGCCGGGTTCATTCTGATTGATGTGAACTCGAAGGAAGAAGCCATCGAATGGGCCATGAGGATGCCTGACCCGCAAGGCCATGGCGAAGGCCAGATTGAATTACGGCAAGTATTTTAGGCACGGTAGCTGACCGAGGATTCGTAAGACTAAGGTACTTGTTAAAATAATTCCCGGGTGGCGATGCTTTTATATGGTTAATCTCGCTGACATAGTATCTAAACTGGACACTGAACTCGAAATACAAACATTTGGGAAAGATGCTTCTTTCAGCCGGTTCATCCCGATGGTTTATGAGCCTATTGGTTTTGATTGGAAGGCAGCTTTTGAAAAAGACTTCGTAGAGTTATTTAATGGCTTGATGATCAAAGGGGCTGAAAATGTCGAGAAAATTTTCCTAGCTGTTTTTCCTACCGATCAGGTATTGGAACGGTTTATTGAGGAAGCCGATAGCGGTGACTTGCTCTTCATGCACCATCCCTTATTAATGGAATGTGGAGATCCCAGAGGAGACTGGGGACGAGGCTTCGTGCCAATCCAGGAGAAATACATCGAGCAAATGAAAGCGAAAAATCTCTCCGTTTATACTTGCCACATCCCATTGGATTGCCATAAACAATTAGGGACAAATGTTGCTATCGCAAAAATGCTGAACGCGAAACTTCTTGATGAAGAATCAGTAAGAGCGAAAAGTGAGTATGTCTTATATTGTACGATCGAAAAAACAAGCACCGACAATCTGATTGCTGATTTGGAAACTATTTTCGAAATTCCCTATGTTGATTTTGAGGGTAAGAAGAAAACCGATATTGAAAAAATTGCGGTCGTTGCCGGCTGCGGTGATGTCGTGGATTGGATGAAGGAAGCCGAAGAAAACGGCGTTCAAGCTTATATTACCGGCGAAATCCACTGCCATATTGATAATGACTATGGCAGGCAAAAATACAAACGAATGATGGAGTATGCTTTGAATACCTCAATGTCATTAATCGGCGTTTCCCATTCGGCATCAGAATATCTGGTCCATAAAACCCTGATCAAGGATTGGTTTGAGGAAAACTTTAATCTAAAAACAGTTTTACTCCCTCAGGAAAAATGGTGGTTTTAGCTCCATAAATTCAAACAAGAAATGGAGAAATTATTTGATGGTAGGTATGACGCTCTGTCTGATAAAGAAAAATAATGAACTGCTTTTATTAAATAGAAACTCTTCGCCAGCGAAGGGGCTTTGGAATGGTACAGGCGGGAAGATAGAGGGTGATGAAACTCCGTTGGAATGTGTAATTCGAGAGGTTTATGAAGAAACATCAATAGATATAAGGAAGTACCAAATAAACTACAAAGGGAAAGTCACTTGGACAGTAGATAACAATGACGCTGGAGGTTTTTATATATATCTTGTTGAGGTTCCATCTGACTTTAGTTATAAAACCCCAATAAAGACGGAGGAAGGTATTTTAGATTGGAAAAGCATAGATTGGGTGCTATCCGAAAATAACCTCGGTTTAGGTGAAGCAATACCGAGATATCTTCCTTTTGTTTTGTACGATGACAGCCCATATGATTTTCATTGTACATTATTAAAAAACAAACTAATTGATTTCACGTACAAAATAATGGAGGAAACCGATTGTGCAGTAAATATTTTAAATGAAAGGGTGCCTTAAACCAGGAAGAATTTAGGCGCTTTTTTTGTTAGGTTTCTTATTGAGCTTAAATTGGCCGGTTTAAAAAAGAGTTTGGTAGCAAACGGCCTTTATACAGTTTCATTTGCATGTTGGTATTTCATCGGAACCAAATTTCATCCGGCTTTTTAGTGGTTGGAATTCTTTTCTGATTCCTGGAAAATTTAATTGCAAAACGGCATCTTAAGATTTAATTTATAAGACACCTCTTTAACGGGCATATTAAATAGCATTAATTTACCGTTTTAAATTTGGAGGTATAAAATGCCTTATGTAACCGTGTTAGGTAAAGGAAAGTTTGAAGTCGAGACGGGAAAAAAGTTAGTTTTGGCACTGGAGGAAAATGGGGTACATATACTTCACCGCTGTGGAGGAAAAGCAAAATGTACAACTTGTCGAGTAGAAATTTCATCAGGTGAATATTTGGATGTAACCGATATAGAAAAAGAAGCCTTTGACAATAAAGATATAGACTATCAATTGATAGATGATTGTTTACGGTTATCGTGTCAAATCCGTGTGATAAGCGATATTACGGTTCGCCCTATCATGACAGTTGAAAATTCCGGGCTTGATGCAGGCCCGAGACCAATGGATTGAATGAACCCAGAAAACTCTAGTTTCTTCAGCCAAAAAACCTTTGGGCAAAACCTTCAATTTTATAAAAGCGAGTTCGATGCCAAAAGCACCGAACTCGCTTTTTTTATAGAAGGTAACCTTTCACTCGCCAAAACCATGTGATCGAAATTTCTTTCTTATTTTTAAAATTTGCATGAACGCTTCTGACAATACCAGTCCAACCGCAATGCTACCTGCCGTCATAATGGCTTTTACGGCATTCTGAATTCCTAAGTTGTAATGGTCTTCAACAAAATGTCTTGTTGCCTCAAAGGCTAAGCCACCTGGTACTAGCGGAAGGATACCTGATATGCTAAATACAATGACCGGGGTCTTATAGAATTTAGCAAATATCTGGCTAATGACGCCAATGGAAAATGAGGCGATTAATGTAGCTTGCACTGTATCATAATCATGGTTCATCAACGCACTGTGCAACAGTCTGCCTGCCATACCAACAATGCAACATTGCACGATATTCTTTTCCGGTACATTAAATATTACGGCAAAGGCACCTGAAACAATGAAATTTGTGAACAGCTGTATAATCATAACCGTGTTTTCCTCGATTTAATTAAAGAGTGTAAAAACAACCGCTACACCCGCCCCAATGGCAAATGCAGTTAAGGTTGCCTCTGCTCCTTTTGATAACCCAGAAACAAGATGGCCGGCCATTAAATCTCTTACAGCGTTAGTGATCAGAAGGCCAGGTACTAGCGGCATTATACTTGCGACAATAATGTTAGGAAGGTCATGTCCGAAACCAATATAAGAGAAAAGATAGGACGTTAGGGCCACGATTAGAGCGGCTAAAAATTCTGTAAAAAATTTAATGTCTACTAAATGATGTATATAACTTACACATAAAAAACCAGCACCACCTGCGATGAATGCAGAAAAAAAGTCATGCCATTGCCCATTAAACAAGACGAGGGAGAAGCCACTCACGACGGAAGCTGCGAGAATCTTTACGTATTGAGGATATTTTAGATTTTCTTTTTCGATTTTCCTTAAAGTACTGTAGGCCTCCTCAGCTGAGATTTCTCCGGTACTAATTTTCCTGGATATACCGTTTACGATAATGACCTTGTATAAATCAGTAGACCGTTTTGAAATTTGTGCTAGTTTCGTTTGGCCAGCTCCACTTAATGAAAAAACAATACCGGTCGGTGTCACATAACTGTTTGTGTAGTTTGCCCCTAAAGACCATGCAATCCTCACCATTGTATCTTGAACCCGGTATGTCTCAGCTCCGCTTTCCAACATAATTTTTCCGGCAAGTAAACACAATTCCCCTAATTCATTAGGATTCATTTCTTTATCCAACTGTTAACAACTCCTAGATACATTCGTTCGACTTTTAAAAAAGACGATAAACAGCGTATTTGGTGGTATTGTCTCCTAATGGTCAATTTTACATTCTCATTAGGACCATCCGGGAAAGTTGGATAGTTTGGGAAGAGAATCGGTTAACAAACTGGTTCTCTTTTCTATTATTAAAAGAAGTCTTCATCATGAAGTTCTGCGGTTCGAAAAATCTCGGATTCAGGATACTTTCCTTGTGTTTTTATCACTTGATGCGTAAACTGATTGTAACGAAAGGAAGTGAGTCATATTGAGAAAAAGCACCCTTGGTTCACTCATTTGGTTGCGGATTGCCCGGTTTACACATCAAAGTAATTTATTATCAAATGATTTCCTAAAGCAGTTTGGAATAACGGCTGCACAGTTTGATGTATTAAATCAGATTTCTACCTATCAGCCGATCACACAGAGTCAGCTGGCTGTAAAAGCAACGGTGTCGGAGGGTGGGATTTCACGTATGCTCACCCGGCTTGAGCAAGAGGGATATATACAGCGTAAGCAGGACTGGAAAACGAAATGGATTACCCTTTCTTCAAAAGGGGAAGCTAAAATGCATGAAGTATTTGAACACCAGCTTGCCTTCCAAACTTCGATTGTCAATGATTGCTTGACAGAGGAAGAGCAGAAAACACTCTATATGCTGATGACAAAATTACAAAAACATACGGAAGATAAAATCAGAAATTAAGTATCAGTGCTAAGTATCATTTTTTTATCTATCACTTGATTAGTAAACCGAAAAAGGAGGAATAGCTAGCTATGTATAAAATTCCGGGGCATCATCACATTTCAATGATTACAAAAAACGCGAGTAAAAATAATCATTTTTACCGGCACGTGCTTGGCTTGCGCCGTGTGAAAATAACAGTGAACCAAGATGAGCCCTCGATGTATCACTTATTTTACGGAGATAAAACAGGCAGCCCGGGTACTGAACTATCATTCTTTGAAATTCCAGCAGTTGGCCGTACTCACCGAGGTACAAATGCTATTACTAAAATTGGTTTACTCGTACCATCAGAAGCTAGTTTATCCTATTGGAAAGCGCGTTTTGAGGAACATGGTGTGTATCATGGCGAGGTTACAACGTATGCCAATCATCCAGCTTTACACTTTGAGGATCTTGAAGGTTTACGTATGGTCCTTCTCGTCTCAAACGGTGCGAAGGTAGAGCACTGGGAAACGTGGGAAAAATCCGAGGTCCCTGCCGAACATCAGATTCAAGGAATGGGCTCTGTGGAAATGACGGTAAAAAGGCTGGATAAACTGGCACATACCCTGACAAACATGTTTGGCTATACCGAAATAAGCCGCACCGATGACGAAGCCATTTTTCAATCAGTCAAAGGAGAGGTATTCGGAGAAATCGTCGTGAAGTATTTGGATGGGCCGTCTGAACGGCCAGGCCGTGGCAGTATTCATCATTTGGCGATTCGTGTAAAAAACGATGAGGAGCTCGAATTTTGGGCAGACCAAGTACGTGCACGCGGATTCCATTCGTCCGGTATCGTAGATCGCTTCTACTTTAAGAGCCTCTATTTCCGTGAATCAAATGGAATTCTCTTTGAAATCGCAACCGATGGGCCAGGCTTCACAATTGATGGAGACATCGAAACACTTGGTGAAAAATTGGATTTACCGCCATTTTTAGAAGAACGTAGAGCTGAAATTGAAGAAAATCTAAAACCCATTGAGGAGTATTAATTTTTTAAAGGAGTGATCTAAAAGTGACTAGTAAAATCGTGAAAATACAAAAATTAGGATTTCCATGGGAAACAGAAGATCCGTTCCTTATCACAGTCCATCACAAAGATGCATATCCTCCAGGAAATGACGAGCAGGGACCTAACGTTTCATTGGAAGGCAGGAATCTTGGCCAGGACTTTACGTTGCGAGATGGTTTTAGAATGTATCATGGCACAACGGTACCGGGATTCCCTGCACATCCCCATAGAGGTTTTGAAACCGTAACTGTCACTCTTGAAGGTTTAATTGACCATTTTGATTCATATGGGTCCGCAGGGCGATTCGGGAACGGCGATGTTCAATGGATGACAGCAGGGAAGGGCTGCCAGCATACTGAAATGTTTCCCCTCGTCAATCAGAACAAAGGCAATCCACTTGAATTCTTTCAGATATGGCTGAATCTGCCTGCAAAAAATAAATTCGCTGAACCTGAATATAAAATGTTATGGGCTGAGGATATACCCGAAGTACAATCGGCTTCTGCCAATGGACAGACAACGACTGTTAGAGTGATTGCCGGAAATATGATGGGTAAGTCTGGTTTAGAACCAAACTCTGCTTCCAGGGCAAACGATAAAAACAATCATGTGGGGATTTATGTTATTCGTATGGAGCCAGAGGCAGTCTTCACCCTGCCGTCCGTTTCAGCGACAATGACCAGAAATCTATACTATTATCAGGGAGATAGACTAAATATAGACGGAACAGTGATTGAAAAGTACAATCGTGTAAAGCTTGCTGGGAATGAGGAAATCACGATTACAAATGGACCATCTGAAAGTTATATGCTGCTGCTGGAAGGTGAGCCGATACAAGAACCTGTCGTATCCTATGGACCGTTTGTAATGAATACTGAGCAGGAAATCCGCGACGCACACACGGAATATCAAAAAACACAATTTGGAGGCTGGCCATGGGGCCGCCCAGATCCAGTGAATAAGCGTGACTCAGGAAGATTCGCACACCATGCCGATGGAAGAGTTGAAAAAAGGTAACCACTATTTGTGAGGTTAGTACTATGAACTAAAACCTTTAACAAAAGATAAAAAGAAAGCGGAAATTCTTGTGTAAAACTTAGCTAAGAAAAACACGAGAATTTTATTAGTTAAATCCTGCAGATTACAATGTCTCTAGAAATAAAACTCCCCCAAACATTGCTTAAGAAAGTAGTGATTGGGGGAGTTTTTCGTAAATTAACAATCCTAATCTCAATTTCCCCAACACTACGACCTTTTAATTGATTAAATAAATTTCAACCGGAAATTAGTTGGATGACGAGTAAGTACTTTAATCCAAGAAGGAATAAGTACCTTTTTGTTGAATTCCCTAATAAGGTAAAATGGTCATTTTTTGACGAACTGGAGGAACCGAATGAAGAAAGGACAAATCCGTGCAATCGCTATTTGTGTGTTCAGAAAAGATGAGTCATTCCTAGTATGTGAAGGCTTCGACGAGGTAAAACAAGAATACTATTATCGGCCGATTGGTGGAGGAATCGAGTACGGCGAAACAAGTTTAAATGCATTGAAGAGAGAAGTGCTTGAAGAAATTGGGGCAAGCATTACGAACATCAACTTCCTAGGGGCAGTTGAAAATATATTTACCTATAACGGTGACCTTGGACACGAAATTGTCTTTGTATATGATGCCGAATTTGTTGAAAAGTCCTTTTATGAAAAATCTTCTTTCGTGGGGTACGAGGATAACGGCGCACCCTTCACATTGTATTGGAAGCCAATAAGCGATTTTACAAAAAATCAATTAAGGTTGGTTCCAGAGGGATTATTAACTTTACTAAAGAACGCACAATAGGTTAGAGTGGAAAGATTTAAATTCTTTTAATCAATCGTAAGATCTTAGGGAGCAGGGAAACTGGTGGTGAGGTGAGATATGGGCATACAGGTAATAGAGGGTTCAAATCTTAGTTCGGTTATTTTTATTCGGGACTACATTCAATTCGTATTTGAAGGAGACGAGGAATCATATATTTTAACTTCTTTAGTGGATGAAACAGTTGTAAAAGAAAATAGCACTTTTACAAGGCAAAATGAAGGTTGGCGAGACGCATTATGCTCTTTAATTAACAAGGTTGTAAAAATAGCAATCGAGGATGAAGGAGTCTCCCTTCATGTACTATTTGAAGATGGAGATAAATTAGAGGTTAAGTTGATTCAAAAGGATTTAAGTTTAAAAGGAAATGAAGCTGCGCACCTTTCCTATGGAAATGAAATGATGGTTTGGCATTCTACTTAACCAAACGTGTGATCGAGGAAGATTAATCGATCTTTTGGCGAAATCCTTCTTAAGCTACCGCAGGTTTTTTACAGGAATAGTTTTAAATAACCAATAATTAAGGCCGATGGAGGGCTTGCCTTTGGAAATTAATAACTTGGTAGAAAACTGTATAAAATCAGCAATTGAATTTGGGGTTGCCACTTATGAAGCTGGGGAAAGTGCAAGAAAGAGAAATCATTTATACGATAAAAATTTTAAAAACTTTAAAACATTAAAAAGCCTTGGAAGCAAAGGAATTGATGAATTAGAAAAATTGCTTGAACACTCAAGTGACTACGTTAAATATAGTGCTGCCACACATTTACTCTCAGTAAAAGAAGAAAAGGCAAAAATGGTTCTAAACAGACTGGTTAGCAAACCTAAAGGTTTTGGATTCAATGTTGATATGTTAATAATTGAGTGGGATCAAGGTAATTTAAGAGAATATCTTGGTTAGGAGATAATCCAATAACCTTTTATATAAATTTGTTTTTAAAAGGTGGTTTTATATGGAGTTATATGAGTGGATAGAAAAAGTAAATAGCCGAGAAGATTTAGTTAAATTCATAAATCTCTTAAGAAAGGATTTACAAATGAATAAGGATGAGTGGGAGAATGCAAACCTCGCCGATTTTTTGGAAGCAATGGAGGCTTGGGTTAATGATATGGAAGGATTTTATCCGAATGCCAATCAAGCAGTTTCCGAAAAACAATCCTGGAAGATGATTGCTAATATCCTTTACGCTTCAAAGATGTATGAATAAATTGATTAGACTAGTGCTATTCTTCGAGAAGGAGAATAGCTTTTTTTTAACGAAATAATGGGTAGGATTAATTACTATTCATAAAATAATTCCATACAAGAAACAGAGGAAATATAGAAAAAATTATTAAGGGAATAGGATGAGTACTCATGGCAAAGTATGAAAAGACAATTATTGGCCAATTCGAAAAAGTGGTTAATCATTTGCAAAGAGATATTGGGAATAGTGGAATTAGTATGAGATTAGTTGATGAAAGCAACTACACGATTGGAGATACTAAAATAGCGGTTCGAGTTTATGATAAGTATTATATGAGAAATGGCAACAGGGCAAGTTTGAGCCTTACTGTAGTAGGTGACAACGGTGCTATTTTTATTTCGGCAATTGGTGCTGGCGGAGGACAAGGTGTTTTTCTAAATTTTAGTCTTGGTGCGGAAGCTGATATGGTGGCAATAGTTCAAAACAGTATAGAACAAATGGAATAATAATCGCAGTTTTCGTATAATGCGAACTGGTGCTTCGATCCAAGAAGGATTAAAGTGCCTTTTTGTTGAATTCCCTTTTGAGCTAAGTGGGGGCTTAGAGGACCAAACAGAAAAAGCATTGGAGCGAAAAAGAATGGAATTAGAAAAGGCTATTGCTTTACGGAAGAGTGGTCAACATAAAGAATCAAATAAATTGCTTAGGAAACTTGTGCAGGAGTTCCCTAATGATGCATCAATTAACTACCAATGTGCATGGAGTTTTGATTTGTTAGGTGAAGAAGCGAAGGCAGTTCCCTTTTATGAAAAAGCGATCCAATTAGGGTTACCTTCAAAGGAATTGGAAGGAGCCTTATTAGGATTAGGGAGTACATATCGGACATTAGGCGAATATGAAAAGTCAAAAAGTATATTTCTAAAGGGGATTGAAGCATTCCCAGAAAACAGGGCCCTTCAGGTGTTCTGTTCGATGACCTTATATAATTTAAATGAACATAGCAGAGCAATGGAGTTGTTGCTGAAATGCCTAATCGAAACAACAACCGATGATGAAATAGTAAAATATAAAAGAGCAATTGATTTCTATTCAGATAAATTAGATGAGATTTGGAAGTAATTTTTGAAAAGCGGTTCTTAAGCTTTAGAAGAATATTTAATAAAGGAAGTGCAGTATGAAATATACGTGTCCTTGTTGCGGATATAAAACCTTAGACGAAGAGCCACCAGGTACGTATGACATTTGCGGTATTTGTTTTTGGGAAGATGATGGAGTTCAGTTCAATGACCCGGATTATGAGGGAGGAGCCAATTTCCCCTCTTTAAGGCAAGCTCAAAAAAACTTTCTTCTATTTGGCGCTTGTGATGAATCTTCTATTGAATCTGTTAGAAAGCCAAATGCCAACGACGAAAAGGATCCAAATTGGAGACCATTTGTATAGTGGGTTTTTTTAAAAATAAATGCATGGTTACTTATTTTCAAGGAGGTAAAGCATGGATTGCTTTTCAATGAAAGATCCAGCGTTAAAGGAGCAAAGGTCGCCTAAAGATACCCTAGCGGCGGGTCGGCGCCATACCATTGCGCTTAAATCTGACGGAACGGTGGAGGCGGTTGGTGATAATAAATATGGCCAATGTGATGTAAGCGGCTGGCGGGATATTGTGTCGGTAGCGACTGGTAATGTTCATATGGCGAAGAACACAGGAAATGCTCATACAGTCGGTCTTAAATCTGATGGTACTGTAGTAGCTGTCGGTTGGAATAAGCATGGCCAATGCGATGTAAATGACTGGCGCGATATTGTAGCGGTAGCGGCGGGTTGGCGTCGTACTATTGGGCTTAAAACGGATGGCTCGGTGGTAGCAGTGGGCCGGAATAATGAAGGTGAATGCAATGTGAGTGGCTGGCATGATATTGTTGCGGTGGCGGCGGGTGACTGGCATACAATCGGCCTTAAATCGGACGGTACAGTCGCGGCTGTGGGTAATAATCGGTATCACCAATGCAATGTAAATAGCTGGCATGATATTGTTGCGGTAGCGGCGGGTTACCTACATACAATCGGCCTTAAATCGGACGGCAAGGTGGCGGCTGTTGGTGATAATAAATATGGCCAATGTGATGTAAGCGGCTGGCGCGGTATTGTAGCAATAGCGGTGGGCAGTAATCATACCATTGGGCTTAAAACGGACGGCACGGTGGTGGCTGTGGGATGGAATGAGTATGGCCAATGTAATGTAAGTAATTGGCGCGATATTGTGGCGATTGCTGCGGGTTGTGGGCATACCATAGGCCTTAAAACGGACGGCTCGTTGGTTGCTGTCGGTGATAATGAATATGGCCAATGCGATGTAAGCGGCTGGCGGAGCATTTATTTTCAAGGTTCTCAACAATGATTCGCCAGCCCATAAAAGCTAAACTTATTGCTGAGGCTCCGGTAACTAATAGTAAACATTTCATTGAAGTATAAAACCGAATAATATTAGCGGTACTGAATGAGGGGGGTAAAAGTCATCCAATCCAAAAAATTGGACGCTCAAAAACAGGGACAATGAATCGCCCCTGTTTTCCTCTCAAAATAACAATACTCTCATTAAGATTGCTATTACCCAATATGGAATAAGGAAAATGCCGTACGTTATGAATAGCTCAGTAAACTAAATTGTTTTATTTTTTTAAAAAAGTGAATGAGCATGGGGATGGAACCGACGGTGTTAAATACAAAGGAGCCCATTATAGCACTTTCCAGCCAGTCATTTTTTTCGGTGGACATATAATATCCCAATGCCATCGCACCCCATAGTAGTAGGTGTAAGGGTAAAAAATGCTTATTATAGCGGTAAAGATGATTAACCATGGGCTCCCTCCTTCGAAGAAACCTTTGCTATTACTCCTCGAATTCCACATCACCTTGAATGACATCAACTTTCTTCTTGGCCTCAATAAATTCAGTCATTTCCTGCACTGAGGATTTGGCCAGTTCAAACGTTCCGCCATCGGAAGAATCCAAACTTTCCATATAGCCTTTTCCGTTTGATGTAATCCATAAGTGATAGCCTGTGTAGTCTCCCTCATTTGACAAAATATTAATTGTCAAAGACGGCTTAGTACGTATAATTTTATCGGCATCCATTTTCTTAGCATCATGAACGGCATCGACAAAAACACTTTTGTCTTCCTTGTGCAACAATACTTCAACTTGTTGGTTCTTTACTCCGTTTTCCCAATAGTTAACATCTACCTCAACAACATTATCGACTTCGCTTGTAAAAACGGCTAACAAAAATATAACGATACGAAAAAGAAAGAAAAGATGTAGCATTAAGCTCTCTCCTTAAAAGTACTACTTAATTGTTCTATAGCTAAGTGGGCGTCTGGTTCACTATTTCAATTTTCTTTTGTAGATAAACCATTATCTCAATACCCTTTTTAACGGACAAGACATCATTCATGCTTTTTGAAAGATTATTTTCAACAATTCAGCAATGTGGACGAGGAAATTTAAAGGATTTGAAAAAACTAACAAGTCCTGCTTAATTCCGCCTTGTAAATTTTCCGCTTTTGGACAAAATATGGTACGGGACAGTGCTGCCGTAAAAAATTGCACTTCCCTATAAAAAATATGGGAGTGAAATATGATGGCTGATACCAATGGTAAACGTAAGACTAATGATGTCGGGTCAATCGCATTTAATGTTGGGGCTGTTCCTGGTGATACTATGGCTTCTGCTCTTGATCCATTTGGTTCCGTTGCAGGTGCTCCTACTGCTGGCCGATCGCTTGAGAACAGGTCGGGGGTAGGCATTGTTGATGCGAACGTGGATGGGTCCAAAACAAAAGATTCGAATGAATAAAGCCATCCTTTAACCGAGGGGTTATGGCAGACGGTGGACTTCCTAAATGGGAGTCCACTTTTTTTCAATTTTGGCAAGCGGCCAGCAGTAAAATCTCCGGATATCCTCTCTTCGAATAAAACTAGCGTGTTGGTTTAGGAAGGATTAACGGCCTTTTTGTTGAATTCCATTATAATGCAATTATTTCATGTTCCTGGTCGGTCCAACAATCTGCCTCAAAATCGGCCATAAAAAGGATGGGGAAAGATGAAAGTTTTGAAGAAGTTAAGGGATGGATATGTAATTAGGCATGCGAATAATATTAAGATACCTCAATTTCCTTTAGATAATCGAATTAGAAAGAGAATAGTTTTTTCGGGAAGAGTGCAAAAAGTAGGATTTCGCCTGGAGTTATTTTGTATTGCCGAAAGATTGAAATTAATCGGCTGGGTAAAAAATTTAGAAGATGGAAGTGTTGAAGCTGAATTGCAGGGGGAAGAATCGAAAATTCAGTTCTTGGTCGATTGCATGCAGTCATTGAAACGTGCATCGGTAAAGCAATTGAAAATTATTGATGTCCCTATAACTGAGGATGAAGAAAGCTTTAAAATAGTTAGATAGAGTATGGTTATTTAGCACTTACAAAAAATATAGATTTAATTGTGCAGGAAATAAAAATAGGAGGGGATTTTTATGTTTTTATCGTCTTTCCCAAGTCTTTATACGGTAGACATCAACCGTTCTTTGGCATTCTACCGGGATCTTCTTGAATTTGAAGAGACCTTTCGCTTTCCGGATAAAGGAGAGCCCGAACATGTTGAACTTCGCCTTGGGAACTCCTTAATAGCCTTGACAACCTATGAAGCAGCGAAGGAAGGCAGCGTGTCTGCGCCTACCCCGGGCCACCCTTTTGAGCTTACAATTTGGGCTGAAGATGCAAATCAGGCAATTGATCGTCTGCGTACGGCCGAAGTACCAGTAATCATCGAACCGAAAGTTCATAAGGCCGGAATTACTCGTGCGTATGTATCGGATCCTGATGGTAATTGGATAGCGATCGTTTCCCGCAAAAAGTGACAAGGTGATTGGTTAAAAATTCGCATTATGAGGCTAACCAATTCTTCCAGGTTGGCCTCTTAATACGAACGCAGTAGAAGTGAAGTAGAATCCTTTACGAAAACAGCTAATTATAAAAAGGAGTTTTGAAAGGAAGATTTATATGAGTTGGGATACTTACCAGCGAGCCATTTATTTAATGGAACAATATGAAGAAGAGTGTGATTTTGTAGGGGCACGATCAGACGAACTAATTAGTAAAGCTGAAGATGCATTAGGTTTTCTATTTTTACCTATATATCGGGATTTCCTTAAAAAATACGGTGCAGGAAGCTTTGGTTCACAAGAATTCTATGGTGTTATAGACGATGATTTTAAAAACTCCACTGTTCCAGACGCAATATGGTGTACCCTTACTGAGCGTGAAGATAGTAACCTTCCAAATCACCTACTTGTTATTTATGATACTGGGATGGGTGAATTGATTTGTTTGGATTTTAAAAAGATTAATGAAGTGGGCGAACCACAAGTAGTTTCATATTTTCCAGGGTTTGATTTGGATAAACAGGATTTTACTGTTGTTGCTCATGATTTTGGTGATTTTTTATTGGACATGGTTAATAGAGAGCTTTCTTATGGAACAAATGGGGGCTAAGTAAGCAGAACTAAGATGCAGAGGGATATAACCTCTTTTGTGGATTTTTTACTCGAATACAGGATCAAAAAAATTAAACCGAATTAGTCATGGGAAAAAGTGCGGTGAATTGGTTGAAAACCTTCAAAAAAACGTTAAGGAAAATTACTGTAGAGAACAGACAGTATTATTATCTGGTTAATGATAACCCAAGTTCAGAAAAACAAAACATTAAAATCTTTCCATCCAAATATAAATCTACTTTTATCGAGGTGTTTTTTAATTGGGGCAAAGATGCCTGGTCAATTAATCTTCATAAACCAAGCGTTTGTGCAGCTTTAATTAAATATGCATTAACTCAAGGGTGGCAACCGGAACAAAAAAATAATAAGTTTAAAGTAGAAGATGGCCATTCTCTAATTAGCTTGTTAGAACTCGAGAAATTAAGTAGGGAGAGGTAAAGGGTTCCAAAAATATTAATAATGAGCTATTTGCTAGCTTCGTTAAGAGATAGGGTGAGTTTTATTGTTAAATCGTGTGATTCAACAGTTTGGGTTACAGATACATTCACTCAATGAAGTAGAAGATTCCCATAGTTCAACAGTCTATAAATGTTCGTTGTTTAATGGTGAAACTGTTTTTGTGAAAATACCCTATACAAAATTAAAATTTCAGCGGGAGTTAGAGGCCTATGAAATATTGAAGGGGAGGGTCGCTATTCCAGAAATGTTGGAGTATTGGCCTGGTGATGATGAGTGTCCGGGTGCTTTTTTATTATCTAAATTGAAAGGAAAGCCGTTAACACCTGATACTTCGCACAGAGTAGCATATGAAGTTGGGATCCTTCAAGCCGGGATGCATTCGATTCATCCGCCTGCAGGGAAAGTATTAACTGGCATAAAAAATGAATTTCCAAACTGGTCTAATTTTATTGAACGTCAATTTTATAGTTTTGCAGAAGACGTAAAGGACGTATTAGAGCCCCGGCTATACGAACAAGCCATTGTTAAATTTGAGACAATGAAACATGAACTTCCCTCTCCAGATGGTCCAAGTTTTGTACATATGGATTTCCGTCCGGCCAATATCATTGTTGATGGCAATAAGGTTTCCGGAATCATCGATTTTGAGAGTGTACGGTTTGGTTCAACAGAAATTGATTTCACCAAACTGTACCGTGATTATTTAAGCTTCGATCCTGCATTGTATCAGTTCTATCACGAAGGTTATAACAGTGTGAGGCCATTAATTGATTTGAAAATCGTGTTGCCTTTTTACCAGTTTACAGATGCCTTCAATAGTATCGGGTGGTGCAAACGCCGGGGGATTGAAAAGAATGCTTTGTTCTTTGAGAAGAATGTAGCGCTTTTAAAGAGTTTTTTACATATCTAATTCCTCACCAAAAAGCCCCTTTGACTCAAAATGAATCAAAGGGGCTTACTTATAATCTAATTATGTACCTTTTTAGTATCTATTCGACTCAGACAGCAGAAAGCCTATAAGCCATGGGCCGAACCCCAACATCTAATCCTTAAAATGTGCTATTTTAGAATTTGATTATATTTACTTAGAGATTCTTCAATTTCTTACCCAGTTTTGAAATACAAAAAGGGGAAAATCTAATGATTACAAGAGAAAAACTTGAAAACAATCAAGTTTGGCTATATGCCATGGTACTAATAATAGCAGCCGGCTTTGGATTATTGTCTCCTGATGTTGGAGCAAAATTAGATAGTACGATTTCTTTCGTCATCGCCATCCTCATGTACAGTATGTTTTCACAGATTCCATTTGTTTCTTTAAAGAAAGCATTTGTAAACCGCCGTTTCATAGGGGCTTTGCTGACTGTTAACTATATTGCAGTACCGGTTGTAGTATGGCTTCTTTCAAAGATGCTGCCAGATCATCCACCGTTGTTACTTGGAGTCTATTTAGTTTTACTGCCCCCTTGCATCGACTATGTCATTGTTTCACTGCACTTGGCCGCGGCAATGAAAAGCTGATCCTGATGTCAACTCCAATCCTCTTCATTACGCAAATGCTCCTTTTGCCTCTCTATTTAGGGCTGTTTATGGGAGGGCATGTCGCAGGAATCGTTGAACCGGGTCCATTTCTGGAAGCCTTTTTCGGACTCATCGTCATTCCCCTGGGAATTGCTATTGCCGTTCAGCTGCTTGCAAGAAAAGCACCTGTGGGCAATGTATTGGAACTATCGGCCTGGTTGCCTGTTCCGTTTATGGCACTTACTCTTTTTGTTGTCGTTGCGTCTCAAATTGGAAAATTATCTGCCTACATCGACCTAATTATTAAAGTCGTTCCGATATATGTAGCTTTTATGATCATCGTACCGATTGTTTCTCGATTTATCGCCAAGTGGTTTAAGCTCGATACAGGAGCAGGCCGCGCCCTTATCTTTAGTGGTTCAACACGCAATTCGCTTGTCGTTCTTCCTCTCGCCCTGGCGTTGCCAGACGAGGTAAGCACGTTGGTGGCGGCAGTAATCGTCACCCAGACGATTGTTGAGTTAGCGGGTGAATTAATTTATATACGAGTAGTACCTAATTTCATTTTACGTAACGAAACAATTTAATTTTTGGTTCTTCATCATAAGTGTTGGTTTATTATTTAATTTCTTTAATATGACGATTGGAGCGGAAGATGCAGCAACAAAAAGTTTATTTTCCAAGAATGTGTATCATTTTCATGCTTTTCTTCTTGATTGTTCCCACTGTATTAACTGGGACTGGTGATCCGGCTTTGGAAAATAATAAGAATGGATTAATTCATTTTTTGGAAAAGAAAATACCGAATTTTGATAAAAGCAAAATTATATATGTTGTGGCTGATAAAAATATGGCTAAACATGATAAGACAGAACAACTACAAAAGGCTTTAAAGCAAGGAGCTGGAAAAGTTATCGTTTTGCCATATGGCAGCTCTTTTAGAATCAGTGGCTTAGAAATACCCGAGAATACTACTCTAGTTGGGTATGGAGCAAAACTATACAACGATGAAAAACATCAAACCCTTTTGACAATTGGCAATGGGGTAAAGTTATATGGGATTGAGCTCCACGGTGCGGGCAATACAAAAGCAGATCCAAAGGGAGTCGGAATAGCAATTCGAGGAGCAGACGCAGTTAACTATGTCAAAAATATTGTTATAGAAGATTGCTTTATTCATGATGTTGGTTTTTATGGTATTCTTGCAGAATTTGCAGATAATGTAAGGATTTCAAATACAGTTATCCGTGATGTTGGTTTTGCTGGAGTAGGCGGATTGTCTGTCCGTAATATGCATATTAACAAGAGCCATATAAAATCAATCTCGCCAGGAAATAAAGGAAATGCATATGGAGTCTTTTATTCTCGAAAGGGTGCTGAGAGTAACTTAAAGGCGCATCCAAGGAGCACAAATAGTTCGGTGACGAACAGCATCATTGAGGACATACCGTTATGGGAGGCCCTTGACACTCATGGCGGGGAAAATATTACGTTTAACAATAATACGATACGAAATACAAAGGTTGGCATTGCATTTGTAAACGCAACAGGAAAAGGCGGGAAGGAGCTATTTAGTTCCCAAAAATGTACGGCAAAAGGGAATCGGATTGAAGGAATCGGTAAGGGATATGGGATCATTGTGGCTGGTGCTCCATATGATAATAGTAGTGGCTGTACCATTGAAGGTAACCATTTAATAAAGGCGGGCCAGCAGGGAAATAGTAGCTCTGGCGCAATCCAGGCTTCCTATACTAGAGGGTTGGTTATAAAAAATAATACATTGGTAAAGTCCTACGCAAATGGTATCCACCTGTATACTCATAATCAGCAGTTTTCAGTTACTGAAAACAGAGTGGAGGATGTACAGGATTCTTTGTATAGGACGCCTTCTGCGATTGCCTTTCGTTCTGGCCATAATTCCGGTACGATTGCTGGGAATAATCTTATAAAGAAAAACGAAAAATTAAATCGCTACGTATCGATTCGTGGAATCAATATAACCACAAACACAAATATGAACCTGGTCATAGGCAAGAATACAAATAACTATGTTCTTCCTATAGCAGGAGGAACAGGTAACCATGTAAAGTACAGTTCAAAATAATTATTTTACCAGGTTCCAGTTATAAGCCAGTTTATATAGGGGGTTACCGAAAAACGGTAGCTCCTTTTTTAGTGCAGTAAGTAAGTGTTACATGTGGTAAAAACAATCATTAATCCCTTCACTGCAACCCTATATTGTGATATTTCTAGGTGATATATCTAACTTGGCGAGATGATGTAATCGTTTGCATTTAAATGGAATTATGAAGTAAAATGAGGATAATTCTATTTGGATGGAAAGGATGCAGGAGAACACGTATGCCAACATTTACTTTGTAATGATCAATAAATTGGATAGCATCGCCCTCAAAAAAACCAATGTTTTTTCCCAAGGGGGTAGTATGCCCATTTTACTCATTACAAAGGAACCAAGCGATCCTGTAGTCTCGTTACGAAAGGAGGTCCTTGTGTAGGATCTCCTTTTTTATTTTTCCAATTTAATTTTATGGTGGGCTGCAAGATATCCAAATAGATGCTTGCGTTCCTTTATCTTTTTAAGAGGTGAAGGATTAATGTCAAATATAACACTCCGCTGGAGACTTTCTCACATACCAGAACAAGCTGTAATGAAGCACTGCAAAATGTGCGGCAAATTATCAGTTTTTACGGATACAAATGTGCGAAGGCATAACGCAAACGGAAAAAGCATATACCAATTTGCGATTTACAAATGCGAAAAAAATCATACGTGGAACAAAAAGTTAGCTATATATAAAACGTTCTCAGAGCATGTTGTTGAAATTGAGGAGCAGAAAGAAGAATCTTCAATTATGTCAGCCATTCCAATAACCAGCATGGCAGAACAAGGAGTAAAGGAGATACACATTGTACTAGATGATGTGATAGGAAAACATAGAATTGATAAAGTGCTTGCAAACCAAATTGAGGATTGGAGCCGATCACAGATCGTAGAAAAGATTGAAAAGGGTTCGATTCAATTAAATGAACAAGTCATTAAACCTAGTTCAAGATTGTCAACGGGTGAACGTATTTCTATTTTCATTTGATAAGAAAATTTAGCAAACGAACAGGGGGTTAATCCATGAGGTTAACCCCCTTATTGTTTTTTCCTGTTCAAACAGGGAGGATAGTGCAAACTAAATAACGAATACTTCTCTATAGGATATATTTAAAGCCGGATTGAAAAGAGAGGTAGCAATGAATAGGCAAATTGAAATTACCGAGGCCATCAACTATATCCAAACGCACCTATATGATCAAATAACTCTCGACAAATTGGCCAGCCATGTATCATATAGCCCTTATCATTTTAGCAGGATTTTTAAAGAGGAAACGGGCCTGCCGCCTTTGTATTTTGTTTCCTCGATGCGCTTGCAGCGGGCAAAGGAATTGTTGTTGAACACAAACATGAGTGTCCGGGATATTAGCCTGGAAATTGGACAGCAAAGTTTAGGGACCTTTACGACCAGGTTTACGAACAGTGTCGGGGTAACGCCCGCGCATTTCCGCAATACCCAGGATGAAGCGGAAATCCTTCTGAACTCCCTTCAGCGGCTGGATGGAAAAACTGACCCTCTACACAGTGCCAAAAATCCCTTATCTGTAAAAGGAACTGTTTTTACGGATGAGGAGTTTGAAGGAGTCATTTTGGTCGGATTATTTCCGAAGCCTATCCCGGAAGGCATGCCGCTTTATGGCACACTTCTTTTTTCGCTTGGTGAATTTCAGTTTAACAACGTAAAACCCGGGCTTTATTATTTATTTGCAACCTCTGTTTCATGGGGGATGGACCCGAGATCCTTCCTGATTCCCCACACAACGTTAAGATACAAGCCAACAGGTCCCATATTGGTTAACGGGAATGAACAAGTCCCGCACCAGGATCTACACCTCCGAGCAGCCCAACTAGACGATCCCCCGATTCTCATCTCGATTCCCAGATTGATGAATAACTTCCTTCAACGAATAAAAGATAGCAATCGAAAAGAAATACGAACATACTGACGGTGTTAATATAGGTATATAGTTGATTCAACTCTAAATTGAAAGGTGGGTAGTGGTAAACTAAACCCCTTGTCCATTATTGAATGATGCGAGGGACAGAAATGTTTTTTACCTAGGAAATCCCATTAAAAACATTTAATGAAAGAGGTTGAAAAAATGTTTACTCTAGTTGGCCAGATCATGCTGTATGTAAATGACCAGGATGGAGCGGTGAAATTCTGGACGGAAAAGGCTGGATTTGTCGTAAAATCAGACGAAAATAACGGCCAAATGAGATGGATTGAAATCGCCCCTGCGAATGATGTTGAAACAACCATTGTCCTCCACAACAAAGAACTTATTGCAATAATGGAGCCTGAATTAAATCTTGGCACCCCTTCATTAATGTTCTTTACTGATAATCTGGACAATTTATATGAGAGCTTATCATCGAAGAACGTAACCGTCGGGGAAATCGTAAATATGCCTTCAGGCAGGGTGTTCAACTTTGCGGATGATGAAAGCAACTATTTCGCGGTAATGGAGAAAACCAAATAACTAATACGAAAAGTGGAGGGATAAGAAATGGGAGTCCAATCCAATCAAATTTTTGTTAACCTGCCAGTAAAAGACTTAAACAAATCAATGGAGTTTTACAAGCAAATTGGGTATGAATTTAACCCACAATTCACCGATGAAAAAGCAGCGTGCATGATAATTGGCGAAAACATTTATGCAATGTTGCTCGTCCAGCCTTTCTTTCAGTCGTTCACGAAAAGGGAGCTGCCAGATGCAAACGAAACGACTGGAGTAATCCTAGCCCTTTCCGCTGCAAGCAGGGAACAGGTGAACGAAATAGTCGACAAGGCTGTGGCAGCCGGTGGAAAAGAGGCAAGCGAGCCAAAAGACCAGGGTTTCATGTACTACAGGAGCTATCAGGACCTGGACGGACACTATTGGGAAGTCATGTATATGGATCCTAATGCAGTAAACAGTTAAAAAGGTTCTTCGCACAAAAAAACCACTCCTCGGAGTGGTTTTAGCGCTGTATTATACTGTTGCCCGGTTAAACGATGCAACTTGCTGAATGAGCTGGTATTCCAGCTCTTCGTTTTTCTTTTCAATCCGATTTCCGATTAAGAAGACATCAATTAGAGCCCATAATCCCAAACCGCCTAATGTTAATGTCATTCCAATTCCCATACCGATGTCGCCCGCATAATAACGGTGACCGCCAATACCTCCCAGGAAGAACCATAGGGCATACGCAATACCCTTTGATTTAGCCTTCTTATTCATTTCGGATTGGACCATGACCAGCTGTTCAGATGATAAATCCCGTTTAAGCAAAAGATTGTTATTCATTTTTTCCCCCTGGAGATTTTATGTAGTAAAAATATAAAAATATCATTACAGGAATAATTATACAGCATCGAAACTTGTAAATAAATATCAAATCTTGGCAAAAGTTGAGGTTTTAATCATTTAGAGCTTGGAAATAGGTAACGGAAGCTCTTTAGAAACTTACCAGCAATGAAATAAATACAGCAATTGAGGGTGAATGACGGTGAAAAAGTACATACTTTATCTATTTTCATATGTCCTGGAATACCTCTGGTTTCCCTTTTTTGTATTGTTGTCCTTTTATTCCAAAAGAGGAGGCGATCTCAACCTAATAATTCACTTCTCCGAGTAATCCTTCAAATTAAACCGGCCCTTTATTAACCAACTGCCAAAACAGAGGAGTTTACGTTTAGCTAAACTTTATCGCTTAAACGGATTTTGAGTGACACCTTTTCAGGATTTCGGCAAATCTTTGTCCCTCATCCGGATTTTTCTCGTTCAAATAGGGAACCTCCAAGCCTTACGGCTTTGGTTCCATTCAATTACAAAATAAAAAAACCCCACTCCAACCAAAAAGTCGAAGTAGGGTTCCTAAACCAATATTTATTCCGGCCGCAGCTTATTACATCCCAGTCCCAGGCGCCTGCATATCATCAAGCTCAATCCCGCGCGAGTGCTTCGTAGGATTCCAGCTTTTATTCTTAAACGTAATCAAGCTCCACACAAACAACGGAATGTAGCTAAGGTTAAACAGGAACATGCTAATAAAGCTCCACACAAAACTCACCTTTTGCAGCGAATCCTTCACAATCGTAAACGCCACATAGTAGAACTGGAACAAGAGCATCGTTACCCAAACATACCACGGCATAATTGGAGTGAACCAGTCCGCATCCATAAAGATGGACAAGTAAATCACAATAAGGGTCATCGTATTAAGCACGATCTTCCCAGGGTTCAGCAAGTACAGCACCCCGTCGAACGCCTTAATATCCAACTTCGAAACACTTCTCCACAGCAATTTCGGAGTGTATTTGAAGCACACATCCCAGTGGCCGCGGGCCCAGCGCAAACGCTGAACACAGGAAGCAACAAAGCTTTGGGGCTTCTCATCAAACACCCTTGCGAAGTGGCACCAGTGAGCTTTTACGCCTCGCAAGAGACATTGCATTGTAAACTCCAGATCTTCCGTCAATGAACGTGCCGACCAACCGACCTCGTTAAAAAGCTTCGTTTCGACGACGAAACCAGTCCCGCCGACCGCATTCCCAAGGCCAATGTGGCTCTTCGCCAGCTGCCAAGCCCTGTTCATGTAATAATAACTTGCCGCATACGACAGGCTGACCCAGTTGTCATTCGGGTTTTTCGAATCCAGATAACATTGGATCAAGCGGTGGCCCGCATGCAAATGATTGTTCATTTCCTTCAAAAAGTTCGGAGACACAAGGTTATCCGCATCAAAAAACGAAATCCCATCAAAATCCGTTACCAAGCGGTCGCCATACGTATCCACCGCATACTTAATCGCATACGGCTTACCTTTTGGCTCACCGGGAAGATAAGAATGCTCGAGCACATTTGCACCCAACTCACGCGCAATCTTCGCGGTATTGTCATCACAGTTGTCCGCAATGACGCAAATCTCATACAACTCTTTCGGATAATCCAGTGACTTCAAATTCTTCACAAGCTGCCCAATCACGCTCTCCTCATTATGTGCCGCAACCAATAGAAGGAACCGCTTCGATGGAGCGAACTCCTTCAGCTTCTTTGGCTTTTTAAACCCCCAGAAGCTAATCACCAACCAATACGTCCAGAAAAACAACAACACATACTGCAATGTGTCAATAATAACAGGAACCGCCATTTCCTTTATGAACCCCTCTCAACCGTATTTTTATCTATATCAATATCATCACGCCGTAAAAACGCGGCGCCTAAAACCCGAAGCCCAAACCGCGCAACAGGCACCAACTTCCGCAACCGCGAAGGATTCGAAAGCATCCTGTAGCCCCACTCAAGCCCAAGCCTCTGCACCCAAACAGGAGCACGCCGCTCTCTCCCCGCAATCACATCAAAACTCCCGCCAACACCCATCACCACACGCGCACCGAACCGGCGCTTATACCGATGAATAAACAAATCCTGCCGCGGAAACCCCAGTCCAACCAACAACAGGTCCGGACCGAAATCACGAATCCCCTCGACAATTTCGTTTTCTTCATTTTTTGAAAAAAAACCATGGTGATAGGCGAACGAAACAAGCGGGAAGTCCTTCTTGAGCCTCGCCGCCGCATCGTGGATGGCAGATTCCTGCGAACCAAGCAGGAACACGCGAATCCGTCGGTGCTCGTTCGCGCGAAGAAGCGCCCAAATCAGGTCATAGCCAGTGACTCGCCCCGGAAAAGCGCCGCCGGCCACTTTGCCGGCCAACAGGATGCCCACTCCGTCCGGGGTTAAAAAATCGGCCCCGTCCGTAATCTCTTGCAGTTCCGGATCCCGGAGGATTTTACCGACGATTTCGGCATTCACCGTCATAACATGGAAGGGACCAGTGTCGGGGGCCGCCAGTTTTTCGGAAATAAACTCAGTTGTCTCCGAGAAATCCTTGTCGGAAACCTCCAATGAAAATATCCGCGTCATCGAACGACCCCCTTTACAATTTGTTTTTTTATTTGAAAATTCAAACGATTTAGGTCTATTGGATGATAAACAACAAACTACATTATATTACGATATAAAAATAAAAAACAATGGATTTGTTTCCACTCTGGGTAATTACTGTATATTTAAGCGTTTTCATGATGTTTTGAGTAAATTTTTTGTTACATGGCTGTAAATTTTGTTATACTTGAAAAATAATGATATAGGAAAGAATGCTCACATTCCTCCCGGCAACAAACCCGGGTAAAAAGTATGAAAGCACCAGGTGCAGTTGAAACTACAACTAACCTGCGAGGTTTTCAGACCCTGGTATTTAGGGTTAATAGATCATTGAGTGGAGAGATGAAGTTGTCAAACGAGAAACTGAAAATAATGACTGTATTCGGAACGAGGCCAGAAGCCATTAAAATGGCGCCATTGGTTAAGGAACTGGAAAAAACAGCGGAAATTGAATCAATTGTGACGGTCACCGCCCAGCACCGGCAAATGCTCGACCAGGTGCTGGACATATTTCAAATAACCCCAGACCATGACTTGAATATAATGAAGGAACGCCAAACACTTGCTGGCGTGACTGTAAGGGCGCTCGAGGGGCTGGACAGCGTTTTAAAGGAAACGGAACCGGACATGGTGCTTGTCCATGGCGATACATCCACGACCTTCGTCGCGAGCCTCGCCGCTTTTTACAATCAAATTCCAATCGGCCACGTCGAAGCTGGCCTCCGAACATGGGACAAGTATTCCCCGTATCCAGAGGAAATGAACCGGCAGCTGACCGGGGTAATGGCCGATTTGCATTTCTCGCCGACAAGCCAGTCCCGGGAAAACCTGACCGAGGAAAACAAGAAAACCGATGCCATTTTTGTCACCGGCAATACCGCTATCGACGCGCTGAAAACGACTGTGAAGGAAACGTACACCCATCCGGTCCTTGAGAAGCTCGGCACTGACAGGCTCGTCCTTATGACCGCCCACCGCCGCGAAAACCTCGGCGACCCGATGGAAAACATGTTCCGCGCCATCAGCAGGCTAGTCGCGGAGCATAGCGATATTCAGGTTGTCTACCCTGTCCACATGAACCCGATCGTCCGCGAAACCGCGAACAGGATCCTCGGGGACAACCCGCGCATCCATTTAATTGAGCCGCTCGATGTGATTGATTTCCACAACTTCGCGGCCCGTGCGTACCTCATCCTGACTGATTCCGGCGGGGTACAGGAGGAGGCGCCGTCATTAGGCGTGCCTGTCCTCGTCCTGCGTGACACGACCGAGCGGCCGGAAGGAGTAAAGGCGGGCACGTTAAAGCTTGCCGGCACGGATGAACTGACCATCTACCGTATGGCGAACGAATTGTTGTCCGACGAAGCCGCCCACGAGCAAATGGCCAAAGCGTCAAACCCGTACGGCGACGGACAAGCCTCCGCCCGGATTGTTGAGTCAATCCTATATTACTTCGGCCTCAGAAACCAAAAGCCGGAAGACTTTCAAGTGGAAACCGGAATCCAGCACGTTCAGCAATAGGGAAAAAGTAAAGTCAATTTGAGGGTTCAGTAAACCTGAATTGGTCAATAGGATGTCTCTAAAGAACAATTTGATGGTTCGTTATGGATGGTTCTGTCAATAGGAATTAATCTCAAGACCGATTATTGGGTTCATCCTGCATTAATCGCGATATAAACCAGCCACTCCCCGGCAGCACCGCTTAGCGGGGTGCGGTTCATAAAATGCCAATCCTGGTTCATAAATCTAGAATGTCGTTCAAAAAACAGTCAAACCGGTTCGTAAATCCAGAATGTGGTTCGAAAAACAGAAACAGGTACTTTAAACTAGCGCATGCTACCGCCAATCACTTAAAATAGAGAGAAAACACACCTTGGGAGAACACTACACAATGAAGAAACTACTGATCATACTAGTATCCCTCTCTGTGCTTGGCGGCGGCGCTTACTGGATGGTTGTTTCGCAACCGAATAAAGCCCAAGACATACTGGTTCAAGCGCCGAAGCCTGCGGTTGCGAAGCCGACCAAAGAGAAGCCAACGAAAGAGAAGCCGTATGTGGAGGAGTTCACCGGCGGGGATTTTTATGTTCTTTGGAAAAATGAGCAGAAAAGCCGGACGCTTAACCCGGACAACGTAACCGCTATTACGAGTACAGCTACAACCACCACTTACACCAACAATTGGAACGGCTTTCAGCTGAGCTTCCCAAAAGACTGGGAAATCGACATTCGACAGGCGTCCAATTACACAAGGCTGTTCACGAAGGATTTCCGGATCGACCTGACCGTGCAAAATGTCGACAAAGCGTGGACCTCGCCAGTTGGCTATATCACATCGACAATCGAGACGCTAAAGCCAAACATCACCGCCGACAAACGGTGGAATCAGCAAGGCTTCTCAGCACGGCAAATCAATTACACGAGGCCGGCCATCACGGGTATCGACCATGACATGAACCAGTACAGCTATCTGTTCTTAACAAAAGGGAACCGGGTGTTCTCTTTCCAGTTAAAAACGGACGAGCAGCATTTCGAGTCGATGAAGGCCGCGCTGATCCAAATGGCATCAACCTTAAAAATTGTTTCTCCCATCGAGATGGACCTGAATACTGCGATCAAAGCGAACCCGCCCAACCCGGAAGTACGGCTAAAGCATAAATTGGATTCGCTCATCATCCCGAAAAACCATTTCGTCATGGGGGCTTACCTGCCGAAATCGAGGGACATTGACGCCCTGAACGAATACCTTGAAAATCCGCTCGGAGCGCAAATGTTTTATAAGCCAATTGACAACGGCTATGACGAATACACGAAAGAGCTGCTCGATAACGACCGGCTTCCAATCGTCACCCTTTTATATGAAAAAGCCAATTCAACCACCAACGCTGATGTCGTCGAAAACATCATCAATGGAACCTATGATAAAAGTCTGCTCACCTGGGCGGAATCAGTAAAAAGTTTAGATGGCCCGGTCCTGTTCAGGCTTGGCAACGAAATGAATGGTGATTGGTCCGAGTGGTCCCATAAGAGCACATACAACGATCCCGACCTGTACAAGCTCACTTTCAGGCATATCGTCGAACTGTTTAAAAAGAACGGAACGGACAATGCCTACTTCGTCTGGAACCCAAACCATGTGTCATCCCCATACTTTGAATGGAACGAAGCGCACATGTACTACCCTGGCGATAAATACGTTGATTTCGTCGGCATGACATCGTACAACTTCGGTAAAACCCAGTGGAACAATTACCAGAGCATCCATACACTATACGAAGACCTATACTGGGAATACTCCCGCTCCTATTATGAAAAACCATTAATGATAGGGGAGTTTGCAGCCGTCGAAACTGGTGGCAACAAAGCAGAATGGATAACATCCGCATTTGATGAGATCCCGCGCTCTTATCCAAATATAAAAATCGCAGTCTGGTTCGACCAGGCGCATGGTCCATTTGATTTCCGTATCCGCACCTCACCCGCCAGCGCCGAAGCGTTTAAAAAGGGGATGGCTCAGCCGGCGGTTGTGAAGGGCTTGAATTTTAGGGAATAGCCAATGTCTTTAGAGCAATAAAGATGTGTATATTACGTTAGTAAGTTCTAAAGATGAGAAAAGGAATACCAAATTTGAATGAAAAAAGCGGGATTCGACAACTAAATAGGACAAGCTTTTCGTTTATATTCCTTTATACTAATCGCAAAAATGTTAGGTCGGTGGTCATAAATGGAGAACCCTTTTTTCGTAAGAGGATGTTTTTTTGGAATTTTAATCTCCATACCACTATGGTTACTAGTGATTTTCGTCATTAAATGGATTGTCTAATTGTATAACTGAATGCAAAAAAGAGCAGCCGGATTAAATATTCCGTCTGCTCCTTTTTTATATTGAACTCTTACTTCCCCGTAAAATACTTAATCAAATACTCTCCCCAAAGTTTATGCCCTTCGGCGTTTGGCTGGCTTGTCTGCAGGTTAAGATACGATTTGATTTCCTCACTGTTTGGGTCGGGCCATTCTTCCCAATGGTTAAGGTAGTCTAGGCCTTTTTCTTCTGTGTAAGTTTCCAACTCCTGAACCTGTGTGAGATAGTACTTCGGCTTAAAGATCGGATTCGCTGGCTGCAGGATGAATACCGTGTCAGGCAATTCAGCATTTACTTCTTCGATGATCGTCGTTATGTTCCTTAGTGATTCTTCCATGAAAACTTCGCCATTGTCGTTAAGGAGAAACGGCTCCCACACAACCATGTCGGCTCCGGAATCAATAATCTCCTTCTGCCACTCTGCCGTGAGTGCATCCCTTGTATTGGTGTTCGTTTCAACCACTGTTATCTCAATATTTTTCTCTCCATATGTACTGACCAACTCATTCTTAAGCAAGAACGCCCATCCATCAGGTTCTTTGCCTAGAGCATCTGAACCTGCAAATACAATTTTAAACGGACGCTTGGCTTCCATCGCATTTTGAAAGCTTTCCCTGCTATCCGCCGGCCAGTTCACAGTAGCATCCTCGAATTCCCATCTAGGTGCAGCCTTCTCGGTAACAGCCGTTTTTTCAGGAGGTTTAACCGCAGTGGCTGTTGGATTGCCTTCCTCCTTGGCGCCAAGTGTCCTCCAATGCACATTCCCTGCTATTAAAATAGCAAAGCAGGCAATAGCCAAAAGCGTGACAATAAAATTTTTCATAACCGTCCCCCGCAAAATCTAATCTTTTTCCCTTTTTTATGTGCAATTAAACTAACAAATTTACCCATATTAAAAAATATCTTTCTTTTTTCTCAAGAAATTGTTAAATTAGCATAGAATGGATTTAAAAAATCTGCCAATTTATTTTAAATTATGACAATGAATGATAAATTTTACAACAAAAATTTCGAGCTGGGGGAGCAACATGGAAGAAACAATCAGTTTAAAAGAATTACTCGAGACTTTGAAAAAACGTATAAGGATGATCCTTGGTATCACATTTGCGGTAGTCTTCATTAGCGCGCTTGTGAGCTATTTTGTTTTAACGCCAATTTATGAGGCTTCAACGCAAATCCTGGTCAATCAGGCCAAAAACGAACAGAGTGCGTATAACTACAATGAGGTGCAAACAAATTTGCAGCTGATTAATACGTACAATGTAATCATTACAAGCCCGGCAATTCTTGATCCGGTCGTGGAGAAATTGGACGGCGATTATACGACAAGCCAGTTGCATTCGAAAATTACGGTCGGCAGTGAAAAGCAGTCACAGGTTGTTAATATCACCGTCCAGGATGAAGATCCACAAACAGCCGCTAAAATTGCCAATACAATCGCCGAAGAGTTCAAAGACAAAATCGTCTCAATTATGAACATCGACAACGTAAGCATTTTGTCGCCTGCAACCGTAATGGATGGTCAGGCGCCTGTAAAACCAAAGCCGCTACTCAATGTTGCAATCGCGTTGGTCGTGGGGCTCATGCTCGGAGTAGGCCTTGCATTCCTGCTTGAATACATTGACAACACAATTAAAACAGAACAAGATGTCGAGAAACTATTGGAAATGCCTGTGTTGGGAGCAGTCGCAATTATTGGGGATACAAGAGAATTGGATAGTCGAGCAGAAAGAAAATTAAGAGCTTGAGGTGTGAATAGTGGTTTTGAAAACAAATAAAAAAGCAAAATTCGAGAATAAGAGAAAGCTAGTTACAAAGGTTGACCCAAAATCGCCGATTTCCGAACAATACAGGACAATCAGAACGAATATCCAATTTTCATCAGTGGATCAGGAAATCCATACATTGATGGTAACCTCTTCAGGTCCAGGGGAAGGGAAATCAACGACGATTGCCAATTTGGCCGTAACGTTCGCCCAGCAAGGTAAACAGGTGTTACTTATTGATGCCGATATGCGGAAACCCACGATGCAATATACATTTAATGTTTCCAATACAGTTGGATTGACGACCGTATTGACCGGGCAGGAAAACCTGAACCGAGCCGTAAGGCCCTCCGATGTGGACAATCTCTACATTCTAACGAGCGGCCCCATCCCGCCAAATCCGTCTGAACTTTTGGGATCAAAGGCGATGAAGGCTTTTTTTGAAAAAGCGAAGGAAGAGTTCGATATGGTGTTATTCGATACTCCTCCTGTCCTCGCAGTAACCGATGCACAAATTTTGTCGAACCAATGCGATGGGACGATTCTGGTTGTTAATAGCGAGAAAACGGAAATAGATAAGGCAACCAAATCAAAGGAACTTTTGGTTGCGGCGAAAGCAAATTTGCTCGGAGTTGTTTTAAACAACAGGAGGATAGACTCAAAGAATCAGTATTACTATTACGGGACAAAGTGACAACTTTCGACATTTTCCACCCCTTTACTAGGTCGAAAGATGGGGATATGATGAAGATATAGGTTTTTTTGAAATTTAATGGAAATTTAATCGGGAGGTGTTATCAATGATTGACATTCATTGTCATATATTGCCGGGAGTTGACGACGGGGCGAAGTCGATAAGGGAAAGCCTGGAAATAGCTAGGGCTGCGGTTAGTGAAGGAATCAAGACAATCGTTGCGACACCTCACCATAAAAACAATCGGTATACAAATACAAAACAGTCTATCCTTGAACAGGTTGGGGAGTTGAACGGCCATCTTCAGCTTGCGAAGATTCCTTTAACGGTGTTGCCCGGCCAGGAAGTCAGGGTATATGGGGAGCTAATTGAAGATTATGAGAGGAATGAAATTCTAACTCTTGCAGAAACGCAATACCTCTTTATAGAATTCCCCTCCGACCATGTCCCGAGATACACAGAAAAACTGATCTACAACCTGCAAATGAGTGGCCTTACCCCAATCATCGTCCATCCGGAACGAAATCAGGAACTAATCGAACGGCCTGGAATCTTGTATTCCCTTGTAAAAAACGGGGCACTTACACAAATAACAGCTTCCTCACTGGCAGGGTACTTTGGGAAAAAGATCAAGAACTTTTCTTTCCAACTAATTGAATCCAATTTAACCCACTTTATTGCCTCGGATGCCCATAATACTCATTCGAGGGGATTCAACATGCGAGAAGCATACGAAGTACTAGAGGATACATACGGCAGGGAACTGTCCTTCATTCTTCAGGAAAATGCAGACTTGCTTTTACTTGATAAGAACATCTATAAAGAAGTACCGGAACCAATCAAGAAAAAGAAGATATTTGGCATTTTTTAACTCACACCAAGATCAACATAAATTCGGCAAATGCTGAACGGAGATGCCTCCTATCCGTTATCCATGGAGGCACTCGGTTATGCAGTGGGAGGCTTTCCTCCTTAGACGCCCGTCGTCGATTGCATAGTGTGAGGACGGGTTAGATGCCCATCTATTTTTACTTATCGGTAGATATCTAATGAAAGAATAGTGGTGTGAACGAAACTATTTTTTCATTAGGTATTTATTTTTTATCAACAGTATAGAGAAAAATAGAATTAAGTAGGGGGAAGAGGGTTGAAAAAGGTAAGGAAGGCTATAATCCCGGCTGCTGGATTGGGAACTAGGTTTTTACCGGCCACAAAAGCGATGCCAAAGGAAATGCTTCCAATTGTAGATAAGCCCACAATCCAATATATAGTTGAGGAAGCTGTCGCGTCAGGCATTGAAGACATTATCATCGTTACTGGAAAAGGAAAGCGTGCAATCGAAGACCACTTCGACGCTGCACCTGAACTCGAACAGAACCTGATCGAAAAAGAAAAGTTCGATATATTGGACAAGGTTCGTTACTCGACTAATCTTGCCCATATTCATTACATCCGTCAAAAGGAACCAAAAGGCCTTGGCCATGCTGTGTGGTCAGCTCGGAAATTTATCGGGAACGAGCCGTTTGCTGTCATGCTTGGTGATGACATCGTTCAGAGCGACATTCCTTGCCTCCAGCAGCTGCTTACGCAATATGAAGAAACATATTCCTCTGTCATCGGGGTTCAAACCGTCAGCGACAAGGAAACGAATCGGTACGGAATTATCGATCCTTCCTCTCAAAAAGGCCGCCGCTTCCAGGTCCTGAACTTTGTTGAAAAGCCAAAACCAGGAACGGCTCCCTCTAATCTTGCGATAATGGGCAGGTATATCTTAACTCCAGAAATCTTTATGTTCCTTGAAAAACAGGAAAAGGGTGCCGGAGGAGAAATCCAATTGACCGATGCGATTCAACAGTTGAATAAGATTCAGCGGGTTTTTGCCTATGACTTTGAAGGAACGAGATATGATGTAGGAGAAAAGCTCGGCTTTGTAAAAACAACACTTGAATTTGCCTTAAACCATGAAGATATAAAAGAAGAGATGATTCTTTATCTGAAAGAACTAGTTTCGACGTTTGAACAAGAAAAAGTATTTATATAGGGAAAGAAGGGAACGTGGTTGGATAACCTGGCAAAAACAAATACCGTTTTTATTGAATCGCAAAAACCTTATCCAATACAACTGAACAAGGGGAGACTCTATCCTTATAGTAAACGGCTTTTTGACATAGTTGGAGCCTTGGCTGGCCTGATGGTACTTAGTATTGTTTTTATGTTTGTTGCCATTTTGATTAAACTTGAAGATCCCAAAGGCACAGTCATCTTTTCCCAAAAACGGATTGGCCTAAATGGAAAAGAGTTTAGGATTTATAAATTCCGCTCCATGGTATCGAATGCAGAAGAAAAACTTGCGGAATTGTTGAAATACAATGAGGTATCCGGTGCGATGTTCAAAATGAAAAAAGATCCCAGGATTACGAGAATAGGAAAATTTATCCGAAAAACAAGCATCGATGAACTTCCTCAATTATTTAATGTGTTAAAAGGGGATATGTCTTTAGTAGGGCCGCGTCCGCCGCTTCCGCGTGAAGTAGAGGAGTATACATCCTATCACAAACAGAGGTTGTTGGTTATTCCTGGCTGTACGGGCCTTTGGCAGATAAGTGCCAGAAACAGTGTCGGCTTTGAAGAAATGGTCCAATTGGATCTTGAATATATTAAAAAATGTTCATTTATCTTTGATATGAAGATTATTTTGAAAACAGTTCTTGTTTTGTTTGGATCAAAAAACGCATTCTAGAAAAGAAGGTATCGCTATGATGAATAAACATTCAAAAGTATATGTTGCTGGACACCGCGGTTTGGTAGGATCAGCACTGGTAAGAAAATTAACCTCCCTTGGTTATGAAAATGTAGTCTTAAGGACAAGCGGAGAACTTGATTTAAGGGATAAAAATGCTGTTGACCAATTTTTTGAAACTGAAAAACCTGAATTTGTATTCCTGGCTGCCGCCAAAGTAGGCGGTATTGTTGCTAACAATGAATACCCGGCGGATTTTATTCGGGACAATCTTCTAATCCAAACTAACGTTATCGATGCTTCCTACAGGAACAATGTGGAGAAGCTTTTATTTTTAGGTAGCACTTGCATCTATCCCAAAATGGCCCCTCAGCCCCTAAAAGAAGAGTATCTACTAACCGGTCTACTTGAACCAACAAATGAACCGTATGCAATTGCAAAAATTGCTGGCATCAAAATGTGTGAATCGTATAACCGCCAATACGGCACAAAATATATTTCGGTCATGCCGACTAATTTATACGGGCCTCATGATAATTTTGATTTGCACACATCACATGTATTACCAGCACTTATACGTAAATTCCATGAGGCAAAAGAAACCAATGCTCCTCAAGTAGAAATCTGGGGTACAGGCACCCCAAAACGCGAGTTTCTATACTCTGATGATCTTGCGGATGCTTGTGTTTATCTCATGAATAACTATTTCGCCAATGAAATTGTAAATATCGGAGTTGGCGAAGATATCTCCATTAAGGAATTAGCAGAGCACATCAAAGCGGTAGTCGGTTTTAATGGGAATTTAGAGTTTGATACATCCAAACCAGATGGTACTCCAAGGAAACTGGTTGACGTATCAAAATTAAACTCTCTGGGCTGGAAGGCTCAAACCTCATTAAATGATGGTTTGGAGAAAGCTTATCAGTGGTTCCTTGAAAACAAATTAATAACCTATATAAAATAGAAGAAACTCAGCGGAGGATACAATGAAAAAAGCATTAATTACAGGTGTAACAGGACAGGACGGGTCCTTTTTAGCAGAATTACTTTTAGAAAAAGGATACGAGGTACATGGTATTATTCGAAGAAGCTCTTCCTACAATCAAGAACGTTTGGAAGATATCATGACAGAAGAGGAATCGGAAGCCCTATATAACAACATAAACTTTCATCTACATTTTGGGGACGTCACCGATGCACTGAATATTATCAGAATCATTGGGGAGATTCAGCCCGATGAAATTTATAACCTTGCAGCTCAGTCTCATGTAAGAGTTTCATTTGATATGCCAGGATATACTTTAGATGTGGATGCAAAAGGAACTCTAAATATTCTAGAAGCGGTACGTATCCTTGGATTAACAGAAAAGACACGGGTTTACCAAGCATCGACTTCTGAATTGTTCGGAAAAGTACAAGAAGTGCCACAAAAAGAGACAACTCCATTTTATCCAAGATCTCCTTATGGCGTTGCTAAGATATATGGATTTTGGATAACCAAAAACTATAGAGAGTCTTATAAAATGTTTGCAGTTAATGGAATCTTGTTTAATCATGAATCTGAACGAAGAGGCGAAACTTTTGTAACTAGAAAAATCACCCTTGCTGCAGCAAGAATTGCTCAAAAAAAACAAAAAAAATTAATGCTTGGGAATTTAGAATCATTACGGGACTGGGGTTATGCAAAGGATTATGTTGAATGTATGTGGTTAGTTCTTCAACATAAAGAACCCGAAGACTTTGTAATTGCAACAGGGAAAATGCACTCTGTTCGAGAGTTTGTTGAATTAGCGTTTAAGCACGTTGGAATAGAAATCAAATGGGTTGGAAACGGATTGCACGAAAAAGGAATAAATAGTTTAAATGGTGATGTAATTGTAGAAATAGATCCGAAGTTTTTCAGACCAGCAGAAGTGGATCAACTTCTAGGTGACCCAACTAAATCAAAGAATTTATTAGGTTGGAATCCTACTAAAACTTCATTTGAAAATCTAGTTAAAATTATGGTCGATGCAGATATGAAAAAAGTTGAAAGGGAAAATATTAACAAAAAGTCCTTTGATTAAGCCGGCTTTGATTTCCTACAATATGAATAAAAGTTATGTATTTACTATTCTACCATTTATGTTTTGCGAATTTAATTAAAGACAGAGAGGATAGTAACAGTTGTTTAGTCCTATTAAAAGAGAAATTAAAAGATTGTTTTATAATTTTAAAGAACGAAGAAAATCTATTTTATTGAAAAATAAAGTAATAATAAATAAAGAAACTAAATTAGCAGGAAATAATAAAATATATTCAGGAACAAATATAAGTAATAGTTTCATAGGTTTTGGTACTTATATTTCTAATGATTGTGATCTCCGTAATACAGTTATAGGTAGATATAGTTGTATCGCTCCAGATGTAAAAGTAGTCTTTGGGTCACATCCCATTACTAAATTTGTAAGTATTCATCCAGCCTTTTATTCAACTCATTGTCAAGCAGGATTTACCTTTGTAGACAATAATAAATTTTTTGAACATAAATTTGCTGATGTTTTAAATTCTAAATCAGTTATCATAGAGAATGACGTTTGGATTGGTCAAGGAGTACGAATAATGGCAGGGGTAAAAATAGCAACTGGTTCTGTAATTGGTGCAGGAGCGATAGTAACCAAAAATACAGAACCTTATAGTATAAATCTCGGAATTCCAGCAAAAAAAGTGGGTTATAGATTTGATGAAGACCAAATAGAGTTTTTATTGAAATACGAGTGGTGGGAGAAAGATATGTCTTGGCTAAAAAATAACCAACAATTATTTGAGGATGTAGAGTTACTATATGAAAAGTTTTGTAGTAAAAAAGATTGATATTAAGTTGAGAGATTCCTTATCAAAGACAGTTAGTATAAATACCTTATACACGTTATTTTTTAAAATTTTAACAGTTATTATTAGCTTTTGGAGTATTAAAGTCGCTTTTGAATTTACTGGTTCACAAAAATCCTATGGTCTATGGTTGACAATTCTATCAGTATTGAGTTGGATCAACCTAGTAAATGGTGGAATAAGCAATGGATTACGTAACAAACTAGCGGAAGCCCTGGCAAAAAAACAAGTGAAGAATGCTAAGGAATATGTATCAACAAGTTACGCGTTTATTATATTTATTTCTTTATTTTTTTGTTTATTATTTACTTTAGTTTCACTTGTAGTAGATTGGAGAACAGCATTCAATGCATCTTTTTTATCTCAAAGTGATTTTCAGTTTTTAATATTAACGCTCATAATTTCTTATTTTATTCAGTTAATATTTACTACTGTACATGCTATATCATTAGCGTTTAATCGTTCAATGCTACCTACAATGTTTATGTTTATTTCTAACGCAATATTCATGATCGCCCTATATATCCTTGGTTACTACAATATAAAGGGAATCTTAGTTCTTGGGATTACTTACAGTTTTTCAAATATAGTGGTACTGTTAATTGCCAATGTGTTTTTATTCAGAAATCAATATAAAGAAATAAAGCCCGATATTAGTATGGTGAAAATAAAATATGTTAAGGATTTGATGAATACTGGGATTAAATTTTTTCTTTTGGAAATCTTTGCAGTTATTATTTTTTCTTCCGACAGTATTGTAATTACTCATACCGTTGGCAACAATGATGTGGCTACCTATCAGCTTGTTTTAAAGTTGTTTAGTGTTTTTACTATTATATCGAGTTCAGTAATGATTCCTCTTTGGTCGGCATATACTCATGCTTATAGTAAAGGCGATTTGAATTGGATAAAAACTACTTTGTCAAAAAATATAATTATTTTCTTTCCTTTTGGAGTTGGTATATTATTATTTTCTCTTTCAATTAACAGTATATTGAAATTTTGGTTGGGTGGAGATGTTGTTGCCTCAGAAGAGTTAATATGGATGTTAGCAATATACACGATTATTTCAATTTGGTGTAATATCTTTGCTTATTTCTTAAATGGAATAAACAAAATAACTGGCCAACTTATTACTGTTGGGGCGGGTGCTATAACAAATATTCCTCTATCAATTTATTTGGGTCAGTATTTAAATTTAGGATCACCTGGTGTAATTTTAGGTACAATAATTTGTTTACTTCCGTTTGCTATTTTGGGACCGATAGAAAGTTATTTGCACATAAAAAGAAAAACTTAATATGTGCTCATTTGTCTTTTTGGGAGGATAATGTGTTCAAATATGTTTATTCCGTTATATTGTGTATCTTTTTGTTCTTTTTAGTCTTTTTCTCAGCAAATGATTTTGCTTTGTTACAGCAAAATGAAACTTCTATTTATTCTCAAAACTATGCTGGGTTAAAAATTGTTGACTGGTTTTCAATTATATTAATCGCATTGGGAGTTATTAATATTTTTTATAATAAGTTTATTTTTGTTAGTAAGATTCAAAAATCATTATTTCTTTTCTTAATTGCAGTTTTATATGGAATCTTAATTGCTATATATAACAAAAATAGTCTTGATTTAAATCAAATAGGATTGCAAACATGGAAATATATCATTTATGCATTTTTTATTGGACTAACTTTAATTAATTTTAAGTTCACTGAAAAACATCTTCTGTTTTTTGTAGAGTATTTTTTATTGCTGGCTTTTATAAAATCAAGTACTGGATTAATTAACTATTTTAGCGGAAATGGACATAATTTTTATTTTCTCGGAAAAATAGTGTTTTCCACAGTAGACACTCTATATATAATTTGTGTTGCTTATTTCTATGTTTTGAACAGGATAATATTCAAAAATAATAAGAAGTATTACTTTATTTATATAATCGTCTTTTTGCTAGTTATTTTATTCTCTTTAAAAAGAAATTTTCTTTTAATAATAACCGTGGGTAGTTTGTTAACTTTAATCTTTTCCACTTTAAAAGGAAAGGCAAAAATAATCTTACTCTCTCTTTTAGTTTGTCTATGTATGTTACCGAGTGTTTTTTATGGGGGGATAGATATTGATACAATATTTATGCGGATTAAAGGAATTAACATATTTAATGAAGAGAATAACTTAAATAAGTTAACCTCTGACAACGGTCATTTAGATGATATATATGATGGAATAGATAATGTTAAGAAGTCTCCTATATTTGGACAGGGGTTTAATACATTTATTGAAAGATATAGAGTTACCTGGCAGGAGTCCTCAACCTTTCTTCATAATGCTTATCTAACCGTGTGGATAAATATGGGGATTTTAGGGCTGGTTTTATATATTAATATTATTTTCACCATATTTAGAGATGGTTTTACAAATTTTTATAATACTTCCAGTGAAAATAAAATAATAAAGTTATTTTTAATGCAAATAAGTGTATCCATTTTTATAGATGGTATAGCTTTTGCACCAATTTATACTTTCCCAACTATTTTCAATATAATTATTATTCTTATTAGTATTGTTATTCTGTTGAAAATTAAAAAAGATAGTAAACTAGGAGAATATTATGGAAAATAAGGTAGCAATTTTAATACCTATTTTTAATGGTATAGCACATACATTAAAATGTATCGAGTCAATAAAAAAATCAAGTTTTACAAATTATGAAATAGTAATAATTGATGATGGCTCGGAGGATAATTCATCAAAAATAATTAATATGAAACATCCCGAAATAACAATTATAAAAGGAACTGGAAACCTTTGGTGGTCTGGCAGTATGAATAAGGGTATTGAATATGTTCTTGAAAATCTTTCTGAATATGACTACGTACTATTACTAAATAATGATAATATAGTAAAAAAAAATATGATTATAGAGTTAGTAAAAGCTGCTAAGTATAATAAAGATACTGTAATTTGTTCAAAAGTACTCTTAATGGATGATCCTAAAAGACTCTTTTTTGCGGGGGGCTATAGTAGTATAAGAAAAGGGGGGTTGTATTCAAAAGGATGTTTTGAAATAGATGGGGATTTATTTTCGAAAGATCAATTAGTTGAATGGTGTGGAGGTATGGGAGTACTTATACCTATGAAAATTATTAAAGAGGTTGGCTTTTTTAATAACACTGATTTCCCTCAATATTATGGAGATGCTGATTATTTTTATAGAATTAGACAAAAGGGTTATAAAATATTATATAACACATCTAGTATATGTTTAAACAACCGTGATCAAACAGGTATCTATATAAAAGATGAAAAAGTTACTTTGGAAAATATAAAAGGTATTTTATTTAGTATAAAGTCACCAAACAATTTAAAAGTTAATATTAAGTTCTATTTTAGTCATTTTAATATTTTTAAAGGTGTTAGTATGTGTACTGTTCGATATGGTGTATTAGGCCTTAGAATACTAAAAAGAATTATTAAATATAATTTACGAATTATTTGAGGGTGAATATGAGAATTTGGATGCTACCTAAATATAATGTAACTAATAAATATAATGAGCTATTATCTAGTAGCTTGGAGAAAAAGGGGGTCGATGTATTTCATTTATTAAAAAAAGATATATTAAAAATTAAAAAAAATGATATTGTCCATATACACTGGCCCCATTCCTTATACCAAAGCGATTATAAATTAATTTTTATCTTAAAGAGTTTATTGCTATTAAACTTTTTTTTCTATCTTAAGACTAAAAAAGTTAAACTAGTTTGGACAATTCATAATTTATATCCGCATAAAATTAAGTATCCCAAATTAGAAAAATGGATTAGACAATTAATAATAAATCAAATGGATTTGCTATTTGCAAATGGTCATTTGCTTAGAGAAATTATTCTTAAACATTATAAGATAAATGAACAAAAATTAAAGGTATCACTTCATGGGGTTTATGAGGGAGTATATAAAAGGCAAGGTTTAGATTGCAGGGAAAAATACGGTATACCTAAAGGTAAATTTGTGTATTTATTTTTTGGCACTATAAATAAATATAAAGGATTAGAGAATTTAATTCGTAATTTTAAAAAAATACAGGACGAAGAATCAATTTTACTAATAGTTGGCAAACTTAGTGATGATTCATTTCACTTAAAGAAAGAAATAGAGGAAGCAGAAAATATAATTTCAGATTTCAGATTTATTCCGGACGATGAAATTGGAGATATCATATATAGCGCTGATTTGGTTGTTTTACCCTTTAAAGAAATTACAACATCGGGATCAGCAATATTAGCATTAACTTTCAAAAAAAACTTATTAGCCCCAAATTCACCATTTATAAATGAATACTTTGGTAAGTTGGCTAAAACCTATGAATCTAACCATGAAGATAGTTTGTATAACGCCCTAATTACTGCAAAAGATCAACAGAATGATTTTAAAGAAGAGCTTTTTAATCAAAAGTTAGCTGAATTGAATTGGGATAATATCACTGAAGAAATGTTAAAGGAATATGGGCATATAAAAAATTAAATATTCTTTAGTAAGAGTAATAATATATTCAACAAAAATTGTAACTATCTAGGCAACGTAGGCGAGTAGTTGAATTTCCCACTGTAGCCCGACTATAGCGAACACCGAGCAGCCATTAAGTGCGCACCAATTTGCAAAAAAGGACCAAACAGGGCCTTCCGGAAAGAATGAAGCCTCCCTCAATATGGAGAGGGGTGGGAAATTTGCACCCCTATTTACAGCGTGCCAGCATATTTTCCCTGGAGTAGTGGCCTAGTTTTGTTAAGATATCTGGAAACATCTTCTAAACAAGGCAACCCTATTTTCCTCCCTCGCCACTCTTTCTAGGAGACTTGAGAAGACTATCAGGAAAGATTAATTGCCCTTTTCCAAGCGGAAGAGGCAGGCATACGGGCTGAAAAAGAAAGGGGCCAATTCCGTTTCAAATAAGGCTGGACAGTCAAATCCGGATGAAACCTTCAGGATATCAAAGGGTTACATGATTCCATTCTCGAACAAGGTGAGGAGAATGGCGAGAAATTCTCTCTGAAAAGAAACCTGGTGAACGGAGAAAATTAAGAAACCGAAAGAAAAATCCGGTAAATTTGTCTCTACCAGGACGATATCTTTCGGTTTCTCCTGATGAATATATTCCATTTGACAATAATAAGGATGAAATGGTCATTCGATTGATACAAGTAAACAAAAATTTCTCGATCGTTTCGATGTGAGAATGGGATATTCGATTTACTTGAATCCATAGTTTTATTTCAACTGTCTAAATACATGAGAGAAATCTACTTGAATCCCCTGATTTTAGTTAATCAGGGGATATTCTGTTTTTACGCCCTGAGTAATAACCGAAAATTTTATTAATTATTCACTTCTAATCATTATAACAGAAAATGGAGGCGAGATTTAAATGAGTAACTATCTAATTATTTCCCCTGTACGAAATGAAGCTAATATCATAAAAAATACTTTAGAATCTGTAATTAACCAGACTATTAAACCAATGCAATGGATTATTGTAGATGATGGCTCAACTGATGGTACTTATGAAATTGCAAGCGAATATCAACAAAAACACAATTGGATTAAAGTAATAAAAAAACAGAATAGGGGATATGCAAAGTTGGGAGGTGGAGTAGTAGAAAGTTTTAATTTAGGCCTTAGCACTACTGATATTAACAAATATGATTTTTTAGTTAAATTAGATGGTGATTTAAAATTTGAGGTGGACTATTTTGAAAAGTTATTTACTTATTTTAAAAATAACCCAAACCTTGGTATTGCAAGCGGATTAACATACTTTGTTAGTAACGAAAAGTTAATTAAAGAAAATGCCCCAGACCATTATGCTATTGGACCATCAAAAGTTTATCGAAGAGAGTGTTTCTTAGAAATAAAAGGTTTAGTAGAAGACCTTGGTTGGGATGTAATTGATGTAATTAGGGCGCAAAATTTAGGTTGGAAAACTAGGAATTATCCAGATTTAAAATTAATTCACTTAAGACCAATGTCATCAAAAGCTGGTATTGTAAGAGGAAGATTTAGAAATGGATTAACCGATTATTTAACAGGTTATAATCCGCTTTTTATTATTGCACGAAGCATTTATAGAATATTTCATTATCCTTATATAATTGGTGGAATCATGATTTTTTTAGGTTATATATATGGTTTTTTGAAAATTCGAAAACAGTTAGTAACAGATGAAGAGAAAAAGTTTTTTCAAAGGCAACAATTAAAAAGGTTAATAGGAATTAAGCCAAGATAAGGGGTAGAGGCGTGATTAGTAAAATTTCTATTTTTAACATTAATTTCGACAATCAAAATATGGCTGAAGTAGTTAACTCAATAGCAAGAACTATTGAACAAGATAACAAAATGTTTGTAGTTACGCCGAACGTTGACTTTATTGTCCGGATTAAAAAAGATAGGGAATTTAAAAAAATTATTAAAAATGCTGATTTAATAATACCTGATGGTATGCCCATAATATGGCTTTCAAAATTAATAGGGCAACCTCTAAAAGAAAGAGTTACAGGAGCGGATTTACTTACTGTTCTTAGTAGAGAAAGTTTTGAAAAGGGCTTTAAACTATTCTTATTAGGTGGTACAGAGAGTCTAAACAAATTAGCTGTAATTAAACTAAGACAGAAATACCCTAATGTTAATATAGTTGGTAATTTTTCTCCATCTTTTAACTTTGGCGAGAAAGAAAATAAATTAATAATTGATAAGATTAATAGTTCTGGTGCCAATTGTGTGTTTGTTGCCCTTGGATCCCCTAAACAAGAACATTGGATAGAAAAACATAAAGATTTAATTCAGGCTAATGTTTTCATAGGCTGTGGGGCAGCAATTGATTTTGCAGCTGGTAAAAAAAGAGCTCCACTTTGGATGCAAAATTCAGGACTAGAATGGTTATATAGACTAATAAAGGAGCCAAGAAGACTATGGAAAAGATATATATTAACTGATTCTAAATTTATTGTGATTGCTATGAACGAAATAATAAAAAGGAAACTGAAAAGAAACCAAAAGTAATGAGGGACAAGAATTTGAATACTAATAGAAACAATATTAAAAAAGGTATTGCGGTATCTAGTATTGGTGATCCAAGTTCTCCAAAGACATGGTCAGGTACTCCAAGCGCAATATGTAAAGAGTTGGAATCTCGAGGAATATATCACGTCAAGGTAAATTCAGAAATTAATCATAAAATATTTAAAAAAATAGTTGCATTATTTTCTAAATTGTATTATTTAGGTGCAGAAGAATGGAAAAGAGGTAGAATAGGAAGATATTTTACAGCACAAATTGCTAATAAGGCCATTGAAAAAAATAATATAACTAAATTACTGCATATGGGTACATTGGATTTACCTTTCATAACACATAATAAGAAGCTTGAACATTATCTCTTTTGTGATTCGACTTGGCACCTCTGGTCAAAATATTCAACAGATATGAAGGGGTATTCAAAAAAATTATTAAAAGATGCTGAGAAGTTAGAAATCTTATCATATAACCAAATGACACACATATTTTCTATTAGCGAGTATGTAAAAAAGGACTTAATAAATCATTATGGTATTAATAGTGATAAAATTACAGTAGTTGGGACCGGAAGAGGTAAATTAAAACCGTATTTTGGTCCAAAAGACTATTCAAAAGGTCATATCTTGTTTGTTGCAAAAGGTAGGTTTAAAGATAAGGGATTGGACCTTCTCTTAAAAGGGTTTGAGTTAGCCTTAAAGAAAAATTCTTTGTTAAAGCTAATTATTGTCGGAGATGAACAGTATAAAAATTTTGTTGGAAATTTACCAAACGTTAAAGTTTATGGTTATGTAGAATGGCATCAACTTCAACATTTCTTTGATACTGCTACCCTTTTTGCCATGCCCGCTTTAAATGAGCCGTGGGGTCTAGTTTACCTTGAAGCTCTTGCATGTAAAACTCCCATAATTGGTTTGAATAGAAATTCTATTCCCGAGATAACAAAAAATGGCGAATTTGGTTTTATTATTAATGAAACAGCACCCGATGAATTGGCAAATATTATTCTACATGCATATTCTAATCCTTCACTTCTGAAGGAAATGGGAGAAAAAGGGCAAGAGTATTGCTTGAAGCATTTCACTTGGGAAACTGTTACATCGAAAATTTTGGATAAAATGGAAATTGAAAATTAGTAGGTAGAGGGCGGGATATACATGAATAGAACAAAAAACTTCATGATAATAACTAGCATATTTTCTCCCACAAAGGCTGTGGAAAAATTTTCTAACATATGTGATTGGTCTTTAATAGTGGTTGGCGACAAAAAGTCTCCTAATTCATGGGCACAAGAGAATACCATATTTTTATCCGCGGGTGAGCAAAAAAAATTAGATTATCAATTAATAAATTCACTACCATGGAATCATTATTGTCGTAAGATGATAGGTTATGTATATGCAATTAAACAAGGTGCTGATTACATTTATGATACCGATGATGATAACATTCCAAAGTTGAATTGGGAAATACCCAGGTTTGAGGGTGAATATCTAAAATCAAATGAAAATCTAGGATTTATAAATATATATAAATCCTTTACTGAACAACACATTTGGCCTAGGGGATTACCTCTTCAACTGATTAATGATTATAAAGCGACCTTAGAAGAAAATTCGCTTATAAAAAACAAATCTAAAGTTGGAGTTTGGCAAGGGTTAGCAGATGGTGACCCAGATGTAGATGCAATTTATCGACTGACCAATAATGAACCATGTATCTTTAAAGAAAGAGACCCGATTGTTCTAGCTAAAGGAACTATTAGTCCGTTTAATTCACAGAATACAGCCTTTTATAAGGAACTTTTTCCGCTTCTGTATTTACCAGCTTATGTAACTTTTAGGTTTACCGACATACTAAGAGGATTGGTGGCACAACCCATTATGTGGGCTGCAGGGTATGAATTGGGTTTTATGAATGCGACAGTTTTCCAAGAGCGTAATCCTCATAATTATGTTAACGATTTTGAATCAGAAATTCCATGTTATTTGCATGGGGAAAAAGTTATTGAATTAGTTGAGGGAAGTATTAGTTCATCCAAGTCTGTAGTAGATAATTTATACAATGCTTATGAAACTCTATGCAATAATAATATTGTGATTTCCAGTGAAATTGAAGTGTTGTCAGATTGGTTAAAAGATATTTCCTAAATAGTATAAATTTATAATAAAAATTATCAAATAAAATATTATTATAACGGGCTAACGCTCGTTATTTTTTTTGGGAGAGTTAAGAATGAGGTTAATATTACTTTCAGGTGGCTCTGGAAAGCGGCTATGGCCTTTATCAAATGATACAAGATCAAAACAATTTCTAAAAGTTTTAGAAGGGGCTAGTAATGAAAAGCAATCAATGGTACAACGTGTTTGGAAGCAATTAAAAAATGTTGGTCTTGTTGACTCCGCAATAATTGCAACTTCTAAGATGCAAAGAGATATGATTCATAGTCAACTTGGGGTGGATGTACCGCTAATTATGGAACCTGAACGTCGTGATACTTTCCCAGCAATAGTATTAGCGGCATCATATTTGTATTCCATTCAAAATGTTTCAGAAGAAGAAACAGTGGTTGTATTACCTGTCGACCCTTTTGTCCATGACCACTTTTTTGAAAAGATTAAAGAATTGGAGAAAGTACTATCTGAATCAAATGCAGAATTAGCTTTAATAGGAGTTAAGCCAACATACCCCGCATCTAAATATGGGTATATCGTTCCTAAAGAAATATCTAAAGTAAATAGTTTTATTACAGTAAATCGATTTATAGAAAAGCCTAATCATGAAATAGCTCAGAAAATTATCGATATGAATGCCTTATGGAACTGTGGTGTATTTGCATTTAAATTAAAATTTTTAATAGAAAAATTGGTTGAAAGGAGTATTCCTCTTAACTATGATGAGTTGGTTCAAAATTATGAAGATTTACCTAAAATTAGCTTTGACTATGAGGTAGTAGAAAAGGCTCAGCATATTGTTGCACTTCCTTATGAGGGATATTGGAAGGACCTTGGAACTTGGAATACATTAACCGAAGAAATGGCAACTACACAGTTAGGTAAAGGGGTTCTTAGTGATGATACAGAAAATACTCATTTAATTAATGAGTTGGATATACCAGTAACAGTTATTGGGGTAAAGGATGTTGTAGTAGCAGCAAGTCCGGATGGTATCTTAGTGGCAAATAAAGCTTCAAGCCCAAATATTAAAGACTTAATTGGTGGTTTTAATCAACCTCCAATGTATGAAGAGCGAATTTGGGGTTGGTCACGGGTACTAGACTATGCAAAATATGATGATGGAAATGAAATGGTAACAAAACGCATTTGTATCCTCAAGAATAAAAACTCCAGCTATCACTATCATAATCTTCGTGATGAAGTTTGGACTATTGTCCGTGGAGAGGGAGAACTTGCATTAGATGAATATATTACCAGGGTGAAAGCAGGAGACATTATTCATCTACCAGCAGGCAAAAAGCATGGCATTAAAGCTCTTTCTGATTTAGAGTTTGTTGAAGTTCAGACTGGTATAGGTATTAGCGATGAGGACTTTACCAGACATTATTTTAAATGGGAAGATGTTATAGCTCATTTTAGTAAATCGAAGGCTAAAGTAATACTGTAAAGCACAGGGGGGGAATAACTTCCTTTTTTTTATGGTTAAATTAAATCAAAAATAGAAGGTGTGAATTAATGAATATAGCCGTAGCGGGTACCGGGTATGTTGGTTTAGTAACTGGCGTTTGTCTTGCTGCACACGGCCATAGGGTTACGTGTGTTGATATAGATAAGAATAAAGTTGCGCTAATGAAATCAGGGGTATCCCCGATTTACGAGCCTGGCCTGGAGGAATTGATGAATAAAAACAGGGAACGATTAACTTTTACTACCGACTATGAAGATGCATACAGAAAAGCGGATGTGGTTTTTATTGGAGTTGGAACTCCTGAAAAACAGGACGGATCTGCTAATTTAAAGTACGTATACAAAGTTGCTGAACAAATTGCCCAAAGTGTTGAGCAAGATAGTATCATTGTAGTGAAGTCAACCGTTCCTATAGGAACAAATGATAGGATAGAGGATTTAATTAAAAGCAAATTGGCTAGAAATGTTCGGATTTCAGTTGCATCCAATCCTGAGTTTTTATCACAAGGATCAGCTGTAAGGGATACAATGCATGCCTCCCGTATTGTTATAGGCGTGGAAGACGAGTATACTGGGGAAGTTTTAAAAGAAGTGTATAAGGATTTTAGTACGCCTGTTGTCATTACAAACAGGAAAAGCGCCGAAATGATTAAATATGCTTCAAATGATTTTCTGGCGTTGAAAATATCTTTTATTAATGAAATTGCAAACCTCTGTGAGAGTGTTGGCGCTAATATTGAAGATGTTGCGCTTGGAATGGGCTTGGATAGCAGAATTGGAAATCAGTTTCTTAAAGCGGGCATCGGCTATGGGGGCTCTTGCTTTCCTAAAGACACTAAAGCCCTGCACTGGCTGGCAAGTTTTCATGATCATGAAATTAAAACAATTAAGGCTGCAATTGATGTTAATGAGAACCAAAAGTTAAAACTCATAAAAAAATCGCGAAAGTATTATGACAGCTTGAATGGGCTGAATGTGGCTGTTTTGGGGCTTACATTCAAACCTCGTACAGATGATTTGCGAGAGGCCCCAACGCTTGTGAATATTCCGTTAATGCTAGAAGATGGAGCAAACATTAAGGCATGGGATCCTGTAGGAGTAAATAATTTTAAGAAATTTTATCCAAATGAAGTCGCTTATTGTAATTCAATTGAAGACACTATAAAAGACGCGGATATCTGTTTTATTTTTACTGAATGGGATGAAGTAAAGGATTTTGATTTGGACAAGTATAGCAAATATATGAAACATCCTATTATTCTCGATGGACGGAATTGCTATGACTTAGCAAGTGTCAGGAAAGCAAATATAATTTATGATTCTATTGGGAGAGAGACAATCTACAATCTTAGAACAGTATTAGTTTAAGTTCATTAACAATCATAGTTTCACTGACTTTGTCCCTCGCCAGGCTTTGGCGGGGGGTTTTTGTAATGGAGAAAATTGAAATGAAGAACTCCTTTTGGATCTATGTAGCGACTATATGGGTAATCGGGTATTTTTCTTCACTCAGCTCCCGTAATTTACGAGAGAAAACACCGTTAATATCAAATGAAGCAGTGAATCCTATAAAAAATCTTAAATTTATATCACAAGGAACAGCAGGGAATGTGAAAGTTTTAAACTTGGCACTTAGGAGATCTACACACGTTCTAGTGTTTGGTTTTCTTGTCTTCCTGCTCGTTATATTTTTTGTAAGTCCCGTTGTCCGTATTATTATGCTTGATTGTGACGGTTGCTTAGGCTGCTAAAGATGAGTGGCAGCATCAATTATGGATTTGGGACTTGACGGGTTAGGGGTATTCCTCTTTTTTGGTAACTTTTATATTTCACAGAGAAAAGGTGAAGGGGTTAGGTAATGGAGCCTTTATTTTTTGAACCGGATTTTAAGGAGCGGATTTGGGGCGGGGAAAGGCTGAGGGATTTTGGTTATAACCCCCCTTATCCCCAAACGGGGGAGTGTTGGGCTTTTGCAGCGCATAGCAACGGCAATAGCCGAGTAAGGAATGGCGAATTAAACGGCCTGTCCTTAAACGATCTTTGGGAAGGCAACCGGGGACTTTTTGGGAATATTGAATGCGACCGCTTTCCACTTCTAATTAAAATACTCGATGCTTGTGACGATTTATCGGTTCAGGTTCATCCGGATGACACCTACGCACGTGAGAATGAAAATGGGGAACTTGGTAAGACCGAATGCTGGTATATTATTGACTGCGAAGAAGGCGCGGAGATCATCTATGGCCACCAGGCAAAAACAAAGGAAGAGCTACAACTTATGGTGGCTAACCGAGAATGGGATCGGCTGCTAAGAAGGATTCCTGTGAAGTGCGGCGACTTTTTTATGGTGCCAAGCGGGACTATCCATGCAATCGGCAAGGGGATTGTAATCCTTGAGACCCAGCAAAATTCGGATACCACCTATCGTGTTTATGACTATGACCGCAAAGACAAGGATGGCAATCTTCGTGAACTGCATATTGAGCGCTCGTTAGCGGTAGCGACTGTACCTTCGATTGATCCAAAGGTTGAACCGCTTATTCAAGTTAAGGATGGCGTGACAGTGACTACCTATGTTCAAAACGAGTATTTTACAGTCCATAAATGGGAAGTCGATGGTCAAGCCACTCTTCAACAAAGGAAGCCTTTCAAACTCGTAAGCGTTCTCAATGGGAATGGCACACTTTTAAAGGACAAGAAGGAATATTCGTTTAAGAAGGGCGATCATTTTCTTCTGCCGCATGGGTTTGATGAATTCAATCTTGTTGGAAAGGCGGAAATGATTGTTTCGCACTTATAAATTCAATGAGTGCAGTTTAGTAGAGTAGGTGATGAGAAATGCTTATTGGAGCGATTGGAGCAGGTGTAAAAAAGTTTGTCTGCGGGGTTGGCCGGCCTGATGGGATTATCATAGATTTCACCGTAATTCCTACTTTAACACCAGAAGAAACTCTTTAGGAAGTGATGGCATTCTTCACTACTTTTAATCTGGAAGGGTTAGGTGTAGGAACATTTAGAGCTGTTAAACTCGATGTAAGTAGTAAAACTTACGGGACCATTCCGAATACCTCTAGGAAAATGACGTTGATATCCACTTTATCATATTCTTATTGAGCATTTAGTGATTCCTGTTCCTTATGGATAACGACGTGAGGGCAACTGCTTTAGCCGAAGCGGGATGGGAGCGGCAAAGGGCCTGGACAATTGCGTTTATATTGGGATTGGAGTTGGTTTGGGGTTGTTTCTGAAGGGAAGCTGCTGCACGGTATGGGCCACCGGAGATAGGGCATATCATTGTGCACCGGGAAGATGGCGACTTTTTTCCAATGGGTTACTTTGTAAACTATGTGGGTACATTTATAGTAGAAACTATAAATGGGGTGTTGGAGAAATGCTAATGTTATTGATTGGCCTTTTTATTGGTTCATTTGCAACAATCTCCACGATGAGCTTAATGTTGGCCGCCAAAAGGGGCGACGATAGATTGGGTTATAATTCACATAATAAAATGTAGCAGTCCTTTTATGGGCTGCTACATTTTGAGAAGCGTTTTTATAAATATGTTTCATCCTCGGCCCGGACTCTGATTTTTCTGGCGGGTGTTCCATAGGCAACAGCATATGCACCGATATTTTTAAGAACGGTTGACCCGGCGCCGACCACTGTATGCTCGCCAATCGTAATATTATGAATTACATTTGCTCCTAGTGAAACAGTTGAATGGTCGCCCACTGTAACACCACCGCCAAGTGTTGCCCCAGGGGCAATGCTGACAAAGTCACCAAGCTGGCAATCGTGGTCAACGGATGATTTTGTGTTAATGATGCAATGGTCGCCAACTGTGGTAGCACTGTTTATGACTGTATTAGCCATAACGGCTGTTCCATTGCCAATCGATACATAATTTCCTATAACTGCTGAAGGATGGATGGCACGAATGAATTTAAAGTTTTTATCCATTCTTAGAATATCATTCACCATATTACGTCGAGCCCCGTTTTCCCCAAGTGCAACGATTCCTCCGGTAATGGTATGCGGGTGCGTTTTTAATATCGGTAAATCGCCAATAACGCTATACCCCATAATTTCTTCCCCAATTTCACGGGCTCCATCAATGATCCCAATAATACGGTAACTGCCCATCATTTCAAGGATATCGATAATCACCTTGCTATGTCTCCCTGACCCAAAAACAACAACATTCTCCAATTCTGTTCATTCCTTTTGTAAGATGGTCCGTATATCTTTAATCTATCAAAGTTTGACAAAAAAGGATAACCATTTTAAGAGAACTAGAATAATTCCTTAAATAATTCTTAAACGAAACTGCCAATTTCAAATAAAAAGACAGGTGCTTATTTACACCTGTCAAAACTTTATTTCAGTTCCAATTGGTCCTTGAGATCGTTTTGAATGGATTGTCTGACTTCATTAGGAACAAGGTAATAATAAATTCTATTGATTTTTGTGCCAGTCCCCTTCAGCTCCATTTGCTGAACGTCTTTGCCCACATCTTTGTAATTCTTTTGGATTTCAACCATCTCATTAAAGGTTAGGTTGGTTCGTACATTTTTGCCAAGTGCTCCAAAAATATCTCCGAAATTTGTTAAACTTTGAAATGAAGCCCCTCTATTAATAACAGCCTGGATGATTTGCCGTTGCCTTGATTGCCGGCCAAAATCCCCACGTGGATCTTCGTATCTCATACGCGAATATTTTAGGGCAGTTTCACCATTTAAATTAATTTCCCCTTTAGGAAAATGTTCGCCTTCATAAGTAAAATCAAGTGTATTGTTAACCCTTACCCCGCCTACAGCATCAACAATATCCTTGAACCCTTCCATGTTGATTTGGACATAATAATCAATTGGGATATCTAGGAAGTGTTCTACTGTATTCATGGCCATTTCAACCCCGCCAAAGGCATAGGCATGGTTGATTTTGTCCTCTCTCCCGCGGCCGACGATTTCAGTTCGCGTATCCCTTGGGATGCTCAGCATTTTAACTGATTTATTATTTGGATTAACTGTCAGGACAATCATGGAGTCGGAACGCCCTCTGTCACCTTTCCTCTCATCCACTCCAAGCATAAGCACAGAAAACGGCTGCTGCTTTTTTAAAGTTATCTTTTCTTCCCGCTTTTCGGATTTCTCTCGTTCCAACGGCTGATGCATCGTATCCACAGTACTTGTTAGTGATCTATACACAGTAAAGGCGTAAGTGCCAACTGCTAAAAACAAAATGAATAGACTAATAAAAACAATTTTAACCCAACTTCTCTTTTTCTTTTTTTCTGCTCTCATTTTACCCTCCGATGTCTAATACGCCTTCTCTCAGAATAGCAAAAAATTGGGGTTTTATCTATGAGAATTTCAATTAATTTACAAGGTTCGGCAAATATTAGCAAAGTGAGGGTTAGGGTTTGGACATTACCTTTCTTAATATCAATCTAGCAATTCACATTCCCCTACTCTTCATCATCAAAGACGAAGTCTTCCTTACGCTTCCTCCCTAAGGCAGATTTTTGATTTAAATAGATGGGATTACAGTGTTTCTGTAGAAAACAGGGGGCGGGAGCTGTCGACTACTGGGATATAGAGCAACACTAAGGGTTTTTCTTTTGCAAGGAGGGGGTGGTTTAGATCCCTGGGTTCAATCCAATTGTTTATGGGGCGAACTGATAAGGCTGCCAGGGAATGATTTCTACTGCTATGGAAATAAAAAACGAATCCGGGACGGTTTCGGATTCGTTTCAAGTTTATTATGTTAATCAAGTTTTTTTGTTGCACTTTAAACTATCGATATACTATATCTACACGCAGTTCTATGTAAAACTGCTTATTGAATTTTTTCGATTGTCGCACCGAAAAATTCCTGCACATTCGTTGAGCCGCCAGATACATTTTCAAACGAATAAGCACCTAAAGGCAATCCCCAGAAACGTGCCCGATCCTCTTCTAGTAAATCTCCAGTACTCTTATACATAATGACTTCATAAGAGTTTCCTTCATCATCCATTATATGGGTGACAGAAACAACATCACCGTTTTCTAAATTCTGTTCTTCAACCGTAATGACATCACCTTCAAATGAAACGATCTTTTCAAAATAAGGTGATGGATTTTTATTTAGAAGTTTGTAATTGACTGAGGAGTCTACCATACTTTTTACCTTTTGTATGTCCGCATCAGTTTTTGCAGGGAAGAGTGTATGATTATTAGCGATAAAATCATATGATACTTGTCCTAACTCAAGTGCATCTTCTGTGATGATTGGAAGGTCATGTGCCAATCCATACGCGTAAGCTTCTTCAGCAGAAATGGTTGCTTTTGTTTCCTGAGAAGTGGATTCTTCGGATTCCGTTTCCTCCGAAGTTGAATCATCCGATTTCGTTTCGTTGTTCTGTTCAGCGGTTTCTTCCGATTTTTTGTCGTCACCTGACTTAGCAGATGAAGTGTTTGCATCGCCACTGCATGCGGATGCTACAACTAGCAGAAATACTGAAACTAAACAAAGTACTAATTTTTTCATCTTGATACCCCCTAAAATAATTCGTATTACTAAATTCCTAGGACAATTATACTAGAAGAATACCAATATTAATATAGATTGTAGGAAAGGTTTGCTAAATATGTTGCTTTTGTGAAATAAGCGACATGAACTAATGGTTGGTATTTATTTATAACGAGGTCTTTTATGAGGGAGTTAAGTAAGCTAGCTTGTGACTTTGCATTACTTGTCAGAAAAAGTCGAATGTATTCCCTTTAATAACCTATCTCGCAGTAGTAAAATTGGACTAAGAATCTGATAAAGGCAAACCTATTGAAAAATTGGGACGCAAAGTCTCAGGTCTAAGGTATTTTTACTATGACGGCTGGATTACCGGGTTTATTCAGTAGAGGAGTGTGTTCTACATGTTTAAGTCCATTGTTTGTTTCCTGCGCAGAAACCATAAATATTCCTACTACACCAGTGAATGTCTGAGATGTGGAAAAAAACGATACAATTAACAAATGTAAACTCGAATAATGGGCTGCCATTATTCTTTTTTTTTGCCCATTCCCGTTCTTACTTCATCATTAAACCATGGGGACGGTTCTTGTGGCTTTTTGGTCAGTAAGCAAACCATGAGAAGGGTACTTTTAGACCAGAATAACCCTCCCTGTGGAACTTTTTTTTCAATATATGCTACATTATAGATTAGCAAAAGGATGGGAGTTTTTTTCAATGAATGAACAGAACAATGCTTTGCCGCCAAAAACGTGTGAGATTGAGCGTCTTATTACAATGGAAAATGACATCAATAAAGTGCTGGAAGGCAAGAAAACGGCTACGCGCCGTAACGGCCGTTATGCGGATGTAGGCGAAATCATGGAGTTAAAAGGAAAGAAATTCGTCGTGGACAATGTCTATTCCCAATCACTGGGAGAATTGACGGATGCAGATGCCGAGCGCGAAGGCTTTGAAAATGTAGAAGCGTACAAGCAGTCGATCCTATCTTATCATCCGGGAATGCCTTGGCTTCCGCAAATGCGCGTCTGGGTGCATGAATTCAGCCCTGTTGAAGAATAAGAAATGGATTTATTGTACCGAATCATTATTTATCTTCACGTCGCAAGCGCGATTGCGTCAATTGGGCCTTTCTTCATTTTGATGCCCATTGTGAAAAAGTTGCCTGATGCTGTGGAGAAAGAACTGGAGGTCTATTTGGCTTTGTTGAAGTCAGTCGTGCGGCTGTCTAAGCACGCCGGCCATGTACTGGTTGGAACAGGAGTGCTGCTCGTCATCCTCGGCCCCTGGACATGGAAAACACCGTGGATTGTCGGAACCCTGGCGCTGCTGTTCGCCTCCCTCTTTTTCCTGGCACGGGCATTCTCGCCAACACTTCGGAAATTTGCCGAAGAAGGTGCAAATAAAATAGCACTTACCGCAAAACTGAAGCGCACCATCTGGACCTACATAATTTTGTTGATGGCAATGCTCTGGTTCATGGTCGTGAAGCCGGATTTGTGGTGAAGATGGGTCATGGGGACGGTTCTCATGGCTTATAGATGCCGGAAGAACTGTTCCGGTAGCTTGCTTAACTCTGCCAGTAGTGTTATTTACAATTGCCCAAACGATTGACGCCCCCTTTAGGCCTGCTGGCGCGGGTCTAAAGGGGGCGTTTTTGAATGGGTAACCTTGTGTATTTTTTGCCTGTCTGTGAAATGTGTGTATGGTGTAGACCATGGGGACGGTTCGGATGGTATATACATGCCAGAAGAACCGTCACCGTGGCACCAGCGGGTCTGACACTTTTTTTCCTAAAGCTATGACACAAGATCGGCACCGCTCCCGTCTAATCTTACAGGAGGGGTAAAAATGAAAAAGTGGATTATTTTCGGCGGGATTTCGCTGCTGTTTATTGCCGGTCTTTCTTACTACTTTTCAACGCAATTCAAGGTGGCAAATGCGTGGGACGGAGAAGGAGAGGCCATTGTAATGGCCAATAAGGTTTGGAGCATTCAGTTTACCGAAAAAGTCGCGAAGGAAAGCCTTCATTCTGATTCAATCTATGTTCTGGATGATCTAGGCAAGAAAATCAAAACAAAACTGTCTCTAAGCGATGATCAAAAAACGATCTATATTGACCCTCCTGGAGACGGGTATCCTCTTGACGCAAGATTTTACACATTAAATTTTAATAAAGACCTCCAATCTTCGGCAGGGAGAAGCTTGGGAGGGATTAAATCATGGAAGTTTGTTGTAAAACAAAAACTTCCTGTCATCGGATCGAAGGAAAAGTTGAATGGTTATTTTAAAAATATATTGAAGCAAGAAAAAACTTCGGGCGGCTGGTGGTTTTCGAGAGATACAATGGAGTCGTCCATGAGTGACGCAAAATCATCCGCGGATACAGCTAATCAGGCAGCCCACTCCGAAACGAACAATCAAGTCCAGGGAGTCGACGAAGCGGACCTTGTCAAAACAGACGGAAAGCATATTTTTCAGGCGGAAGAAAATGAAGTCCGCATCATTCAGGCTGCGCCCGAAGAGGATATGAAGCTTTTGTCGAGGATTTCCTATAACGGAAAGTTTATGCCGTACCAGCTTTTTTTACACGAAGAGAAATTGGTCGCAATCGGACATTCGTATCACACGAATGCGAAACCATATGAACAAGTGGCTAAGGATTCTAAGATTGCCCCGATGATGCAATCAGCAAAGGCAATCATCTATGATGTGAAAAATCCGGCTAAACCAGTCCAGGTACGGGAGGTCGAGCTGGAGGGAGGCTATGTGTCGGCGCGGAAAGTGGAAGGGATTGTGTATCTGGTCACCAGGCACCATCCTGATTACTGGTTGCTGCGCGAAAACGAAGCTATTGATATTCGTCCGAAGTATTCGGATACAGCAACAAAGCCGGCGGAACAAATCGTCAGTTATGATGAAATCAATTATTTCCCGGAATCCAAAGAGCCTAATTATACAATGATTGCAGCGATCGACCTCAATCATAATGGTAAAAAAGCCGCTGTCACCACCTACCTTGGAAGCGGGGAACAAATGTATATGTCAAAGGAAAATCTCTATCTAGCGATTGCGAATTGGGCCGAGCATCCGCGGGGTGATTGGTCTCAGATGACGGCACCAGATACAACGATCCATAAGTTTTCGGTCAAAGGGATGGACGTGGAATTCCAGGGGTCGGCATTAGTCCAGGGCACCGTGCTCAATCAGTTTTCAATGGACGAACATGATGGCTATTTCCGTGTCGTGACCACAAAGGGATATGCATGGGATGAAAGCAGGCCATCCTCCAATGCTCTATATATCCTGGATAAAAATCTGAAGCCGGCGGGAAAGCTTGAGTCACTGGCGCGGGGTGAGCGGATTTATTCTGCGAGATTCATGGGCGATCGCATCTATATGGTCACCTTCAAGGAAACGGATCCGCTTTTCGTCATTGAGGCAAGCAATCCAGCAAAGCCAAAAGTGCTCGGGGAACTGAAGATTCCAGGGTTCAGCAACTACCTGCACCCTTATGATGAAAATCATCTGATAGGATTCGGGCATGATACGAAAATAGTGACGGCAAAAGAAGCGGGTGCCCAGCCGATTATCCTGACTGACGGCGTCAAAATTTCGATGTTCGATGTTAGTGACATGAGCAATCCAAAAGAGAAATTCACAGAAGTCATCGGCGGGAGAGGGACGCATTCACTGCTGAATCATGACCATAAAGCACTGCTGTTCAACAAAGATAAGGGTTTGTTTGCCTTCCCGATTTCCGTTTATCAAAACAGCAAGGCAAATGAATACGATCAAATTTTCGAGTCCCAGGGAGCCTATGTATACAATATCGATCCGGAAAAAGGATTCACGCTACAGTCGAAAATTACTCATATGGACAGCGAGAAGCCATCTATTTATGAGGAATACAATACAGAGATCAAGCGGCTCCTGTATATCGGTGATACCCTGTTCGCGCTGTCACCAGAAAAAATCACAAGCCATGATTTGAAATCGTACAGAAACATCGGAACTCTCGGGCTGAGATAATCATGGAATCCACCGGAAACCAAAGGGACGGTTCCGGTGGATTCTGAAACATGACCAGCATCCAAGCAGGAAGCACGGAACTTTTCTAATTTCCATTGCTATACTAATGCTTGGGGTGGAAGGAGTTTGCTTTTTTTAAACTGGTAAATGGGTTTTGTCAGAGCCCTACAAGTTCATGATTTTCTTTGAAATGAAAACCCGGCCATTAAGACCGGGTTTATTTGTTTTCTCTCAAAAATAAAAGCTAATCAGGGATATGGTTCAAGATGGATTATTTTGACGGGGAATTCTCAACACAATCGAAGATTCAGTCCAATCCTCTACAAGACATGGTCCAAATGAACGGGTTTTGGATTCCGAAGAATATGCTGAAATAGAGAGCCCGCGAAGACCACCCCGCGCATAGGAAGGAAGGTAAAAGCTATATACCATGATATTACGAAGAATAATGAAACGAAAGGGAGATGTTAAAAACGATTCCTGCAGGCTAAGGGTCTTATATCAGAATAACTGTAACCAGAAGTCTGATAACATTGGATACTTTTTAAGAATTTTGTTAAAAGGAGAGCTACTATGAGATTGACTTAAACAGTTCAATTATAAGTATAGATTACCCTTTTTATATTTGTACTATTATCCAACATTATAGGGAGTTTTTTTGAATCTTAGGTCCTTTTAACCGTATTGTGGAATTATTTTCTAAAAAAATATTGCCAAATAGGTAGTTTTACTTATATAATTATTTTGGAAAATATAACCTTTGAAAATAGCATATAAACGAAAAGGCAAACCACTTGAAAAATTGGGACGCAAAGCTTTAGGGGCTAAAGTCAGAAATGATTATGCCAGCCAGCTACCGAAATCTAAACAAAGACATTCGGTAGCTGAATGTCTATTTTTTATTTTCCGAATAACAATTATGGGGGTTCATCATGAAAAAAAGAAGTTTGGTATTTTTGGTAGTAATCTCTTTCGTTTTTGGGACACTCTTTTCTTCAAACGTAACAGAAGCCGCAAGCGAATCGATTTCTTCACTACAGAAACAAATTAAATCCTTACAAACTACAGTAGCATCCCAGAAAAAACAAATAGCAACAAAAGATAAACAAATCAGTGATTTAAAAAAACAGGTTGCTGCCAAATCTAAGGAAGCTGATTCCTACAAAAGTTATGCCGTAACACCTCTAAAAACTAAAATCGCTTATAAGGGAAATATTCAAAGTGGTAATTTTCAAACTGCAGGAGTTTCTGTACCAAGAGTGCTAGCTTATAAAGGAATTATGTATGCGCCTGTAAATGCAGTTGGTGATCTATTAGGTGACAAAGCATTCTACAATAAGACGGTGGATACAGTTTTCTTTGGGACAAATCTAAATGGAAGTTACATGTCTGATATTTTAAAACCTTATTATGCAACTTCTACTGTAAATACTAATAAAACTATGCAGATTGCTGGAAAAACTTATACAAAGGGATATAGTATGGAATTCTATTATTCCGACGGGGCGGATAAATACTCATTAAATTTAGATGGTAAATATTCGAAAATAACCGGCTTAATAGGTATTGATGATAATTCAAGAAACAACTACGATACTAATATAGAAATTGTTGGAGACGGAGAAGTTCTTGCTTCTGTTAAACTTACACAGGGTGGACTACCAAGTAACGTAGATGTAGATATAGCTGGTGTTAAGAAATTGGAAGTAGTAAAAGCAGATAATAAAAGCGGTTGGATAACAATAGATCTCGCTAATGTAGTTATTAAGTAATTGCCAACCAAACTTTTATGAAGAGGCTGTTTCAAAAGGTTACTTTTGGGGCAGCCTCTTAGTTGAACCCGCCTGAATTTTACATTCGGGCGGGTTCGTTTTTTCTATCAACCTCGGGTTTCTAGTGCAGGGGGGATGGTGAATGGCGGGTATTTGCTGTCTTACTGCCAAAGGAGGGCATGGGGTATGGTCCGATTTTTCCTAAAAAGGGAAGTTGGATAGGAAGGGAAAATATTTTTAAAAAATTCAAAATGTTTTTCTGTTTTCATCTATAATAGAGTTGCGCTTGGGTTTTCTTCTTCCTAAAATGGCTAGTAAATGGGAGTCGAGGATTTGAAGATGTATCTAAAACATAGAGGGATAGGGGAATTGATTTGAAAAGGTGTTTGCTTATTTTAATCATTCTTTTTTTACAAGGCTGCAGTGAGAGCGGGAAGGTTTCGGATAAAGGGGAAGGGAACAATCCGATTAGCACGAATGAGGCTCTTGAAACCGAGGAGACGGATAATGCAGGGAGTATTACTGTCGCCGCAAGCGTCTATCACTGGCAGGGAAACTATGATACTGGTTTTGCTGTTAATGAGAATATCAATTTAGATAACGATGAGTTTGTTGAAACAGTGGAAATTTCGGGCGGAAAGCCGGAAGGGGATTCAACAGTTCCGGATGATTTTTACATAAGAATAACGGATACCAATAAGAACACTGTTTTGCCCCATATCTCTGAAAGCGGTTCACCACATGTATTTTCCATGGATATGAACAAAGATGGATACTATGAATTTATTATCAGTGACAGTTACAGAGGCCCTGCCACCTCTGAAGTTTACACGTATAACGGGGAAGAAATCATACTAATCGCACATTCAATTACTGGAGACATCAAGTCTGTTGAAAATGACAAAGTCCTTTTATCTACCGGGGTGGAGCTTTCGTTCAATGGCAAAAACGTGGTTAATCAAAAAGGAGCGGCTGTGGGAAAGAGTTTGTACGCTTCGGAAGAGGATGATGTACACGAAGACGAGGAAGTAGCCCCGGAAACAGTCGAAACTGAAAAAGAGACTACAGAAGCAGTCGCCACAGAAGAGCCAACCAATCATACCATTTTGATGAAGGTAAACCCCGAAGAGTTTAAGGTTATTTTCAATAACACGTATAAAAAGGTTTATAAAGAGCTCACCCCATCCTTACAAAAAACAGTTGGGAACACAAAAATTCCGGAAACTCTCATAACAGGGGAGTATGACTGGGGCAATAAAGTATTTACATACTACTTTAATAAAGATTTAAGAGTCACTGGATCGATTAACGAGGATGGTACAATCAAAGTGGTTGGACTGTATAAGGAATTGCCCGAGGAGGTAACCTTAAATATAAGTGAAGAATTGTTGATGGCAAACGCGCAACATGCCATTGCCCAACAAGCCCTTATTCGATCAGTCAGCGAGGGTACAACGAAGCAAGATGTAGAACAAATATTTAAAGGGTTCGTCGAGGAATACAAACAAGCGAGTGATACACCGACCGTGGTCTATGAGGGAATCAAGTATAGTGATATTACAGATAAAGAAAATCCGAAGAGGCATTTTAATCTGTTTACGATCATGTTGGAAGGGATGGAGTAGGCGGCAACTGCTGCCTCGTCCGCTCGTGAAAGGCGTTCTATTAAGTAGTTCTTCAAAAAAGGACTTCCCCTGTCGATCTAAATGGTGCAAAATATAAGGAATTAAATGGATTGGTCAAATATGTAAAAAAACAGTATACTATTTTTAAAGGAGGGAATTTCTTGAAAATAAGATTGGCAGATTTTTTGATAAAGGAATTTAATCCTGATAATAATATGGAGCTTGATATTGAATGGATAATTGGTTATTCGAATCGCGAGAATATGAGAAAACTTAATTATCATGAGATAAAAGAGGTTTCGGATAATTATGGATTAATTGAGGTACCTGACTCAGTATGGCGAATGGTATCTAGAGAAATAAATAATGAAGATTTTGACCAAATTGAGAAAGCTATAAATCTGTTGTATATTTCTCTCTATGTTCTTGGAGGACGTAATTGATGAGTAACAATAGTGTCTTGGATATTTCCTTGCAAAAAAGTTTAGATGATTTAAATATGTTACAGGGTAATTTAGAACAATTACAATTACAAATTGAAGATATAAAGAAGATGCCCAAGAAGTTGCTTGATACAAAACTCCAAATCACGGATATACTGTTCGTACTAATGGCAGGGGTGACTGGAGGAATCTTTTCTTCCTCTGATAAGCTGGATAAATTCCTTGATAAAATTCATGAATCTTCTAGTAAAAAGGACTCGTTTGCGGGGAAGCTTTTTCATCATGTTGGCGATTATATAGATAGACCAAACGGTGATAAGTTTCTTACAAGAGGAGGGACAAATCCTGAGGTTCCCTTTCATCGAGTTCTTTTTGGACATGATGTTTTCTCTATACGCAGTGATAATCCTTTTCTTGTTACTGCAGATCAATATGGTCTGCTCAAGGGGGTAACGCAAGCTGTTCGTCATTTGATTGCCGACACTTTCTCCAAGCAGGGTCTTCCGCTTCCCGGTCACTCTTTTTTTGACTTTACCAAAGATAATGGAGGGACAGGAAATTATTTAATCGAATTGACCAAGAAGATAACAAAGGACGCAAAACTTGCCAATCCAGGTGGGGAAGTCATAAAGCATGGTGAAGCTTTTAATCATTTGTTTACCCTAAGGATGCAAGATCTAGCATCACACGGAATAACCTGGGGACTATGTCAGAGCTATTTTAAAGCGTGTAATATTAAGGATAAGATCAGGAAGTCGCAAATTAAAATCCTTGCATATTTTATTTCCTTTGTAACGAATTTCTTTGTAGGGATGAAGAAAACTGGCGGTATTCCCTATATCAACTGGCCCACTCTTGTATTACTAGTAAAAGAAATTGCTTCTTTTTACCATTTGAATTGGATGGAAATTAGGGAGTTAGAACAAATAACCGTTAAATTAGTTAGCGAAAATAAACAAATTGAGGCAATGGTTTATGAGACGGGGTCAAGTTTAGTAAGTTATGAAAGTGGCATAGATTATATCCTGGAAATAGAAAAACAAGCAAAGATATATGCCAATTTAGTAGATTTCTTTGAGGAGGATTTATAATATGCCAGTTCCATTCTTGATCCCGATTATTGCTGGGGTAGGTGGAGTGATTCTAGGCGCTCTGTCCAGACAGCCTGAAGTCAACCGGTTAAAGAATCAAGTAAAAACTTTGCAGGCAGAAATTCAACGGCTTCAAAGAGTGATAAAAGAACAAGACAGACAAATCAAAGAATTAAAAGTTCGCTATAGTACGCTTAAGGCTTATCATTTTATTGAAAAGTCCAAACATAAATCAAAAATTAAAGGTGCAATAATGTTCCAATATTGTTTCAAGGAATATATGGATTTACTTATCATGCAGGCACGCAGCAGCAAAAATCAACTTACCGAAGAAGAACTGTACTTCTTTAATATTTTTGAAAGAATGACTAATAATACTGAAATAACAATAGAAGAGAAAATGTTTCTTCGCGGGTATATTAGGGATAAATACAGCTTTCAAATTGACCGTATGATAGCACCGAATAATGGGGACATAATTGAAAAGGTGGAAAACTTCCATGTGGCTTAATTATACTTTTTGGTATTTGTTAATTTTGCTTAAGTATATATTGGTTGGTGGTATTTCATCAATTATTATTGGTATATTTTTTCCTATAGCAGGCTGGGTGGTTGCGGGTTTGTTTCTAATTGGAATGTTTCCCGCTGCAACAAAAGATTTCAAAGAAAATCGCCTACCGAAAATCCGCAAAAATAATATTAAAAAAGAGTATGCAAAGATTAATATCGAATTTAAAGGGTTTGAAGAATCTTTAAGAAGTTTTAAAAGGGAATGGAATTAATTAAGTCCTTGGTTGGTAAACTATGAGGGCAAAAAGGGGACGGTTATTGTCCGCCAAACCGGCAACCAAGAACCGTCCTCAATTTTTGCCTTATTTATAAATCAAGAGGAAGTCATTTTTAGATTTAATTGGTTGTATAATCAAACCGAATGAGTCTTTGTTGTAGTTTGCTACCGGGATTCTGGTTATGTCGAATTGGACGATTACGGAATCGGAAGTACCATTATAATTTGTGAATTCAGGATCGATGTCAGTATATGCGATACACGATTACTTTTTCACATAGGATGCCCAAAGGTTAGACCGTGATAATAAAGAAGGTTCATTTGTTATCGAATAAAGTGCTTTAAGCTGATAAATATGAACTGCGTGATATCCTATTGCAACATGAGGTTTTTTAGTTTTCATTGTATAGTAAGAAAGGTCATACATCGTAAAACCGCCCATGTCATACTTAGGAAGAACCTTCTTTAATGACTGAATCCCTCTATTGAATAGAGAGTTAGCCTGTTGCTGACCATAATCGCCTTGCACTTCCAATTTAGACCAATCGTACAATCCTAACAGAACAAACATGTAGCCATTGAGAGTGTAGTTGTTTTTAGGGGTAACATATTCCTCGAACCAAATATAGTCTTTCCACTTTGAACTGATATCCCCGAGGTCGGTCATAACTCCGCCGTTTGTTTTAGATACTTGAAGAAACTCTAGAGACCTTTTTCCTGCTTCCAGATACTTTTTATCATTGGTTAGGCGGTAAGCTCGCGAATAAACACTTAATGCTTCTCCTTGAGGCATTGCAGATACCCATCCCGGCTTGTAATTGTAATTGTATTCCGGTTTCTTGAATGGAAACGCATAACGGAAGGAACCGTCCTTACTTTGCATGGAAATTAAAGTGTCTGCATATTTTAAGAAATTTTTTCTAGTGTTTACATCCCAGTTTCTCAAGTACCTACCATGCTCCGCCAGAGCAAGATTACTCAATGTAACAGGGTTATAAAATGGCTTTCCATAATAAAATATCATAGGGATGCCGTTTTTATCGTATGATACTCTTCCTCCCTCTTCTAAATTTTTCTTACTGTAATTCAAGTAATCGCCAGTGACACTATAATTAGTCATGTAAGGAGTGTAACTGTGACTACTAACATTATAAGTCTCTTGAGAATTTTTAGCATGAGTCGACAAGATGGCCGCACTTGCTTCATTATCCATAAAAGAGAATAGTACCCCCGTTACCGCTAATGTTTTGATTATTAATTTTATCATTCCCGTACCCCTAAACTTTTCTTTTTATATTTATTTCCTGACCGTACTTATTTATAAAGCCATCATTTAGACATGCGAACACCTCTCCGAACGGCCCTAAATTTTTGGCTTATTTATAGATTAATAGAAAGTCATTTTTTGATTTCGTTGGTTTTATAATCAAACCGAAAGTGTCTTTATTGTAATTTGCTACTGGAATTCTGGTTATGTCGAATTGGACGAGTACCGAATCTGCAGTAGAATTATATTTTATGAACTCGGGATCTATGTCAGCATATGCGATATAGGAAGTCGGTACATTGTATAGCTCGTTATCGGTTTTTTCATAGTTGAAAACCAGCGAAATGGAGCCTATTAAGTCCTTGCTGCGGAAGCTTTCCCAGTTTGCTTTTGAAAGGCTGCTGCCTTTTTTAATTTCGATGGTTAGCTTTCCTTCCTTTGTAATTTGCGGGTAGTAAAGCTGATAGTGGTTTGTATTTGTTAACGGGTCATTTGGGTATGAACCTTCACCAATAAACAAGGTTTTGTATTTGTCTGTTACAGACTGTGTGCATTTTCCTACCCGGTCAACCGCATCCTTTTTGTCTTTTGAAGGTGTCTCGTATTTTATATCGGCTTTTTTGACATAATGACCGCCACCAAGGCCATATAACCCACCGGCCAATGGCTTATAATTATAGATCCTGTAAATTTCCCCTTTTTTTAGCTTCTTGGTTGGTGTCAATTTCGTATTATCGGACAGCTTGTATAATTGCGTGTCTTTTAAGATGGTAGCCCGTCCGATTTGGCCTTTCTTCAATTCATCCTTACCCCACATTACTTTTGTGGATGGGTAAGGTGCAATGAAATGATAGCCTGGGCCGTTGTATGCGATAACCGTATATTTACCCCCTTTTTCCTCTTTCGCGTAAACTGAACCAGATTTCCAGCCCTCTCCACCCAATATCATATTTCTTCCATTGAAAAGATCATCCATTTTGGCAATCAGAACTTTTTCGGATAGAGGAAATCCTAATAAGGTAAAGAGTTTTGCCGAATTGGCCCAATCCTTCTTTTCTATTACACTGGTAAATATTTTAATTCTTTCCTTGTCCTCAGCACCGTAGGTAAAAATCGGGAAACCTTTCCCATCAGTCACCATAAAAACATCATTATCCAAACCCCCATAACGGATTTGGTATCCCATTTTATCGATTTCTTTATGAATCTTTTCAACATACGGGTTACATTTCTGGGTACCTGCTGACGCGGGTAAAGCAGGTGCAACACTTAAAAGAAGGAAAATACTCAGCAAGATTCCAAAAGCCTTTTTCATTGTTTTAACCTCCGACTGGACAGTTTGAGTTTCGTTACAAAAATGAATCTTTGCCTAATGAAAATTAGTTGATGTTTTTTCTGACCCTGTTCCAAAGATAGGGACGTTATACTTCTCTTCTAATTTATTCATCGTAAGCTCTTCTTCCATGAAAGCCTCCTATCCTTTAATAGGAATATTGTACCATATCTATTACTGGTTCTTATTTTGATATATTAAAAGTTTTGGGAACCAAGTAGGGAATAAAGATAAATCTTGTCAATTTCTGAACGACATACAGTGGACCATGGGGACGGTTCGGATGGGATTGGTCACAGCTTTTGTTTAGGAGTGTTTATTGTTGTAAAGGGGTTGAAAGTTTGGGCCCCCGTTAGAACCGCTAACACGATTCTGACGGGGCGTTTTGGTGTGCCGGTTGGCAAATTCAGAACCGTCCCTTGTTTGCCTTGGTAGGCAGCCGGGAATGAGAGTTATAACGACTAACTGGGAGGGACGGCTATGAAGAAGGCGACGCTTATGGCGGTTGGGGTTATGTTGGCCGGATGCATGGGAATGGACAATTCCCCGTCGCCGCCGGAGGAGCGGAAAAATGAAGCGATGATTGATGCCCCTCATATCTCACAGTTGCCAGAATTTGATCGGGGCTGTGAGGTGACCTCTTTAGCAATGATGCTTCAGCACGCGGGGGTTAAGGTTGGAAAAGAAGAGCTTGCTTCCGAAGTTGCAAAGGTGCCCTTTGAAGAGGACGGGAAAAGAGGCCATCCTAATGAAGGATTTGTCGGGAACATGGAAACCTTTGATGAACCAGGGATCGGCGTCTTCCATAAACCAATCGCAGAGCTTGGAGAAAAATACTTGCCTGGAAAAATTGTTGACCTGACTGGCCAGAGTTTTGATGAAGTGCTGGACCATGTGGCAGATGGGCGCCCGGTCTGGGTGCTGGTGACAAGTACTTTCAATACCGTACCAGAAAGTGAATGGGAGGTATGGGATACAAAACAAGGGGAAGTGAAAGTCACCTATAGATGGCATTCCGTGCTTCTGACCGGATATGATGAAAACCATGTATATGTAAACGACCCGCTAGATGAAAAGAACCGAAAACTTCCGAAAGAAGAATTCGTTGCAGGCTGGGAGCAATTTGGCAACCAGGCGATTACTTATCTTGAATAGTTGGGTGCTTAAAAAGCGCATGACTTATACATGATCTGCGCTTTTGATAAAGGTGCCCGCGACAAATTTTGAGTTGATCATTGAGAAACAGGTATAGTTGTATTTTGAAGACGTATGGATCATAAATCCATGCGTTTTTTTGTGCTAATTGACGATGTAAATAAATTTAAAAAAAGTTGAACTCACTTGACGATTCAGTGGGGGGAAGGCGAATGGCGTGTATTTGCTGTCTGGCTGCCATAGGCAGGCAAGGTGTATTGTCCACTTTTCCCCAAAAGGGCAGTTGGATTGAATGTCGAAAATTGTTGTATGCAGAATTATCCACTTTCTGTATAATGTGATTAATCCACACTAGTAAAATATTACATTCGATTAAGGAGGAGGAACGTGGAAGGTATTACAATTAAAGAAGGATTGAAAAATATGGATTTTGAGAAGGTTACTGAAATGCTTTCAAATGCATTTTGGTGTAAGGGAATAAAAGTTGACGAAGTAATAAAAGGTGCTGAAAATTCCGCATTAGTTGTTGGAGTTTTTATTGATAATAATCAGATAGGTTATGCAAGAGTGATTTCCGATAAAACAAGATTTGCATATATTCTTGATGTGTATGTTCATGAAGACTTTAGAAGAAATGGACTTGGCCAAAAAATGGTTCAATACATACTTAGTCATGAAGAATTAAAGGAAGTATATCAATGGCTATTAATTACAAAGGATGCTCATGGTGTTTATAGTAAAGTTGGTTTTAATCCAATTTCACGTCCTTTGGATTGGATGGAGATCAGAAAGGATAGACCGATTAATTCTTAATAGGGCTCTATTAAGTTAGTTACTGATAATGCGTTAAAAACGAAGATCAGCAGGTAGTAAAATTAAATTTAATTAAATTTGAAGTAAGTTAATGGGGGACTATGATGAAGAGATTACTCAGCATGTGTATTGCATTTGTTATAGGGATTGGGATATTTAGTGGAGGAATGGTTGTTAACGCGTCTGGAGTAAATAAAGAAGGTAATAGTGCAAATAATATAGCGAATGGTGGAGAAGTAACGAAACAAGGGGATTGGATATATTATATTCATCGCAACGGAAATAGGGGTTTATATAAGATAAAGACGAATGGGACGCAAAACACTTATTTAAATGTAAAAGGTGTCGATCAGTTAAATGTAATAGGAGATTACGTTTATTTTGCAAGTATGACAGAGATTGGAAAATTGTATAGGATAAAGACGAATGGAACTGGGAAGCAGAGTTTAAATGTATGGGGAGAGTATTTTGTAGCGGTAGGGAACTGGATATATTTTCATAATTTAAAAGATGATTGGAAGTTGTATAAGGTAAGTTTGGATGGAAAGAAGTTAGTAAAGATAAGCAATGATGCTGCGGCGCAGATCCATATAGTAGGGAATACTATTTATTATACGAATCATAGTGACGGGGAGAAATTATATAAGATAGGTGTAGATGGGAAGAATCGGGTTCGTTTAAATAATAAAGACATGCATATACAGAATATGACTGTGTATAAGGGGTGGATTTATTATGGATCGAATCAGAAGTTTTATAAAATGAGTGTGGATGGTAAGAAAAGAATACTGTTATCGAATGACCATCCAGGTCTTATAAGTGTGGCAAATGACTATGTGTATTATATGAAATTAGGAGAAAAGGATGGAAGTGTGAATGACCGTGCATTGTATCGGATGAAGATAGATGGAACGGGAAAGAAGCGGTTGGTAACTGGACAGACAACGAATTACAATGTAGTGGATGGATATATTTATTACATAAAGTGGGATCATAATTTGGATGATGGGAAGTATTATCATTATCGGATGAAATTAGATGGTACAGGAAATCAGTTATTTATGGGAAAGAAAGAGGTCGTAAAACCTGTAGAAATAAAGGAACCTGAGTTGTATGTGAATAATGTATTGGATAAGAGGGGGTTTCATGAGAATTCGGGAGTATTGTATTTGCCGATAGACACGATTGTTAAGAAGCGTGGGTATACCTATGAGTATGATGAGGATTATATGTCGATGACATTGACAAAGAACGGGGAAGTCATGGTAATAAATTTAGGGAAAGAGATTTTTTATAAAGATGATAAACTGTATGAGGTATCAAAAAGAAAAGGAACGTATGGGTATGTGGCAACTCCCATGTTTGTAAATAATCATATGTATGCACCGGATGATTTTTTCACTATTTATTTTGGGGCAGTTGTAAAACAGGAAACTGTGAATGGTTTGAGGAAGGTTTATGTTTCGGTGAACTAAGGGGTTAGGAAGGAGTGGGCAATTGTATGTTAATTGGTCACTCGTTTTTTATAATTGTAAAAGTAGTTGGGTTCTAATTCGCTTTAAGTAATATTTGATTTTTTAAAAATTCCCACAAATATATTGAATCTTCAAATTTGCTATGATACCATTAGGTTTGAAAGAGCTTACATTCTGACATTTAAATACTTATTCATTGAGATTGTGACTTTCGAAGGGCTGCGTCCAAGTAGGGCGTGGATTTCGGCTAATTTTCGTTAGGCAAGACTCAAAACAAATTTTTCGAAATTTGTTTTGGGTCTTTTTTTGTTTATCGATGTATAGAGTCGGCTTTTTCGTAAAACAAACCACACAGCCATGTATCTACGGAAAGGAATGAAGGCACATTGAAAAAAATAATGAAAGATTTTAAATCGATTTTTTCAAGTGAAACAGACACGGTTCCAGGGGATATTCCTGTCTATTCGCCAGCCTATGGAGAGGCCATCGTCTTGGCAGAGGTAAACGACCCAGTTTTTAGTGAGGGTATCATGGGAACTGGCTGTGCGATTCTTCCTGAGCAAGGCGAGCTTTATTCTCCTGTCTCTGGTGAGGTTACGGCGCTTTTTCCTACCTACCATGCAATTGGAATCAACGGGGACCATGGTGAAGAAATCCTTTTGCATATCGGGGTGAACACCGTCGAGATGAATGGCGAGGGATTTACCCCATTTGTGAAAAAAGGCGATCGGGTGGATGTAGGCACATTGTTAATCAAATTTGATTTGCAATTAATAAAAGAGAAAAGGTATGACCCGGATATTATGGTTATTCTTCTGAATTCAAATGATTATAAAGGGATTTCCTTTGAACCAAAACGAATCCAATGTGGGGAAGCCTTGTTTTCTGTGAAGAGTAGTTAAACGAGGAGGAATCAAGATGATTATTTCCAGGCTAATGAACAACAATGCCATTGTTGCACTGGATGATCAGGGTAACGAGGTGATTTTATTTGGAAAAGGAATTGGCTTCCAAAAAAAAGCGAGGCAGCGTGTGGATGAAGCCCAAATCGAAAAAAAGTTTGTCCTGGAAACGCCAAATGAGATCCATTACCTTGAGGAATTGATGAGGTCCATTCCGCAACCTTATATAACTGCCACGAATGAAATTGTCGAGACGGCGAAGAAAGAGCTTAATACCAATTTCAAAGAAAATAATTTGTTTATATCTCTCGTTGACCATATCGCTTTTGCGATAGAAAGAAAAAAGTCGAATGAGTCTATCGAAAACCCGTTGCTGTTGGAAATTAAAAAGTTCTATCCAAATGAGTTTAACGTTGGACTTTGTGCATTGAAAATCATTAAATCGCGTACAGGCATTATGCTGGATGAGGACGAAGCGGGCTTTATTGCGTTTAATATAATGAATGCTACTTTAAATGGCTCCACAACTAGCGCGAGGGAAATCACGATTGTGATCACTCATTTGGTTTCAATTATTGAATCTTGTTTTCAACTAGAACTGGATGTAAATTCAGTATTTTATATTCGGTTTATTACACATCTGAAATTCTTCCTTTACCGTCTGTTTTCCAATAAAGAATACAGGAATAATGATGAATATTTATATGAGGTTACAAAGGATAGATTCAAGGTGGAATACGAATGTGTAAGGAAAATTGCTGGGTTTTTAAAAGAAAAATACAACTATTCTGTACCGAATGCGGAACTAGGGTATTTGTTGATCCATATCAATTCGATGATTATTCATAACAAAAAGTAGCAGTAATGGCTAATTGCGCATAGGCCGTTATGTATAAAGCGAGACGTCGCTTTTAAATGCTTGCCCAATTAATTAAAGGAGGTTTTGAATAATGGATACTGTTCAATTGGCTAAAAGGATTTTCGAGCTGGTTGGAGGAAATGAAAATATTTCATCGGTTACTCATTGCATGACTAGGCTCCGGCTTGTTGTGAAGGATAAAGCAAAGATACAGCATGACGAACTAAGCGGAATGCCAGAAGTTATTAAGGTGATGGATTTCGGCGGACAGTATCAAATTGTCCTCGGAGCAATTGTTGATGATGTTTACAAAGAATTTTTAAAACTATGTGATCGAGCAGGAGGTTTCGGCGGCCGTCCGGAATCAAGCGTATCGGGCACTGAGGCGAAAGGCCCTGGCGAACGAGGGAAGCAGAAGGTTATGGATAATCTGATTGGGACTTTGTCAGGAATCTTTACACCGCTTATCCCTGCTATGCTGGGCATGAGTTTCCTGAAGGTTCTCTGTATTATCCTTGATGTCTTTTTTGGTGTAACTGATTCCAACACTACCTATGCAATCTTAATGACGCTCTCGGATTCTTTCTTCTATTTCCTTCCGATGCTCGTCGCTTGGTCGGCAGCTCGGAGATTCGAAACGAATATCGGCGTTGCACTGATTATCATTGGGCTGCTGCTGCACCCCAATTTCCTTAAGCTTTTGGAGAACAGTGATGTTTCTTTCCTGGGCATCCCTGTAACAAATGTATATTACGCCAGTTCAGTTCTGCCTGCTATTCTATCAGTCTATTTGCTTTCAAAAGTTGAGTTCCTGCTAAAAAGGATCATCCCGAAGGCTCTGAATTCAATTATGGTTCCGTTTATTAGTTTACTGGTAGTTGCTCCTGTAACCATCTTGGTTCTCGGCCCGATTGGAAATTGGACAGGAACGTTTATCACTTCTATTTTCACATCACTCTATCAATTCAGTCCTATATTGGCCGGGGCACTCATTGGCGGTACATGGCAAATCCTGATTATTGGCGGGATGCATATCGTTATCCTGTCGTTAGTAACTGTTCCGAATATCGCGACCCTTGGCAGGGATACCGTTATTGTCACTCATGCACCGAGCCTTATGTGCCAATATGCGGCGGGTCTCGCGGTTGCACTGAAAGCAAAAGATCCAAAAGTGAAGAAAACGGCAATGACCCTGACGCTGACAGGCTTCTTTGGAGGCAGTATTGTTGAGCCGGTTATGTATGGTATCAACTTGAAGTATAAAAAACCTTTTTATTTCGTCCTTGTCGGCGGCGCAGTCGGAGGGGCGATTGCCGGAGGAAGCCTTGCCGGTGTAACAGCACCTGTTGCATTAAGTATTTATTCACTGCCGGCCTATTTCGGGGTTGGATTTACCGGACTTATGATTGGGGCAGCTGTTGGAAGTCTGATTACGTTTGTTCTAACTTACCTATTTGGGATCAATGAAAAAGTGGAAGTCGCAAGTTCCAAAGGTGAGAGTGCAGTGCCCTATACTGCGTAAAATATATCGTTGGGGGTTTTAAGATTGATGAAAGTTACAGATATCGAATTTACATCAGCGGAGCATGTTATAGAAGAAATCGAAAATATGAATGTGAAAGGTGGAAGCCCTTTTGGCAGGGCGGCTGCCTGGGCATATAAATTATGCTGTGACCAGGAAACTTTTACGAGCAAGCAAGAACTGAAAACAAGGTTTGATCACATTTCCTCTGAGATGCTGAAACTGAAGCCAACCATGGCGACCATATATAATTCGAAAAAACTAGTTTATGAGCTGTTAGACTCGTTTGCAGACGATGTAGCGGTTTTAGACATTCAACGGGAAATAAGCGGGCTTTGTTCACGAATCATTGATTACTCTTTAGAAGCTGTAGAGAAGCTTGGTGCATACGGGGCAAATATGATTAAAAATGGTGACATTATTATGATGCATAGCTATAGCAGTGCACTGATGAGCATTTTTATCCAGGCTGCAGATTCCGGTAAAAGGTTTAGTGTCATCTGCACAGAATCCCGCCCGCTAAGAGAATCGAGATTAGCTGCGAAAATCTTACAAAGCCATGGGGTTCCTGTCACGTATATTACGGATGCATCCATATGGGAGTTTATGCCTGAATGTGATTACATTATTGCCGGCGCGGATACGATTACGTATGACGGCAGCGTTGCCAATAAGATGGGGACCGCGTTAATTAGCAAATTGGCCAAGCAGTGCCATAAAAGGTTATACATTGCCAGTGAAATTTACAAAATTGATTTGCGGACACTCGAAGGCCACCAGGTGGAACTTGAGCGGCGCACGATTAGCGAAGTTATTCAAGCAGGCGATTTTGATAGCATGGATGGAATTGAGGTAATTAATCAATTTTTTGATTTAACGTACGCAGGAGATATCCATTCAATTATTTGTGAATTTGGCGTAATTCCGCCTTCCATGGTTGCTGATTATTGGACTAGGCTGGAGAATATAGTTACGACTGTGAAAGAAATTAATTTTTAGATTTCTTCTGGATAGTTTTCGTTGAATGATAAGGCCCCCGATATAACCGTTTCCGCGGTTGCATCGGGGGCTTCTATTCGTTCATTCGTGCAATCCCTAGAGATTATTCCTTACATAAATCTTTTCATTCTCAAATTTATCTACATAATCATCAAGTCCGTGATTTTCAAAAACACTTATTTTTTTATCTATAGCATCAATTATCAGTTGCTTATACTCTGTTAATATATCTAGATACTGAATCGTAATATCGTTATCTAGACAAAATTCCACATATTTTTCTAAATGTACACCTGTATTAATATTAGACAATTTACTTGTGTCAGGAGAATAAACAAAATCATACTTTTCAAAGTAATTCTTCCAACATTTTAGAGCATTATTCATGCTAAATAAGCCCGATTCTGTATCTCCATATATTTCTGCCATTGATACAAAACTATCATTAAGCCCTAATGTAGCTGCCTTTTTATAATACTCCAGAGCGATTCGGGGATTTTTTTTGCACCCTTCTCCAAGATTATGCATTATCGCAACATGCCATGCACTGTAAGCATGTCCCAAGTCAGCTGCTTTTATAAAATACTGCAGAGCCTTTTCATAATCTTCAAATTCGTCATCGTATCCATAATAGTAGGTTTCTGCTTTTTCATATAACTCCTCGGCTAAAGTGTTTTGAGATGTAGTTTCATAATTTGTTTCACTCAAGCCAGCAAAATTATGGTTATTTACATTTTGAGCTACTGACTGGATTAATTTTATTGATTCATGAATAGAGATATCAAAAAATTCTCTGTTTTTCGAAACTCTATAGCCCTCCTGTTCAAGCAAGCCATGTATCATTTTTTCAGCTTTAGAACAATCATCAAAAAACTCTTTATAAACTAAAGTAAACGGAGTTGGAATTCCAGTAGCACTTGATAACTCATCAACCCTTTGGGCGGGGTCCCTTTTTGTTTTTCCAATCTTAACCATACCTTGAAGTGATGGATTGATTAGTACATAAATATACCCGCTCTCAAATTCACTATGTGTAGTTTCTTGTTTTTCCTCTTTGTTTTCATTGTATCTTTCTGAGGCTAACTTATAAGCAGTAACCTTGCTTAACAATTCTTGTGCGTCTAATTCGATATCATCAAACAACTTTTCTATAACAAGATATAAAGCAATAACGTTTGCTCTTTCATCGGAATCCTTCCCAAATAAATTAACATGCAGGTAAATAAGTCTATTTAATTTATCATTCTCATCTTCTAAATCGGTAAAAATAAAATCCATCTTGGCTTCAAATTCATTAATAAGGATCCTGGCAATTTCATTTGCTGTCTCAACATTCATACGTATCCTCCCCGTCACCACGGAACTATAAAATTATAATAAAATATTACCATCTAACACATTTTTTAACTATAGTGTTTGATGTTAGTAATTTATCCCAATTAATTATGAAGGTCGTAAAACATTAAAGTAAAACTTGTCACCTATTAAAAGAAAGGTTAGCAAGAGGGAGTCTAGAAAGATTTGCTGCCCTGACGTAATGGGACAAAGCATTACGGGGTAAACCTTTTGTTTTAACGAATGATGCCTTTTTAAGACCTTCCTTTGATTTTCTATTGTTGTATAATTATGTTAATTGATAAATGCTCATTTCTGTTTTGGAGGTTCGTTGATGGAAAAAGGAAGAGTGTATTTTTTACCGCTCATGATCATTTTTATTTTTCTTTTAGTAGGATGTTCGGACAACTCAGCAGGAAAAAAGGAACAAAGCAATAATTTAATAGCTTACTCAAAAGATGGAGAGAAGTTATTTGAATTAGCCTCAAATCCAGTGCTTGAAAATGGTAAATATTTTTATTACTGGACCTTTTATCAACCGATTGATGTAAAAGGAGGGCTGGTGAGCTTTACTCTAAAATGCTTGGACTGTAAAAATGGCTCATTTACACATGGCTACTATAATTTCCCCCAATACCATCCAGATAAAATTAGTGAAAATAAGCCATTTAAATTAAAAGGAACTGGACCGCAATTATTTAATGGAAAAAATAGAATTAGGGTTTATGCTGAGAACTTTTCAAAAGACCTCTATGGCGAGTTGATCGTAGAATCATCTGGGGAAAGTATAAAGCCGGAGGACGAAGGTGAGTACTACTTGGAGGAAGGTGGTTCTGCAGTTTTAGAGGAACAATCGACAGTTGGAGAAGAGCTTGAAGTACATAATGATGAGAGAGAAATTGAGATTGCCAAAGACAGAGTGAAGCCCCTTGTCTGTAAAGAGGCGGATGACGATGGGGTTTGGACAACGCTGTTATTCACAGTTAACAATACGAGTTATTATTATTTCATAGATGCACGCTCTCAAGGAACCTATGCCGGGATGTATGGTTGTTCGAATAATCAAGTTGCCTACACTCTGATAAACCCATATAAGGATGATGAGAATAATTTAAATAAAGGATTATTTCTACAGAATATTTTTTATAAGGATAACTGGATCTATTTCTCTAATTCATTTGGAAATCATTCAGCTATTTGGAAGATGGCGCCTGATGGGAGCGAAGTCTATAACCTTAAGTCATTTGATAATGGAGCTTCTATCGAAATTACTAAAATCGAAAACGGAACCATTTATTATGTTGTAAATGAAAAAGATGCTGGAGAAATAAGTGTCGAATAAAGTAACTGAATTTATGACTGTGTGACATATTATTGTAGGAAGTGACACTTATCTGCAAGGGTTCGATTGTGGTCAGAGCGTTCTTGGTTTAACTATTGTTAATATGAAAGTGGGGGAATTATGCAAATTGATTTTAGTCCTTTGAAGCCTTTTATGAATGAATTGCTACTGAATCTTTTTCTGGTATTGTTTCTTCCTTTTGTCCTTGCTCTTTTCTTAAAATTACTACTAATAAAGATGAGAGTACCGAGAAGGGCTTCGGGTACAATTGCTAGTCTTGCAATGTTATATGGAATTTATAGAATGTTTATATTTGTAACATAGAAGTGATTTATCATGGCAGGTCACCTCATAACATAGTGTTCTTTATATAAAGGGAATTTTAGTTGATTGGAACGGAGGGTGGCGACTCCTGCGGGAGTAGCGGGATAGTCGAGACCCTGGACTGAGCGTAGCGAGGGAAGCGGCTCGGCCCCGCCCGCGGAAAGCGTCCACCCGGAGTGGAAATCTAGACACACTGTTGTTTCAAATAATATTTTAAAGTAAAAAAACTGTAGACAAACCCGGATGCATTCAAGTTTGTCTACAGTCTGAAATGGCATACGCATTGACGTATGCCATTTTCCTTTATTATATGGATTCATACTTTGTGTTCTTTTTCAACGTAGCTCTTATTTGTAACTATAGATATGATAATCCTTGTTATAATAATTATTTTTAAATTCTATAAAAAATAAACCGTATTTAAAATTATCCAGATCATGAGAACGTTCCCAATTATAATTTTTAGGAATCATTGTTTTTCCTATAAGTTTTCCGGACTTATTGTATTTATTTACGCTTACCGGTGCAGTAAGATTTAGGTAGTACATATTTTTGTTATTATCAGTATTAATGATTAAATTCTCAACATCAAATCCTATTGCTGATGACGTTGCATTGGGAATCACACTTTTTTCTGTCATTTTGTTGGAATCATACCATTCACATGTCAGAGCGGCATTTCTAGTATCCTTATAAGTGATTAACAATTGTTCCTTTTCATTAAATAGTATCTGCCCTGTTTGATAGGGATTAATTATTTGTTTACTAAATAATTCGTTTCCATTCACATCGTATACAACTATTATAGTATTCAGCATTTTACCATGAGCTTGATATGCAACGGCAAGTTTCCCCCCCTTTGAGAATGAAGCGCGAAGTAAATAATAATTTTCTGGAGGAGTCAATTCCCGTACTAGTTTATTATTTTTATAAATTGGATATCTTTTTTCCATGTTTCCGAATATCACATGGCCACTCGGACCGTAAAAGGCGTAACCATTTGCCTTTGAAGACCAGATTGTCTTTCCGTTTTTTGTATCGATGTTCATAATGAACCAGTTTTTCCCGTCATTCCCGTTTAAAAAAAGGCTTCCCTGGTCTAGTAAAGCGAGCTTTGCATACCCTGTAGGTACTTCCCTCTTCCATTTTTGCTTTCCTTTTACATCTAGAGAAACAATGTAGGTTTTTTTACTGCCAACTTTCCCGTGCTCCTCAATTAAATAAACTAAGCCATCTTTATTAATCACCGAGCTATTTATATACGGAGACTTATATTTGTATAAAGTTTTTCCTTTTGAATTAACAAGTTCATATTCCAGATATGTACTAATTCCTTTAAAACCGTTTGGCCCAAGGGTAACATTCGCTGTATTCTTAGCTTTTGGTTTAGTCCAAGACTTTACTACAGAGTCCGGTAAAGAGGCGGCGTCGGTACCTCCCGCAAAGAAAATGCTGAAAAAAAGGAAAATAGCCAAAGAAATTTTGATTTTCATCATTTTGAATCCCCCTTGTTCCTTAAAAGGAATATATTCAACATTTTACCTTAAGAGGCAAATCATAGTAAATCCTTCTTTTGGAAAAAGACAAGACTTCCAGTATGTCGCACCAGTTGGAGCCGCTATCACGGTCCTAACTGGGGCGTTTTTCTCTGGGTTATTCTCGGGTAAGGTGCGTTCAGGGTGGATGGTGAACCATGGGTATCTTCTGTCTGGCTGCCGAAATGAGGCTTGGTGTATGGGCCAATTTTCCCAAAAAGAAAAAGATCTTGTATTTTTTAACTTTTCAAAAAACGGTGAATCTAGTATGGTTGGGATATGGGGATGGGTGAATTCGATGCTAAATCTAAGTACACAGAAGAGATTGTTTATTATGTTTTTGGTCGTGGCATTGATTCCGCTGTTGACGCTGGGGATCATTTCGTATGATCAGTCTTCTAAAGTGGTGAATGGGAAGCTCTCAAATTATAACCATTTTGCCGGCGAGAAGATTAAAACGCAGCTTGATCAAATATTGGAAGATATGTATTTTAGTGCGGCGGAAATCGAGCAGTATTTGAGGGATAATACTTCTGTTAATTTACAGCATCAGGAGCCCCAAACGTATGAGGACTTTAAAGAAGTGGATAATTTGCAGAGGCTTTTGCAGGCGCATAAAAAATCGAACATCCGCGGTATCTATATCATTACTTCGTCGGGCTATTACTACGGAGATTATGATTTTATAATAAAGGAATTTAAAAAGCAGGATATTTGGAAAAGGACAATTTGGAGCGGGGATTCGGAAATGGGGATTTACCAACCGAGCCATCTTAAAGAAAATCAAGTTGATCATGTCCTTGGCTTAGTTGTTCCATTGAAGTTTTCTTACGGTGTTTTAAATAATAGCTATCTCTTGATTGAAACGGATATTGACGATGTCTATCACTTGATGGAGGTGCTGGAGGAGGATCTCCAATCCAGGATCACAATCCGAAATGAATTGGGCCAAGCCATTTATCATTCAAAAAGTTCGGAGGCAGACTCGGCCGACGATATACTATGGAAAGAGAATACAAGCATTAATAATTGGGAGGTTGAGATCCGCGTACCCCGTGATAAGTTTTATGAATCTTCCCAAGTCATATTGAAAATGGTTTCGATAGGAATTTTGTTCGCTTTTATCCTGGCTCTCATTCTTTCCTATGTTTTTTCCAATCAGTTTTCAAAACGGATTTTCAAGCTGAAACTGGCTATTGATGAAGTAAGCAAGGGAATCTTCGACACAAAATTATTGGCTGACGGTAAGAAGGATGAAATCGGCAAACTTGGCAGCCATTTTAACAGGATGGTTGAAAAAATCAAGCAATTGATGGAAGAGGTAAGGGAGAAAGAATCGACCAAGCGGGAAGCTGAAATGAAAGCGATTCATTATCAAATTAATCCGCATCTTCTCTTTAACACGTTAAATACCATCCAATGGAAGGCCCGGATGGATGGGAATGTGGAAATCGGCAAGATGCTCATGCATCTGACGAAAGTGCTGGAAAAGAACTTGGATCCAACGATTGAACTGATTCCGTTAAAAGAAGAGTTACAGTCGCTTCAGCATTACTTTGCCATTCAAGAATTACGATATGGGAAAAACTTTACGTTTTCACTGAAAATGGACGGGCATCTTGAAAAAGGGCTGATTCCTAGAATGACCTTGCAGCCGATGCTTGAAAATATTTTTTTCCATGCATTCGAGGATGGAACGGGGACGATCGGTCTCGAGTTTTTAGAGACTCTTTCCTATTTTCGACTCGTTTTAAAGGACAATGGAAAAGGCATCCCTCCGGAAAAGCTGGAATTATTATTTACACGGCCAAATGAGAAGGGGCGCGGCGGGATCGGCTTATATAATGTGAGGCAAAAGTTTTATATCCATTATGGGACTGATTTTCACATCAACACCGATTCGGTGGTTGGCAAAGGTACCACAATTTCGATAACTTGGCCAAAAAGGTGGGTGGATGAGGATGACAAGAGCAGCAATCAAAGTGTTGATTGTGGATGATGATACGATTGTGCGCAGGGGATTGACAGCAACTGTCGATTGGGAAAGGTTTGGGATGGCCGTTGTCGGCGAGGCGCCGAATGGAAAACGGGGCTGGGAGGAATTTTTGCGCCACGAACCGGATGTTGTCATTACCGATATCGTCATGCCGGAGGAGAATGGGCTTGAGTTTTCGCGGAAAGTAAAAGCGAGCAGGCCGCGTACGAAAATTCTGCTGCTCAGCTGCCATAAGGATTTTGAGTATGCCCAAGAGGGGTTAAAGCTTGGGGCATCCGGTTATTTGTTAAAAACAGATTTCGATGACCAAGAACTAAGCCAATTCCTTTCCTCTTTTCAAAATGAACTGTCAGAAACCGCGACAAAGCCAGAAACTGATTACTCAGGCCTTCCAAAGGCTGTTCAACAAGCAATCGAGTATATTGCCAGGAATTTATCAAACCCGATGACCGTGGAGGACATTGCCGATGATATAGGAATGAGCAGAAGCCATTTAAGCACGTTGTTTAAGAAAAACTTGGGCTGCAGCATCCATTCCTTTATTGAAGGGAAACGCCTCCAGCTTGCAAAGCAGCTATTAAAGGGAACGAATGTGACGATTCAAGAGGTGGGCGAGCAAATTGGCATTTTGGACGCCAAATATTTCAGTAAATGGTTTAAAAGATGCACTGGACTTCCGCCATCTGATTACCGAAACGAACAAAAAGACGAGAACTAGCTAACAAAAAGACGATTTTCGGGAAAACCGGAGAAAATTGCACGAAAATTCAAACAAATAGAAGTGTTTAACCGCTTTCAGGAAAGATACAATGAAAGCGGTTACTTTTTTAATAGTTAAAAAACTATCGAAAAGAGGGGTCTTATGAAAAAGAGGAATGTATTGTTTTCTGTGCTGGCTGCAATCGCTCTCTTGTTGAGCGCGTGCAGTTCGAACACATCGTCCGGAGCGGAGAAAAAGGACGGAAAAACGGTTTTGCGCTTTGCCACTTGGGATGCGGGGAATACACTGAAAATCCAAGAGGATATCGCAAAAGCTTTTGAAAAAGAAAATAAAGATGTAAAGGTGCAGGTCGAGGCTTACGGAGATGGGTTTGATCAAAAGATTGCCGCTTCATTCGGGGCAAAAAATCCCCCAGATGTAATGTATATGTGGGATTTTACGACGTACCACCATTCGCTTGAACCGCTTGATGGATATACTGAGGAAGATTCCGAACTTAACATGGACGATTTTTACGAGGGTCTGTTTAACTATTCAAGAGTGGACGGAAAACTTTATGGAATGCCGGCCGGCTTCTCCACAATGGTTGTTTATTATAATAAAAAGCTTTATGACGAGGCGGGGATTCCTTATCCACAGGATGGCTGGACATGGGACGATTTTTTAGAAAATGCCAGGAAGCTAACGGATAAAAGCAAGAAGCAATATGGCTTTGCGGTAACGTCCGAACCGGACCCGTACGATTTGCAATGGTTGGTTTGGAGCAACGGAGGCAGCTTCATCTCGGAAGACGGCACGAAAATTGATGGAGTCATGAATAGCAAGGAAACGGTTGATGCGCTTCAAATGTACGGCGATATGATCAAGGAAGGAATCGCTGTATCGACGGGCGGAGCGAATCAACAAACCGCCAGCGAGATTTTCAAAGCGAACAAACTTGGAATGCTTATCAATGGCGTTTGGTCTGTAAAAAGTTATCAAGATGCGAAGGTTGATTTTGGAACGGTGACGGTGCCAGCGTTTGGTTCCAAGCCTGTAAAAGGATTGATTAACTCATCATCGATTTCAATAGCGAAAGATTCAAAGCAAAAAGAGTTGGCCTGGAAGTTTGTAAAATTCTTCTCTTCCGAACAGGCAATCAAAATGAGAACAGCAGACCTGCCTGTCCGAAAAAGTGTTGCTGAAGAAACAAAAGTAACGGAAGATCCATTGTATAGCCCATTCTACACGATGCTGGAAAAAGCGGAAAATTCACCGGCATTCCTATTGAATAAAAATTGGAACGAGGTAAACCGCAACCTGTCCGCTGCAATAAATGCGGCGATGATTGGACAGGATACAAAGCCATTGCTCGATAAAGCCGTGAAGGATTCGGAGAAATATTTATCAAAATAATTGGCAAAGGCTCCACAACCACCAACGTGTTGTGGAGCCTTCATAAAATGGCAGAGGAGGCATTCGATGAAATCCGGCTTAAGTATTGGCACTGGCACTGCACACCCGGCAATTCAGGTTAAGAAGCAAAGGAAATGGGGCCAATTGGTCCCCTACCTGTTTATTGCACCATGGATCATTGGCTTTATTGTGTTTACGCTTGGACCGCTATTGTTTTCACTTGTGATTAGCTTTTTTGATTGGCCGATTGTGGGGGAAGTGACATTTGTCGGGTTTGCCAACTACATAACGATGTTTACCGATGACCCACTGTTTTGGCATTCCTTATGGATTACAGTGAAATATTCGATGATCTTCGTTCCATTGAATATTACCTTGGCCTTATTGCTGGCTGTTTTACTGAATCAAAAGGTAAAGGGAAGCTCGCTTTTCCGAACGTTTTTCTATGTTCCCTCCGTTATTTCCGGCGTTGCGCTGGCAATGATCTGGCGGACGGTCTTTGATGGCGAATACGGTATATTGAACTACTTGCTTTCGTTGATTGGCATTGAGGGGCCAGGATGGCTGAGTGACGCAAAATGGGCACTCGGTGCGATGGTGATCGCCAGTTTATGGGCCCAGGGGACGATGATGCTGATTTTCCTGGCGGGTTTGAAAAATATTCCCCAGGATTTATACGAGGCAGCGGAAATCGATGGGGCAGGGAAGATTTATAAGTTTTTCAAAATTACCATCCCATTGTTATCACCGACGATTCTTTTCAACTTGATTATGACGATTATCGGGGCATTTCAAACCCTGACGCTTGCACTTGTGTTGACAGGCGGCGGCCCGATGCAGTCGACCTATTTCTATGCAATGTATGTGTACGAAAATGCGTTCAAATATTACAAAATGGGTTATTCATCGGCCAATGCGTGGATCATGTTCCTAATCGTGCTGACTTTAACGATGCTTGTTTTTAAATCATCGAGCATGTGGGTGTTTTACGAAAGTGAAGTCAAAAATAAAGAAAAGTAAGGAGGTGCCGATTCCGGATGAAAGGGAAAATGCGTATCCAGAAAATCATTGTATATGGTTTGTTGATTGCCCTGTCGCTCTTATTCCTTTTGCCGTTTTTTTGGATGGTGATGACCGCGCTGAAAGGCCCGGTAGAGCTTAGCCAATATCCGCCGAAATTCATTCCTTCCGTATGGCATTTCGAGAACTTTGCCAAAGCATGGAACAGCCAGCCATTTAATACGTTCCTGGTGAATAGTTTGACGGTCACGGTGATGACGACCATTGGGCAGATTATATCCTCCACCCTTGTTGCGTACGGTTTTGCGCGGTTTCAATTTAAAGGGCGGGATACGCTGTTCATTATTTTGCTTGCGACCATGATGATTCCATGGGAAGTAACGATGATCCCTCAATATATGGAATTTAATATGTTTGGCTGGATCAACACGTTGAAGGCATTGATTGTTCCTTCCTGGTTCGGTTCCGCGTTTTATATATTCCTGCTGCGGCAATTCATCATGTCGATTCCGAAAGAATTGGATGAAGCGGCAAAAATGGATGGGGCGAATGTATTCCAAATCTATTACAAAATCTATTTGCCGCTCGTATGGCCGGTCATCGTGCTGATTGCGGTATTTAATATAATAGGCAGCTGGAATGATTATTTAGGACCGCTGATTTTCTTGAATGACCAGAGCAAATATACGTTGACGCTTGGTTTGGCACAGTTCAAAGGGGTTTATGACGTGGATACGAACGGCCTCATGGCGGTTACGTTCCTGATCAGTCTTTTCCCGCTTATTTTGTTCTTTTTTGCGCAAAAGAAAATTGTCGAGGGAGTGCAGACTACTGGGTTGAAATAAAAGTTTGCTGCGGACTACTTGATTAGAGTGTGTGGATGAATCTTGGTTCATCCATTTTTTTTAGCGACACCTTTTCGGCATTGGGGCTCGACTATGTCTCTCATCCGGGTTTGAGCGACACCTTTTGGGGTTATGGGCTCGACTTTGTCTCTCATCCGGATTTGAGTGACTTTCTTTTTGAATTTTGCTCAATCAAAGTCACTTATCCTGATTTGAGTGACTTCCTTTTTGAATTTTGCTCAATCAATGTCACTTATCCTGATTTGAGTGACTTCCTTTTCGGATTTTGCGCAATCAATGTCACTTATCCTGATTTGAGTGACGTCCTTTTCGGATTTTGCCCAATCAATGTCACTAATCCTGATTTGAGTGACTTCCTTTTCGGATTTTGCGCAATCAATGTCACTTATCCTGATTTGAGTGACGTCCTTTTCGGATTTTGCCCAATCAATGTCACTAATCCTGATTTGAGTGACTTCCTTTTCGGATTTTGCCCAATCAATGTCACTCATTCTGATTTGAGTGACTTCCTTTTCGAATTTTGCCCAATCAATGTCACTTATCCTGATTTGAGTGACTTCCTTTTCGGATTTTGCCCAATCAATGTCACTTATCGTGATTTGAGTGACTTCCTTTTTGAAATTTGCCCAATCAATGTCACTTATCCTGATTTGAGTGACTTCCTTTTGGAATTTTGCCCAATCAATGTCACTTATCCTGATTTGAGTGACTTCCTTTTTGAAATTTGCCCAATCAATGTCACTTATCCGGATTTAAGTGACTTCCTTTTTGAAATTTGCCTAATCAATGTCACTTATCCTGATTTGAGTGACTTGCTTTTCGGATTTTGCCCAATCAATGTCACTTATCCGGATATGGGTGACTTGCTTTTCGGATTTTGCCCAATCAATGTCACTTATCCGGATATGGGTGACTTCCTTTTCGAATTGTCCAATCAATGTCACTCATCTTCTGGGCGAATCTTTGTCGCTCATCCGGATTAGTGCGACACTTTTTTGACTAAATCTATTTATTTTGTTTTTAAGAAGGAAGTGAAAACATGTTTGATATTAATAAAATCCCTTTCAGCCGCTATGGTTCGTTTATTACGATTTCACCGAAGCATAGAGGGGGCGGGGATGGGGCGCTTTATATTCGGAACATCCGGAACGGGGATAATGGGTTTGGCGAGGTGTTCCGGGTTGATTTGGTCCGGGATGGCGAGCCCAAATCGTATGAGTCTGAAATGTATCCGAGTTTGCTGCGCCTTAAATCGGCGGAAGGCTTTGCGGAATTTTGCATTTCGGAAGCACGGGTTTTGCAAATACGGAGCGTGGGGGTTGGGGTTAGGCTGACGGGGATTACGGGTGCTTATGATTATGCAGCCCTTGTGGGCGAGAACCGCTGGGAAGTCAATCATTCGTCTCAGGAAATGCGTTATATGCTTATGACAGTTAAGGGGCGGATTGAAATGGATGCACCGTTCAAGGAGCAGCGCTGTGAAAAAATCATCGTGAATCTTCTTCCTGGACCGTCGACGGAGATGGAATGTGTGATGGAGGAGTATACGACTGTGTATCGGCCGAGATCCTATGTTTCTTTTTCAAAAGGGCAAGAGATCGTTGAAAAGGAGTACAAGTCATGGATTCAGCGTGTTCTTTCGGTGCCAAATGAGTATGCGGAAGGCCGGGACCTGGCTAGCTATATTACATGGTCTTGCGTTGTTTCGGCTGAAGGGATGTTAACGAGGCCGGCGATGTACATGTCGAAAAACTGGATGACGAACATTTGGAGCTGGGACCATTGTTTCAATGCGATGGCGCTAGCGAAACATTCGCCGGAACTTGCCTGGGACCAGTTCATGATTTTCTTCGACCTGCAGGATGAATCAGGGATGCTTCCGGATTTCGTCAACAATCGCTTTGCATTGTGGAATTTTACAAAGCCTCCGATCCATGGCTGGACATTAAGGCGGATTTGGGAACGAACCGATTATGTGAATGCTGAGAAACTGAAGGAAGTATACGAGCCGTTGGCCAAATGGACGAATTGGTGGCTGGCGTACCAGGATAGTGATGGGGATGGCATACCGCAATATAATCACGGTAATGACAGCGGCTGGGATAACAGCACGATTTTTCGAATGGGGCCTCCGGTGGAAAGTCCTGACCTGTCTTCGTTTTTAGTGCTGCAAATGGACGTGCTGGCGGAAATCGCGGAGAAGCTGGGCCGCGAAGATGCAGCTGAAAGGTGGAGGCGGGAATCCGAGGGACTATTGGCGAGAATGGTTGATCATTTCTGGGACGGCGAGCGGTTTGTGCCGAAGAAGTCCGGCACGCATGAAGTGATTGAGTCAGACAGCCTTGTCCTCTTTATTCCTATCATTCTTGGAAAAAGGCTGCCGGCTGGGATTCGGGAAAAATTGGTCGATGGAATTAAAAATAAAGGCTTTTTAACAGAAAACGGTTTGGCGACAGAGCTGCCGTCAAGCCAGTTCTATAAAGAAGATGGCTACTGGCGGGGGCCGATTTGGGCGCCGACAACGATGCTGGTGGTGGATGGACTGCTGTCGGCGGGTGAAAAAGAGCTGGCACTTGAGATTGCTAGGAGGTTCTGCAGGATGGCTACAAAATCCGGGATGGCGGAAAACTTTAATGCGTTGACAGGTGCGGGTTTACGGGACCCGGCATTCACATGGACATCAAGCGTGTTTTTGATGCTCGGCAATTTCTTGCGGGAAAATGAGGGGGCAGTTCAAGGATAAGGTTGGGTTCTTGGATTAGAGTGTGGATTGATTCGGGATAAGAGTGGGCGCTCGTATTACAAATCCATACTTGCTGATACGAGGGACTTGTTTACTGATAAAAAAGATTTATTTACTGATAAAAGAGATTTATTTACTGATAAAAGAGATTTATTTACTTATAAAAGAGATTTATTTACTGATAAAAGTGTGTTACTTACTGATAAGAAAGTCCTACTCTCTGATAAGAGTGGCATACTTACAGAGAAAAGTGGCTTACTCGGTGCCATGCTCCCCGCGTAGCCGCTATTATTCTGTAAACGCCGTCCATCAATGAGCCTTTAAATTTCAATTTCGAGCTTTTCCATTTTCCTGTACAAGGTTCGGATGCTGATTCCTAAGTCCTTTGCGGCCTGTTGTTTTCCTAGATAAGTGTTTTCGTAAGCCTGTAATTTTTGGATAATTACTTCGCGTTCTGCTTGGGCTAGGCTAGGTTTTGGACTCATCATTCTTTTGGATTGGATGTGCCGGCTTCCTGCCAAATTTGTCAGATAGGGCGGCAGGGAATCCTTTGTCAACTTACTCTTTGATTCTATATTCATGCTGTACTCGATGACATTTTCCAGCTCGCGCAGATTCCCCGGCCAGTGGTAGGCGGAGAGGATTTGCATGTATTCCTCTGTAGGGGAATCAATCATTTTTCCGGTGCGCGCTTTTAGCTTTTTCATAAAGTGGATGGTCAAAAGCTCTAAATCTTCCATTCTTTCGCGGAGGGGCGGAATCGTGATCGGGATGACATTGAGCCTGTAAAACAAATCGGATCGGAAAAGCTTTTCATTTATTAGCTCGTCAACTGGTTGGTTGGTGGCCGAAATTAGCCGGACTTCTACTTTTTTCGAAGTGGTACCGCCGACGCGCATGATCATCCCGTCCTGCAGTACCTTTAATAGTTTCGGCTGCAGGCTCAATGGTAGATCGGCAATTTCATCCATGAACAATGTTCCTTTATCGGCCAGTTCAAAGTAACCCTTTTTTCCGTTCTTTTTTGCATTTGTAAACGCGCCTTCATCATAGCCGAATATTTCACTTTCGAATAAGCTTTCTGGAATTGCGGCACAATTCAATTCGATGAACGGCCCTTTGTTTACAAGGCTCGTTTCATGAATATATTGGGCCAGTAAACTCTTTCCGGTGCCGGTTTCGCCCGTGATTAAGACAGATGAGGTGCTATTGTGGATATTCTTTATTAAACTCCGAATGTTTGTAAGCGCTTCACTTTTTCCGAAAATATAATTCCCCATGGCGGAATAGCGATTATCAACCGCTTTAAACACATCGGTATCCCGTACGATTGAAATAATGATTTCTTTTAGCCTAGAAAGCCAATCAATATAGTACTCTTTATTTTCAATAAGTTTGAATTCGTTTTCCGGTGAGAAACTGACAAATGACAAATAGCCGTATTTTTTCCCATTGATGATCATGTCCTGAATCAGTTCTGCTTTGGATGGACAATGATTAATAAAATGGCAGCCAATACACGATTTCATTTTACCTGGCTCATGAAGGAATGTTATATGGTGCCCATATAAATTGTTGAAAAACGGGGTATGAACCTTTGTCCCTTTCTGCAAAATATATTCCTCTGTGGCGGCAATTAGTTCACCTTTCGGATTGAAGTAAGCAATATCAACATGCAGCAATTTCGAAAAGGCTTGGATGACTTTTGAAATAGAGTTTAATAAAGGCATTCTTATACCTCCAATGACTGTTCCTATCCCTATCTTATCGCAATTGTATGAATATTCAAATGATATTTGCCAACTTTGACTTCGGTTTGTCATTTCTGACATATGACAGGAGTGGCTTCTTTTAAAAAAACAAAACGAAAGTGCTCTATTTATCGCCTTTTTTCAGAAAATTAAAAGTTGGCACACTACTTGCATAGTTAATAAGGGTGAAAGATAGTTTTTCAATCGAAGCATATTTAGAAAGGATGGGAAACTAGTGAATTATGAAGAATTATTAGGAATCAAAGATAAGGTTGCGGTGATTACCGGCGGTGCCTCCGGAATCGGGCTCGCTACTGCTGAGCTTTTTGCCGAAGCGGGAGCAGCCGTCGCGTTGCTTGACATTAACGAAGAGCGAGGCGGCGAGGCCGCAAAGGAATTGCGTGACAAAGGATATAAAGCAGAGTTCTTCAAATGTGATGTCACTTCGGCGGCGGATTGTGAAAGGGCAGCCTCCGAGGTAGAGCAGCAGTTTGGCAAAATTGACGTTTTATTTAATAATGCCGGCTTGATTCGCAGGAAAACGGTCGTTGAGCATACGGAAGAGGATTGGGATTTGGTTATCAATGTTTCTCTAAAAGGAGCATTTTTACTATCAAAATATGTGATTCCAATCATGGAGAAAAACGGCGGGGGCAGCATTGTCAACACAGGATCTGGCTGGGGCTTAAAAGGCGGCGATCAGGCAGCTTCCTATTGTGCAGCAAAAGCAGCTGTGGTGAATTTGACGAAAGCAATGGCAATCGACCATGGGAAACAAAACATCCGTGTAAACTGCGTTTGCCCAGGGGATACGGACACGCCTCTATTGCGGGACGAAGCAAAGCAATTGCATGTTGATGAAGCGAAGTTCCTTGATTCATCGGCGGTTGGACGGCCGCTCGAGAGAATTGGCACCCCGCGTGATATTGCAAAAGGCGTGTTATTTTTGGCGAGCGATATGTCTTCCTGGGTGACAGGGACCGTTTTAACAGTTGACGGCGGCGGCTTGGCATAAATCAAATGTAAAAGGAGAGAAAATGATGAGAAAAACAGCACATCCATACATACCGAATACCGTTCCTGAAGTGCAGAAAGAAATGCTAAAGGAAATCGGGGTCGAAACGATTGAGGAACTCTTTGTCGGAATACCGGAGGAGCTGCAATTTAAAGGGGAATTGAATATTCCGGAAGCGCTACCGGAGTACGAGCTGAAAAAATATGTAGAGGGAATTTTAAATAAAAATAAAACAACCCATGAGTATTTGAATTTCCTTGGTGCCGGCTGCTGGAACCATTTTGTTCCGGCTGTGTGTGATGAAGTGAACCAGCGCGCCGAATTTGTGACCGGCTATGCGGGTGATCCGTACGAGGACCACGGCCGATTCCAGGCATTGTTTGAATATCAGAGCCTAATGGCTGAATTGGTCGACATGGATGTCGTGAATGTCCCGACCTTTGATTGGGCGCAGGCGGCGGCGACTTCAATCCGCATGGCCTACCGAATTACCGGAAGATCTGAGGCTTTACTGCCGAAAACCATTTCACCTGACCGGTTGAAAATTATTGAAAACTACTGTTCACCACAAGTTACTTGTATTCTCGTAGATTACGAGGAAGATTCCGGACAAATCAGCTTAAGCGATTTGGAAGCAAAACTTTCGGAAAATACTGCGGCGGTCTATTTCGAAAATCCATCGTATCTTGGCTTCATCGAAACGAAGGGACAAAAGATTAGCAATCTCGCAAAAAATGTTGGGGCAATTACGGTTGTTGGTGTTGACCCGAGTTCGCTCGGCGTCCTTGAGCCACCAAGCCATTACGGTGCAGATATTGTCTGCGGCGATCTGCAGCCGCTTGGCATGCATATGAATTACGGGGGAGGCCATGCCGGCTTTATTGCCACACATGATGACCTAACCTTTATCAAGGAGTACCCATCGCGGTTATTTGGAATCGCACCAACTGTTGTAGAAGGCGAGTATGGTTTTGGCGACGTGTATTACGACCGGACATCCTTTGCCCAACGAGAAAAGGGGAAGGAATCCGTCGGGACACAAACAGCCCTTTGGGGAATTACAGCCGGGGTTTACCTATCGCTGCTTGGCCCGAATGGCATGTATGAGCTTGGAAAAACGATTATGCAAAAATCCCAGTATGCGATGGGTGAAATCGGGAACATCCCGAACGTCGTTGCATCCCGTTTTGAATCAGCCAACTTTAAAGAGTTCGTCGTTGATTTTAACCGGACAGGAAAAACAGTGAAAGAAATCAATCAATATTTATTGGACAACGGAATTTTTGGAGGAAAAGATTTATCGGAGGAATTCCCGGAGTTTGGCCAGTGCGCACTGTTTTGTATCACTGAAATTCATACGAAAGCCGATATCGACCGTTTAGTCCAAACAATCAAAGACTCCTTGTGATCGAATCGTAGGTCATAAGCCAAAAAGAAAGGAATGGTGTACGTGGAAAGGATTAAAAGAGGCAAAGTTAGGCAATTCCATCAGGCAAAATGGGATGAGCCGATTATTTTTGAACTTCATCAAAGCGGTGAGCGGGGCGTTGCATTGCCAAGGGTTGAGAGAGGAATTGAAGAAAAAGTTGGGGATGGGGTTTCCTTCATTCCTGGAGAAATGGTTAGGAAACAAAAACCGAATCTCCCGGAGATTGCCCAAAACCGGGTATTGCGCCACTATTTACGGTTGTCACAGGAAGTGCTGGGCTCTGCGTTTAACGTAGAAATTGGCCAAGGTACGTGCACGATTAAATACTCTCCGGAAATTAATGAGGCAATCGCGGCATCACCGAAAATGACGGAGCTCCATCCATTACAGGATGTCAGTACGGTACAGGGAATTCTTGAAATCACCCATAAGTTGGACCTCGCCTTACGTGAGGTTTCGGGGATGGACTATTTCTCTTTTCAACCGGGGAGCGGCACCCAAGCATTATTTGCGATGGCGTCGATCGTTCGCGCATACCACGAAGCAAATGGCGAAGCGGACCAGCGCGATGAAATTATTACAACAATATTCTCCCATCCTTCGCAGGCAGCAACCGCAGCCGTAAAGGGTTATAAAATCATTACGCTTTATCCAGACGAGGATGGGTTTCCGGATCTCGAGAAGCTGAAAGCGGCCGTATCAGAAAGAACAGCTGGATTTGTTGTCGCGAACCCTGAAGATACCGGCATCTATAATCCAAAGATTAAGGAATTTACTAGGATTGTCCATGAAGCGGGCGGGATTTGCTATTATGACCAAGCAAATGCCAATGGGCTCCTAGGGATTACAAGGGCTAAGGAAGCCGGGTTCGATATGTGCTTCTTTAACCTTCACAAAACCTTCTCCACTCCGCATGCTTGCGGTGGTCCGGCTACAGGTGCCTTGGGCGTTGTCGACAGGCTTAAGGAATTCTTGCCGGGGCCGATTGTTGAAAAAGACGGCGATCAATATGTGTTGAATGATAATCTGAAGCACAGCATCGGAAAGGTACGTTCGTTCCAGGGAGTTCCGCAGCACGTCCTTCGCGCCTATGCCTGGATTCGCGCCCTTGGGCCGGATGGACTAAAGGAGGTGGCGCAGGTTGCCGTGCTTAACAATAATTATTTGTACCATAAAGTCCTGAAAATTAAAGGGGCAAGCGCGCCATATATCAAAGGACAAAGATTGGAGCAGGTCCGTTACAGCTGGGAGCAGTTAACGAAAGACACCGGCGTGACGACCGATGATGTCTCCCGCCGGATGGCTGATTTCGCCCATCATTATTGGACGAGCCACCATCCTTACGTCGTACCGGAGCCGTTCACACTTGAACCGACAGAAACTCCATCAAAGGCCGATTTGGACGAGTACATCGCATCATTGACCCAGATATCCGAAGAAGCCTATACCAATCCGGACCTCGTTAAGTCTGCACCGCACAACAGCACGAATCATCTTATCAAGGACAATGATGATTTTGATAACCCTGAAAAATGGGCCATCACCTGGCGTTCCTATTTGAAAAAAACGCAAGCACCGGAGAAGGTTGAGTTGTAAAAGGAATTGAAGGCTCTTCACCGCAAGTGCTGGTTTATTAACTGAACTTTTTGGTTGGTCGATTGGAGCGGAAGGTGGATCGACACACGGAAAGCGAAGCGCTTGTATGTAGGTTGAAATATAGTTTGATTGGAGCGGAGGGCACCGACTCCGGCGGGATGCAGCGACAAGGTTGAGACCCCACAGGCGCTTGCGCCGAGGAGGCTCCTTACTGCTCCTGCGCCAAAGAATATTCGAAGATGCTTTCTTCAGCTCGTCGCAAATCTGCTTGATGCATTTCAAGATGCCTCTCATGAAGAAATTCCAGGTAGTTGCTTTGGCGCCCCGCGGAAAGCGTGTGCCCGGAGTGGAAATCAAGCGTAAATCAACTTTATTTACAAAAACCACTTTTAGCGGTGAAGAACCAAAATGCAAAGCGGAAACTGTTATTTTTTAAAAAAAAACAAAAAAATCCATTCGAAAATGGGGAATGAAACATGAAAAAATACATGTCCATTATGCTAGTCCTGCTTCTGGTTTTGCTCGCGGCTTGTTCCAATAAATCCGGCGACGAGGAAACGGCATCCGCCGATAGCAAAAATCCAAAAGGCACGATTACTGTTTGGGGCTGGGATGTTGCCGCTGCGACTCTGGAAGCATCGGTTAAAAGCTTTCAAGAAAAGTATCCCGATGTAAAAGTGAAAGTGGAGGATTTCAACAGCGATGACCTCTACTCCAAGTTAACGGTTGGCTTGGCTGCGCGCGGTTCCGGCCTTCCGGATGTTGTATTGGTGGAGGATGAGCGGATTCCGGGGTATGTCCATCAGTTTCCACAAGGATTTGTCAATTTAAGCGAGCTTGGCTACGACAAGCATAAAGATTTATTTAATGAGGCGAAAATAGCGTCTGTCCAGGATCAGGATGGAAACTTCATTGCCGCACCTTGGGATATCGGCCCAGCCGGAGTGTTCTATCGTGTAGATCTTTTCGAACAGGCAAATGTCGATCCAAATTCGATCGAAACTTGGGAGGACTATATTGCCGCTGGCGAGAAAATTAAAGCTGCGACTGGCGCCGAGCTGCTGCCAATCGATGTTCCAAATCATGATGGCGTTTTTGCGATGATGATGCAGCAGCAGGGCATGTCCTATTTTGATAAAGATAACAAAATTGCCTTGCAATCTCCTGAGGCGATCCGGGCGATGAAGACTATCAAGGAAATGTATGACAAGGGATTAGTCCTGCAAAACAATGGTTGGGATGGGATTGTCACGGCAACAGTAAACGGATCGGTAGCGACCGTCCCATACGGTGTTTGGTATGCCGGGACCATCATGGACCAGGCGCCCGATTTGAAAGGGCAATGGGATGTATTCTATCTGCCAGGATTTAAGGAAGGCGGAACCCGATATGCAAACGTTGGGGGTTCCTCCATACTGATCCCTGCATCAACCAAAAACCAGGCTGCCGCCTATGCATTTGTGGATTTCTTTACAACTGATAAAGACGCGCAGCTTCTGGGGTTTGAAAAATACGGGCTGTTTCCATCTTTGAAGGAGACATATGACGCACCGCAATTCACTGAAAACAGCGAGTACTTCAATAACAGCCCGATCTTCAAAAAATTCGCTGATATTGTAGACCAGGTGCCAACAGTTTATTTGAACGAAAATCTTGCTAAGGCGAGCAGCGTGACAAGAGACGCCCAAGCAGCGATTGTGCTTGAGAATAAATCAGTTGAAGACGTTTTAAAGGATGCCCAAAAACAATTAGAAAACCAAATTAGATAATGATTCTATTCGAGAAATGAGAGAGGGATATTTCTTCTCTCATTTCTAGCAATTTTTTAGGAAGGGGACCGTGGGGGATGAAAATACAAATAGAAAAGTCCGTGAAACCAGGCGCAGCCCTACAAGTGAAACCAAGAAGAAAATTAATTACTCCTAAAAGTGCCCCGTATCTTTTTATTGGTCCTGCGTTTCTTTTAACGCTAGTATTTACGGTTTATCCGATCATATCGTCGTTCATTTTAAGCTTTCAAGAGGTTCGGGGAGTGGAAAAAACGTTTGTTGGATTTGCAAACTACACCAGGCTTTTCCAGGATCCGATTTTTTATAAAGCTTTAATCAATACAGCGCAAATTTTGATTATCCAGGTTCCAATCATGCTCTTTACTGCCTTGTTAATCGCTGTCGGGCTCCATTCCTCCATGGTTAAGGCAAAGTCGTTTTTCCGGATTTCCTATTTCATGCCGTCCATTACCGCGCTTGTTGCCGCATCGATTGTCTTCATGATTTTGCTGGACGAGCGTTATGGATTGGTCAATTATGCCCTGTCATTTTTGGGGCTTAAGTCCATTCCCTGGCTGACATCGCCTGTTTGGGCCAAAATTTCAGTCATTCTAGTTATGACATGGAGATGGACCGGTTACAATATGGTCATTTTTCTTGCCGGCCTGCAAAACATCCCCGGTGAATTATATGAAGCAGCCAGTATGGACGGGGCGGGGAAAATAAGGCAATTCTTTATGATTACGATTCCTCAGTTAAAGCCAGTATTTATTTTTACAGTCGTGATGTCCACGATTGGTACCTTGCAGCTTTTCGATGAGCCGTTTATTTTGACAAATGGCGGCCCTAACAGCGCCACCATGACGATTACCCTTTATTTGTACAACGTCGGCTTTAAATATTTTGAATTTGGATATGCCTCAGCCATCGCCTATGTTCTTGTGATCATTACGGCGATTATTTCTCTGATTCAGATGAAATTGGTAGGTGACTTCAAAGAATGATCCATTCAAAAAACACTCCGAAAAAAGTTGTCATTTATCTTTTGCTGATGATTGGCGTGATTTTATCGATTGCCCCATTTTATTGGATGGTGATTGGTTCAACGCTTCAGTCGGGAGAGATTTTCCGTGTGCCGCCTAAACTTTTGCCCGGTGATCATCTTTTGAAGAACTTTGAATCTTTGAACGAGGCGTTGGGGATTGGCAGAATTTTTTGGAACTCTCTATTCATTGCCCTTGTGTACACATTCGCGAGTACGCTGATCAGTGCGATGGCGGGTTATGCGTTTGCAAAATTCCAATTCAAAGGGAAAAACCCATTCTTTTTTGTTATCTTTTGTTCACTGCTGATCCCTGCTCAAGTGACATTGATTCCGATGTTTGAATTGATGGTGACCTTGGATTGGCTAAATACATATCAAGCCATCATTTTGCCTACCCTTGCCGCGCCATTTTCCATTTACTTGATGAGGCAGAATATGAGAGCGGTACCAACTTCGCTTATTGAGGCAGCCAGAGTGGATGGAGCAGGAGAATTGAAAATCTTTTTTAGGGTTATTTTACCCGTAACACGTCCAGCGCTCGCCGCGGTAGCCATCTTCCAATTCATGTCGCAATGGAACAGCCTGTTATGGCCGCTCATTACCTTGAATTCAAAAGAAATGTTTACGTTGCCTGTCGCCCTTTCAAGCATAATTGGGATGGCGCGTATTGACTATGGCCAGCTCATGCTCGGAACAACTTTATCGACGATTCCGATTATGATTTTCTTTTTAATACTGCAAAAACAATTCATCTCCGGCATCCTTGGAGGGTCGGTGAAAGAATAGTCTTTGAAAGGAGAAAAGGATGAAGAATTTAAAGAGATGGGAAGACATTAAGACTGATGGAATCAACCGGCTGCCTGCCCGGGCGCACTTCTTCAGTTATCCGAATAGGGAAGCAGCGGTTGCGAATGAACCGGAAGCTAGCCGTTATTATCAGAAGCTGAACGGTACATGGAGGTTCTTATTCCTGGAGGCGCCTGAATATTCTCCGGAAGGTTTCTTTTTGGATGAATTTGATGCAAATGCATGGGATGAGATAGCTGTTCCCGGCAACTGGCAGCTGCAGGGGTATGGGAAGATGCATTATTCCGACCTTTGGTACAATTTCCCGATTATTCCGCCGCGTGTGCCAACAGAAAACCCGACCGGAATTTACCGCCGGGAGTTCGAGGTGCCAACGGATTTGAACGGGGAACAACTCATTCTTCGTTTCAATGGGGTCGATTCCGCCTATGAAGTGTATGTGAACGGTGAGTTTGCCGGATACAGCAAGGGCGCAAGAATTCAGGCGGAATTCGATATCACGGATCTTTGCCGTGCCGGGAGCAACAGTTTAACGGTCCGGGTGTTTCAGTGGTCGGACGGGACGTATTTAGAAGACCAGGATATGTGGTGGCTAAGCGGAATTTTCCGTGATGTTGAACTTTATACGCGGCCAACTGCCGGGATTTATGATTTTTCCGTAAATACCGAATTGGACGGCGACAATCAGGATGCGGTTTTGTCTGTTTCTGTTAAACTCACGGAACATAGTGGCCAGACGATAACGTATGAACTGCTCGATTCCACCGGCGAGCGGGTATTTCTTGAAGAGAAAAACGGGGATGAAGCTTTCAGCCGGTTGGTTGAAGCCCCGTTAAAGTGGAGTGCGGAAATTCCAAACCTTTATCATCTTTATATGACGGTAAAGGACAGTGCCGGCGAGACGATAGAGGTGATCCGCCAGCAAGTCGGCTTTCGTTCAATTGTGGTATCCGGGGAAACATTCCTCGTCAATGGGGTTGCCATTAAGCTCAAGGGTGTCAACCGCCATGATTATAACCCGAAGACGGGCCGTGTTGTGGAAAAAGAAGAAATTGAGCGCGATATTATCACGATGAAGCGCCACAATATTAATGCGATTCGGACGGCCCATTACCCAAACGCTTATTACCTTTATGATCTTTGTGACGAATACGGTATGTATGTAATCGATGAAACCGATCTGGAATGCCATGGATTTGAACTGACCGGGAAATATGATTGGATCAGCGATGATCCAGAGTGGGAATTGGCTCATGTTTCGCGGATGGAACGGATGATTGCGCGCGACAAAAACCATCCTTGCATTATCATGTGGTCGCTTGGAAATGAATCATCCTTTGGGCATAACTTCCGTGCGATGGCAAAGCTGGCGAAAGAAATGGACCCAACCCGCCTCGTCCATTATGAAGGGGACCGTGAAGCGGAAGTCACCGATGTTTATAGCACCATGTATACATGGCTGGAGCGGAACGATGACAGGCTGACGATGAATAAAATCATTGAAAAATCGAAGAAGCCGCATATTCTCTGTGAGTACGCCCATGCCATGGGGAACGGCCCCGGCAATTTAAAGGAATATCAGGATTTATTTTACAAACATGAGAAGCTTCAAGGCGGATTTATTTGGGAATGGTTTGATCATGGAATTGAAACCGTTGCTGAGGATGGCTCTGTGTACTATCGCTACGGCGGCGATTTCGGCGATGATCCAACCAACGGGAATTTCTGCATTGACGGGCTGATTATGCCGGATGGAACCCCGTCACCAAGCCTGCTTGAGTATAAAAAGGTGATTGAACCGGTTCAGACGGAGTGTGTGGATATTGAAAAACGGCTGTTCCGCCTGATTAACCGGTATGATTTCATTGGCTTAAATTATTTGGAGTTAACCTGCTCGTTGTTTGAGGATGATAGACTTTTAGATTCATTTGCAGTGGAACTTCCTGAGGCAGGCGGGCGTGAAACCGCGGAAATCCAACTCCCTTTAATGAAGGAATTTGAAAAAATCAACGGTGCAAAGTATTATTTGGTCTTTTCATATAAACTTAAAGCGGACACGCCTTGTGCGCCGAAAGGACATGAGCTGGCGAACGCCTCGTTTGAGCTTCCTGGGAAAGATAAGCTGCCGAAGGTACATGTAGGCGGTGGCTCCGGCCTACAGGTGAATCGGGAAGGTGCGTTCGTAACAGTAAGCGGAGAGGGCTTTTCGGTAACGTTTGATCGTGTAAAAGGGGCTTTGAAAGAGGTTGTCCGCAACGGAAAGGTTCAGCTTGAAAGAGGGCCGCAATTCCAGTTCTGGCGCGCCCCGATTGATAACGATATGTACTTGCTGAACGATTACCGCACGAAATACTTTATGCATTTGGGCCATGAAATCGTCGAAGAGGTCCAATACGGGTTAAGGGACGGGGTATTTGAGTGGCAGACGGATGCTCTGTTCGGGACAACAAACAGTTCGTGGCATTATAAGCTCCAATATTGTTACAGAATCCATGAGGACGGCGATATTGAATTCCGGATTAATGGGATTGCTTCGGGTATGAAGGAAAATGCACCAGCCATGATTCCACGGCTCGGGGTAAAAATGGTCTTAAATAACGATTTTGCTTTTGCCCAGTGGCGCGGCAGAGGACCAGGAGAAAGCTATGTAGATTCCAAGGAAGCGAATCACTTTGGCGTTTATCAAAAAACGGTGGATGAGCTGTTCACCAATTACGTAAAGCCGCAGGAAAACGGCAACCGCTCCGACTGCGATTGGGTTAGCCTCACCGACCAAAATAAGAACGGTGTCATTTTCACCACAAATGAGAAGTTTGATTTCAGTGCATCGCGATATGAAATTAGCGACCTTGAACATGCAAAACATACGATTGATTTGAAGCCCCGCGACTATGTCGTCCTAAATCTGGACTACAAGCAAAACGGTTTAGGAAGCAACTCCTGCGGCCAAAACCAGCTGAAAAAATATCAATGCGGCTTCGAAGACTTTTCGCTAGCGTTCCGAATGACATTATTTAATGAAGAAGAAATCACGGCTGTTGAACTCGGGCGGGTTGGGATGATTGGGGGAAGTGTCGCTCCAATCCCATTGAGTGACAAAGATTTGGCCAAAACCTGAAAAGATGTCGCGCAAATCCTGATGGGCGACAAAGATTAGGGCAATGGTTGAAAAGGTGTCGCACAAACCCGGATGAGCGACAAAGATTTGGGCAAAAGCCGAAAAGGTGTCGCACAAATTCGGATGAGCGACAAAGATTTGGCCAAAACCTGAAAAGGTGTCGAACAAATCCGGATGAGCGACATAGATTTGGCCAAAACCTGAAAAGGTGTCGAACAAATCCGGATGAGCGACATAGATTTGGCCAAAACCTGAAAAGGTGTCGAACAAATCCGGATGAGCGACATAGATTTGGCCAAAACCTGAAAAGGTGTCGCCCAAATCCGGATGAGCGACAAAGATTTGGCCAAAAGCTGAAAAGGTGTCGTACAAATCCGGATGAGCGACAAAGATTTGGGCAAAAGCCGAAAAGGTGTCGCACAAATTCGGATGAGCGACAAAGATTTGGCCAAAACCTGAAAAGGTGTCGTACAAATCCGGATGAGCGACAAAGATTTGGCCAAAACCTGAAAAGGTGTCGCACAAATCCGGATGAGCGACAAAGATTTGGCCAAAAGCCGAACAGGTGTCGCACAAATCCGGATGAGCGACATAGATTTGGCCAAAATCCGAAAAGGTGTCGCACAACTCCGGATGAGCGACAAAGATTTGGCCAAAAGCTGAAAAGGTGTCGTACAAATCCGGATGAGCGACAAAGCTTTGGCCAAAACCTGAAAAGGTGTCGCACAAAACCGGATGAGCGACAAAGATATGGGCACAGGCGGATCTGGAGTCGCTCACATGCGGATGAGCGACAAAGATTTGGCCAAAACCTGACAAGGTGTCGCACAAATCCGGATGAGCGACAAAGATTTGGCCAAAAGCCGAAAAGGTGTCGCACAAATCCGGATGAGCGACAGAGATTTGGCCAAAACCTGAAAAGGTGTCGCACAAATCCGGATGAGCGACAAAGATTTGGCCAATGGTTGAAAAGGTGTCGCACAAATTCGGATGAGCGACAAAGATTTGAGCAAAAGCCGAAAAGGTGTCATCAAGGCACGAGTTTCTTCTATATATATGGTGATTCTATTAAAGCAAAGGACGTATCTATTGTTTCATTTTTATAAGTTAAGAAACATCGAACAGTTTTCAATAAGTCGGGCTAAATGATTGCGCCCCCGTCAGAGCTGCTGTAGCGGTTCTAGCGGGGGCATTTTTCTTTAATTGCGAATGGTGTGTATTTGCTGAAAGGCTGCCGGTTTGGCTGGCTTGGTGTATTGGCCAATTTTTCCAAAAGGCTGATTTTATCCCTAACATGTTCTGCGTTAGAGAACTAATTTTTTTCTTCTGACCCATTGTGTGGCAACCCACTTTTCTCCAGTTATGACAGGCATTCCGCTATGGAGCGTTAATTCATTTAACGCCTGTTCTTCATAAAAATATTCAAAGTAAACGGCCATTCCTTTTTTGGGTGTAACGGAAAAGTTCAGTCGGGGGAAGACTGTTTCGCCGCCTTCTTCCACATCGTTCAAATACATGACGAGGGTGCTGATACGGTTATTTTCCACTGCTCTGCTTTTAGATGAAAAATAATCAAAATGCGATCTGTACTCTTGCCCAGGGAGATAATGGAGAACTTGAATTTCCTCACCATGTTCGATAGGAATACACATAATCTCTGAAACTCTTCTTTCGATTTTTGCGACCAATTGGTTTTCCATTTTATCGAAAAACATGCCACTGCTGGTTCGAATCTCATTTTCTATATGATTCTCACTAATTTTTGAACGCTTCATTCGATCTTTGGCTAAGACAATCAACTCATCACATTCTTTACTATCCAACACATTATCCAGGACCACGATCAATGGTTCCTTTATTTTTGCAATGATAGTTATGGCTCTATCTTCCGTATAGATTGTACTTTTTTGGTGATTGAAAATCGTTTGTTCTTTAGCTAAGTTTGACATATTGCTATCACCCCAGTTATACCAATTTATAGCAATTATACTATAAGAGTTTTGAATTCATAAAAAATTTAGAATAAAGACCATGGGAAAGACCATGGGGACGGTTCCGAAGGCTTATAGATGCCAGCAGAACCGTCCCGGTGGCGGTGCCGGTGGTGGTGATGCTTCAATAAGAATTAAAAGCGAATACTTTCCATTCACCATCCTCTTTTATCATGGCAAGTTCCGCATCTCTTTGTTCTCCTGAGCTAAATTGGAATGTAGCATATATGTTTATCATGTCATTTTCGGTCTTTTCTTCTTGTGTAATCCGGTAGTCAACTAAATCGTCACCACCGGTTCTATGAGTAAAATTTCTCATAGATTGATAAATCCAGCGCTCATCACCAAGTTGTTCTAACATGTATTCTTTTCCTGAGTTTGACCATAACTTTTCGGCCTTATCATAGTTTTCAACTTGTGTAGCTTTAATAAAATCATTCGCTACATCTGAAGGAGATTGCTTTCCAAACAAAATAATAGAAGCCACAATAATAATGCCTATTATGGCCAATCCTTTTTTGCTTTTTAAAACAGGAAAGTTAGTAATTAGGTTTTCGAAAAAACTGTCAGTTCCAGTTAACTTTTTGCCGCAATTCATACAGAAGTTAGCGTTATCTTCAATCTTATCTCCACAATTGGAACAATAATTTATTTTGTGTGGGGAGGGCATACTTGGTGGTTTCTCCTCGACATTAACTATATTATGGTTGGAAATTAAATCAGTCATCTTTCTTGAAATGGCGGAAGCAGTAACGAATACAATTAGAGAAATTAGTGCTATAAAAAAACCTTGTTTCAACGAAGGTTCCCATTCCCAATACACACTGTAAAAGAAGAAATTAAGGTAAGTAACAATTAATGCGATAGCAATAATGACTGTACTATTTTTATAAACCTTGTATTTCCTATTTCGATAAATTCTATATATCGTTATACCGCTTAAAATTGGTAATAAGACTGAACATAATATAAGTATTTGCAATAAATTCACAGTTATGGTATCCCATACACCGTATTCCCATGAAGAAATAAAAACGGACTCGTTCTCGATCAACAAAACTTTCCATAAAATTTTAAAACTCATAAATAAGGATCCACTCTCATCCGCTGATGTAGTAAACCAAGGCATAAAGTAGGACATCATTAATAACAGTAGGGATCCGATTTGGATAATTTTTTCTTTTAATAAATTGGCCAACACTTTAGCACCTCATCCAGTTAGAATCATGAACCTTGAACGCACAGTAGTGCCCATTGAAATTACAATCATTCCATCCATATCTGTTAGACGCCTCTTATCGCAAAACAATCAACGAATACCAGTCCCATCCTAAATACATAGTAAAATTTTACCGCAAAATACACACATAAAATCTAAAGTAAGATTAACTAAATTCTATGGAAAATATGGCACCGAAATAAGATTCCTAATGAAACTAGTATCGTCTTGATGATCCTTAGCGGTAGGGTGAAAGGAGGGGATTTTTTGGTTGGCGGCTTGGTTTATGGGCAGATTTCCCAAAAGAACCGTAATTGTAATATTTTGTATAATAGGAAGGAATAAAAGACCAGTTCTCGAATTAGTTGTGTAAGAGAAGCGATGGTTTTGGACCTGGGCGATACTAGAGGAAGCGCGGTGCTGGTGGTTTTAGTTGTGGAGTATTATGGCTGTTTGTGTGGCTGGAGTTACCGGCATGTGTATGGCGTGTGCAGGCGGGCGAGAAATTCGAAAAATCATAAGTAGGGAGCGATGTTGGTGCTGGAAAAAATCAAAGGCGGATTAATTGGGTTTGCTGTAGGTGACGCCATGGGTGTGGCAACTGAATTCATGAGTCCAGCCGAGATTAAACGGAAATATGGGGTGGTGAAGGAGATACTTGGCGGCGGCTGTTTTGGTTTTGATCGCGGCGAAACTTCCGATGATACTGCCATGACTATAGCTGTAGCTAGGGGTATCATTGCGAACTATGCCAATCCAATTGAGGAAATCGGCAAGGAATTTCTGGCCTGGAGGGCAACGAAGCCAAAGGATATCGGGATCACGATTTCGACGACTTTCTACCATTATGAAGGAGACTGGTTCGCGGCGGCAGAGGCGGCTCATAACCAAATAGGGGTAAGTGCCGGGAACGGATCGCTAATGAGGTGCCTGCCAATTGCTTTCGCCTATTCGGACCTTAACAAAGTCGAAGAGGTTTCAGCCCTCCAGTCGAAAATGACCCATCACGACGAGGCGGCATCGGAAGCGTGCATCATCTACAACCGTATCGCAAGAAGGGTTCTGCTCGGTGAGGAGTTAACGGCTTCGATTTTAACTGAAATAAAAGGCACCCGCTATGATAATGATTACGGCAGCGAACCCGATTGCCCGCCAGACGGCTATGTTGTCCATACGCTAAAGTGGGTATTTTACTGGCTGCTTAACCGGGAAAGTTATGATGATGTGATTTTTGGAGCCGTAAATTCCGGGGATGACAGCGACACAATCGCGGCCATCGCCGGTGGGCTGAAGGGCATCGAAGTCGGAAGCGGAAGCATCCCATCCAAGCATACTAATGTCCTTAAGGAACGGGAAAATCTTGAGGAACTGGCCGAAAGTCTTTTTGAAATTAGGGGCAGGGAAACGGCGGGAGTTTAGGTTTGATGAGAATGTAATTTGGCAAATAGTGGGTGTATTTTGGGGTTAGGAATAGTATAAGTGATAGGTGGTGAGTGGTATGAAAAACGACTATGAAGTTAATGGAGATATTACGATTGTGTATATTAATAGAACAGAAGGAGAACAGATTGAGGTAATTATAGATACAGAGGATTTAGAAAAAGTTAAGTCCTTCCCCAATTCATGGGGAGCGACAAAGGTACGAGGCAGTAGATGGCTAATAAAGGGTAAAAATAAGGTTAGAAAAAACATTCCACTGACCCGCTTTATCTTGGATGTAACTGATAATTCACCGGTTAGATTTATTAATGGCAACCAGTTGGATCATAGGAAAAGCAATTTAACAGTTGGTTATGAAGAAGTTCAAATTACAAAAGGCAATGAGTATGAGGTTAAAGGTGATATCGCTTTTTTAAAGTTGAATAGGCGGGATGGATCTTCAATAACCACTCAGATTGATGCCGAGGATTTACAAAGAGTACTAGAAAAAGGAACGTGGTTTACCGAATGGCATTCCGACTTCGAAAACTATCTGGTTCATAATGTTACCTACTGTTATGTTAACGGTAAAAAGCACCGAAAGAAAACGACTCTTCATTCTTTTATCATGGGAGTGGATAACAAGGAACCCATCAGGCATGCGGATAAAAACACCTTGAATAATTGCAAAGCAAACTTGAAGGTTTATAGCAGGGATATGATGAATGATTACGAGGAAATGGAAAATGATACAGTTGCTATTATTTTGAGGGATAAGCATGGCAAAGAAAAAGCTAGAACATTAATTGATAAAGAGGACTTGGAACGAGTGAAAACAAATGGATATACATGGGTCCATTTTAAAGGAAAAGGATATCCTTATGCTGTTTCTTATTCCCCAGAAGGACGAATTTATTTGCACAGATTTATTATGAATACTCCTGATGGGATGGTAACCGACCATCTAAACCATAATACATTGGATAATAGAAAGAGCAATTTAAGGAACGCGACTATTAGCCAGAATCAGCAGAACAGGGCAGGATCTAGAAAAGGAAGTAAAAGCGGGGTGCGAGGAGTTTCTTGGGATGAAACCAACCAAGATTGGATTGTGAATGTAAAGGGAATTTACTACGGAAGGTTTAAAGATATTGAAGAGGCAAAGAAGCTTGCACAAGAAAAAATTGAAGAACAGATGCCATTTCTAAAATGAGACATTAGATCCGGCCCATGTTTCACAAACCTAAGAATTGGCCCCGTTATAACCGCTAGTACGGTTACCATAGGGCCTTTTTTTGTTGGGTAGAATGGCGAATGGGGTGTATTTGATGGCAGCTTCCTAAATGGCGGGCTTGGTGTATTGTCCAATTTTCCCAAAAAGAGCATTTAGCGATAAAATTACTCTGGAATGATTTGTACAATTTGGTCTCTAGGAGATAAAACGATGAGGATTTTAACTTGGAATGCGGCAATGGCATTTAGGAGTAAGATTGAAAAAGTGGTTCCTTTCATGGCGGACATACTCGTTATTCCGGAATGTGAAGCTCCTGAAAAATGGGCAAAGAGCAGGTATGTAAACGACCTCTATCAATTTGAATGGTTTGGGGAAGACCGGAACAAAGGTATTGGGGTAATGACATTGAATGACTCGTACCAATTAGAAGTTCACCCATCTTACAATGAAGAGTTCCGCTATATCATTCCTCTTAAGGTGACAGGCAGAGAAGAATTTACATTGCTGGCAGTGTGGTCACAGCGAACAAAAGGCACCTTTCAAAGTTACATTGGCCAAATTTACTTGGCATTGCAGTATAACAAATCCTTGCTTAACGCTCCATCCTTAATCATCGGTGATTGGAATAGCAACAAAATTTTCGATTACATAAAGAGGGTTGGGAATCATACAAAGGTTGTGGAAATGTTAAGTCATTATGGGATTAGCAGCTTATACCATCACTATTTTAATGAAGAACAAGGAGAAGAGTCCAAGCCAACTCATTATTTTAGGAAAGAGGCTGCGAGCCCATTCCATATAGATTTTGCTTTTGGATCGCAAACATTTATAAATCGTTTGATATCCGTAGAAGTAGGGACGTATGAAGATTGGATTAGACATAGTGATCATTTACCGATATTTTTAGAGATACAAGATATATAGGTTTTAGGAGGCTTTGCTATGCAAAAAACTATCAAGTATAACTTAAATGAGGAAACACGGAACTTTATTTTAGCTTTTGAAAAATCTGTGCCAAGCGGGAAGGTTTATAGTAACAAAGAGCTGGTAGAACTCTTTCATCAATCTCCCTATTACAATGAAGTAATTGAAAAATACTACAGCACCGCTGTTTCGAAAGCAATATGGTGGGCTGTAAAACGAAGTGCTCGTTGGGTTATCGATAGGGGAAGCTATACAAAAAATTAATTTGTAGGCGGCTCCTAACTGCTCATGCGCCCAAAAGAATATTATGTTTTCTTCGCTAATTATTAGCACGGAAGAAGATATGCGGTGCGATATTACTGTTCCAAATATGGTAAAATGAAGAAAATCCAAATATGAATAGAGTGACAACCATGTTTAACGAGTTATTAACCGCATTAGGTCTAGCGATCAGAGCTACTCAAAATCATATCAATCAAAATCTCTTAAAAGAACTGGTTAATTTAGAGAAACAACAAGGCCAAGTGCTGGAGTCTTTGCATCATAATATTGAAGCTCTGCAAATTGGGCCATTCCATTCAGGTATGGCTTGTCTCTGGGATGCGAAAAAGGAACATCGCACCAATAGGGAACGTTATGAATTAGTCCAGCAAGCGAAGCAACATTTCATAACCAGCCTTGGTATTTACGAAGCGAAGCCATATAAAAATTATAAAGACCTCTTTGTCCTTGGGTATATTCAAAGCTATATAGCGGTTAGTTGGGCATTATTGGGCAAGGTTGAGGATTCAAAGGATTGGTTGAGTCTTTCTAAAGAATCTCTTCAGGATTCACTTAGTCAGCAAAATGAACTCATAAATAATCTGAGAAAGGAAGCAGAGAAACAAGATTTTGATGTAGAATGGTCAATTATGGGTGGAGCTTCTTTGCCAGCAATAGTGAGGCCTTTTGCTGGAAAGTCTGTACAAAATAAGATAGATAAAAGTCGGAAGACTAGAGAAGAACTTAATACGACTATTGCATTTAAGAGAAATACAGAAGAGTATGCAAATTTCATTAATCAGTCACTTGATATTTTGACTATAGAATCCGAAATTCAGTCTGATGGTGCAAATTATCGCAAGTATATCCCCGTTGCTCAGGTGCTGATTTCAAATCTTGCAAACTCAGAAACGGTACAGAATGATAAGTTAAAGAGCGGATTAACTAAGGTAAGCAGCCTGCTAAATCGGATCTCGAAGGAGTGAACTAAAGGGCAAGCTGGGTGTGAAATGGCTTAAGAGAGGTTTCTATTCTCTCCGTTACTTTTTAACATCGTTCTCTAACCGACACCATGATTTTGATAATCCAGAAATATTAGAGCCCCCGTATTAACAGCTGCCGCGGTTAATATGGGGCTTTCTTTTTCGTGGTTGTTGCGAAAAAGAGTAGTTGCTTATAGCCTATATTTTGTATGGAAGCTGGTTTTGTAATTTTGGGATTTAAACTGAAGGGAGTTTGTTCATAATTGGGGGGGGGAAGGCGGCTTGGGGCCGCCTTCGGTTTGTACCAAATTACTGTTGAAGAAAAGATTTGGTGTTTGCCCGAACAAAGATCATAGCCCCGACAAAAATTTCAATTAATGCCGAAACCAGAGTGTGTTTTTGCCCGGACAACGCTTCTACATTTATTAGTATAGACCTTAATTATTAAGGTTGTTTTAACAGTTTATGAAAAAAAGATTAATAAATTGAAAACAGTAGATTTTTTAAGAATGTTCTTCGCGAAGGGTACGGTTTAATTTAAACTTGTCACCTTACCCTAAACAGCATTCGCTGAAACTGCTTCTTTTGGATGAATTCTTATTTTCCACCTGAACTGTTCCTCCTATTTTGTGCGTAAAATTTTGGCAAATAATTAGAGATTCCTCTCTATTAAAGTTTTTGCACAAAATGAGTAAACTTATATTGTCTGATATTTCGGACAATTTAATAGTTTTGGAGGGATTCGATGAAAATTAAGAAGAAGGTTGTAGCTTTTTCACTATCTGGGCTGATGGCTTTTGGCGGAATTTCTGCGGTTGGCCTGCCTGTTGGCGCGGTGGGCAATGGTCCCAGTGCTGGAAATGGGTCCATCCAGACATCGATTTTACATACTTATGAAAGTATGGTTGAGTACCTCAAAACCCAGGACGCAAAGCAGGCTGCAATGGAACTTGAGATTATCGGTAAAACAGTGAATGGCCGGGATATTTACATGGCGAAGTATCTTTCCAACCCTTCTAATCCGACCATACTGTTCCTGACACAGCAGCATGGCAATGAACAGCTTACAACCGAAGGCGCGATGGAATTTATCAAGCATCTTGGAACAGGAAAAACAAAGGACGTTTTGCAAAATGTAAACGTTCTCATTATTCCGATGCTGAATGCGGATGGCGCTATGGGCGATGTGAATTTCTCTTTAGATAATTACCTTGCAGACGGTGACCGCCATTTGACGCGTTACAACGCAAATGAAGTGGACTTGAACCGCGAGCATGACAAAGCCACGTCTGCGATGGAGCCTGAAGTGCGCGCGCTCCATGAAAATGTATTACAAAAGTATAAAATTGATTATATGATCGACCTGCACCACCAGGGTACGAGGAGTGAAACGGAAGGAGAATTAGTTTCCGGATCCATCCTCTATCCGACGAACGAAAATGTCAAACCTGAGGTTCTTGAAAAATCCAAGAAGCTTGGGGCCATTGTCTATAATGAACTTGAAAGCAAGGGCTGGGGGCATATCGGCAAATATGTTGGAGGGTCTGATGAAAGAATCGGACGCAATGGAGCTGCTGTCCGTTACGGTATTTCAACGCTCCTTTTCGAAATGCGCGGGATGTCCGACCATTACATTGAATCCTATGCCCTCGGCCAAAAGAGCAATGGCTATCTCATCAAACAAACGGTTGAAACCTTAGATGCAGCTGTAAACGCAATCGCCGACGGATCGATTGAAAAAGCAGACATTAGCTTCTGGGAGACCCTACCTGAACAAAAGAATAGGGCTTCTGAAGAAGAAGGAGAAGAATAAAAAATACAAGAAATGACGTGTGCAAGTTCACACGTCATTTCTTATGTCTATTATCAATAAAGCACCCGAAAGCGGAACTCATTAGTTGCAGGGGGTCAGGCTTATTTTAATGAGTTGCGATTTTTCAGGACTTCTTGGAGGCGGTCAGGAAAGTTAGTGAACATGCCTGTCACGCCCCAGTCGAGCAGTTTTTCCATATCGGCTGTTTCGTTAACTGTATATGGGTGGATCAGAAGGCCGCTGTCACGGACTTTTTGTACATAGGCTTTATCGATTGCGGCATAATTCATGCCAAGTCCGATGCTATAAGATTTGTACTCTACCAGTTCTTCATCTGTTAAAGTTGCAGGTTGATCGTACCAAAGTAGTTGAACCAATGGAATGGATGGATCAATTTCGTGGACCATTTTCAGGCTGTCCGCGCTGAATGATTGAATGATGACTTTGCTGGAAGGCACATTTTTCCCTGTCAATTTATACTCGTTCAGGATTTCTACCAGTTTTTCTTCCATGCCAGGGTAAACTTCAGGAGATTTTGTTTCAATGTAATAGCGGGCGCCAGAGCCGAATGTTTCAATGACTTCCTGCAATGTTGGAACTTCAAGGCCGACGTACTCAGGCTTTGCATACTCCGGATATTTTTCGTTGAACCAAGAACCAGCATCAAACTGCTTAATTTCCGCGAGTGTAAAGTCCTTAACAAGGCCGGTTCCATTCGTAGTGCGGTCCACCGTTTCATCATGCATGGCAATCAGTTCGCCATCTTTGGTCATTTGGAGGTCAATTTCTATGTAGTCGCCTTTCATTTGCTGGCCGAGCTTGTAAGCAGGTAGTGTATGCTCAGGAGCATGGCCAGATGCACCGCGATGCGCAACATTGAGGATTTTGTTGGGATTAAGAGAAGGCTTAATCAAATCCGCTGCCTGTACATGGCTGACAGCTCCAGTTCCAATACCGACAAATGCTGCAGACATCATGACATTTCTGAAAAAACTTTTCATCATCATTTAAAATCCCTCCATTCATTAGTCTCTTTAAGCTTAATAAACGTAAATGAATAGAGTGTGAAGGGGGAATAACAATATAGTTACAAAATTGTAAATAGTGAAAATGCTATTTTTTGCATTGTTGTTTTCACATGGTTTAGTGAATGGAAAAGTTTAAAAAGGATTTAGGCAATACAGAACAAAGAAATTTATTTTTTAATGGAGAAGTATCGTTTGGTGTTTCAATTGTGAATTGATTTTAAAATCAGGTCTGGCTAAAGCGAGTATCTAAATAAGAAGCTCCGATGTCGTCCCCTGCTTCGGAAAAAAGGTCTGAAAAGAGCGCGGCTTTTCCCCAGTAGTTGAATGTCGCAAAGTGTTCAATTTTATACAGCTTACATAAGCTAGGAGCGGGAAAGATAGAAATATAGTGCAATGCTTTGGGGGGATTGGGATGATAAGAGAGTTGGAAAAAGCCGAGGTTAGTTCTGTTATATTCATGAGAGATTATTTACAGTTTTTCTTCGAGGGGGAGCGGGGAAACGGTATGCTTACCGCCTATGTTATGCCGGAACTTTTTGTTACCGGGCGGAGATTTGACAGTACGGTTCCTGGTTACCGGGATTCACTATGCTCATTTATTACCCGAAAGGTGAAACGGTCCGAAATGGAGGAGTGGACAATCAAGTTGGTTTTCGATAATGATGACAGGCTTGAGATCCCGCTGCAGGAAGCTGATGCAATGGGAATGGAAGCGGCGATGTTACGCTTTGATAATGAGATTTTGATATGGTAGTGTACCATGGGGACGGTTGGGATGGCTAATAGATGCCAGAAGAACCCTCCCGGTGGAGTTCCGGTGGAGATGAGTTGAGTTCCGGTGGAGTTCATTTGCTGATAAGAGGTTCTTATTTACTGATAACATGCCCTCATTTACTGATAAAGGAGCTTCACTTACTGATAAAAGAGTCTTACTTACTGATAAAGGTGTCTGGTTGCTGATACGAGGGTCTTACTGAGTAGAAGAGCGGCCTATTATGGGATAAGAGCTATGCCTTCAGCAAGACAGTTTTAGGTTAGAGGAATGTCACTCCCCTATAATAATTACACCCACTTTATTGGAGGAAATAAAGTGGGTGTTTGCATTTTGTATAGTTGATGTGTTTTTAAAATGGCAAATCTTCATGGTAAGATGAATATTTACTCACCTTCAAGTAACTCCATTACTTTTCGGTCAAACTCCTCATCTGAAAGTACTCCTAGAGCGTTGGCGAGTATGAGATTTTCCTCTTCCTTCGTCAACTGTAGTCCTTCGATTGCAAGAGATCCCTTTACAGTTTTTAAGTTTTCTTTTACTTTAAGTCTTTTTATTTCAGCCAATTTGCATCTTCCACCCCTCCGAAAATTATCAAGGCGAAATGGCAGTTCTGTTTTTGAAATGTGTCCAGCAATTTCCCGATTTGTTAAGGACCCGGTCTTTTTGTTATTGGTCTTTCTCTTAACAGTAATGGACATATAGAACTCTCCTTCAGTATAGAGTTTTCAGTGATTGAATTTTGTCAATTTCTATACCTTAATTATAACATTTTTCCCTAAATGAAGACTTTAAAACAGTTGAGGAAATACTGGTTTAGCAGCATCCGATAATTTCTGAGCCGATCACTTTGTATGAGCCAATTTTCCCCAAAACCTGCATGGAAAAAAACAAAAGGCACAACAGGGAGTAAAAAGTCCCGGTTGTGCCTTTATCATTGCTTTATGCTGAAGTGGTTATTTCCTCTATTTCCTGAAGCTTGTCCACGAGGGCTTTTTTCATGTCCCTGTATTTGCTGGAGATGCTGCCGGCGGAAATTCCAAAAGCTTCAGCCAGTTGCTTTTGAGAAATCGAGACAGGAGCCGGACTGTGTGACAGAACTAAATAGATGAGTGCAGCTGTATAGATTTGAGGGTTCCGGATGGTGGGATTTGTTTTTTCGCTGTATTGGGACCAAAGCGTTAGGCCAAGGTTGACCAGCGTCTTTGATTCATCTAGTTCTTGTGTGTATTCCTGGTATGCTTCCGCTACTTCACGGTGTTTTTCCGATGGCCATTCCCATCCGTCCATAAGGGTGACGGGTTCCGGGAACATAAAGCGGTCAAGGACGATAAGAAAGGAATCTTTCATGAAGAATTTAGGATTTCCACTTCCGGTTTTTTCATATAATGCGAGTATTTCTTTTTCAATTTCATCCGCAAAGTTGGCGGGGATGTTAAAAAAGGTCCCTAAAAACACCGCAGGTTCTGAAGGAAGGACAGTTGCCATCAAGAGGTCCCCTTGTTCCGGTAGATATTCCTGTTCAAGTAATTTTACTGGGTACGTTTCTTTAGTGAAACTATCTTCTACAGTTAGGACCTTGCCATTGTCCAAATTGATTGCCCTAAAGACAGATGGGTAGCTGTTTCGCCAAGCCTCGGCCATTTCTTTTACCTTTGGCCTAGAAATGGTTTTGGAATAAGTGTCGAGGTAATCATCCATGACCGTTTTTCCGTTTTTGAGATGGGAAGTGGCAAACCATGTAAGGGCGCAAAATTCAAACACCTCGGTTGCTTCGTCCGGAACGGGGTGGTTATCGTAATGCTCCTGTAAATAATTTTGAATTTCGTCTTCGTAGTTACTCCATGTATATCGTATTATATTTGCTTGGAGGTCTTTCAATTCTTTGTCGAGCATCTGGTCCAATTGCACAACCGCCCCTTTGCCGCAGCATTTCTTGTACTTCTTACCGCTCCCGCATGGGCATTTTTCATTTCGGCCTATCGTTGTTGACACTACTTGCTCATCCTTTCGCATGCTTTGTAACTTAACTATCATAGCATAAAGCTGGAGGAAGGCAGGTTGGCAATCCTTGGGGTATGGCGTATGGAAAGGTAAATAGTGATGAAGTAACTTTATATATGTAGTAATGGGTTTTGGAAATTATAAAATTAATAATAATTGTACTCGATTAGATCTCTCGGAGAATAAAACGATGAGGATATGAACTTGGAATGCAGAAATGGCATTTAGAAGTAAAATTGAAAAAATGTATCATTTCATGGCAAATATACTCCTTATTTCACAATACAAGTAACCCCAAAAATGGAATAAGGCCCTCCTATTCGATTTACATACCCACCATGACAGCTGTGACCAAGTAATCCCCATTGCTCCCTCACTGGTATGAATAAGCTATACCTAATCCATGCACTTGATAAAGTCAATGTTTTAGAATTTATTAAAGTAGACATTCATAAGATAACAATAGTGACAGTGCAGCAACTCTGGTATGAGTTAATATTATTTGTTGAAGAATCAATGCAGGCTGAGCATCCAAAAGGAATTTTGGGGTAATTATCGTGTTCAATTGTTGGCTTTTTCCCAAATTTTAAATTTGATATAACTTATATATTCCTTAAAGTCATCTTTGTTAATTCCATCCTCAATCGCTTTTTCAATCATTTTTTTCCATTCTGGGTCTAGGTTCTTGATATCATTATTGTCTAAATCAAGTTCCTCCTGGTTCAATCCAGTAAGTAAGAACACAATAGAAACGTCCAAAGGTTTAGCTACTTTCAATAATAAATGAATAGAAGGATTTTTATTAAGATCTCTTTCCATCCCGCTTAAATACGATTTAGAAACATGTGCTAGTTCAGCTAGTTCGCTTAATGAAAACCCCTTTTGTTCCCTTAGTTTTTTTATTCGCTCTCCAATCATAGAGATTCTCCTTTTATGCTTTTATCGGGTTAATGATTATAACTGGTATTATAAAATAAAAAAGGTTCGTTTTAAAGAATTGTTTTATTGCAAAATTATACAATAAAAATGGTCATTAAACATTATTTTGAAAAATATAAACAATGGAATTTTTCATTAAGGTTACTTAAAAAGTATCTAAAACCACTCTTAATCCAGTATATTCAAGGGTTTGACACATAATTGCTGAATAAGAAGTCAATGTTGAATTTTGTTGATATATACAATTAATGGTAAAAATCCGAAAAAAATGTTTATGGGGAATCCCATTGACTTGTTCTTTATATGGAATTATTATTAGCATATATTAAATATAGGCCACGGACTGTCGTGATAAATTTTCCATTTAAACAGAAGTACTTTCTTAAGTTAAAGCATTTTAATCTCCGAAAAGTGGTGAAAACGTGTGGACAAAGAAATCAATATAAAAAAAATATTTAACATTATTAGGAATCGTCTTTGGATTCTACTTTTAATAAGCTTTATTTTCACATCTTTAGGGGGAGTTTACAGTTTCTATATGGTGAAACCGCTTTACAAAACATCTTCTAAATTGATCGTGAATGCAGATGATAAGCTTATGAACACTCTAATAGTTATGGTTAAAGAACCGGGTTTTTTGGTGCATGTAGTAAACGAGATGGATCTAAATACAAGCCCAGAAGAGTTAAGCCGCCGAATTTCTGCTGGAAGTATTGGGGGTTCATCAATAGTGGAGATCTCTGTAATTGACTCAAGCCCGGAGATGGCAGCTGATATTGCCAATACTGCCTCAAATGTATTTAAACGTGAAATGGAAAAAACGTTTGGATTGAATGATATGAGTATTTATTCTGAAGCAAATATCAATTCAGTTCCCATTAATGTCAATCATGAAAATAAAATTGTGCTTAGCTTTATTATTGGAATTATTGCAGGTATCGGGTTAATTTTCTTATTGGATTTCATGGATAACACTGTAAGATCAGATACGTTGGCAGAACAACTACTAGAGGCGCCCGTATTAGGGAATATTTCGAAAGTGAATAAGAAAAACACCGCTCAAAAACAGAATAATCAGGAAAAAATGGAAATAAGGAGGCATTCGCTTGAAGCTAATGAATAGAAAATCGTCCTTTCCAAGTAAGAAAATTAGTTTAGTGGCTGCAACTAATCCAACCTGTAAAATATCTGAACAATACCGAACCATTCGTACAAACTATCTTTCATCAATTGATTGCATGAATGCAAGGACAATCCTTATTACCTCTGCAAATGAACAAGAAGGGAAGTCAACATTTGCTGCAAATTTTGCAATTTCTTTGGCCCAGCAAGGAAAAAAGGTTTTATTAATCGATGCGAATTTACGAAATCCAATTCTGGATTTTTCTTTTAAGATGGAAAATTCTATTGGGTTGAGCAGTGTATTAAAGGGAAGGGTCAGGTTTGAGGATACAATTGCCAAAACAGATATAAAAGGCGTAGACCTTTTAACTAGTGGACCAATTCCTTTAAATCCTGCAGAACTTCTTGGCTCCCCAAATATGGAATCCCTAATTTCCACAGTAGCTGGATTATATGATGTGGTCCTATTTGACACTTTCTCAATATTAGAGGTTTCTGACGCGAAAATTTTAGCAAATCAATGCGATGGCTTAATAATTGTGATTCAGTCAGGAGAAACGAGCGTTGATGACATAGTGAAGATAAAGAGACAATTGGAACACTGTAAAACCAAGTTATTAGGAATCATATTAAATGAGACCAAATAAAGGACTTACTTAGGATTTTTTTAATCTTTTTGTTCTAAATAGAGAACAATATAATACTTTATAAAGATAGATTAAACTAGGTGATATCTCCTTACCGTTATCAATGGAGGTACTCGGTCATGCTGTGGGTTGGAAGTAACCTTAGACGCTGGTCGTCGAGAGTATGATGTGAGGAGGGGTTAAATGCCCCATGTTTTATTGAAATCTTTCCTTTTGAGATCTCCTTAAGATCTTATAAGGAAAGATTTTAATTTTATTTATAAATATTCTAATAGTTTAATTTTAGGGGTGGGAAAATGACATATAAACAAAGGTTGTCTTTTTTTATTTTAGCAGATACCTGCATTGTATTGACCGCTGTTTTTTTTAGTAGGTTCCTGGTGGACGCTACGGTCCATGTAGTGACAGTCCCAATTGTAATAATGGCTTTATCGATTCTAATCAGTCATCATATTCTTTCGTTAAAATTTCATTTGTATAAAAAGGCTTGGGAATATGCAAGTATTGGCGAACTGATCACTATTTTCAAAGTAGTCACAGGGTCCATCCTGATAGCATCATTATTTCAGCAACTAGTAATACATAATTTATCTTTCAGGCTTTTGGCTGTAACATGGCTGCTTCATATTTTTCTCATAGGAGGATCCAGATTTTGCTGGAGAGTGTTCCGAGATTCTTTTATTAACAAAGAGGGGAACAAGAAGAAAACACTGATAGTAGGTGCTGGGGCAGCCGGATCGATGGTGGCGAGACAGCTTTTGCAAAATCGTGATACAGAACTTATTCCGGTGGGATTTATTGATGACGATCGTAACAAGCAAAATCTTGATATCTTTGGCATACCCGTTGTCGGGGGAACCAACCAAATAGAATCCATTGTCAAAATCCAAAATGTTGAAAACATTGTAATAGCGATACCTTCGCTTAATAAAAAGGAATTAAATTCTATTTTTAAAGAATGTGCAAAAACAAATGCGAAAACACAAATTCTACCGATGCTTGAGGACTTGGTTTCGGGGAAGGTATCTGTCAATCAATTTCGCGATGTACAAGTAGAAGATTTGTTAGGCAGGGAGCCTATCCAACTTGATATAGAAAATATTTCAGGATACCTGGCCGGGAAAACGGTCCTTGTCACTGGCGCAGGGGGATCCATTGGTTCGGAAATATGCCGGCAAATTGCGCCATTTAATCCTGCAAAGCTTATATTGTTAGGCCATGGTGAAAACAGTATCTATTCAATCGAAATGGAATTGAAGGAGAGTTATCCAACATCTTCAATAGAATTCATAACAGAAATTGCAGACCTTCAGGATGCAGAAAAAATGAATAATATAATGAGTTTCCACCAACCTGATGTTATTTATCATGCAGCAGCTCATAAGCACGTACCGTTGATGGAGCGAAATCCTGAGGAGGCATTAAAAAATAATGTGATCGGTACATTGAATGTAGCAAGGGCGGCATGTTGGAATGGTGTAAAAACGTTTGTGATGATTTCTACAGATAAAGCAGTAAATCCAACTAGTGTAATGGGAGCAACCAAGCGCTTAGCTGAAATGATAGTCCAGGAAATGGACAACATTAGCTCTACAAAGTTTGTGGCGGTCCGATTTGGCAATGTGCTTGGAAGCCGTGGCAGTGTCATTCCTCTTTTTAAACGCCAAATTGAAAAGGGTGGACCTGTAACGGTTACTCATCCGGAAATGATTCGGTATTTTATGACGATACCCGAAGCCTCCAGGCTAGTGATTCAAGCGGGGTCTTTAGCAAAGGGCGGAGAAATTTTCGTCCTGGACATGGGAGAACCAGTTAAGATTGTTGACTTGGCCAAAAATTTAATAAAGCTATCAGGCAATTCAGTTGAAGAAATCGGAATTGAATTCACGGGAATACGGCCAGGTGAAAAGCTATACGAGGAGCTTCTAAAAGAAGATGAAGTTGATGAGAAGCAAATATATCCAAAAATTTACGTTGGTAAAAGATTGGAAGTGTTTATTGATGAAATATATCATTTGATTGAAGCATTTCCTGCTTTAGAAAAAGAAGAACTTAGAGAAAAACTATTGCTACTTGCAAATGGGAAAGTGGCTTCCAAGCCGCTGTTATCAAAAATAGTTTAGGAGTGTTTATATGAAGGTCAAAAAAGCGATTATTCCTGCGGCTGGACTAGGTACGAGATTTTTACCAGCAACTAAAGCAATGCCAAAAGAAATGCTCCCTATCGTAGATAAACCAACTATCCAGTACATTATTGAAGAAGCGGTAGAATCCGGGATTGAAGACATCATCATCGTAACGGGTAAAGGAAAAAGAGCGATTGAAGATCATTTTGATCATTCATTCGAGTTGGAGCAAAATCTATTGGATAAAAAGAAATTTGATTTGCTTGATGAGGTTCAAAAAGCTTCAAAACTAGTCGATATCCATTATATTCGTCAAAAGGAACCAAAAGGCCTGGGGCATGCGATATGGTGCGCGCGTAAATTTATTGGGAACGAACCTTTTGCTGTATTGCTGGGCGATGATATTGTCCAATCTGAAAAACCTTGTTTGAAGCAAATGATTGAACAATATGATCGATATAATGCTTCCATTTTAGGAGTCCAAACCGTACCATTTGAAGAGGTTCAAAGATATGGGATTGTGGATGGAAGCCAAATTGGAGACCGTTTATATTCAGTTAATAATTTGGTGGAAAAACCGAAACAGGATTTTGCTCCCTCCAACCTAGCTATTTTGGGACGCTACATTCTTAACCCAAGAATTTTTGAGATTTTAGAAACCCAAACGCCTGGAGCAGGCGGAGAAATCCAGCTCACCGATGCCATTGCAGGCTTAAATCAATTTGAAGCCATTTATGCTTATCATTTTGAAGGCGTTCGCTATGATGTAGGGGAAAAAATGGGGTTTATAAAAACAATGATCGAATTCGGTTTGCAACGCGATGAGTTAAAACAAGAATTACTTGATTATTTATCAGATATAGTTGAAAAAACCAAAGTGAAGGTTAACTAAAGCTGGTGAATGAAGTGAGAAGAATTCTCTATATCACGACCTTGAGTAGAACAATTAATTCTTTTTTAGTTCCTCATATTGAAAAGCTAATTGATGAAGGCAACATCGTTGACTGTGCCTGTTCAATCGACGAAGAAGTGGATAAACACCTAACCAAGCGAGGTGTTAGGTTTTTTAATGTGCCTTTTACTAGAAACCCATTAAACCCGATGAACGGAAAGGCTTTTATTGACCTGGTGAAGATTCAGAAACAATTTAATTATGATACCGTCCATGTCCATACACCGATAGCTGCATTGTATGGAAGGCTGTTAAAGCTAAGATTCCCAGAGCTAAAAACGATTTACACTGTCCATGGGTTCCATTTTTATAAAGAGGCCCCAATCGTAAATTGGGGGATTTATTACCCTATAGAGAAAGTGATGGCTCATTATACGGATACGATCATTACAATGAATTCCGAAGATTATGAGCAGGCAAAGAAATTCAAGGTGAAGGAAATTCATAAGGTCAATGGCGTTGGGGTAAATTTAACTTCCTATCGTGGCGATTTATATGATCGAAATGAGATAAGAAAGGGTTTAAGTCTAAAAGATGGTGACTTTGTCATCATCATGATTGCAGAAGTGAACAAAAATAAAAATCATAAACAAATGATTGATGCAGTAGATATACTGAACAAAAAAGGAATTCAAGTAAAAGTGATATGTGCAGGTGATGGCCCACTTCTAAAGAGCCTAGTAACGGAACTTACGGAAAGGGACCTACAAGATCAGATTCAATTTTTGGGCAATCGAAATGATATTACGGAGCTTATCACAGCCAGTGATCTTGGTATGCTCATGTCCTACCGTGAAGGACTTCCAAGAAATATCATGGAGCTGATGGCCTGTAAGAAACCTGTAATTGGGACAAAAATAAGAGGAATACGGGATTTAGTTGAAGATGAAAACTCTGGATTTTTAGTAAACGTTGGTGATGCAGATGAAACAGCAAAAAGAATTGAGGAGCTTTACAAGGACAGAAGTTTATTAGAGAAAATGGGTTCTAATGCTTATGAATCGATACAAAAATATGATGTTAACCAAGTTATTGCCCATCTTGTCGAGATATACGGTGTGAACAATCAACGAATAAAGCAAAGGTTGACAAAAAACATTTCATAAAGGTGTTTGTATGGAAAATAAAATAACTCAAGGTAAGTATGAAACATTTAGTCCTCAAAATATACTTATCTTGACCATGCTTCTGTTTTTTAGTTTTACATCTTTAAGGTTTGGTGCCTTTGGAGTTGGAGAGTTGCTTCTATTGTTTTTTTGTATTTTGCAGTTGGCCGGGCAAAAGACGATTCTTGTATCGTTTCATCACCATTTCTTTTCTCTATTTTGGGTATTCTTTCTTTGTTTTATGACTTTTGGCTATGGAGTCAATACCTTTTTAGAAATTGCACCCCGGCATGTAACATTCGATTATAAGGCTTATGTTGTTATTTTATTTTTATGTTTTACATTCGAAACCTTGTTTAAAAAGAGTAATTTTAAAAGTCTCTATAGTTTATTACGTTTTCTTTATTTTGGGGGACTAGTGGTTATTGGAGCTTTATATCTGATTTATTTATCAGGTACAAGAGTTTTATTCGGCTTTTATTTAACCTATGCTGGTTCTCACATTTTCTCTCCATTTGCTAATGATTATCATCAGTTTGCTTATTTTGTAGCTCCCTTGCCATTTATTGGCCTCTATTTAATGGTCAATGAAAAGAGATTAAGTTTAAAGGTACTAGCAATAGTAGGTATCATTTTAAGTGTATTAATTGGATTGTCGACCACATCTTCCACATTGGTTTCAGCATGGGCAATTTCTACCTTAGCCTTTTGTATATTTGGGGCAGGAAAAATAATAAGCAAACTAAATATGTCAATTAGCATCATGTTCGCGTTAATTTGTTTAATAATAGTCATTGCCCTTTTTAATTATGAAACAATTCTTGGAATGGTCCAAGATTTCTTTCATGGTGATTCCAATGGAGAAAATAGGCTTGTTATATGGAGTAATGCTATTAAATCCTGGTTGTACTCACCTATATTCGGATTAGGTCCTGGATCATATGCTGGTTCCTACGTGTTTGGGGGATTTGAAGCTCATAATACCTTTTTGCAAATATTGACTCAAAGCGGGATCGCTGGGGGATTGGCGTATATCCTTATGGTTACAAAATTAACAAAAAATACTTATGTAAATACCTTTATCTTATGTTCAATCATTTCTTTAATAGCTTATGGCTTAGGAATAAATGATTTACGGCGCACCGTCCTCTGGTTCTATTATATTTTGTTCTATTATCTAGTGTTAAAAAGCAAAGGGGAATATTAAATGGAAATCCCATTCCTTTCAACTGTCATACCGGTATATAATGCTGAAAAAACAGTTAGCCGTGCCATATACAGTATTTTATCTCAAGATTTCTACAATATGGAAATTATTATTATAAATGACGGCTCTACTGATCGAAGCCTTGAGATCTGCCAAAACATCGCGCGAATTGAGCCAAGAATAAGGCTTTTCTCGATTGAAAATTCTGGTGTCAGCAATGCTAGGAATTTAGGGATAGAACAAGCACAAGGAAAGTATATTACGTTCTTGGATGCAGATGATTATTATATGGATGGCTATCTTAAAGTGATTATGGCAGAGATAGAGCCAAACACACAATTGGTTCTATTTGGTTACAATGTCGTACGTGGCGGAAAATCGTATCCATGTACGTTTCCAGAAAAAATGGATTCACAGTTTAGTACTCAGGCTCAGTTTAGGAAAGCGGCCATAACCTTAATAGAAAATGAATTGATCAATGCTCCTTGGAATAAAGTTTATTTAACAAGTTATATAAAAAATAACAAAATCAACTTTCCTGTTAACATTGATATTGGTGAAGATCTAAGATTTAATTTATTAGTTATTAAGAACATTAATTATGTTAAAGTATCTAACCAAATGTTAGTCAATTATACAGTGAAAAAAGGTGAAGGCCTAGTGTCTAGGTATAGACGGAATCGTTTGGAGATACGGCTTTCCTTGCTGCGTGATATTAGAGATATGTTCGAATATTGGGGACTGTTAGAGGAAAATAGATCGATGTTGGATCGAATGCTTTTAAAAGATTTTATGGCAAGTTTTATGGATTTGTATAAAAAAACCTGTAACTTTTCGTACAAGGAAAAACTCGATTTTATTAAAAGCAGTGTATATAAAGAAGATAAAGTTTTAAAAAGTTGCAGTACACCCGATTTATTAACCCAATTTCTCAAACTAGTAATCAATACAAAAAATAGTGCAATAATCTTATTCTTTGCCAGAATAATGAGCTTAAAGAGAGGGTTCTGATGAAAATAAGTGTCATTGTCGCAGCCTACAACATTGAAAGTTATATAGAAAAATGTTTAGAATCCATTATTGTACAGACATATAAGGATTTAGAAATCATCGTGGTTAACGACGGATCAACGGACAACACTCTTCATTTAATAAGTAATTTCTCAAAGATAGACTCTAGAATTGTTGTGATTGACAAAGCAAACGGGGGGCTTAGTTCTGCAAGGAATGCCGGACTAGAGATTGCATCGGGTGAGTATATAGGGTTTGTTGATGGTGATGATTATATCCATGAGGAAATGTATCAAAAGCTTTTACTTTTAAGCCAAGAAACACAAAGCGATATCGCTGTTTGTGGGCACATTCGGAAATATTCCAATAGGGAAGTGTTTTCAAATTCAAAGAAAATCATACACTACTCTTCTGAAGAAGCATTGTCAGAACTGATTTCCAGTAAAAAAATACATGATTATGCTTGGGATAAGCTTTATAAAAAGAAGTTATTCGAAAACATTAGATATCCAATTGGGAAAATGTATGAAGATGTATTTACCACTTATAAATTATTTATCAAAGCGAAGAAAGTGGTATACATTGATGAACCTTTATATTATTACATCCAGAGGGATGGAAGTATATTAAGAAAGGGTTTTAGTGAAAAACAGTTTCATCAACTCGAGGCACTGGAGGAAATGAAAAGGTTTCTCATTGAAAATCGTATTTACCATTATGAAGAAAACCTTGATGCAAGAATTTTAAACGTAAAGTGTCGGATGTTATTTGATATAAGTGCTGGTAATGCCATAAAGAATACAACAAAACATAAGGATACAGCAAAATTTCTTATAAAAACAATCCGGGCGAAATCAATTAAGGACCTATTCAACAAAAGGGTTTCTTTGTTTAGTAAAATAATGATGATTTTGTCGCTCCACGGTTACTGGACTGTTCAAATGACCATGAGATTATATCCGGTAAAAACCCTTATTGAAAGAAGGGTAGGGTTAAGGTAATGAATAAAAAGGTTTTATTTGTCCTTGATCGAATGGTAATGGGTGGGGTTGAAGTCCTCTTACTGGATATTTTAAGAAGTCTTGATGCAAAGAAATATAGTATCACCGTTATGAGCTTATTCGACGGTGGAGAACTAGTACATGAGTTGCCCAAAACGGTAAATCATGTTTTTTTATTTAAAAAACAATATAAGGGTATTTACCGATTATTACGCTTTATTCCCCCTCGCCTTCTTTACAAAAAATTAAACAATCAGGAATTTGATATTGAAATATCCTTTAAAACAGGAATACCGGAAAAAATTGTGGCAGCTTCCCGTAATCGCCAATCGAAAAAAATTGCATGGATACACGGGGATATGGAGTATCAGAATTTTGGTCTGGAAAGCCATATAACAAAGAAAAAGCAAACCGAGTGCTACAACAAATTTGACTTTATCATTACTGTATCGGAAAAATGCAGACGTGCGTTTATGAGTGTAACACAAACGGAAACCCCAGTTGAAAAAATCTACAATGCGATCATACCCGGAAAAATAGATACAAAATTGAGTGAAGATGTAACAATTTCGATGGACAAAAATCTGATCAATCTGATCACAATTGCCCGGTTACATGTAGATAAAGGAATTGATAGGTTAATAAGAGCATTTTGTAAAGGATATGCAAAAAACAATAGGCTGCGCTTATACATCATAGGCCACGGGCCAGAGGAAAAAAAATTAAGGAAACTGGCACAAGAATTAAATGTACATGAGGCAATATGCTTCCTGGGAAAAAAATTGAACCCATATGTTTATTTAAGAGAGGCAAGTATATATATACATCCAGCTCATAGTGAACCTTTTGGCATTGTGGTTATAGAAGCTTTATACATGGGGCTTCCAGTCGTATCGACTAAATGTGGAGGACCGGATGAAATATTGAGCAATGGCAAATATGGCTTATTAGTGGAAAATTCACAAGAAGGATTAAATGAGGCGCTACTAAGGATTGCGGAAAATCATGAAGAGATCCTTTCATTAAAGAACGATTCTAAATCACGTGCAAGCCATTTTACGATGAATAACATGATGGAAGAGGTTATCGGCTTATTGGATGAAAAATAAAATCTATAAGTAAGGAAGAAACATATGGAATATCGTTGTATAGTGTCAGTCATAGTCCCTGTTTACAATGCAGAGAAATACTTATCAAGATGTATTGAAAGCATCCTTGGCCAAACACTCTCATCAATCGAGTTGATTCTCATCAACGATGGTTCTACCGATCAAAGTGCCGGAATTTTCAACTACTACGCTTCGCAGGATGAAAGAATAAAAGTCATCCATATTGAAAATAACGGACCAGGAAATGCCCGGAATGTTGGCTTGGAACATGCTAAAGGCAAGTATATTCAGTTTACAGACAGTGATGATACGTTACCGCCTAATTTTCTAGAAGTGCTTCATAATCGAATGGAAACGGAAAATCCGGATTTAGTTGTTTGTGGCAGTAAACTTGTAAAAAATAATCGTGAAATTGACAAACTAACCGTATGTGAGTTTGAGAGTTATCATGACAAGCCCATCATTGAATTGTTCGTAAACTTGCTTGAAAAAGGATTAGCGTATTCTTCATGGAATAAATTGTATCGCAAGGAACTAATTCGAAATCATAAAATTCGCTTCGGAACAGAGTTTCATTTGGGTGAGGATGCTATATTTAATATCTCCTATTTTAGGAATTCAACCAAAGTTTCTTTTGAGCCCGGTGTTTCATATGAATACCATCAAAATGAAGGCAGCCTTGTAAATAGATATCTACATAATAAATTTGAAATCCAAAAGCTGCTTTACGGATTTTTGAGAAGCCTTATTAACGGGGTACCCTGCACTCATCTAAAGGAAGGTTTAATTCTTTATTACCAGTATGAATTTGCCTTCGCGTTTATCAATTATTATTTACCAGACTGCCCAATGAATTCAATAGATCGAAAAAAAATGATAAGTATGATGATAAAAGATGAAATAGTGCAGGAAATTTTTGCATTACCGAATCATCGCAGTAATTTACAAAAAATGATACGAAGGCTTGTCCGGCTTAAAAGTGCAACCTTTATGGACCTATTTTTACGAGCATATAGAAGGAGATATTTATAATGCTGCATGTAAAGACCCCTTTAGTATCAATCATCATACCAGTATATAATGCCCAGAAATTTCTGCAACGTTGCATTGATTCCGTTTTAAACCAGACTTTTAAGGATTTTGAATTAATACTTGTAAATGATGGTTCAAACGATAGCAGTGGTGAAATTTGCGATTTGTATTGTGAGCAAAATGAACGTGTACAAGTGCATCATATAAAAAACGGAGGTCCATCAAGAGCTCGTAATCATGGTATGGCACAAGCAAAAGGTAAATATATAACCTTTATTGATGCAGATGATTATGTTAATGCGTTTTTTTCTGATACAGCAAATAAAGTAAAGTCAGAGGATTATGATTTAATTGTAGCGCCTTTTAGTATCGTAAATCCCATCGGGGATTCTGTTGAATCTTTCCAGTATATAGAAAAATCATTTTCAAGCAATGAAAGAAAACAAGATTTTTTAAAAGCGATCTGGTTAGGCAAACCTCTTTTTGGTAGTTGTTGGAACAAGTGGTATAAGAAATCAATCATATGTGCAAATGGCATAGGTTTTATGAATGATTTTTTTATCGCAGAGGATTATCTTTTTAATCTGCATTTTTATCGAAAATGCCAATCTGCAGTATTAGTGAGTTTTCCTTATTATCTGCACATTCAGCATGAGAATAGTGTGACTTCAAGAATCTATTATAATCGGTTTGATATCGCAAAAACTGTTTATATCGAATCATTAAAGTTATTGGGGGATATTAACATACATGACCACCATTCCAGAACCTTTGTGGAAGAAGCATACCTTAGCGGGGTTCTAAGGGCGATGTTCGATATCGCAAAGACGGAAAATAAACTCACATTTAGAGAAAAGATAACAGAGTTAAAAAAGTACTTAAACGACGAGGAAGTGCGCACTCTTGCAGCCAACAACAAAAACTATACTTTCAACCGTTGGGCTTTTTTCTGTTTAAAATATCAGCTACCCATGTTTTATTATTCCTTATTTAAGATTAGAAATTTATTGAAAGGCTGACCTATGAGTAATCCTAAAATTAGTATTATTATTACAATTTATCAAGTTGAACAGTATTTAGTCCGATGTATTGATTCGGTTTTAAATCAGACATTTAAGGACTTTGAATTAATACTGGTGGATAATGGGTCGACGGATGGGTCTTCACACATATGTAATAAGTACAAACAAAAAGACAGCAGAATTAAATTTATTCAGAAAAATCATGGTTCGATTGCTTCTGGACGGAATTTTGGTTTAAAACATGCAAAAGGCGAATTTATCCAGTTCATGGACGCGGATGACTCAATCGATGCTGGTATGTTGGAGAAAATGCATCAGTCCATTGTTCAATATAATGCGGATTTAATTACCTGTGGTTACAAAAAAATGTATAAGAATAAAAACGCTGAAGAGTACTTTGTTTCTTGTGAGGTTGAGGATCGGGTATTTAAAAAACAAGATTTCTTATCAGTGTGCGCCAAATATTGTGAGAATTTTATACTATATTTTGTATGGAATAAACTTTATCGTGCTGATATCATCAAGAGCAATGGCATTTGGTTTGATGAGTCGATTACACGAAGTGAAGATGTTCTCTTTAATTTCGACTATATAAAAAAGGCTAATAGGTTTGTTTTCATAAAGGACCCTCTATATATTTATAATCGTTCTAATGTAAATTCAACATCCAAAGGCTTTCATATTCAGGATGTTGAAATGCAGAGTCTAACCTATAACCGAATTCGAAATTATCTTATTAAACAGGGTGTCTATCAAAGTAATGAGCGCAATTTAGAACACCAATATGCGGTGGCCATGTTTTCTCTAATTGCACAGGCATATTTAACGAGTTTGAAGGTGCCAAAAAAAGTTAGACGGGGCTATATAGAAAGCATATTGCAAAAGAGTTGTACTAAAAAAGCATTGCAACACTTCTCGAATAGTGGTTTCTTATCTAACATCATAAAGTACAAACTTAATAAGTCGATCATGTTCACAGATTTCATATTCAGTATTTATTTCTTTTTGAAAAAAGGAAAGCTTGCAGATTAAGCTTTCTTTTTTTATTGTTGGCGGCAAATAGAAGTTAATGGGGGTAACTATTATGAAAGTTGTTATTTTAGCGGGAGGCTTTGGAACGCGGATTAGTGAGGAAAGCCACTTAAAACCAAAACCAATGATTGAAATTGGAGGTAAACCGATCCTCTGGCATATTATGAAATATTATTCTTCGTTTGGTTACAATGATTTTATTATTTGTTGTGGCTATAAGCAATATGCCATAAAAGAGTTTTTTGCAGATTATTACTTACACATGTCTGATGTAACTTTCGATTTTTCAGCTTCCAACAAAATGATTGTTCATAATAATAATACGGAGCCTTGGAAAGTTACCTTAATTGATACCGGTCTTACAACCATGACAGGTGGGCGTATTAAAAGAGTGAAAGACTATATTGGCAATGAGCCTTTTATGTTAACTTACGGGGATGGCGTATCCAATGTTGATATTAATGAGTTAGTTAAATTTCATAAATATTGTGGAAAAATGGCAACGATTACGGCAATCCAACCAGGAGGCCGGTTTGGGATGCTGGATATTGATAAAGAGGAACAGATTAACAATTTCAAGGAAAAATCCAAAGAAGATGGTGGCTGGATCAATGGAGGATTTATGGTGCTAAACCCGGCAGTGATTGATTTCATTGAAGATGATACGACAGTATTCGAAAACGAACCATTAGAGACATTAGCTGAAATAGGTGAATTAAAGGCTTATAAACATTATGGATTTTGGCAGTGTATGGATACATTGCGTGATAAGGAGATGTTGGAAAGTCTTTGGAAACGTGAAGAAGCTCCGTGGAAAGTGTGGGATAAAGTTGAACTTTTACAAGGGTAAGAAGGTATTTGTGACGGGACATACCGGTTTTAAAGGGACATGGCTATGTAAAATGCTTATTAATAAAGGAGCAAAAGTAACCGGATATGCCCTACAGCCTCCCACTGAACCGAACTTGTTTACACTTAGCGGCATTGAAAGTGAGATGAATTCGATCATTGGAGATATAAGAGACTTAAAAAAGCTGAAGGTAGCTTTCCATGAGGCAGAACCGGAAATCGCCATTCATCTTGCCGCACAACCTCTAGTAAGAGATTCTTATAGCGATCCCCATTATACGTACGAAACGAATGTTATGGGAACAGTAAACTTTCTTGAATGTGTGAGGGAAAGCAAAACGGTAAAATCGGTACTAAATGTCACGACTGATAAAGTGTATCAAAATTATGAGTGGGAATGGGGATATAGAGAAACGGATAGTCTAAATGGCTATGACCCTTATTCGAACAGTAAATCTTGTTCCGAAATCATAACCCAGTGCTATAAAAACTCTTTCTTTTCAAATACTGATATTTCCATATCGACTGCAAGAGCAGGAAATGTCATTGGGGGAGGAGACTTTTCGAATGATCGGATTATTCCAGATTGTATTCGGGCAGTAATAAACAATGAACCGATTATAGTAAGAAATCCAGCATCAATCCGGCCTTATCAACATGTATTAGAACCACTTGTAGCCTATTTATTAATAGCTAAAAAACAATTTGTTGATAAAAAGTACGAAGGTTATTATAACGTTGGCCCCAATGAAAAAGACTGTGTTTCAACAGAAACACTGGCGAATCTATTTTGCCAGGTATGGGGCAAAGGGGGACGTTCGATCAATAAGTCTGATGGAGGCCCTCATGAAGCCAGCTTTTTAAAATTGGACTGCTCAAAAATAAAAAAGACATTTGGTTGGGAACCAAGATGGAATATCGAAACAGCCATCGAGAAAACAGTCGAATGGACTAGGGTTTATATCTCTAAAGGGAATGTGGCCCTAATGATGGATAAACAAATTTTAGAGTTTATGGAACCTCAAAAACATGAGTATTCAAAAATGTCGGTTAGGTGATAAAAATGAAAAAGGCGATTGTAACAGGTGCCAATGGATATATAGGAAGCGCACTTATTAAAGAATTACAGAAAAATAATATCGAAGTCATCGCAGTCATAAGGAACAGAGACTCAAAACTGGATACTCTGCCGGAATATACAAGAGTCGTATACTGTGAGCTTAGGTCGATCTTCGAATTGAATGAGTTAGTCCCGGATCGCGATATTGATGTTTTTTACCATTTGGCCTGGCAAGGAACGAGCGGCAGTGATAGAGCCAATTACGCATTACAGTTATCAAATGCTCAATTTACTTGTGATAGTGCCATGGCAGCAAAGAAATTAAACTGTGGAAAATTTATTTGTACGGGAACGATTACTGAAAAAATAGCAGAAAATGTTTTAAATATCGATGTGAAGGCAGAGAATACGATTTATGGTATTGCTAAACACACTACACATTGTTTATTAGAAATTTTATGTAAAAAACTTGAGTTGCCATTTGTATGGGCTAGATTGTCCAATATATATGGCGGCCATAATTTAACCGGTAATATCGTTAGTTATACCCTCCAAGAACTGCAAAAGGGTAATAAACCTTCCTTTTCGAAGGCGGAACAACCTTACGATTTAATGTATGTGAAAGATGCAGCCAGAGCTCTTTATCTTGTGGGTAAAGAAGATAAAAGCAGGGGCTGCTATTTTGTTGGAAGTGCTGCTCCTCGGATCCTAAAAGAATATCTACAGGCAATTAAAGAAGTTTATGGCCCTAATGCCCAACTAGGACTCGGTGAAAGGCCGGAAGATGGATTGAAATATGAATTGGATTGGTTTGATACAACGGATTTGGTAAGGGATACAGGATTTAAAGCTGAAAAAACATTTGAAAAAAATATACGAGAAACCATTGAGGAAATGAAGAGGGATGCGCAATCAGTATAAAGGAGGGTTAATCAAATGATTCAAAGATTCTCATTTGAGGAGTTGGATTTAAAGGGTTCGTATTTGATTAAACCTTTTGTAGCTCATGACGAAAGAGGTTATTTCATTAAAGATTATTCAGAAGAGGTGTTCATTGATAATGGAATTGGACATGAGTTAAAAGAAGTATTTTATACGAGTTCTGAAAAAGGTGTAATTCGTGCAATCCATTTTCAAAGAGTGAAAGAACAAGCGAAACTGGTTCGTTGTCTAACCGGGAAAATATACGACGTCATTGTTGATTTAAGAAAAACCTCACCAACTTATGGACAGTGGCGAGGTTTTTATCTTTCTGGCGAGACCAAAGATTCCCTTTACATACCCAAAAATTTTGGGCATGGCTATTTGGTGATCGAGCCATCAATCGTTTCCTATAAATGCTCAGAAAAGTTTTATGAGGAGTATGATGATGGGATTAAGTGGGATGATCCCGAATTGAAAATTAAATGGCCATTGGAATTAGTTGATCATAATATAAACTTTTCTGAAAAGGACCGACACCTCCAAAGTTTTAGTGAATTTAACAGAAAGTTTCAGGCTAAGAAGCGAGGGTTCGAAGAGGTGAAATAAACAATGGATAAACTATTTACAATTTCAATTGCGTTAGTTACATATAATGGTGGAAAATTTTTAGAAGACCAATTAAAAAGTATACTAAACCAATCAAGGTTGCCAAATGAAGTAGTTATCTGTGATGACCGTTCTTCAGATGGCACAATTCAGATTTTGGAAAAATTCGCAAAAACAGCTCCTTTTGACGTTCGTATTTTTATAAATGAAAAAAACTTGGGGAGCACCAAAAACTTTGAGAAATGCATAAATCTTTGCCATGGGGATCTAATTTTTTTATCGGATCAGGATGATTATTGGTTAGAGGGTAAACTCCAAAGGATTGAACAAGAATTTTTACGTAATCCTTACCTGAAACTAGTTTTTACAAATGGAAACGTAGTGGATAAGGAGTTGGGATTATTAGGATATACTTTGTTCGAATCATTGGGATTTGATAAACGAAAAATGAAAAAAATTAATCAGAATAAAGAGTTCGATGTTCTAATGTCTAGAGATGTAATAACAGGATGCACAATGGCGTTTAAGAAAAATGCTTTAAAAGTGAACCGATTTCCAGAAGGGTGGATTCATGATGCCTGGATTGGACTTGTAATTGCTGCAATTTATCCAGGCTCAATCAAATACCTAAATGATCCTTTAATATACTATCGACAGCATGGGTCTAACCAAGTTGGTGCATTAAATTGGTCAAAACTAAAGACCAAGCAATCGCTTTTAAGCTATATAAAAAAAAATCAATTTGATCAAATAGAGAAGGCATATAGGAACTTGCAGAATATAAAAAACAACATGTCAACATTTAAAATAGTGATACAAGATAAAGCAACCCAAAAGCGATTTAATAAACTTTGTCTGCATTATGAGAACAGAATGAAGTTGAATCGAAACATTATCAATAACCTTAACATTACCTTTACTGAATTTATTACTTTTCGTTATTTTAAATTCGCAAGGGGTGCCCTTACATTGTTTCGGGATTTGTTTTTTAATCGGAAAGTAAAAAGTATTCATCATTAAGGAGTATAATCCAGTGGATAAAATACTAGTTAGTATATGTTGTATTACTTATAATCATGAAAAATTTATTGCGGATGCAATAAATAGTTTTTTGATGCAAAGTACGACCTTTAATTTTGAAATCCTGATACATGACGATGCTTCTACAGACAAAACTGTAGATATTATTAAAGGATTTGAGGAAAAATTTCCAAACGTCATAAAGCCCATTTATCAAACAGAGAACCAATACTCCAGAGGAATACATGTTGAAAATATAAATGTTGATAGAGCAAAAGGAAAATACATCGCTTTTTGTGAGGGAGATGATTATTGGACTGATCCATATAAATTGCAGAAGCAAGTAGAGTTTATGGAGAAGCATCCTGAATGCAGTTTATGTGTTCATGCTGGCAATGTAGTTTCAGCAGCAGACAAAAAATATATTAAAGATAGCCGTCCAAGCAAAAAGAATAAGGTTTATAGTACAGAAGAAATAATAGAATTTGGCGGTGGTCTTTTCTTATCAAACTCAATGCTTTATCGCAGAAATTTAGACCTGATTAGCCCTGAATTTTTTCTAAACGCACCTGTTGGGGATTATCCGTTGGCCATCAATTTATCCTTACAAGGGACTGTTTATTATATGGATGAAAAAATGTCCGCTTACAGGGTAGGGGATAGCGGATCATGGACAGTAAATAACTTTTCTTCAATTGATAAAAAAATCAGGCATTTTGAAAGAATTACAATCATGCTTGATCAATTAGATCATTATACAAATTTTAAATATGAAGAAGTTATTATACGAACAAAAAAGCGTATTAAATTTTATCTTCTACTTGAACAAAAAAAATTTAAGGAAGCTTTGAGGGCAGAATTCAAATTCATTTATTCTAGGTTCGCGTATAAGGATAGGATGCGGTTGTATTTACAGGGATACTTTCCTCGAATATTAGTATCACTAATTACTGTAAAAAGGATATTAAAAATATGAACATTGAAATTACCAAAGCAACCGTAATATCATCTTTGTTTTGGAAGTTTACGGAGCGTATGGGGGTCCAAGGCATCCAGTTTGTTGTATCTATCATCCTAGCACGAATTCTAAGTCCAGAGGACTTCGGTACCATTGTGCTAATTACGATATTTATTGCTATTTCTGGGGTACTTGTTCAAGGCGGTTTTAATACTGCACTAATCCAAAAGAGAGACGTAGATGATTTGGATTATTCTTCAGTATTTTATTTAAATCTCTTTGTATCAGGTCTAATATATACTGGTCTTTTTTTTGCTTCTCCCTTTATAGCAGAATTTTATAAAGAACCCCAGCTTGTATATGTGCTAAGATTTCTGTCATTAACTTTATTATTTGCCCCATTTAACTCAATCCAGAACGCCGTTTTGGGAAAAAAAATGCATTTTAAAAAGCTATCTATAAGTAATCTGGGTGCAATCGTAATTTCAGGCACAGTAGGCATTGTAATGGCCTATTGTGGATATGGTGTATGGGCATTAGTATTGTCACAATTAACTAATCAATTTTTCATTACGCTTATCCTTTGGTTTACTGTAAAATGGCGGCCGAAATTACTCTTTTCAGTTAAAAGAGTAAAAATGCTCTTTTCATTTGGATGGAAGTTAGTAGCTTCGGCATTGATAGACACATTGTATTTAAATGTGCAGAGTCTAATTATTGGCAAAATGTTTAGTCCTGCCATGTTAGGAATTTATAATAAAGGCGAGCAATTTCCAAGCTTAATTGTAAGTAATATTAATGGTTCTATACAGTCTGTGATGCTGCCGGCTATGGCTTCTAATCAGGATAACAAAGAAAAAGTAAAAGAAATGGTACGAAGATCAATTGTTACAAGCTCTTTCGTGATTTTTCCTATGATGATGGGCTTGGCTATTGTGGGGGAACCACTGGTCAGAATTCTGCTAACAGAAAAATGGTTGCCTGCTGTTCCTTTCTTACAAATATTTTGTGCTTCATATGCATTATGGCCAATTCATACGACTAATTTACAAGCAATAAATGCTCTAGGACGAAGCGATATTTTTTTGAAATTAGAAATAATAAAGAAAGTTCTAGGAATCATAATTTTAGGATTGAGTATACCTTATGGAGTTTATGGAATGGCGTTAGGCACATTAATAGGTGGAATCATTTCTTCTTTAATCAACGCTTACCCTAATTCAAAGTTACTAAATTATAGTATTCAAGAACAGTGGCAAGATATTATTCCATCCTTTATTTTATCTGTTTTTATGGGTGCAGGAGTATACGCCATTAAATTATTGGGGTTTAGTGATGTTTTTACTCTAATATTACAGATGCTTATAGGGATATTTTTTTATTTTGGAATGGCTCAAGCATATAAACTTGAATGCTTTATATATATAGTTTCGACAGTGAAACAAATTTTGAAAAGGAAAAAGGCTGTTTATTTAACTAAATGAATGGGGGGGGGTTAATCTGAAGATTGGAATTATGCAACCATACATCTTCCCTTATATTGGATATTGGCAGTTAATAAATGCGGTGGATAAATTTGTGGTCTATGACAATATTCAATTTACAAAGAAGAGTTGGATAAGAAGAAATAGAATTTTATTAAATGGTAAGGTTAAACAATTTACATTGCCCATTAAAAAAGACTCTGATTATCTCGACGTTAAAGAAAGATATTTATCCGATTGCTTTTCGGAAGCACAACAAAAGTTACTCTCCCAGATAAAACAGGGTTATAGAAGAGCACGTTATTTTGAGGAAGTGTATCCACTGATTGAGGAATGTTTAACCTATGAGAGTAAAAACTTATTTGAATTTATTTATCATTCAATCATTAAAATTGCTTACTTCTTAGATTTAGACACTGAGATAATAATATCATCGAATATCGACATGAATAATTCTTTACAAAACCGGGATCGAGTTATAGAAACATGCAAAGTTTTAGGTGGTGATATTTATATCAATCCTATCGGAGGGATTGAATTATATAAAAAAGATGATTTTTTACTTAATGATATTCAATTGAAGTTTATTCAGTCGTTTCATACCGAATATAAGCAGTTTGATAATGAGTTCATCCCAAACCTTTCAATTATAGATGTGATGATGTTCAATTCAAGGGAGAGTATAAAAGAAATGTTACATGAAATTAAGTTAATTTAGGAAATAGAGGTTGATCGACTTTGGATGAATTTCAAGAGACTCCCAAAGAAAGCTTACGGATTAATCAGATTGCAAGTATTGATGAAGTTAAGGAAGCAATTAATTATTTCAATATGGTTTTTACTCCGACTTTGTCACAACGTTTTTCTGATTTGGATAAGTATTCTGAGAAAATTTTCCAATATGCAAATATTTGTGTTGTTAAAGAAAATAAACGATATAAAGGCCTATCTGTGTTGTATGCAAATAATACTGAAACTAAGATGGCCTATTTGCCACTCATGGGAGTAATACCTCAATCTCAAAATAAAGGTATAGGACGTTTGCTAATAAGTGAATGTATAAATATTTCGAAAAGGAAGGGAATGGAAAACTTAAAATTAGAAGTTTTCTTATCAAATATAAAAGCAATAAACTTTTATAAAAATGCTGGCTTTAATTTCCTTGAGAAAGCCTCTTCGGAATCAATTTATATGCTTAGAAAATTATAAAATTGGTCTTTTACTATTTGATTGTTAGACATACTTAACAGTGTTGATTTTTATTCGGATATTTTATGTCCAATAATATCCGAGCAGCGTACCGAGTCAAGTAATAAATCGACATATATAGAGGGAGGGCATTATGAGTATTAATATATATTTAAGAGCATTCGAGTACGATGACTTATCGTTTATAAATAAGATTCGAAATGATAATGAACTATTCGAATATACACTTGGAAATAAATATTATATTTCGTCAGTTTGGGATAAAAACTGGATCGAGGATAAAATTTTGAACAATAGTAACCAATTATATTTAATGATTTGTTCCGCAGAATTAAATGAACCCATTGGGTATGGTGCTGTAACAAATATTGATTATGTCAATAGAAAAGCTGAATTGGGAGGCATACTTATTGCAAAAGAGTTTGCGAGTAAAGGATATGCAACACAGGCCTCAAAACTGTTTATAGGACATCTCTTTGAGGAACTAGGATTAAATATGCTGTACACTTTTATAAGGGAAGATCACATAATATCGTTAAGGTTGGCTGAGAATTTAGGTTTAAAAAAACAAGGGTTACTACCTGACTACGTCTACAAAAGAAATAAATTTCACAATGCTTATATACTTACCCTATTAAGGTCTGATTATGAAAAAAACAAGGGATAAATAATAATCAAATTAGGGAAGAGCTTAACAAACATAGATCAACATAATCAAATGGATTGAAAAAATTACTGTTGAGGGTGAGTGGACTTGAAGGTGATATTTTGAAGTTAGCTATCATGCAACCTTATTTATTTCCATATATAGGTTATTGGCAGTTAATAAATGTAGTTGATAAATTTGTAATTTTTGATGATGTGAATTTTATCAAAGGCGGTTGGATTAATAGGAACAATATATTGGTAAACAAACAACCCAAACAAATCCATTTAAAGTTATCGAAGGTAAGCCAAAATAAAAGAATTAATGAAGTGGAGCTGCTCCAAAACAATGAATCAAATATAGATAAGTTATTAAAGACGATTGAAACTTCCTATAAAAAGGCGCCATTTTTTAATGAAGTATTCCCGCTAGTCGAGAAAATATTAAAATATGATGAAAAGAGTGTAGCCCTTTTTTTGGCGTATTCGATAAAGGAAGTATGTGATTATTTAAAAGTAGAAACATCCCTCATCTTGTCATCGGAGGTTAAGAAAAGTAACGTGTTACGCGGTCAAGATAAGATTATTGATATTTGTAAACGGCTGGGTGCCCAACAATATATAAACGCAATAGGAGGAATGGAATTATACACTTCCAATTTTTTTGATTCTAAGGGAATCCAATTAAGGTTTTTAAAAACGGAAGAAATTATATATACACAATTCAACCATGATTTTGTAGGCAATTTATCGATCATCGATGTTATGATGTTTAATTCTATAGATGATATCAAAATCATGTTAGAACAATACAAGCTGGTATCTGATGATGAAGAAGCGTATATGCTTTTTAATGGATAACATTGTATGGGTATCGCTGAGTTAATATATTGATAGACGACGCTTATTTAATCGTGAGAAGGCGTCGTCTTTTTTTTGTCATAGAATCGTATGTGAGAGGAAGTTAATAATGAAACCTATCCAAGTAACCAGGTCCTCTATGCCTGCTTTCGAGGAGTATATAGCAGAAATCAAAGACTTATGGGAAAGCCACTGGCTAACCAATATGGGTGAAAAACATAAACTTTTTGAGAAACAATTAGCTCACTATTTAGATACTCCCAACGTGACATTATTTGCTAATGGTCATCTTGCATTGGAGTGTGCGATAGCTGCCTTAAATTTAACTGGTGAGGTGATTACAACCCCCTTTACGTTTGCGTCCACAACTCATGCTATTGTGAGAAATGGATTGAAGCCAGTTTTTTGTGATATTAACTTAAAGGATTATACATTAGATACGGATAAACTTGAAAGTCTCATATCAGAGAAAACCTCTGCTATCCTGCCTGTTCATGTTTATGGGAATATCTGCAACGTTCAAGATATAGAAAGAATAGCAAACAAATATAATCTCAAGGTAATCTACGATGCTGCTCATGCTTTCGGAGTTACGGTTAATGGAAAAGGAGTAGCTAACTTTGGTGATGCATCCATGTTTAGTTTTCATGCTACTAAAGTATTTAATACCATAGAAGGTGGAGCAATAACATTTAAGAATCCCGCTTTACGAAAAACACTGGATGATATTAAGAACTTTGGTATTACTGGACCGGAATCTGTAGAGTATGTTGGCGGAAATGCCAAAATGAATGAATTCCAAGCCGCAATGGGTATTTGCAATCTACGTCATATAAAAAGGGAGATAATGAAAAGAAAGGCTGTGGTTGAAAGATACAGAGAAAGTCTAAGTGATATTAAAGGGATTAAGTTAGTTGAACCTCAGATTGATGTGGAAAGCAATTACTCCTATTTTCCAATAGTATTTAATAAGGAAATAATGGTTCGGGATGAAATTTATGAATTGTTAAGGAAACACAACATTATTGCACGGAAATATTTCTACCCTTTAACCAATAGTCTTAATTGTTATCAAGATCGATTTAATTCTAATGGAACCCCTGTTGCCAAATATATAGCAGAAAGAGTATTGACACTCCCACTTTATGCCGATTTAGCATTAGAGGATGTTGATAGAATTTGTAAGATTATTATCAGTGGGAATACCGATAAAAAGAATTTAAATATTAATCAAATTGGGAGAGAAAGAGTAGGAATTATCCGATAAAACTTTGAAAATTATTATATTCAAGCATAAAAAATATAGATATTCAATGTTAAGAAGGTTGATGGAGGATGAGAAGTATTTATATGGATTCACGCTGGGGCAATCTTCAGCAAGAGAAAGAAAATGGTGAAGCTATAACTTATACCTTTAAAAAGAATGGAACAAAGATTATTTACCCATTTATTAAACGTGAAGCAGGGATTGTTGATCAGAATAAATATTTCGATTTGGTTACCCCAAGAGGTGTTTGCGGGCCATGGATTGAAGACTTTGATGAAAAAAATGTAAAAGAGTTGGTTAGTGAGTTTAATGATGAATTCAGCCATTTTTGTACCAAGGAGAATATCATTGCTGAGTTTATTCAATTCAGTCCTTGGTTAAACCATTCAAGTTTCTTTAATAGTATATATCAAATTAGACCATATGGAATCCGTTATTGCACTGATTTAACAATCGACTTTTTTAATAATGAATATAGTAGTAAATTAAGGAATGCAATTAGAAAGGCGGAAAAAAATGGAGTACAAATAATTATTGAAAATCCTAACAAAGATGTTATAGGTGACTTTTTGAAACTCTATTCTTTTATAGAATCAAAATACAAAGTCAGCGGTTATTATACCTTAAATGAATCTTATTTAAATTATTTTGTTCATGCATTTTCTGACAAAATCGTGTTTGCAAGTGCTATGTATGAGGGGAAAGTTATTTCATCAACAATAAACTTATTGGGTGAAGATATAGCACATGGAATTTATGCAGCCCACCACCCAGAGTATACCTCCTTCCAAGCAAACAGTTTATTAATATATAAATTATCACTCTATGCGGCTGAAAAAGGATTAAAGATTTTTGATTTAGGTGGGGCAAAAATGGATAGTCCCTTAGAAAAATATAAGCGTAACTATGGAAAACAATATCAGTATAAAGTTGGAACAATAATTAGAAACCATGAAATATATAATATTCTAGTAGAACAAGCTGGGGGAAATAATAAAGAATACTTTCCACAATATAGAAGCGGATCCTAAGATAGGTAGCTGAGATTATTGAATGAAAGATTTGGAAAATTGTAATAAATGGAGTATCAACTATTAATTTTGATTATGGCTAAGAAATTATAGAGGGGAGATTAAAAAGTGAAGGGCATTATCTTAGCAGGTGGAAGCGGTACCAGGCTTTATCCGTTAACAATGGTTACAAGTAAACAACTGTTGCCAGTCTATGACAAGCCTATGATTTATTATCCTCTATCAACTTTAATGCTTGCTGGTATAAGAGATATATTAATCATTTCAACTCCTGAGGATACTCCAAAATTTGAGGTTTTATTGGGTAACGGAAACCAATTTGGGATTAATCTTGAATATAAAGTACAACAAAGCCCGGACGGATTAGCCCAGGCTTTTTTAATTGGTGAACAGTTCATTGGGGATGATTCCGTTGCCATGATTTTAGGCGACAATATTTTCTATGGCCATGGGTTTACTCAAATATTAGAACGTGCCGCCACGCGATATGAAGGCGCAACTGTGTTCGGATACAATGTCAAAGATCCCGAACGTTTTGGAGTAGTGGAATTTGATGAAATGGGAAGGGCTATTTCAATAGAAGAAAAACCACTAATTCCAAAGTCAACATTCGCTGTTACTGGTCTTTATTTCTATGACAATGATGTAGTTGATATTGCAAAATCAATAAAGCCGTCTGCTCGCGGGGAATTGGAAATTACTTCAATTAACGAAGAATATCTGCGGCGGGGAAAACTTCAAGTTGAGTTGTTAGGCAGAGGATTTGCTTGGTTAGATACAGGGACACATGAGTCTTTACTGGAAGCATCTACGTTTATTGAAACCGTTGAGAGACGACAAAGCTTAAAGGTAGCATGTTTAGAAGAGATTTCCTTCCGGAAGGGTTATATTTGCAGGGAGAAGTTACTCGATTTAGCTAAACCTTTGAGCAAAAATGAGTATGGGCAATACTTATTGCGTCTTGCGAATCAATCTTCATTTGATAACAGTCTAGTAGGTGTATAGAATATGAATTTAATCGAAACTAGGTTACAGGGAGTAGTAATCGTAGAGCCCAATTTATTTGGTGACCATCGTGGCTGGTTTATGGAAACGTATAGTGATGCCATTTTTAAAAGAGCTGGAATTGAGGTTCGATTTATTCAGGACAATCACTCATTTTCAGCATCAAAGGGCACGTTAAGAGGGTTGCATTATCAATTAAATCCGAAAGCACAAACAAAGCTTGTCCGGTGCACAAAAGGGGCCATTTTCGATGTTGCAGTTGACATTCGTAAAGGAAGTCCCTCATTTGGACATTGGTTTGGAACTGAATTAAGTGCAGAAAATAAAAAGCAACTTTTTATTCCAAAGGGATTTGCCCATGGGTTTCTTACATTGACCGATCATGTTGAAGTTCAATATAAAGTAGATGAGTTCTATGCCCCAAAGTATGAGTGTGGAATTAGGTGGAATGATCCTTCGATTGGGATTGACTGGCCTGTCGATGCTGCTCCTGTGTTGTCTGTAAAGGATGATAAAGCACCAAACCTTAGTAAAGCAAATCTCAATTTTACGTATGGAGAGTAAGGAATGAAGATTCTGGTTACAGGTTATACAGGACAATTAGGATATGATGTCGTCCATGAAGGTCGAAGACTTGGCTTAGAAATGGTCGGTGTTGGTTCGAAGGATTTAAATATTACCGATGAGGTAGCTGTTAATAGATATGTAACCACGGTTCATCCTGATTCTATTATCCATTGTGCAGCCTATACAGCAGTTGATAAGGCGGAGGATGAGAAAGAAACGTGTTGGAATGTAAATGTTAACGGGACAAAGCACTTGGCAAATGCGGCAAAAGAAATAGGGGCAAAGTTTATGTTGATTAGTACGGATTACGTATTTGATGGGAACGGTGAATTTCCATTAGTAGAAATGGATTGTCCCCATCCACTAGGGTATTATGGGCTGACTAAGTATGAAGCAGAGCAAATTGTACAAAAACTGTTAGAAAATTGGTTCATAGTAAGAATATCCTGGATTTTTGGAGTAAACGGAAAAAACTTTGTCAGAACAATGTTACACCTATCTGAAACCCGAAGTGAACTAAATATAGTTGGTGATCAAGTTGGTTCTCCAACAAGTACCAAGGACTTATCGCAGTTATTAATATCCATGATTCAAACAAATAAATATGGAATTTATCATGCAACAAATGAAGGATTTTGTAGCTGGAGAGAATTTGCTGAAGAAATTTTTCGTTTAGCTGATAAAAAGGTGAAAGTCAATTCAATAACTTCAGAACAGTATGCTGCCAGGGCTATTCGTCCAAAAAATTCTCTAATGTCCAAACAGAAATTAGTTGATAATGGTTTCAAGCCATTACCGCACTGGAAGGATTCATTAAAAAGATATTTGGAATCATTAACACTTGAGGTGAAATAATGGCACGGAAAAAAATCCTTGTAACTGGCGGTGCCGGTTTTATTGGTGGGAATTTTGTTCAATACATGGTGAACAAGTACCCAGCATATGATGTATATAATCTTGATGTATTAACGTATGCTGGTGATTTAACCAAACACCGGAATATTGAAAATAAAGATAATTACTTCTTTGTAAAAGCGGATATTGTGGATCGCGGCACGATTATTTCGCTTTTTGAAAAGGAACAGTTTGATTATGTAGTCCATCTTGCCGCCGAGAGCCATGTGGACCGTTCGATTACAGACCCGGGAGTATTTGTTCGAACGAATGTATTAGGGACACAAGTTTTACTAGATGCCTCAAAACATATTAATGTGACTAAATTTGTTCATGTTTCTACTGATGAAGTATATGGTGAATTAGATTTTGACCCAACCACATTTTTTACAGAAGACACTCCATTGCAGCCCAATAGTCCTTATAGTGCAAGTAAAGCTTCATCTGATTTACTGGTCAGAGCTTATTATGAAACGTATGGGCTTCCGATGAATATAACGCGTTGTTCCAATAACTATGGACCATACCATTTTCCGGAAAAGCTGATTCCATTAACAATTTCGCGTCTCCTTAACGATGAAAAAGTTCCGATCTACGGTGATGGTAAGAATATTCGTGATTGGCTGCATGTATGGGATCATTGTAAAGCAGTTGACCTTGTCATGCACGAAGGCCGGGAGGGTGAAATATATAATGTTGGTGGTCATAATGAGCGGACAAATCTCGAAGTTGTTAAAACGATCATGACTATTTTGAGTAAATCCGAAGATCTTATTGAATTTGTTCCGGACCGTTTAGGCCACGATAAGCGATACGCTATAGACCCGACAAAATTGGAGAACTTAGGTTGGAAACCGACCTATACGTTCGAGAATGGAATTGGCCAAACGATTCTATGGTATCTTGACAATAAACAATGGTGGGAAAACATACTGAGTGGAGAGTACCAGGACTATTTCATCAATCAATACACAATAAAAAACGCGAAAAATTGTTAAAGCAAAAGGCAACTCATAAAAATGGGGTGTCCTTTTGCTTTTTTAATCTCTTTTTGTTTCGTGTATACAGAAATTTGGTGGAGGAGGGGTTCCTGTGGGCTTACTAATTACAGGTGGGGCTGGGTATATTGGAAGCCATACTTGTGTTGAACTATTGAATGCTGGATATCATATTGTAATTGTCGATAATTTTTCAAATAGTAAACCAGAATCTCTAAATCGGATTCGCAGAATCACAGGTAAAGACTTTACATTTTATAATGTTGACCTACTCGATAAAGATGGGCTGGAGTCTATTTTTTATGAAAATGAAATTGAAGCTGTCATGCATTTTGCTGGACTAAAGTCAGTTGGGGAATCCGTTGCATTACCACTTCGATATTATTTAAACAATATCACTGGAACATTGAATTTGTGCGAGGTAATGAAAGAGCATGGTGTGAAACAATTGGTATTTAGCTCTTCTGCAACCGTATATGGAAATCCAGATTCGGTGCCAATAGATGAAGGATTTACCCTCGGTGCAACGAACCCATATGGAAGAACTAAACAGATGATTGAAGAAATTTTGAGCGATTTATTTCATTCGGACAATGAATGGAGTATCGCTCTTTTGCGCTATTTCAATCCCATTGGAGCACACAAATCCGGTCTTATCGGTGAGGATCCCAATGGTATTCCGAACAATTTGATGCCGTTCATTTCACAAGTTGCTGTCGGAAAACGTTATGAATTAAACGTGTTTGGCGATAATTATCCATCAAGGGACGGAACGGGAGTAAGGGATTATATCCATGTTGTCGATCTTGCCATTGGGCATATTAAAGCGCTTAAAAAAGTCCTGGAAACTAAAGGGGTAGATGCATACAATTTGGGAACAGGAATTGGCTATAGTGTATTGGAAATGATCAAAAATTTTGAGAAAGTATCCGGGAGGAAAATACCTTGCAAAATAGTTGATCCCCGCCCTGGTGATATAGGCATCTGTTATGCCAATCCGGTAAAGGCAAAGGAGGAGCTTGGCTGGATTGCCTATAGAGGAATTGAGGAGATGTGCGAAGATACATGGAGGTGGCAGATAAACAACCCTAACGGTTATGAAGAACATGCAAATTTAACAATAACAAACAATAACATAATACAAGAGGTGTAAAATGAAAAGATTATTAGACCTCGTATTATCGATTTTGGGTCTTATGTTGTTTTTCCCATTCATATTGTTGACTGCCATATTAATAAGGTTAAAGCTAGGTTCCCCCATTATCTATAAACAACTGCGCCCGGGTCTTAATGGTGAGCTTTTTGAACTTTATAAATTTCGTACAATGACGGATGACCGAGACCAGCAAGGGATGTTATTACCAGATCATATTAGGTTAACATCATTTGGTAAACTCATTAGAAGATTAAGTCTTGACGAATTTCCACAACTTCTTAACGTTATTAAAGGTGATATGAGTTTAATAGGTCCAAGGCCCTTACTCCCTGAATATTTATCGTTATATAGTGAAGAACAGGCTAAACGGCATTTAGTTAAACCAGGGATAACCGGGTGGGCACAAGTAAATGGAAGAAATGCGATTACATGGGATGAGAAGTTTAAGTTGGATGTTTGGTACGTCCAGAATCAAAGTTTTAATTTGGATGTAAAAATTTTATTTTTGACATTTAAAAAGGTATTAATATCAGAAGGAATAAGTAATGAAAGTCATGTAACAATGCCAGATTTTGAAGGTAACTCTTCAAGCCATAACTAAGTAATTCGTATGGTGTTTGAGAAGCAGCAATTTCATCATATCCATAACAACTATCGAATAGTAATGGTTCGATAGTTTTTTTATTAGGTTCATAACGGGGGGTTGGAAAAATGGAGAATCATAATGAAAAAATCTATTTATCTCCACCGCACATGAGTGGCAATGAGCAAGTTTATATCAATAGTGCATTTGAGTTGAACTGGATTGCACCATTAGGTCCTAATGTTGATGGTTTTGAAAGGGAAATTTCCTCTTACCTGGGGGTAAATGCTGCTGCTGCAGTAAGTTCGGGGACTGCGGCGATTCATTTAGCACTGCAATTATTAGATGTAGGCCCAGGAGATAGGGTATTTTGTTCAACGTTTACGTTTGTTGCGAGTGCGAACCCAATTATTTACCAGGGTGCCGAACCGGTATTTATCGATTCCGAGCCTGAAACCTGGAATATGTCGCCTCAGGCATTGGAACGAGCTTTAAAAGAAGCAGCACTTGAAGGAAACTTGCCAAAAGCAGTCATTGTCGTTCACCTGTATGGTCAAAGCGCGAAAATGGATGAAATTCTTCGGCTATGTGACCGATACGATGTCCCAGTAATTGAGGATGCTGCAGAATCGCTCGGATCCACTTATAAAGGAAAAGCGAGCGGTACATTAGGGTCTTTTGGCATCTACTCCTTTAATGGCAATAAAATTATCACGACATCAGGAGGTGGGATGCTCGTATCCAATGATGTGGATCAGATAAATAAAGCTCGTTTCTTATCTACACAAGCAAAGGACCCTTTCCCATATTATCAACACAGTGCGGTTGGATTTAATTATCGGATGAGCAATATCCTCGCTGGGATTGGCAGAGCTCAATTACAGGTTTTGGAGGACAGGGTAACCGCGAGGCGATACATCTTTAACGAATACGTTTTGCATTTAAGTGAATTGCCTGGAATTACATTCATGAGTGAGTTGGAAAATTCGCGTTCCAATCGCTGGTTAACGACATTATTATTGGATGAAAAGGAAGCGGGAATTTCAAATGACAAATTAATAGAGTTGTTGACAGCAGAAAATATTGAAGTTCGGCAGGTATGGAAACCACTGCATTTACAGCCTCTTTTTAATGGATGTTTATATTATTCTCATTGTGAAAATCACGATGTGGCAGAAAAATTATTTACAAAGGGCCTCTGCCTTCCTTCTGGTTCAGCCATGACAAAGGAACAACAGATGAGGGTCATAAATTGTATAGGTAATTGCTTACAACCTAATGTTTATAAACAAACCCGCTTATTAGGATAATAACGATTCATTGATGGATTGATTTTAAAGAATATTGGAGAATGAGGAAATATGGACAATTCCGATAGATTTGACCTACAGCAGTTCAAAGAAATGTTAATCAAATTTATGAAATGGGAGAAAACAACGAAGATACCAATGTAGTGGAAGTAATTGGTGAAATAAAATCTAAAATCAACATGATTTTGGGTTTAAACCATAAAAGGTAACCAACATTTACAATGGGAGAAATATATGACAAATAAGTTAAGCATCGATTGGGGCAGGCTTCCCAAGGAATTATTGCTAATGCTTGAGTTGATAAGGAATGAGGAGGTAGAAAAAAGTCCATTAAAGGATACACAAAATTACAATAACATTGATTGGGCTCTTTTTTTGGATTTGGCTATGCATCACCGGCTTTATCCATTATTGTATTCCAAAATAAAAATAATAGATGAAAACATAATTCCCAAAAGTATTGTCCAAACGATATCTGAGGAATACAAAAAAAATACGTTTGAAATGCTTCGCATCAGTGCAGAAATGGTTCATATCAGCAAACTATTTGCTAAAAACGGAATCCGTTTGCTTGTTTTGAAAGGCCCTATCCTTGCTGTAGATCTGTACGGAGATCTTTCGCTTCGCACTTGCAATGATTTAGATTTACTCGTGCCAATAAATGATTTGGAAAAAATAGATAAACTTCTTTTATCAATGGGTTATGAGAAAGATGACTCCTTTCAAATTGAAACTGTATTGAATGATTGGAAATGGAGACACCATCATATTTCATTCATTCATTCCAATAAAAGGATAAAAATTGAAATTCACTGGCGACTGAATCCTGGTCCTGGAAAAGAACCAACTTTTGATGAAATGTGGGAAAGGAAAAGAACTAGTTCTCACCAGAACCTATCTGTAAATTATTTAGGGCGGGAAGATTTATTTTATTTTCTTACAACACATGGTGCACGGCATGGGTGGTCCAGGCTCCGTTGGTTGGTTGATATAAATAGATTATTGAACCAAGAAATTGATTGGAATAAGGCGAAAAAAATCTTAAATGGCTCTGAATCCTTACATATAGGCGGGCAGGCATTGCTCTTAGCTTCTGAATTGTTAAAAACACCTCTGCCTAGGAAAATGATGCCATTCATTTCTAGCAAATATAGTGGCAGGTTAGTACAAAGTACCATGTTTTATTTAGAAAATATGGTTAATCTTCATGCGAGTTCACTTCCATTGAAAGTTGCAAAGTATCATGAACGTTATTTATTCTCACTTATGTCCTACAGTCAAAAATGTATATACATTCTTAGTATTTTTTATCCATCCATTACGGATGTAAAAACACTGAAATTACCAAAATACTTATATGTTTTATATTTTCCTTTAAGGCCATTTTTATTGATTATGAGAAAAACTAGAAAGCAAACCATTTTGTAATATGTTAAAAGGAGTATTCATTTAACCTTAACAATCATTTAAAAAATGGGAGGTGGAATATTGCCTAGGAAGAATCATGCAACCCTATTTTTATTTGTATTGCTAACGCTGATGCTTGTTTTTAAGGATTACCTTCACTTTAAGGAGGATGACGGACAGGATTCGTTGAGTACATTGAATCAGTCTCCAGACTATCGTAATCCTAGCAACTCTCGCCTCTCTTTAACTTTGGATGCAACTAGTTATAACATAAAAAATGGGGAAAAGATTCGACCAGCTGTAACAGCTCTATACGCTGATGGATCTAAAATAAATGTTACACAGAAAAGCAGTTATTCCACATCGAACGAAAAAGTTGCTGCTGTAGATAAAAGTGGATTTATTTCGGCAAAGGGACCTGGTTTTGCGACCATTACGGTAAAATACGAAGATGTGGTTAAAGCCATTTCAGTAGCAGTTAATTGGTCACTCTTACAAGTAAATGTTAAAGACTATGGAGCTTACGGAGACGGGAAGCGTGATGATACAACGGCCTTTCAAAAAGCGGTTGATTTTGTTGCCAAAGAAGGCGGAGGGGAAGTTTTTGTACCTGAAGGAACTTACATTATTAATCCAGTATTTATCAAGTCGAATGTCAACTTAGTCGGGGAAAGCCGTGATTTGGTCGTTATAAAATTATCTGATCAAGCTCTCGATGATTTTACAAGGATGGTTAACCTGGAAAGCATAAGCAACGTGAAGATTCAAAATATTACATTTGATGGAAATGCCGAAAATCATCCAAATGGAATTGAGCATATGCATGCTATTTTCGCTTGGGACAGCAAAAATATCTTAATTGATAGCAATAGACTAATTAATGCAGTAGGGGATGGAATTTCCATCTCGGGTTCTACTGAGACAAGTGATAATGTCATTATTTCTAATAATATTCTAGAAGATAACCGACGTTCAAATATTGTTCTTGAACAAGTTAACAATCTGCAAATTTTCAATAATGTCAGTACGTCAAAGACCGGGCGCCCGGCTCTTCATTTTGAGCCTTGGGAAGAAATGTCTTTTTATAATGCGAAGATTTGGGATAACACCTTTACCTCGAATACTAAAGGATATTGTGTCCAACTTGAAGGCGGGCAGGAGGATGGCAACTTCTTTCATGACGTTGATTTTTACAATAACGACATAAATTGCCCTTCTGGACAGTTTCTTGTTATGGAAACAAAAAAGGCAAGCATCCATCATAATACATTCAACGTTTCGTCTATATTTGTTTGGATTAAAAATGAAGATCTAAAAATTTATAACAACAATATAAATTCCGAAAGTGGAATTACGATTGAAGGAACATGGGGTGTTCTCTCAAAAAGAACCCAGATTTTTAAAAATAATATTTCTACAATTGGAAATGGAGTCCACATTGTAGCGGGGGCATTTGAAACAACCATTACAGATAATAAGTTTCAAGGTTCGGGATATTCCGGAATTCGATTATCTGCGTCTGAAACAGATATTACGAATACAACAGTTGCAAATAACTTATTTAATGAGTTTGAATACGGTATTTTTACAGATTATAACTATTATGATGACAAAAGAATTGATGGTCTGAATGTTCATCATAATAGATTTACCAATTTCAATGAGTATGCACTCTATATTAAAGGAATAACTCGAAACGTAAAAATAAATAACAATATTGTGAAAAATGCTTCGGGTGTTGATATTGTTGCAAATGATCGTCTAATGGAAAATATTGAAATCAAGAATAACATAATTTCAGGAGGAAAAAGAGGGATAACCAAAACTGAATCCGGAACTGGTGTTATAAAGGGGTTAATCATTTCGGGAAATCAAATTTCTGAGCTGACAGAATAAAACCAAAGATTCTTCTAGCTGTATGAATATATGGAGGATTATATGAGAAAACGCTTAAACTTGATACAGTTCTCAAGAGCATTAGTACCACTTCTTGTTGTATTATTTCATGCTAATGCTTTTATGAAAGTGTATTTTCAGTATGATTTCCTGAGATTGCCAGATGTAACCAAATCAGGTGGAGTTTATTATTTCTTTGTCCTTTCAGGATTTATGATCTATTACCTATATCATGAGGAATATGGGAATCAAAAAATCATTAAACATTATTTATCGAGTCGATTTAAAAGAATATATCCGATTTACTGGATACTAACACTTTTAATCATCCCTATTTATTTTATTTTTCCAAGTTTGGGTAAGGGTTACGAGAGAGAAATTGGAGAGATTATAAAATCTTTATTTCTTTTGCCAAGTCAAAATAAACCTATCATAGGTGTTGCTTGGTCATTAGTGCATACTGTGTTTTTTTATCTGATATTTTCCCTTTTCTTTCTTAAAAATAAATCCTTTTCGTGGGGAGTAATCATCATTTGGGGGTTAATGTCGGTTGTTTTTAGTGTAAATCTACTGACAAGCTCAGATTACTTGATGAACTTCTTTTTCAACTTTAATAATTTACTTTTCTTATCCGGAATTGTTAGTGCATATGTTGTTACCAGGCACAGAATACCCTATGTCTTATCTTTATTATTTGTCATAATCGGTTTTCTCGTATTTCCTTTGTCTTGGATTAATGAACAATTTCATTTTGTTACAATTAGTCTTCAAATTACGACAGGCCTGGCATCCATCATCTTAATTCTAGGATTATCTTTTATAGATTTACAAAAAGATATTACGATACCAAAGTTTGCAAATTATTTTGGGAATGCTTCTTTCAGTATTTACCTTACCCACTATTTGTTCATGTCTGGATTTAGTAAAATCCTTAGTTCAAACCTATTTCTATCCTTCAATAAGATGGCATTAAGTATATTATTAATTCTTTTATCTATCATTAGCGGTTGTTTTGTCTATTCATTCATAGAGAAACCAATCAATCAAAAATTACGATCGAAAAATAAAAAAGTTGTGAGTCATCATAAGATTGCATAATCGAAGGAATATCTAGCGATTAGGGTGGGAATCGTAATGTATAATAGTTTGAAAAGATTTATGTCCATCAAATATACACAACAAGTCCCTTTCAAGTTGAAAATAGTGATTAAATACTTACTTTTTAACAAAGAGGATTTTCCACCTCTTTCGAAAAATGACGAAAAAATAATTGTGGCCATTGCTGCCGATTATGGAAACCTTGGTGACATCGCCATCACTTATGCACAAGTAAAATATTTAGAAGAACATTTTCCCAATCACAAAATAGTGACCTTGTATGCCAATGATATTTATCTGCTAAGAAAATATAAAAATTGTATTCAACCATCCGATTTGATTACGATTATTGGCGGAGGAAATATGGGGGATTCTTATAAGGTATTGGAGGAAAGCAGACGATACACTATTAAATTATTTCCTCATAATAAAATTATCTCATTTCCTCAGTCGATTGATTTTAAGAACAGCAAATCGCTAGACCAAAGTATAAAAGTGTACTCTAAACATCCAAATTTACACATTTTCGCTAGAGAGACTCAATCCTTTGAAAAGATGAAAGTAAGTTTCAGGAATAATCAGGTTTATTTAGTTCCTGATATTGTTTTATCCCTAAAGAATATGGATTCTAAAACAGAGAGGAATGGAATAATCCTGTGTTTACGAAGTGACTTGGAGCAAAAGTTATCAAATCAGCAAAAAGACAGTCTCCTACTTTCGATTAAACAGAAATACGCAAACGTAATAGCTTACGATACGTATATTCCTAACTTGCCAAAAGAATTGGGCGAACAAGAATTAACTAAACTATTGGATGTTTTTAAAAAGTCAAAAGTTGTAATTACTGACAGGCTGCATGGGATGATTTTTTGTGCTATTACAAAAACTCCTTGTGTCGTATTACCAAACAGTAATCATAAAATTGCAGCAACGTATAACAACTGGTTTGCCGATTTAAAGTTCATTACTTTTGTAGAGGAATTCGAGCCAAGTAAAATTTTAGAGTTTATAAATACCTTATATAATCGTAAAAGTGATGACCTAAAGCTCAGCGTGGATTTAAGTGATAAGTTTGGACCACTTTTCGATGCTTTAAACAGTGAAAAAGTCTACGTTAAATCCTTTTCAAGAATGTTAAGGAAATTTAGAGAAGAAGCTATAAGGAAATCCACGGAATTTGTGAATACGATTCTTGGGCCAATCTATTACAATCTTCCTATTGGGAAATTAGCTATAATGATTTATTTCCTCTGCATGGATTTGGATTTTGTTATCTTTATATCAATGGGTCTTAAATAAATTTCCACCGAATATTAGCACTTAGGGAGGTACGAATGAGTGCAATAACTGGCATCATTCATTTTAATGATGAACCCGTAAATGATAGCAAAAAAATGATGAAGGCATTAGATCATTTTCCTGTGGATACGATCCAAACATGGAATGATGGAAATGCCTTTTTTTGTTGCCATTCTCAATGGATTACACCAGAATCTGTTGGCGAGACGCTGCCTTACTATGATTGTAAGGCACAATTAACTATTACAGCAGATGCGATTATCGATAATCGGTATGAATTGTTTGAAATGTTAAACATAAAGCCATTTGAACAAAAAAATATAACAGATAGCCAATTACTGTTACATGCATACAAAAAATGGGGTGAGGAATGCCCAAGGTTTTTAATTGGTGATTTTGCTTTTATGATTTGGGATAAAAAGAAACAACTCCTCTTTGGGGCAAGGGACTTTTCCGGTGGCAGGACCCTTTATTACAACTCCTGTGGGCAGCGTTTTGCTTTCTGCACAACGATAGAGCCTTTATTCACATTACCTTATGTCCGGAAAGAATTGAACGAGGGATGGCTGGCTGAATTCTTAGCAGTATCCTCAGTGGTCGATACAGTAGATGTCTCTTCCACACCTTACAAAAATATTGCTCAATTACCACCTTCACACAGCATTTCAGTGGCTGGAGGAAAAATTAATCTAAAAAGGTATTGTACATTAAACGCTGGAAAACCTTTGATTTTACGGTCTAGTGACGAATATGTAGAAGCCTTCCAAAGTGTTTTCAATCAAGCGGTTCAATGCCGTTTACGCACATATCGTGCTATTGGATCACATTTAAGCGGTGGCTTAGATTCTGGGGCTGTGGTTAGCTTTGCGGTAAAGCAGCTTAGCCTGGAAAAGAAACCATTACATACATTTAGTTATATTCCACCAAGTGATTTCAACGATTATACCCCTAAGTACCTGCTGCCTGATGAAAGACCCTTCATCCAATCAACCGTTCACTTTTTAGGAGGAATTAAAAACCATTATTTAGACTTTGATGGCAGGAATCCTTTTTCCGAAATTAACGATTTCTTAGAAATACTTGAAATGCCTTATAAGTTTTTTGAAAATTCCTTTTGGATCAAAGGGGTGTTTGAGAAAGCGCATCAAGTAGGAGCGGGCGTCCTGTTAAGTGGCGGAAGAGGAAACTTGAGCATATCCTGGGGTTCAGCATTGGACTATTATGCTGTTCTTTTAAAAAGAATGAAATGGATTAAACTGTTTAAAGAATTAAATCACTATAGTCAAAATGTGGGTGGGGCCAGATTACGCCGAATCCCTGGTATAGCGAGGTTGGCCTATCCATTCCTTGATCGCATCTTTCCATCAAACCCGCAGGATCCTTTTTCTGTAATGATAAACCCTGATTTTGCCAAGAAAACAAATGTCCACACAAAACTTAAAGAACATGGAATGGATTCAACCGGCTGGCTGTCCACCTCAAATATTTTTGAACATAGAAAAAATCATTTTGAAGAACTATTTCATTGGAATGCAACCAATACGCTCGCGACAAAACTATCAGTCCGTTATTCATTATGGAAACGCGATCCAACCAATGATTTACGTGTTATTCGTTTTTGTTTATCTGTTCCGGAAGAACAATATGTGCAAAATGGAATGGACCGCTCGTTAATCCGGAAATCCACAAAAAACTATTTGCCAGATAAGGTAAGGTTAAACCAAAAAATAAAAGGGGTCCAAGGTGCTGATTGGTTACATAGGATGGGTCCTTATTGGAATAACTTTATAGATGAGTTAGAACAACTTACTAAAGATGAAAGGATTTTAGAATATATAGATGGTCAAACCTTTAAGAAGGCGTTTGAAAGGGCTAAAAAGGAAGGACCACGGCCTGAAATGGCACCTGCCGGGGAATACAGACTATTAATGCGAAGCTTAATTCTATTCCGATATTTAAAAAGGTTTAATTGAGAGGAGGTGATACGATGAAAAAGGAATGGAAGCAGCCTGTATTGGAAATTCTTGAAGTGAACATGACAATGGCAAACACTAAGCCGGGAGATTTTCTTGATGATAGTTTTCCAGCAAACACCCGATACAGTGACTTAACTTGGGGATATGATAGCTGATAAACATAACAAATGCTTGGCATTCTGCTGGGTAGTAATGTAAAGGTGAGGCACCTCTTTTAGATAAGGGGTGTCTTATTACTTTTTTTAAGTGACTAAAACCATGAGGTATACCACTGGAGTTTTTATCAATGAAGATATTTAAGAAAAACCATTCATTTGCCTTAATTATCATTGTTTTTACCCTCATTACTTATACATTTGTAGACAATCAGCGTATCAAAATCGCCAAGCAGGAAGTGGTTATCGGTCACTTGCCTAAGGAGCTAAATGGTTTCACCATTCTGCAAATATCAGATTTACATGAAAAAGAATTTGGAAAAGATCAAGTTAGGTTGATAAAGAAGATCAATACGTTGTCTTATGATGCCATTGTGTTCACGGGAGATATGTTAAAGAATAGCGAAAGCACGAATTATAAGCCATTTTATGATCTGTTGGATGGTATTGATAACAAGGAAACCGCTTTATTTGTTCCTGGTAATACCGATCCCGAAAGTTATGACAATTTCAATCATAAAACAGATTTTGTTGTTGGGATCGAACAAAGAGGCGTCAAACTGCTTGAATCCAATTATCGTGTTGAAAAAAATACTGGCAAAGTAATTTTCGTGAGTTTTGAAAATGCATTAGAAGGCTCCTCAGAATCAAAAGATGTCTTGATTGGATTAACTCATTATCCGGTCGTGGATGCTAAAATAGACTTCATATTTTCAAAACCAAATCATATAGTCAGGGATCTTGATTTGCTTATGGCTGGTCATTACCACGGCGGGCAAATTAGATTACCGTTGTTCGGCGCCATCTTTATTCCTGAAGGCTCGTATCCAATGGATGGGCTATTCCCTCCACAAGATAGAGTAAAAGGTTTATGGGAGTATCGAAAAATAAAACAATATGTGAGTACTGGATTAGGCAGTAGTGATGCTATACCCTTATTGGATTTTCGATATTTTAACACTCCGGAAATTAACTTACTTATATTGAGAGGCCCTAAGTAATTTTTTTATTGCTTAAACATTATTTAAAATTTCCTGATAACGAAATGTTACTATTTTTACGCCTTAGCTTTTGGAGGGGAAATCATGCAAACGATTGATAAAAAAGTGGTTTACAAGGGGTTTGGATTCATTATTGATAGTGATTTCTTGCTGCCGGAATTGCCGGAATACGAAAGCAAAGATGAACAGATCGATATTGTTTTCGAGTTAACGGATTTGACTGATTTATGGGCTCATCTAAGGGAACAACACGATAGTCCTTTTATTATGAAAGAGAATTTCACAATGTTCCAGGTTCCCAATGTTGCCATCTATCTAATTCAAAATGGTAATCGGGTATTCGTTTCTCCTTTGACTGGCTCCAACGAAGACCTAGTCCGTCTGTTCTTACTAGGAACTTGCATGGGGGCTTTGTTGCTGCAGCGGCGAATTCTTCCTTTACACGGAAGTGCAGTCGAAATAAATGGAAAGGCGTACGCCATTGTTGGTGATTCAGGTGCAGGTAAATCGACGTTGGCTTCAGCTTTTTTAAGGAAGGGATATCGTCTAATTAGTGATGATGTCATCCCTGTGTCTTTTACTAGTGCAAACACACCGGTTGTCACGCCCGCATATCCCCAACAAAAACTTTGGCAAGAAAGCTTAAAGGCGTTTGGCGATGTTTCCGACCATTTACGTCCTATCGTCGATCGCGAGGACAAATTCGTGATACCGGTCCATGACCAATTTGCCACCAAGCCATTGCCACTTGCAGGAATATTTGAACTAGTAAAAACAGAGGAAACTGATATCGGAATTCAGCCATTAACAACTCTTCACAGTTTGCAAACAATCTTTCATCATACATATCGTCATTTTCTTTTGGCTCCTGCAAGACTGATGCAATGGCATTTTCAATTTACTGCTGACCTGGTAAATAGTTTTAAAAGTTACAGAATAAGTCGGCCAGGTTCATACTTCTCAGCACATGATTTAACAACATTAATTTTAAATACAGTTAAAGGGGAGGAATAAAAGTGGATAAACTTATTTCGTTAGACGAGACGGTTGTTCAAAGGAATGGGAATATCACGAGTGATATGGGTGGAGAAAAGGTGATGTTAAGTATCACGAATGGAAAATATTATAACCTGGGTGAAATCGGCGGAGAAATATGGGGGTTAATAGAGTCACCTATTCAAATAAGAAAAATAGTGGATCAATTAACAGATAGCTATAATGTGGAAAACTCCGTATGTCAGGAGCAGGTGTTAGTCTTTTTGGAACAGCTTTTTAATGAGGGATTGATTGAAAAACGTTAAGGAGAACAATCGATGGTAATGTTTTTACGGAAGGTAAGTCGTTTTTTTACGTTACATTCCATTACCCGGAAAACAATGATGGAGGCGTTCCTATTTTTAGGCTGGGCCCGGATTGTAAAGCAATTTCCCTTTAGTAAAATAACACCTTCGCTCGGGAACCACATGGAGGAGACTCCTTTTCATGGAAATGAACATCATGGTGAGATGGTCAAGGATATTTCCTGTGCCATTCATACAATGAGCCGTTATACATTTTGGGAAAGTGAATGTCTTGTTAAAGCACTCGCTGGCATGAAAATGTTAGAAAGGCGCAAAATAGAATGTACGCTTTATTTAGGTACCGGAAGAGATGGGTCTGGGAAAATGATTGCTCACGCCTGGCTGCGAAGTGGCTCCATTTATGTATCAGGTGCAGAAGGAATGGAGAAATTCACAGTAGTAGGAAAGTTTGCGAAAAAGATGTAAATAGATAGCCAGTTATTTCACCCCAAAAAAACTTAGGGGGTAAAAAATGAAGCACCTTTTGTATTTTTTAAAACAGATTCATGTGTATTCTGGAATAAAATTATATATTAATCTTTTATTAATGACTGTTATGAGTTTGCTTGAAGGGATCGGTATTCTATTACTAATCCCAATGATTAGTATGATCGGTATTGCTGATCTAGATGCAGGAGAAAAGCATGTTGCGGCAATCGTAATGTGGTTGAGAAATTTTCCAACCGCAGTTAGTTTGGCAATTATATTAGCTATTTTTATACTCATTGTGATTGTTCAAAATCTAATACAGCATCGTGTCTCAATTCAAAACGCAATGATTCAACAAAGCTTTTTCCGCTATATGAGATTGGAAACATACCGGGCTATCCTTTATGCCAACTGGGATTTCTTTGTAAAAAAAAGAAAGTCCGATCTAATAAATATATTGACAACCGAAATTGTTCGGGCGAGTGGAGGGACGATATCTTTTCTTCAATTTCTTACCGCTCTGATCTTCACATTTATACAAATTACATTTGCTTTCTACCTTTCACCCTATATAACAAGCTTTATATTGGTATTTGGATTCATACTTATTTTTGTCAATCGTACCTTTCTACGGAGGTCATTAACATTAGGTAACAGAAACTATGAATTAGGCAAAGGGCATCTCGCCGGCATTTCTGATCAGATCAATGGTATCAAAGACATTAAATGCAATACTTTGGAAGAGTCGCGAATTGAATGGTATGAATCCATCACCAAGCAAATGCAGGAGGAGCAGTTTGAATTTACAAAGCTAAGAACAAAATCACAATTCTATTATAAAACAGCTTCTGCGATATTAATTGCATCATTTATTTATCTCGCTATAAACCTATTTCAGGCACAGTCGGGTCAGCTGATGCTAATTGTTGTCTTATTTTCAAGACTGTGGCCGCGAGTAGCAGGGATACAATCTTCTATGGAGCAAATTGCTGCAACGCTTCCAGCCTTTAAAGCAGTATGGGTTTTGCAAAATGAATGTAAAGCCGCAAAAGAATTTGAAAGGCGAGGTACGGAGCTTAAGGAACGCCTCAATATTTCGAATGGGATCGAATGTAGAGGTGTTTATTTTCGCTATAACCAAAGTAACTTGGCCTTTGCTTTGCGGAATATTCACTTGAACATACCTGCAAATCAAACGACAGCGATTGTTGGGCGTTCCGGTGCAGGGAAAAGCACGTTAATCGACATAATTATGGGGCTTAATCAACCGGACAGTGGTGACGTTTTGGTTGATGGTGTTCCTCTTACAACTCAAAATCTAATTGCTTTAAGGAATTCTATCAGTTATGTTCCTCAAGATCCGTTTCTTTTCAATGCCAGCATAAGAGAAAATCTGTTATTAATGTGTGAACATGCAACTGATGCGGACATATGGCAGGCACTTGAATTCTCGTCTGCAGCTGAATTTGTACAAAAACTTCCAGAAGGCCTTGATACAATTATTGGAGACAGAGGCATTGTTCTGTCTGGGGGAGAGCGGCAACGGGTTATCCTGGCACGTGCGATATTACGCAGTCCATCAATCTTGGTATTAGATGAGGCAACAAGTGCACTGGACACTGAGAACGAATTGAATATAAAAGAGGCATTAGATAAGTTAAAAGGTAAAATGACGATTATTGTTATTGCCCATCGGTTGTCAACGATTAGAAATGCTGACCAGATAGTGGTTCTGGAAAAAGGAAAAATCATTCAAAATGGTAGATATCTTGAACTTGCAAGTGAAAAACAAGGTATGTTTAGCCGTCTATTAGGAAAGCAGTTAGAAGCAAGCGTATGAACATATTGTGTTGAGAAATCAATTGACTTGAGCGTAATAAAGAATTGAACTTTAGGTAAATTATTTATCTAGCTTATAATCTAAAAATTTTTAGAGTGTTTGTTCTTTTTATAGAACTTTTTCATAAAGGAGATAATAGCGAATGGTAAATGCCTCACGTACCGCATATATTCTACAAATTCATAAAAATCCTGATCAAGTGAATAAGTTCATTCATCAATTAATTGCTGATGAGCAGGCAGATGTCTTTGTTCATATCGATAAAAAAAGCTATGAAAATCTGAATGGGAAAATAGTGATCAATCCGCATGTGAAAGTATTAAGACAAAGTGTCAATTGTGAATGGGGAGATATTGGCCAGGTTGATGCAACGCTCCTCCTGTTGAAAGAAGTGGCAGCGTCACAAAATCATTATGATTATGTTTGTTTAAGAAGCGGCCAGGATTTATTGGTGAAAGATGGATTCAAAAGCTTGTTAACAGAAAATCGCGAAAAAATATATATGAATTATAGAAAAATGGATGATAAACACTTAGGTTTCATGAAGATTAATTGGCCTAAAGCAGCGAGGAGGAGATATACTGCCGCCCACCCTATCCGGATGTATAGAAGAATCCTGCTAACCTTTTATGGCAAGGGTATAAATCTTTCACCGAATACTAACAGTTGGCCAAAAGAATTCTCGTTCTATAAAGGTTCGCAATGGTTTTCCATTCCATTCGAAGTAGCCAAGTACATTATTGGCTTTTTAAAAGATAACCCGTGGTACTATAAATTTTTTGAAAATACGTTGGTTCCGGATGAAAGTTTTTTTCAAACATTAATTATGAATTCCCCTTATAAACATGCTGTCATCAATAACAATCAAATGTTTTTGAAATGGGGAGAAACATTAGGCGAGCGGAATTCTCCTCAAAATTTAACAATGGAAGATGTTCAATCAATCGAGAAATCGAATTGTTACTTTGCTAGAAAATTTGACGAAAACATTGATTCTGAGATCATACAGTATTTTACGGAAAAAGTTAAATTTGAAAATGATAAAAAAAAGGAACTAGTCTACTAAATTTTTGGAGGATACAGGTCCATGAAAAACCTGGTTAATCATAATGAAACCGAGAATAAATCCATCCCTTATCGGATAAATAATTTTTCATTTGAATATAAGAAGGTGTGGGAATTAGAAAGGGACTTTGGTTCCTCTTTTTTTTTACTGGATGTCAATAAATTGAGGAAAAATTATCAGAAAATCGAGGATGCATTTAAAAGCAGGTATGAGAACTTTATTATCGGCTACTCCTATAAGACTAACTATCTTCCTTATTTGTGTAGAGAATTATCCAAATTAGGTGCATATGCAGAAGTGGTTTCACGGTTGGAATATGACTTAGCGATTAAAATTGGCGAGGATCCAAAACGAATCATATTTAACGGACCAATTAAAAGCAGGGATGATATTCAATATGCCCTGAATAATGAAAGTATCATTAATATTGATTCTTTTTATGAGGCTGATTTTGTAAAAGAATATGCTCGAGAGCATCCGGTGAAACAAATAAAAATTGGTATAAGATTGAATTTTGATATCTCCGAAAATGGAATCAGCCCCCATCAAGAAGGATATGAAATTGGACGGTTTGGAATCTGTGTAGAAAATGGGGATTTTCATGATGTAATAAAACAGTTAAAAGAACAAAAAAATATCAAGATAGTAGGTTTACATGGTCATTTTTCCACAAGGGAAAGAAAGGTGGAAACATATGGGAAAATTACCGAAAGACTATGTCAAATTGCAAAAGAATCAATTATTGATAGTTTAGAGTACATTGACATCGGAGGCGGTATGTATGGTGAATTGCCTAAATCCTTTAATACCGTTGTCCCGACTTTCAATGAGTATGCACATTCAGTCTGTGAAGTAATGAATAAAGAATTTAGTGGTCACGAAAATAAACCCACTCTAATATTAGAACCTGGACTAGCGATGGTTGCAAATGTTTTTATTTTCATTACAAAAGTCATTGATACAAAAACAATTCGAGATAAACATTTTGTTCTGGTAGATGGCAGTGTTCATAATATCAAACCGACTATGCATAAGAAGAATTTGCCGATGAACTATATTCGTCAAAATGAGGAACCTGGAAAAGCAAAAGAAATTTTTAATATTGTCGGGTATACCTGTATGGAAAAAGATTATTTAGCCCATGAAATAGTCGATGTATTGCCTCAAAAAAATGATTATATACTTTTCGAAAATGTTGGGGCCTATACAATTGTTTTCAATCCTCCATTTATAAAAGAACGTCCAAGTATTATTGCAATGGATCAAGATGAGTTAATTGAAGTTAGACGTAAGGAAACGTTCCGCCAATTTTTTAATGAAGAAATTTATTGTTTTTAGTAAATATGGAAAGGAATAAACCTATGAACATCTTAATTTGCAGTGCTGGGCGACGTGCAAAATTAGTAGAGTATTTTAAAGAAGAGCTTCATAAGATTGGCGGAAAAGTGGTAGCGGTAGACTGTGATCCAACAGCTTCTGCTTTGTATCATGCTCATATTCATGAAGTAGTACCACGTATAGATGACCCAAATTATATCAATCACATCCTTGATTTATGCGGAAAATACGATATCACAGGTGTCTTGTCCTTGATTGACCCTGAATTAGCAGTACTCGCGAATTCTAAAGAGGAGTTTGAAAGAAATTTAATCCAGGTTATTGGATGTGACAAAACGGTTGTGGATATTTGCTTTGACAAATATCTCACATATCAATTTTTGCATGAACATGAAATCCCTTGCGTTCCAACTTACGTAGATATCAATAATGTTTTCGATGATTTAAATAGTAATGAAATAGAATTCCCGTTAATTGTAAAGCCGAAAAAAGGAAGTGCAAGTATAGGTGTTAACAAGGTAACAACCATTCAGGAGCTTATCATGTACCAAGATAAAGCTGAAGAAATCGTTATACAACCCTTTATTTCAGGTGAAGAATTTGGTGTAGATTGCTATATAGATTTTATAAATAATGAAGTTATTAATATTTTTATGAAAAGAAAAATTTCAATGAGATCAGGTGAAACGGATAAATCAGTTTCCTACAAAGATCCCTTATTAAAAGAGCTTATTGAAAAACTAGTAATTGCTCTTAAACCCATAGGCCCAATAGATATAGATTGTTTTAAAACTGAAGATGGTTATATGATATCGGAAATAAATCCAAGATTTGGTGGCGGGTATCTACATGCCCATGTATTAGGCCAAAATTTTGTTAAAAATATAATTAATAATTTAAAAGGTTTGCAAAATGTTTCCAATGATTGTGATTATGAAGAAGGTAGAAGATTAGTGAAATTTGATAATTTTATCGTATTATAACCTAATCTTGATTCACACGAGATAAGCGGGAAATATTGTGAGTTTTTTCGATAACCTAATAAAGACTTTATATTGATTGGGAAGCATATCAAGTCACTTTTCACCCCTTCGTCAAAACAGAACAATTGGGCCTTATTGTCACCTAGAGTGACAGCAAGGTCTAGTTCATTTAAAGGCCAGACCCGGGTTTAAATGGCCATGTTTTTATTCAGCTAGACAATGAATAACGCCCCCGTTATAACCGCTGTAGCGGATTTAACGGGGGCGTTTTTGGGGTGGACCCTTTTATAAACCAAAAATATCCATATATTCTTCAAGGCCTGAAGCAATTGCGTCAAATAGAAATTCACCCATAATCATTAACGTGATAAAGGTTAAAACGTATGTTAGCAGCGAGCCATATGCGATATCCAGCCCATTGTTGAACGGGCTTTTATAACTGGAGATTACAAGGGCGGGCACTAGGAAAATTAAGCCTATTAAACTGATTATCAGCAAAACAAAGGCGAAAGAAATCTTTAGCAAGCTAAACAATACCGCGACTAGCATAAGTGCCGTAAATGGAACGAGAAGCGTGCCAAAACGGGAAGCTACTTCCTTGAAGGTAGCATTGACCTTACCCAATTTTACTGCTGCAAACGTGAATGCCGAAATCAGAAGAACAAATACGATAAATCCGAAAAATGGCTTTATGACAACTGAGCCGAAAGGAGGGGTAATCTCTCGAACGGCGTTTCCGAAAAGTCCTCCACCAAAGTTGCCCATGTCTGAAATAATGCCTTTTAATACGAAATAGGACATTAGCGGGACGAAAAGGGAAAACAAACAGACCGTGATGATTGCGTTGATGAATTGTTCCCCGCCAACCTGTGTGCTGGTGGAGAAAGGTTTCTTCAACACCTCAAGGACAAATTTAATGTATTGCCGGGAAATGGCTTTTGTTGTTTCAAGGTATTGGTTCGTTGCGGTTGAACCATTTGCCGTTTGGGTTGGCGCTGCGGTAAATTCCACTGTTGCGGCACTTTCATTTTGTGCCCCGGTTGTCAGGTTTGTTCCGCATTTTTCGCAAAACTTGCCGCCAGAATTATGATGATTGCAATTTGGACAATTCACTTTATGAATCCCTCTTTCCTTTATAAATGGTTATTACTTGCTCCAAGCAGTTGTATATCGTTTTGGATCCGTTTCTTTAAACTCTTTTGCATTCTCCTCGCTGTATCCCCAGGCATTGGAGTAATCGGCGACTGTCCATTTCTTCGCAGTCTCATCGTAGACAAGTTTATAGTTCCAGTGCTCGATTTCCTCACTTAATTCAGGCTCTTCTTCTCCATAATAATAATCGGAGCTGTATGTTTCCTTTACTTTTACATTGGCGATCCAATTGTCGCCATCATGGGACAATCGGAATGAATCCAAATCGACAGTTGTGCCCAAAAACGTGCCTGTAAACAATCGCCCGTATTCTTTGTCCCTAGCAATTTCGGAAGCGAGCTCGTCCCTTTTTTCAGGCGTATAGGTTGTCATTATGTTTGCATCCCCGGCCGTATAGGCTTGTATCCATTCGCGGGCATTCAATACAACCGTATCAATAATTGACTTTTGGAAAGCGTCGTCCTTGGTAAAGTCGAAAGTAATCCAATCGCCATCGACGGCTATTTCATCGGACTTTGTTTCTCCCCATGGGAAATTGCCGATAGCCTGTATCCGAAGCGAACCGTCCGTCACAACTGGGCCAAACGTTGCATCAGTGAACGGATTCACACTGATTTCTTTTCCGTTTAACAACGTCTTTCCGGTAAGCCCGGTATCGACATAATCAGAATTAAGCCTGATATTATGCCCTTCAAGATACATGTCTATTTCATGAGTTTCGGGATTTAGTAAATGAACTTCCCGTTTGTCCTGCAGCGTGACATAATCGTTTTTTAGGATGGCTTCCACTGTATAAACGCCCGGAACATACGGTCCGACCATTTTCGAGTAATTCGGTGAGTCGGCCGTCGCGACTTTTTTTCCATTTACTTTTAAAACTGTGTCTTCGTAATTCGTTGATAAAGTGACATAGGTTGGTTTAATGGTTATGTTGTAATCATCGAAAAGGAAGGAGCCTTTGCCCTTTTCCAAATTGAATAATCCTCTTGGCATCGTATCTTTTATGTATTGGTCCGCTGACTCTGAATCGCTTTTTACTTTATCGTAGTAGGCTGCCTGATCCTTCAGCGTTTGTATGAAAGTTGAGACTGAATCTGGATTGTCATCCAGGTATTTAACAAGGCCATTCAGCGATTTCGCATCAATTTTTAATTTCTTATCCGTGGAAACAAGCAAGTCGGCCAATTCATCTTTATCTTTATCGATCAAAGCAGTTTCAAACTTTTCAATTTTGCGTTCTTTGCTTGTCATTGCTTCCCCTGTTTTAAAAGCTCCAAAAAAGAGCGCTCCACAAACGGCTCCCGCAATGATAAACTTTTTTGTTTTGGGGTTCATTGGCTTTGATGGCTGCTGTGGTGCGGTTTTTTCTGGATTGTTTGTTGCGGCGGCCGCCGATGGTGTCCCGCATTCCTTGCAAAATCTCGTTTCAGCGGATAAAGACGCCCCGCATTCTTTGCAGTACTTCATGTAAACATTCCTCTCTGTAAAATTGGTATGCTGTCGGAAAATTAATAGGCTTTTAGTCACGCCCTTTCAGACTATTTTAATAGCAAAAATAGTAGAATAGACTGATTTTATCCTATTTTGTCGAAAAATGGAATAGTAAAATAACATCATTCCCTTGTTGTTTTGGAAAAAGTTTTCAGTGCTTTACTAGTTATTCGTTTTGGTAACGGTGGCGGGAAAATACAGTTTGAAGATGGGTATTAAGAGAGAATTTATGCGATTCGTGTACGAATTGAATGTGCCGTTTTGAAACGCTTTGCGGACTTTCTAGCTGGATGGCGAATGGGGTGTATTTGGCGGCGGAGTGGTGATGGGCTGGGCTTGGTGTATGGGCCAATTTTTCCAAAAAGAATCTTTAAAAAAGTTAACGGAATATTCACATTCGTTTGTTGGGGGGATAATCGGATTCTGTAGAATTAAGGGGAGAACATATGAAAGGAAGCTGAGTTTATGATACTGAAGGAACGAACGGAGTCCGCGGATTTGCTTTGCATGCGGTCTTTGAATGGGCGTATGGAGCTGTCTGAGAGCGAAAAGTTTTATTTATCGATTCTGGAAGCGGGGTTCGAGGGGGAGGTGGCATTCGACAAGCTTTCGGCAAAACTTAAGGAAGAGAGGTATATTTTGAATAATTTGTTGCTCGAGGCGAACCGCTCTGATTTTCAAATCGATTCAACTATCATTTCCGAGGGAATCATTGACGCGATTGATGTGAAATATTACAAGGGCGATTATGTATGGAAGGATGGCGAACTTTACACAAAGCAGACAGGCAATAAATGCAAGAATCCTTTCGAGCGGCTTAACAGAAGCAATTATCTTTTCAATCAATTCCTCCGCGAGAACAAGCTGAATTTCCTCGTTCGATCCACTCTGGTCTTCATCCATCCTGAATTCACCTTATACAATGCTCCCGAAGACGGATCTATTATTCACCCGACCCAGGTAAACCGATTCTTGGCTGAAATGGACAGCCGTCCTTCCAAACTGCATGATGGCCATAAGAAACTGGCTAATATTCTATTAACGTCCAATAAGGATGACAGCAACTATTCCAAGTTGCCGGCGTATACGTATGAGGGGGTGAAGAAGGGGATATTTTGTGGGAAGTGCCTATCTAGGATGACTACTTTGAACAAGTATTTTTTGATTTGTATTAATTGCGGTAGCAAGGAAAGGGTTGAGACCGCAATTGGAAGGAGTGCAAAAGAGTTAAAATTGTTATTTCCACAACGAATAATGACTACAAAAAGTCTTAGAGAATGGTGCGAAGCTGATTTTAACAGCCGTACATATTTAAGGGTTTTGCAGAAGCACTTTAATATTATAGGAGAAAAAAAAGGGGCACATTATGAATGAAGAGTAGCTATGGATACCCGTCTTCTAGTGGTGGACATGTTGTTCCAATATGGAATAATCCAGTTGACTAAATTCGGAGTGACATTGTTAGGGTAAAATTCGAAAAGGAAGTCACTCAAATCCGGATAAGTGACATTGATTGGGCAAAATCAGTAAAGGAAGTCACTCAAATTCGGATAAGTGACAATGATTGGGCAAAATTCAAAAAGGAAGTCACTCAAATTCAGATAAGTGACTTTGATTGGGCCAAATCAGAAAAGGAAGTCACTTAAATCCGGATAAGTGACATTGATTGGGCCAAATCAGAAAAGGACGTCACTTAAATCCGGATCAGTGACATTGATTGGGCAAAATTTAAAAAGGATGTAAGTCAAAGTCAGATGAGTGACAATGAGTGGGCCAAATCAGAAAAGGAAGTCACTGAAATTCAGATAAGTGACTTTGATACGGAAAAAACAGAACAGGAAGTCACTTAAATCCGGATAAGTGACATTGATTGGGCAAAATTTAAAAAGGAAGTCATTCAAATTCAGATGAGTGACAATGATTGGGCCAAATCAGAAAAGGAAGTCACTTAAATCCGGATAAGTGACATTGATTGGGCAAAATTCAAAAAGGAAGTCACTGAAATTCAGATCAGTGACATTGATTAGGTAAAAACCGAAAAGGAAGTCCCTTAAATCCGGATGAGTGACATTGATTGGGCAAAATTCAAAAAGGAAGTCACTGAAATTCAGATCAGTGACATTGATTAGGTAAAAACCGAAAAGGAAGTCCCTTAAATCCGGATGAGTGACATTGATTGGGCAAAATTCAAAAAGGAAGTCACTGAAATTCAGATCAGTGACATTGATTAGGTAAAAACCGAAAAGGAAGTCCCTTAAATCCGGATGAGTGACATTGATTGGGCAAAATTCAAAAAGGAAGTCACTGAAATTCAGATAAGTGACATTGATCAGGTAAAAACCGAAAAGGAAGTCACTTAAATCCGGATAAGTGACATTGATTGGGCAAAATTCAAAAAGGAAGTCACTGAAATTCAGATAAGTGACATTGATTAGGTAAAAACCGAAAAGGAAGTCACTTAAATCCGGATGAGTGACATTGATTGGGCAAAATCAGAAAAGGAAGTCACTTAAATCCGGATAAGTGACATTAATTGGGCAAAATTCAAAAAGGAAGTCACTCAAAATCAGATAAGTGACATTGATTGGGCCAAATCAGAAAAGGAAGTCACTTAAATCCGGATAAATGACATTGATTGGGCAAAATTCAAAAAGGAAGTCACTTAAATCCGGATGAGTGACATTGATTGGGCCAAATCAGAAAAGGAAGTCACTTAAATCCGGATAAGTGACATTGATTGGGCAAAATTCAAAAAGGAAGTCACTGAAATTCAGATAAGTGACATTGATTAGGTAAAAACCGAAAAGGAAGTCACTTAAATCCGGATGAGTGACATTGATTGGGCAAAATCAGAAAAGGAAGTCACTTAAATCCGGATAAGTGACATTAATTGGGCAAAATTCAAAAAGGAAGTCACTCAAAATCAGATAAGTGACATTGATTGGGCCAAATCAGAAAAGGAAGTCACTTAAATCCGGATAAATGACATTGATTGGGCAAAATTCAAAAAGGAAGTCACTTAAATCCGGATGAGTGACATTGATTGGGCCAAATCAGAAAAGGAAGTCACTTAAATCCGGATAAGTGACATTGATTGGGCAAAATCAGAAAAGGAAGTCACTCAAATCCGGATGAGTGACAGAGATTTGCCCATAAGCCGAAAAGGTGTCACTCAAATCAAGGGACGGTTCCTTATGAACTACCGAGTGAAACTAGTTTCTTCCTATTATTCTGGTTCAGCCGACCAATGCCAGCCAGATTTTAAAAGAAGCCGCTCGGGTTGCCCGGGCGGCCTTTTTGATTTATAGGACTTTTACGAAAAAGTGCCGGTTCCTGGGTCCGTCAAATTCGCAAAAATAGATGCCCTGCCATGTTCCGAGCAATAGTTGGCCCTCATTGACGATTACGAGTTGGGAGGAGCCGACTGTGCTGGCTTTCATATGCGCGGCGGTATTGCCTTCCATATGCCTGTCGGCTTCATGGTGCCACGGATAGACTTCATCAAAGCGGCGGATCATGTCGCGTTTTACGTCGGGATCGGCATTTTCATTAATGGTGATGCCGGCTGTCGTGTGTGGGCAATAGACGATGACCGCCCCTTCCTCCAAGCCCTGGTCTGATACAAAGTTTTGAATGAGTTCGGTCACCTCAAGCATTTCGTCACGGTGATTCGTTTGCAGCGTGAATTTTTTTAACATGCAAAACCTCCCCTTTCTCTTAGTGTCTACTTTACTACAACGAAGTGGAGGCTGTCTTTAACGGTGAAGGGGAGTTTCTTCGGGCAATGTTGCTTCATTTTTTTCCTTGCGTGTTATAAGGGCAAGGCTTCCCAAAATGATTAACAGGCCGGCGAACATTCCGGAAGTAATTTGTTCATGCAGGACGATGGCTCCCCATACCATGCCGAACGGCGGAATCAAAAATGTCACGGTAACGGTTTTCGTTGGGCCGACATGCTCGATTAGGTAGTAATAAAGGAGATACCCGAAGGCAGTCGAGAAAACAGCGACTCCAAGCACGGAGTACAAAACGACTGGTGCCAGGTAGATTGTTTGCCCCGGAAAACCGGCTGTAGTTACCGGAATCAATAACAGTGTGGCGCCCATCAGCTGGCCAAATGATACCGACAACGGAGAGCAGTTCTTGAACGTTTTTTTCGCATAAACACCACCAAAAGCATAGGAAACAGTCGAGAGAAGCGAGCACAAACTCGCCAGAAAAACCTCCAGGCTCGGCTCAACTGGACTCCAGCAAACGGTAATCACAACGCCGGCCAACCCGAGCATAATCCCGAGGCTTTTAGAATAAGTGAGCCCTTCCTTCATCCAAACCCAGGCCGCTATCGCTGTGAAAAAGGGAGTCATGGCATTGATGATTGCTAATATAGACGCATTCAAATGAACGGCCGCCAGGGAAACGAGCGTGAAGGGGATGGCGGAATTCAGTGCGCCGATGATGAAATAGTGTTTCCATCGCTGCCTGAGATGGACCGGTTTTTTGAAAAAAAGAGCGATCGCCAATAAAGCGAGAGCCGCAAAGGTAACCCGCCCTTGGGAGGTAAGGAATGGCCCGATCGCCGGGGAGGCAATCCGCACGAATAAGAAGGATGACCCAAACAAAGCCGCCAACGCAAACAAAACAGCTAGTTCCTTAATTTTCACACGCTTCGCCTCTTAATCTTTTACTTATTCCTTTTTTCTAATGTATTCCTGCCGGGGAAAACGGTGATGTGCGGCTTGCCGCCCGGGGCGTGAGTGATTGAAATTCGATTTACATAGGTCCTCATCACCAAAAAGGAGAGAGTACAGGAGGATTCGCACGCTTTTTGTTGAACCTATTACTAATAACATAGGTAACCATAGTGTTATCCATATGAGAAAGGGGGCTTCCCTATGACCTTCAGTCAAACCGAGACCTTTTTTCTCGATTCACATAAGGCTATGAAGCTATTGGAAATTAATAAGTTGCTGACTAAATCGTTGCATTTGCATGAAGTACTTCAAAATTTAATTACTGCCGCAAGTGAATTGGTCAGCACTACCGACACTTTTATTATTTATTTGTTTGATGAGTCCACTCAAAGGCTTAAGTTTGTGGAAGGCAAAGGAGTCGATGCAGAAGCATTGCAGGAGATAGCCTTTTCTCCAGGTGAATCGATTACGGGGCGTGTATTTTCTGAAAAACAAGCGATTCTTTTTAAATCAGAGCAGGAAATAGATGATTTCATGTGTACGATGTCACCTGATAACTATCGTGCTTATTTGAAAGGGGTATATGGAAGGAAAATCAAAAGTGCTTTTTGTGTCCCGATTATTTACAACGATTGCTGTTTTGGGGTGCTGGTCGTTGATAGTTTTAATCATGATGGGCTTTTTTCCATGGAGGATATGGAAGTGATTAAAATTATCGCGGATCAAAGTGCGATTGCAATTGAACATTCCAGGGTTTATAACGATTTGCTAATGCAACATAAACTGCTTATGGATTCTATCTCGATCCATAAAAAATTCTACCAGCTTATTATCGATGGGAATGGAATTGAATCCATTCTCTCTTTACTGGAAGAACTGATTCAATCTTCGGTTATCTATCACGAAACATCAATATATGAGAAAAGAGAAAGGTATTTTCCAATCATCCGTAATCAGGAGATTTTGGGAGTGCTTGAATTGGAAAAGCCTTTTGCGGAATTTCATGAGAATGAACAAATGATTATTGAGAATGCAAGCCTTACGATGGCGCTTGAAATCACAAAGGATAGTGCTTTGATCGAACAGGAACTCCATTTTCGCAATGAGGTTTTTAACCAGTTAATTAATGAGCAGAACCAATATGATGTTAATCGTCTCCTGCATTATTTGAAGTGGGAACGGACGAATGACATTCAATGTGTGATTATTGAAGGTGCCGACAAGCCTTTATGGGAAAATAATAAGATAAAGGAAAAACAATGGATTGTTCTTTCGATTCAGAAATTGCTTGATAGCTTCTGTAAAAATAGTTTTGTCGTGACGCACACATACCAGCTTATTCTTTTGATTCCAGGAGGGGTTACTGAGGATGTAGTGAAACAACTACTAAACGAAATGGACCGGATTTTAAGTGGACGGAACATTTTAATTGGAATTGGCCGGCAAACAACCATACCCCAACTGGCCACCTCCTACCAGGAAGCGCTTCGTTCCATCAGCTTTGGAAAAACTTCTAAGGCGTCAAATGTAATTGAATATTCAAAGCTCGGCATGGAGCGGTTATTCCATGAAATTGAACAGCAGACCATCGACATGTACATCCACGATAAAATCGGGAAACTGCTGGAAGCTGATCCGGTTTTGCTGCATACATTGCTTTGTTTTATCCGGAATAATAAAAACCATAAAGACACGGCGGCAGAGATGCATATCCACGGAAACACGTTGTATTACCGTTTGAAAAAGATTGAAGACGTGCTTCAGTTAAGCCTGAACAATGAAAAAGAATGGGTTGATCTTATGATTGCAACCCAATTATATGTGGTGACCCACAAGGTTTGAGTAAAAACTTTGTGGGTTGCCACATTTTTATTTATTATTTGGAATATTATAATAAATTTTAATCAAGAGAAGAGGTGAGGAAGAAATGGCTCAAACGTACTTTAATTACATCAATGGCGAATGGGTGCCAGCTCAATCCGGAGGGGTATATGCGAGCGTCAACCCGGCTAATACGGAAGAAGTGCTGGGGTTTTTCCAAAAGTCCGATCAACGTGATGTAGAGGATGCGATTACAGTCGCGGAACAGGCGTTCAAGACATGGTCGCAGGTTGCTGTCCCGGAGCGGGGGGACGTATTGTTCAAATTGATTTACTTGCTGGAAGAGCAAAAAGAGGAATTAGCAGCGATTATTACAAAGGAAGTCGGGAAGACGTATAAAAACTCTTTGGCGGAAGTCAACATCACGATTGATGCGATGAAGCAATTCAGCGGGGAGGCGACCCGTTTAAAAGGAGAAACCGTCCCTTCCAAGAATGCGGACATTTTTGCCTACACGGTCAGGGAACCACTAGGTGTCGTTGGGGTCATTGCTCCTTATAACTTTCCGCTTGGTATTGGAATATGGAAGATTGCACCTGCCATCGTTGCCGGGAACACGGTGATTTTTAAGCCGGCGAGCAATACATCACTGATTAGCGTGAAAATCATTGAGCTTTTTGAAAAAGCGGGTGTGCCAAAAGGGGTTGTGAATATGGTGACGGGCCCTGGCGGTGTGATTGGCGGTGCGATCGGCGCTCATCCGAAAATAAAAGCCGTTTCGTTTACCGGTTCAACAGAAGTCGGTCTGGCACTGGGAAGGGCAGTAGCGGTCCGCGGCGGAAAAATGCAGGCTGAAATGGGCGGAAAGAACGCCTCAATCATTCTTGAAGATGCGAATCTTGATGAAACGATCCGGAATGTTGTCACCAGCGGATTTTTTGATAATGGACAACGCTGCACCGGGACGAGCAGGTTAATTGTGCCAAGAAGCATATCGAAAGAGGTTATTGCTAGATTGGTTGACGCTGCGAAAGCCTTACATATTGGCGATGGCTTTGATGAAAAGGCGGACAACGGCCCAGTCATTGATGAAAGCCAAATGAATCTTTATTTAAAACATATCGATCTCGCGGTGGAAGAGGGCGCCGTCCTTGAATGCGGCGGCAAGAGGCTGACGGATCAAGGCAGGGACAAAGGCTATTTTGTCGCCCCGACCGTCTTTAGCGGCGTCACGCCTAAAATGACGATTTTCAAGGAGGAAATCTTCGCGCCCGTCATCGCGGTTAGTGAAGTCGATTCCTATGAGGAAGCCTTGGAAGTAGCGAATGACAGCGAATTTGGCTTGTCCTCTACCATTTATACAAAAGACCTTGAGAAAGCGATGCACTTTGTGAAGCATATTCAGACAGGCGTCACACACGTAAATATTCCTTCGAATTATTTTGAAAACCAATATCCTTTCGGTGGTAAAAAAGCATCCAGCCTAGGTCCAAGAGAACAAGGCTCGACAGCCCTCGAATTTTGGACAGAATATAAGACCGTTTATATTAAAGCTTGAAAAATTTTAACGAGGAGGGAGTGGGCGCATGGCCAAGGTTGGTGTAATTGGATGCGGACTGATGGGAAGCGGAATCGCTAAAAACTTGCTTAAGCATCACTATCACGTGCTTGCCTATGATATTAATCCGGATGCGGTAAAGGAATTAGCCAGTCTTGGCGCGATTTCCTGTACAAGCCCTGAGGAGATGGCAAGCGAGGTTGACTATTTAATTTTATCCCTTGCCTCACCAGAGGTCATTCGCGATACTCTTTTGCATGGCCAAAAAGGCGTTCTTTTTAAAATGAAAAAAGGATCGTTCATTTTGGACATGAGCACGAATGACGTAAAGCTGACAAGGGAAATCCATGGGATTGCTACGGGGATGGGTGTTTCGTTTTTTGACTGTCCCTTAAGTGGAGGCCCAGAAGGAGCTGCAAACGGGACATTGACGATTATGGTTGGAGGAAAGAAAGAGGATTATCCAAGCATTCTCCCGGTTTTGCAGGCAGTTGGAAAGCATATCGAATATGTCGGGAAGAGCGGAGCGGGGCAAACCGTCAAGCTTTGCCACAATATGGTCGTGGCAGGTGTTATTACTTTATTAAGTGAAGCTTTTCTTACTGGTGAAAGATCAGGAGTTCCAAAGGAAAAGCTTGCTGGTATCCTTCAAAAAGGGTCGGGGCAGACGCGGGCGATGGATGTATTCGGGGTCAATATATTGGATGAATCGTTTGATAATGTGAAGTTCTCCCTTGCAAATATGGCGAAGGATATCCACTTGTATCGCCAATTGGCAGAGGATTCGAGCATTCCCACCTTTGTCAGTGATATGACCCATCAGCTATTTCATTTAGGCAGGAACAAAGGAATGGGCCAGCAGGACTCATCAGCGGTTTATCGTGTTTTAAAAGAGATGATGGAATAACTGGGAGGAATGTTGTATGCAGGACTTTTTTGAAAAGCTGGATGAAATTTATGATGAATTAGTTTGCATTCGCAGATATTTGCATGAATATCCGGAGTTATCTTTTGAGGAAGAAAAAACAGCGGAATACATTGCTAATTACCATCGTGGACTTGGCCACGAAGTCCGGACAGGCGTTGGCGGCAATGGTGTTGTAGCCTATTTAAAGGGAGACCGTCCTGGTCCGACTGTGGCATTGCGGGCAGATTTTGACGCCCTTCCGATTGTTGAACAAACAGACCTGCCATTTAAGTCTAAAAATGACGGGGTGATGCATGCTTGCGGCCATGATGGCCATACTGCTGCATTACTCGGCCTGGCTAAGGTTTTAAATGGGATGAAGCAGGAATTGGAAGGCACGGTCGTCTTTATCCATCAACATGCGGAGGAGTTGCCTCCAGGCGGTGCGATTTCGATGATTGAAGATGGCTGCCTGGATAGGGTGGATGTGATTTTCGGTACGCATTTACAGGCGCAAATGCCCCTAGGTGAAATAGGGTATCGAGTGGGAGCTATCCAAGCCGCTCCCGACCGGTTTGATATTAAAATTCAGGGGCGCGGAGGACATGGCGCTTATCCGCATCAAACGATTGATAGTATCGTAGTCGGAGGCCAGCTCATTAACAATCTCCAGCAAATTGTAAGCCGGAAGGTGGACCCTTTGGATTCCGCGGTTGTATCAGTCACTTCATTCGAAGCAAAAAATCCATACAACGTCATTGCGGATACTGCCGAAATGATTGGCACAGTCCGGACCTTTAAGGAAGAGACCCGTACTTTTATAGAAAAAGAAATGGAAAGAGTTGTTCGTGGAACGTGTGAAGTGAGCGGTGCGGACTATGAGTTTACGTATACACGCGGCTATCCAACCCTTGTGAATCATAAGGAAGAAACAGAATTTGTTGCCCGTTTGGCGGAAGGCGTGCCTGGTGTGGAGAGGGTGGCGGAAACGGAACCGGTCATGGGCGGGGAGGATTATGCTTACTACCTGCAGCATGTTAAAGGCACGTTCTTTTTTACCGGGGCAAAGCACCCGGAGTGGAAGGAATCATACCCGCACCATCATCCAAAATTCGATATTGATGAGCGCGCCCTGTTAATAGCCGCAAAAATACTTGGAAAAGCAACATTGGAATATGTGAAGGTTCATGCGAAAGAGGCGGTAGGCTGATTTGTTTTTGCCAAAAGCCTAAATCCAAATGCGAAAAAGGGGGAAGGGAACATGAGTGAAAATGCTGTGAATCTATGGAAGGATTGGCGCTTGCATCTTACTGTACTCGCCATTGTCGTTGTTGCTGAACTTATTGGCACACATCAAATTCCAGTTGGAGCAGGGGTTATTTTATTGTTGCCGATGCTGTATGCAGTCATCATCGGTATTGCCGTTTATTTTACGCCGGCTGTTACCAAAAAACAGTCCGAGAATGCTGAAAATCTCGTGTTTATTACCCTAACTCTATTAATCGCAAAATTCGGGGTTCAAGCTGGCCCCGCTCTGCCCTTGCTAATAGAAGCAGGTCCGGCACTCATTCTCCAGGAGATTGGAAACCTGGGTACAATTATACTCGCATTGCCGATAGCGGTTTTACTAGGTTTAAAGAGAGAAAGCATTGGGATGACACATTCAATTGGCCGTGAACCCAACCTGGCGCTTATCACGGATAAATACGGCCTTTCTTCTCCAGAGGGACGCGGTGTGATGGCCATTTATATTTTCGGTACAGTCTTTGGATCGATTTTCTTAGGACTCATTTCAGGATTTTTAGCGACAGCCACTCCTCTTCATCCCTACTCATTTGGGATGGCATCCGGTATTGGAAGCGGCAGTATGGCGGCTGCTTCCCTTGGGCCTTTAGTAGCAGCTTATCCGGAAATGGCGGACGAAATTGCTGCCTTTTCCGGAGCAAGCAACCTTTTAACATCTGTTACTGGATTATACGCAAGTATATTAATCGGTTTGCCGTTAACTGAAAAACTGTATAATGTTCTATCGAGAATGAGAAGCAAAAAAGAAGTTGAAGCGAACACAAAGGGGGCATAATAACCAATGTTAAAAAGCATACAAGAATGGGCCGTTTTATTCATCATTGTTTCATTATTAGTTCTTGTAGGGAACTGGATTGGTTATGAAGTGATGCCGCTTGCCGCACTTCCAGGACTGCTCGTGTTGGTGGGACTTGGTATGATTGGGCTAATTATTCATAAAGCCCTTCCGTTTAAAAAGATTCCGAGCGTTGCCTACATCGGAATTCTCGGATTTATTATCACGATTCCGGGCATGCCATTTCAGGAAAAGATTGTGGAGTGGACAGCTCAGGTAAATCTGTTAGCCATCGCTACACCTATTCTTGCCTATGCAGGCATCTCCATTGGCCGCTCATGGACAGACTTCGCAAAGCTTGGTTGGAAAACCATCATCGTCGGCATGTGTGTCCTAGTAGGCAGCTATCTTGGATCTGCCATTATTGCAGAAATTATTTTACGGATACAAGGGGTTATATAGTAAGTGCCTGAAACAGAGGTACAATTGAAATGAAAAGACGACACCCGCTAACTGCTTAAACAGAGATGCGGGTGTCGTCATTTAAACTATCCTAAAAATTCTTTTTTTACAAATTGCAGCGATTCCTGGATGTCTTGGTCCAGTTTGGCCTCGTCGGCATTGTTGGATAAGTCTCGCCAGACTTTAATATCGGAACCTACGATGCCTCCAGGGCGGACAAATGGTTCCATGACGACATAGCCTTGATATCCAATGTCGCGGAGTGCTTGTCCGATTTCTGTCCAAGGCATATGCCCTTTGCCTGGTACTTTACGATTGCATTCCCCGATATGCAAATGGCCTAAATAGTCACCCGTATAACGGATGGCATCTCCAATATGGTCTTCTTCAATGTTCATATGGAAGGTATCCAACATGACTTTAACGTTGTCTTTATCAATATCCTTCACTAATGCCACTGCTTCTTTAGCATCATTTACAAGGAATTGCTCAAATCGATTAAGAGTTTCTACTAATAGTGTTATATCATACTGTTTTGCATAGTCCGCTAATTCTTTCATGCTTTTGATACTTTGTTCACGTGTAGCTGCTTTATTAATTGGTACGCTGTAATCAACCGGCCAATAGGAATAGATTGTCCCGCCAATGTGGTGAATGCCAGCTTTATGAAGATTGTCGAGGATTTTTTTCATAAAGGCAATTCCATGCTGCCGGACGGTTTCATCTTGGGAGGATACGTCATATTCCTTTGGAAGCCCGATGCCGGCAGTTAATTTTATATTGTATTTTTCTGCCTCGGCCTTTAAAGCAAATAACTCTTCATCAGACATTTTTACAATTCCAGCAGCTCCTACTTCCAATACTTCAAAACCAAGGTCAGCCACTTTTTTAACATACTTTAAATAGTTCGTATCCCAATTTTGTTCCCAATACGCAAAATAAGTTCCAAACTTCATTTCTAGCGCCTCCAATAGTTTGTAATGATCTGAATAGTAACCTCGCCGTATAGGGAAGGGTTTCAACTATTCAAGTGGATTTTAACTAGTTTTTTTTGCAGTAATTGAATTAGGTAATGTTTTATGTTACTATGTAGTTACAATACAATATTAGTATGTATGATTAATAATCAATATGCAAGGGATTTAATTCAGATAAAAGATTGATAAATTAAAATGTAAGTGGTTACAATGTTTCTGTACCGGAGCTTTAGGTAGTCCTAAAGTAATTCGTTAACAGTGAATGGAGGGTTTAAGTTGGAAAATGCAAAATTGGATAAGTCAGTTCCGATCCCGCTTTATTTTCAATTGAAAGAACTGATTCTTAAGGAAATAAAAGCTGGTTTGTATAAAATCGGTGATCCTATTCCGACAGAAAATGAAATTAGTGAAATGTTGCAAATCAGCCGAACTACAGTGAGGCAAGCTATCTCGGAACTTGTGCAAGAGGGTTGGCTTTATCGTGTGAAAAGTAAAGGGACATTTGTGACGAAACCGAAAATCAATCAAAGCTTTGTTCAGGCATTGGGGTCATTTAATGATCAGATCGCTCAATTGGGAAGAAAGCCGAGCACAGAACTGCTTGATTTTGAAGTGGTAACCCCGAGTGAAGATGTTGCCGAGGAGCTCAAGCTTATAGAGGGCCAACAGGCCATCTATATTCATCGCCGGCGTTTTGCTGATGAGGATCCAATTGTGATGGTAAAGACATATCTACCTTATGACAAATGTAAATTCGTTTTGGATCACGATTTAGAAAAGGAGTCTTTGTATCCTGTTTTAGGGTCACGTAATGAGACAAGGATTTATAAAATTCGCCGTTATATTGAAGCGGTAAATGCGGATGATTACGATATAAAAAATCTGAATGTTGAAAAAGGTAAAGCAATTCAACAGTTTATTTCAATTGGTTACAACATGTACGACGAGCCGATTGAGTATTCAGTCTCTCGATATCGTGGGGACAGAAATAGATTTGAAGTAATCATTTCTGCTAAACCTTAAAAAACTTCAATCTAAAAAGAGTAATGCTGCGGAATTTGCTATCAACTAGAATGGGGGGCTTGGGGAAATTGAAATATATATTGGCTCATGATTTGGGGACATCAGGAAATAAGGCAACTCTTTTTTCCGAGAATGGTAAATTGATTGGCAGTTATGTTGCTTCCTACCCAACGAATTATTTTAACGGCACATATGCGGAACAAGATGCTGAGGATTGGTGGAATGCAGTCTGTACGACAAGCCGCAATTTAATCAACTCCTTGGAGATTGACCCTGAGGATATTGCTGTAGTCAGCTTTAGTGGACAGATGATGGGCTGCTTATGTGTCGATATAGACGGCAATCCACTAAGGAAGGCGATTATTTGGGCCGATCAGCGTGCCCAAAAGCAGGTTGCGCAAATTGAAGAGCATATTTCACAAAAAGACTTCTATCATATTGTGGGCCATCGGAACACGGCATCTTATGGAATTCAAAAGTTAATGTGGGTCCGTGACAATGAACCGGACATTTATGAGCAAACATACAAAACGTTAAATGCCAAGGACTTCATTGTCGCCCGCCTTACCGGCAAGTTTTATACCGACTACTCAGATGGCAACAGCAATGGCTGTTTCGATTTAGTCAATTTAAAATGGTCCGATGAAATCATCTCCTACGCGGGCATCGATCCTGACAAACTCCCTGAATTGAAACCGTCAACATTTGTTGCCGGAGGGGTGACAAAGAAAGCAGCTGAAGCTACCGGTTTAGCGGAGGGTACACCGGTCGTTATCGGCGGGGGCGATGGTGTAACCGCAAGTGTCGGGGCAGGTTCCATCAGTCCGGGGAAAACGTACTGCTCGCTCGGGACATCCGCCTGGATTACAACGGCATCAGAAAAACCGATTTTTGATGAGGAACTAAGAACGGTTACTTGGGCGCATGTCGTACCAGGATTATATGCTCCTAACGGAACGATGCAAACCGCCGGCGGGGCCTACAGCTGGGTAAAGAACACCATTTGCCAAGCCGAAATCCAGCAAGCGGAACAGACTGGAACTTCTCCATACGATTATATGAATGCCCAAATTGAACAATCGCCAATTGGTTCCAACGGTGTTATCTTCTTGCCGTATATGCTTGGGGAGAGAGCGCCAAGATGGGATGTACACGCCAAAGGTTCGTTTATCGGCTTGAAGCCTGAAAACACAAAAGGAGATATGCTCCGCAGTGTGTTGGAGGGAGTTACGATGAATCTCTCAATTATATTGGATATCCTTCGCACTCAGGTAGATATTGATGAATTGATGGTCATTGGCGGTGGTGCAAAAGGGGAGATTTGGCGGCAGATTATGGCAGACATCTATAATGCCAAAGTCCTCGTCCCTAACGTGTTGGAAGAAGCTGGCAGCATGGGGGCTGCGGTAACAGGCGGCGTTGGGGTTGGTTTGTATAAAGACTTTGATGTGATTGACCAATTTATCCAGGTGAATTCTGTTCAGACGCCTAATCCGGAAGCTGTTTTAGCGTATGGGCCAGTGAAAGAGCTGTTTGACAGCTGTTACTATGGCTTAAAAGATGTTTTTGTGAAAATGGCCTAGACAATTCAAGACAAAACGAGAATAGTGAGAGGACGGAAAAACATATGCCTTTAGTTACACCGGAGAAAATGTTAAAAGATGCGCAAAAAGAGGGGTATGCCGTAGGAGCATTTAACGTCGAAAATTTGGAAATGATTCAGGCAGTCGTAGCGGCAGCGGAAGAATTAAACTCTCCTGTCATTTTGCAAACTTCTGCAAGGGCGGTTCAATATGCAAACGTTGATTTGTTTTACGCACTTGCAAAAGCCGCGGCTGACCAAGCAAGCGTTCCAGTTGCTCTTCATTTGGATCATGGGGATAGTTTCGAGCTTGCCATGAAGGCATTACGCGCCGGATATACATCTGTAATGATTGATGGTTCCAAAGGCTCCTTCGAGTACAATATGAATCTATCAAAAAGAGTAGTGGATGCATGCCTTCCTTCCGGAGTTTGTGTAGAAGCCGAGCTTGGCCATGTTGGCGGCAAGGAAGAGGATGATGATGTTGAGGGTGAAGAAGGATTAACAAAACCGGATGAAGCAAGGGAGTTTGTAGAGAAAACCGGGGTAACCTCTTTAGCGGTGGCGATTGGAACAGCCCATGGTGTGTATAAAGGAGAGCCGAAACTCGATTTGGATCGTTTAAGCAAGATTCGGGAAGCAGTAGATGTTCCATTAGTGCTTCATGGTGGATCTGGTCTTCCCTTAGAAGATATTCAAGCCTGCATCAAACGGGGGATTGCCAAGATAAACTACGCGACTGAACTAAGAATTGCCTTTACTGAGGGTGTCAAACAGGCATTGGCGGACATACCAAACATTATTGACCCGAAAAAATTCACCTCTGTCGGCAGGGAAAAAGTAAAGGAAATGGCGATTGAAAAAATCAAAGAATGCGGTTCGGTTGGCAAAGCCTTCGCTGTTAAAGAAAATATAACTGCTTAAAGAACCGCTCTTTAGAGTGAGGGTGTAAGCATGGAAAAATTATTACTTGGACTTGATATTGGAACATCTTCATGCAAGATTGCGATTTTTACAAAAAGCGGAGAGGTGTTAAGCCAATCCAATCAAGCATATAAGCTGTATTACCCAAACCCGGGGTGGGTTGAACAGGATCCGGAAGAATGGTGGAACGGGGTTTGCCGCGGAATTCGCGAATGTATCCTAGAGGCCGAAATTAACCCTCGGCAGATTGCCGGAATTGGTATTGCCGGGCAAGGATGGTCCGCCATCCCGGTTGATGAACAAGGAAATTGTTTGGCTAAAACACCGATCTGGATGGATACCCGCGCAAAGGATATTGCGGAGCGGGTAATAACGGAAATTGGCGAGGAGAGAATTTTTGAGGTTGCGGGCAATTCCTTTTTGCCATCCTATACGACGCCCAAATTGTTATGGTTCAAGGAAACTATGCCTGAACTCTATGAAAAAACGTATAAGTTTTTGCAGAGTAATAGTTATATTGGCATGAAACTGACTGGAGCCATGTCTTCCGATAAATGCCAAAACTACGGATTGCATTTTTACAATACGAAGACGGGCACATATGATGAAGAGTTGGCGAGTGCTTTAGGGTTATCAATTGATAAGGTCCCGGATATTTTCCAGTGCCATGATATTATTGGAACCGTGACAAAAGAGGCAGCGGCCTTAACAACCTTGGCTGAAGGGACGCCGGTTGTCGCCGGCGGGCTAGATGCCGCATGTGGTACTTTAGGTGCCGGTGTCTACCTGCCAAAACAGACCCAGATCCAGGGAGGCCAGGCTGGGGGGATGAGCGTTTGTGTTGACGAGCCTTTTGTTCATCCGAAATTAATCTTCAGCCCCCACGTCGTTCCGGATCTATGGCTGCTGCAAGGCGGAACTGTTGGCGGCGGTGGCGTTTTGCGCTGGTTTAAACAAGAGTTCGGTGCAGGGGCATCATTTGATGAGTTAACTGCTTTAGCAGCGGAGATTCCCCCAGGGTCAGAGGGAGTAACATTCCTGCCATACATGGCCGGTGAACGTTCGCCAATTTGGAACCCGGATGCGAAAGGGGTCTTCTATGGCCTAAGTTTTGACAAAACAAAAGGACATCTAGTACGGGCGGCTTTGGAAGGCGTTGTATTCTCTGTGTACCATAATCTGAAAGCGGCCGAGGAAGCGGGGGTAAATTTACACGAACTGGATTTGCGGGCAATGGGCGGAGCGGCCAATAGCGAGTTATGGATACAAATTTATGCTGATGTGACGGGCTGCCAAATTAGTGTCCCAACATCTGATACAGCCACAACCCTTGGCGCTGCGCTGCTGGCTGGAGTCGGTACAGGATTATACCGTGATTTTGCCGACGCTGTGGGTGAAACCGTGAAAATAACACGGGTGCAGTCACCAGATATGAATCATCATCAACAGTATCAAAAGTCAATGGACTTATATTTGGAACTATATGAAAGCTTAAAGAATACTTTCAGTTCCTATAATCGACAGTAGGAAGGGCGAGACATCATGAAAGCAGGAGTACTTCATGCAAGAGAGGACATTAAATATGAGGAAATCCGAACCCCCTCTCCGAAGGCAGGTGAAGTATTAATCAAGGTGAAATATACCGGAATCTGCGGTTCGGATATCCCGCGAGTAAATGGAAATGCATCCCACTACTATCCCAATGTGTTGGGGCATGAATTTTCCGGTGTTGTGGCGAAGCTCGGCGAAGGTGTGGAAACATTAAAAGTGGGCGATAAGGTTGCCGGCGTTCCGCTCGTTCCATGTATGGAATGTGAAGACTGTGAAAAAGGGGATTACGCGCTTTGCAAGCATTATAGTTTTATAGGATCAAGGCAATTTGGCAGTTTCGCGGAATACGTCGTTGTCCCGGAAAAAAACGCGGTAAAATTTGATGATTCCATTAGCTTTGAACATGGAGCTTTTTTTGAACCGATTACAGTTGCCTTGCATGGCTTAAATCGTTTGGACTATAAGCCTGGAGGTACGGTAGCGATTTTGGGCTGCGGCACGATCGGATTATTTACGATGCAGTGGGCTAAGATTTTTGGCGCCAAGAAGATTGTGGTCTTTGACATTAACGAGGAGCGTTTGGTACTTGCAAGGAAATACGGTGCGGATGAAGGGATTAATACACTTAGCGAAGGCTTTATTGAACAGGCCAAAGCTCTGACGAACGGAAGAGGGTTCGATTATGTTTATGAAACGGCCGGTAGTACGAAGACAATAAAGATGGCGTTTGATTTAGTGGCCAACAAAGGCGGGGTTTGTTTGATTGGAACGCCTACGACAGAGCTCTCATTTACGGTTGAAGAGTGGGAGCAATTAAATAGGAAGGAATTTAATTTAACCGGATCCTGGATGTCCTATAGCAATGAGTTCCCTGGCAAGGAATGGGAGTTGACGGCCCAATATATCCGAGATGGAGAATTTAAGCTGGATGAATCGCTTGTTTTCAAAAAGCTTCCGTTAAGTAAAATTGATGAAGCTTTTAACATGTACAAAACCCCTGGTGTTGTAAAAGCAAAAATCTTAATTGACAGTGAACAATAAATTGGTTTTAGGAAGAAGAAGGGGTTAAAAATGATTACAACCGTTACGTTAAATGTGGCTATTGATAAGTCATACGTCATCGACGAGTTAAAACCGGGGCAAGTGATGCGTGTACAACAGTGCACGAAAACGCCCGGCGGAAAAGGCTTAAACGTTGCGAGGGTCATTAAACTTTGCGGTGAAGAGGTGTTGGCAACGGGATTTGTTGGCGGACATGCCGGTGCCTATATCGAGGATTTGCTGCGCGAACAACAAATTCGCTTCGACTTTTCCCACACTGCCCAAGAGACGAGAACATGCATCAATATTTTGGACAGCAACTGGAATTCAACAGAGTTTTTGGAACCGGGAGAGCCTGTTACCGAGGCGGAACTGCAAGATTTTCTTGGCAAATTTGCCGCAGTGATTGAAAAAAGTGATGTAATTACCATCTCCGGAAGTGCGCCCAAAGGGGTAGGAACAGATATTTATGCCAAATTAGTGTCCATTGTGAAAGAAAAAGGGAAAAAAGTGATCCTTGATACGAGCGGTGGCTTGTTAAAAGAAGGGATTAAAGCCTGTCCTACGATCATCAAGCCGAATCGTGAAGAAGTCGAGGCGTTATTAAACATTTCAGTCGATGACTTTGTAGCGCTAGTGGATGGGGCAAAAAGGCTACAGCAGAAGGGAATTGAAATGGTTGTTGTTTCACTTGGCAAGGAGGGGGCATTACTGGTCACGGAAGATGCTGTTTACCATGGTAAACCTCCTAAGTTAAACCCTGTCAATACAGTGGGTTCAGGGGATTCGATGGTCGCAGCTTTTGCGGTTGGGCTGGCACGAAACCTTCCTGTAGAAGATATGCTTCGATATGCCATTTCGGTGTCGGCTGCCAATACACTAACAATGACAACCGGCAGTTTTAAGGAAGAGGATAGGCAAAATCTTTATCACCAAGTAACCATTAACCGGTTATGAGAAATATACCGTTTGAAGGGGGATGTTTTCCATGGATATGTTGAAAAAATTATTCTCACTAGAAGGCAAGGTTGTCTTAATCACCGGAGGAGCACAAGGAATTGGGAAAGCAGTAGCAGAACATATTGCCGCAGTTGGGGCAGATCTTGTTATTTTTGACAAGCAGGGTGAAAAGGCACAGGCTGCAGCAAAAGCGATTTCCAAGGAATATCAACGGAAAGCAATCGCCTTCGAAGTAGATGTGACGAAACCGGAAGAGATTGCTGCTGCGATTGAAAAAGCCGATGCTGAAATGGGAAAACTGGACCTGCTGTTTAACAATGCAGGAATTGTTTTGCAAAAGCCTGTTGTTGATTTAGAGCCAAATGAGTGGCTGAAAGTTATCGATGTCAATTTAAACGGTATTTTCTTTGTAGCCCAGGCATTTGGCCGATATTTGATTTCCCGCAATAAAGAAGGTGCGATTGTCAATACAGCGTCCATGTCAGGAACGATTGTCAATTATCCGCAGCGCCAGGCTTCTTATAATACTTCTAAAGCAGCTGTCGTTCAATTAACGAAATCGTTGGCTGTAGAATGGGCAGATAAAGGGATCCGCGTCAATTGCATCAGCCCAGGTTATATCTTTACCGAGTTGACATCATTTGTTCGCGAGGATTGGCAAGATTTATGGAAAGAATTAACGCCAACGAAACGGATGGGTAAGCCGGAAGAATTAGCAGGCGCGGTCATTTACTTATTATCAGATTCGGCTTCTTTTGCCACAGGTACTGATTTGATTATTGACGGCGGTTTTACGATTGTGTAACAGGTCAATCCTCGATAAAGGAGACTAAAAAATGGTTGATAGTATTATATTCGACTTGGATGGTACTCTTTGGGATACTACCCATGTCGGAGCTATGATTTGGTCGGAATCGGCTGCCCGGCATGGTGTCGACTTGCAAGTGACGGTTGAGCAGTTAAAAGGCTTGTATGGATTACCGACAGAAGTGATTGCGAAAGAACTATTTCCAGATGCTCCGGAGCAAGTCGCCTTGGACATCATGGCAGAAAGCTGCGAAAACCAATGTCCTTATCTTGAAAAGGATGGCGGTATTCTCTTCCCGTATTTCTTTGAGACACTCAACGATTTGCGGAAAAACTATCGTCTCTTTATCGTTAGTAATTGCCAGGAAGGCTATATCCAATGCTTTATTAAAGGGAACCGCTTGGAAGGGTATTTTGAAGACTTTGAATATCCAGGCAGGACGGGCCAGTCAAAAGCAGAGAATATCCGTCTAATTATGAATCGTAACCAATTAAAGAAATCGATCTATGTTGGCGATACGGCAGGAGACAGCCATGCGGCAAAGGAAGCCGGTATTCCGTTCGTGTTTGCCAGATATGGATTTGGTACTGTAGAGAAGTTCGATGCCGTGATTGATTCTTTGAAGGAATTGCCAGGCCTTCCGTTGCTTCGCCAAAGATTTTTGTGACGAAGTTTTAAGGTATTGTAAAATAGCAACTCAGGACTATGGAAGTATAACAATAAATGGTTTTTAATAAATAGAGCAAATATCAAACGTTTATTATGATATTTTGATATAATGAATGTAAGCGCTAATAAGATTAAAATTTTTTTGAAATCAGAATATTGATAACGGTAACAATTTCATGTATAGTATGTATAAACATAACATTGTAATGTAGTAACAATATTATGTATGTATCTAATAACTTTCATAGGGGGAATAACAGATGAGACAGAAAGGTTTATTTAGGTTTATTCTTGTTCTCGCAATGGCAATGTTGGTGGTAGCTGGATGTTCATCAAGTGATTCAGCATCCGGGAAGTCGGATAACGAGTTTAAAGTAGGATTTGCTATTAAAACTCAAGACTCACCATATTTTGTATCGCTTGTAAACGCTGTCAAGGAATATGGAAAAGCTGAAGGTTGGAAAGTTACGGTTCTTGATGCAAATGGTGATACAGCTAAAGAAGCTGAAAACATGGAAACTCTTATTGCTCAAGGAATGGATCTTATTTTCTTAGATAGCGTTGAACCTGATGCAGCGGTTCCAAGCATCAATAAAGCCGCTGACGCTGAAATCCCTGTTATCAACCTTGATAGCGGTGTTGGAGAAGGAGCCAAGGACGTTACAACTGTATACTCAGACAACAAGCAAAACGGCCGCTTAGTCGGGCTTGCATACGCTGAAAAAATGGGTGATGAAGAAATCAAGGCTATTATCCTAAGCGGTGCGAAAGGTAACGTAGCGGGTGACGAAAGAAGAACTGGATTATTTGCCGGCATCATTGAAGGCAGAACCGGCGTATCCGAAGAAGAAGCATGGAAACAAGCGGATGCATTGGATGATGAATTAGGGAAAAAAGGTAAAGCGACACATGAGGCTGCCAAATTTACACTAGCTGGACAAGGCTGGGGCGCTTGGACAGCGGAAAAAGGCCTGACAGCAGCAGAGGACTTAATCACTGCAAACCAGGACTTGACTACCGTATTAGGTGAAAATGACCAAATGTTGTTTGGTGCAATGACTGCTCTTAGCAATGCCGGCATCGAAGGCGTTGATATCGTAGCGGCTGCTGATGGTGCTAAAGAAGCTTATGACTTAATTAAAGAAGGCAAATATTTTGCAACAGGTGAAAACAGCCCAACTAAAGTTGCACAGTTAGGCGTTCAAATTGCAAAGGAAATTCTAGTAGATGGAAAAGATCCTTGGGGCTATCCGGATATCTCGTTAACTGAGCCGGCAGCTGTTACACAAGAAAACGTCGATGAATACTATGAATACGGTTTCTAATAAAAACTTAGATTGGTAGATTAGGAATTGAAAGACGTTAAGCTGAAAAAATCCTCCTTGGCACAAAGAGGAGGATTTTTTTCTACTATTATTACTGCTATAGAAAGGAGAGAACCAGAGGATGCAGAATGATTACATCGTAGAAATGAGTAATATTTCAAAACATTTTGGTGGGGTTAAAGCATTGACAGATGTTTCGATGGGCATTAAAAAAGGAGAAATCCATGCTCTGATTGGTGAAAATGGCGCAGGTAAATCCACTTTAATGAAAATTCTGGCTGGTGCTTATCAGAAAGATGAAGGCCAGATATTAATCGAAGGTAAAGAAGTGAAGATCGCATCACCTAAAAATGCAATGGATCTTGGTATCTCAGTTATCTATCAAGAGTTCATGCTCGCACCGGACCTTTCAGTAGCAGAGAATATTTTTATTGATAAACTCGTTGAATCAGGAATGTTTATCAATTGGAAATCTTTGAAGCGCAGAGCAAAGGAACAATTGGTTAAATTAGGATTCGAAGATATCGATCCTGATGCAAAAGTAGGAAGTTTAAGTGTAGCTTATCAACAGATAGTTGAAATTTGTAAATGTTTAACTAGAAATTCCAAAGTTTTGGTTTTTGATGAACCAACGGCGGTTTTGACTTTTTCAGAAATTCAAAAGCTGTTTGATATTATAAGGAAGTTGAAAAATAACGGTGTAAGTATTGTTTACATATCGCACCGTTTGGAAGAATTGCTTGAATTAAGTGATCGTATCACTGTACTAAAAGACGGAAAATATGTGGACACAGTTGTCACTTCATCTATAAATAAAGAACAATTGGTTTCCATGATGGTAGGCCGCGAAATTACTCATTTATTCCCTGAAAGACATGCGAAAATCGGCGAGGAAATTTTAAGAGTAGAAAACCTCTCAGCCGGCAGTATGGTGAATGATGTGAGCTTTTCAGTCAGAAGAGGAGAGGTTGTTGGGTTTAGCGGTTTAGTGGGATCCGGCCGAACAGAGACGATGCGGGCCATTTTTGGAGCAGATAAAAGGGATTCTGGCAAAGTTATTTATTTTGGCAAAGAAGTTCATTTCAAAGACCCTAGAGAAGCAATTAAAAATGGGCTTGGCCTTCTTACTGAGGATCGGAAAAAACAAGGCTTGCTGCTGGAACAGAGCATTCGAATCAATACAACTTTAGCTTCACTGTCTAAAGTCAAAAAACTGGATATTATTAATCATAAGAAAGAAAAAAGCTATGTAAAGGAATTATTGGCAGACATTTCAACGAAGTACGGTTCGACCGAGCATAATGCCAATAGCCTGAGCGGGGGGAATCAACAGAAAATCGCTCTTGCTAAATGGCTTGCTGCCGACTGTAAACTGATTATTTTTGATGAGCCGACTCGCGGTGTAGACGTTGGGGCAAAGACAGAAATCTATAGGATTATCAACCGAATTGCCGAAGAAGGGGTAGGCGTTATCGTTATTTCTTCTGAAATGACGGAAATTATTGGGATATGTGACCGTGCGATTGTTATGCGCAATGGATCTGTCGAAGGGGAAGTAAAAAAATCAGACTTAAGTGAAAATAACTTAATTAAACTGGCGATGGGGGTTTAAACGATCATGGCTAACTTAGAATTGGGACAAGCACAGTCAGTAAGTACAAGAAAGCGATTCGATTTTAAACAATTTTTAATCGATAACAATACTTATATCATCTTGCTAGTGTTAGTGATTATCAGTAGTTTACTTTCGGACACGTTTTTAACTTCGATGAATATACGGAATATCTTCCTACAACAAGCTGGGCCAATTTTAGTCGCAGTTGGTATGCTTTTCGTCATCATGACCGGAGGCATTGACTTATCCGTTGGTTCCGTTATGGCCGTTGGGGCAACCGTTTCCTCGATTTTGATTACCGATTTCGGAATGCACTTTTTACCAGCGATGCTAGTGGCGATGACAGTTGGATTGGTTTTTGGAATTTTCTCGGGAGTGTTGGTTGCATACGGAAATTTCCAAGGTTTCGTGGCAACATTGGCAACGATGGTTATCGCTCGGGGGGTCTCTTTTGTATTAACAAATGGAACCCCAGTTAAATTACAAATCGGCACTTTGGACAAGCTTGTCAGCCGTGAATTTTTCTTTCCTATTATTATTATCGCAGCAGCTTTAGTGATTATTTTTGCCTTAATCCAAAAATTTACCGGATGGGGACGACTCGTTATCGCCATTGGTAGTAACCCAACAGCGGTTCAGCTTGCTGGTATCCGTACGAAACGTTATATCACATCAACTTACGCGGTTGCAGGTGTACTTTCAGCTTTAGCTGGAATCTTTATTGCAGCAAGGTCGTCAACTGGTAGCGCAACAGTCGGTATGGGACAAGAGCTCGATGCAATTGCAGCTTGTGTAATTGGTGGTGCAAGCCTTGCAGGAGGTAAAGGATGGGTTACCAAAACGGTAGCGGGTGCCCTTATCCTTGCATTGATCGGTAATATTATGAACCTAATGGCAGTCCCTTCGTATCCGCAGGATATTATTAAAGGTTTAATCATTATCGCGGCTGTTTTCTTGCAAATCCTTACAGATAAGTCTGAAAAGGCAGTTTAATTGCCAAAGGAGAAGATTAGATGAAAACCCTTGTGGTAGATGCTCATGGCAAGTTAGAGGTAAAGGAAGTTCCGATTCCCCGTTACCACTCGAAACAGGCACTCGTGAAAACAATTAGCTGCGGAATATGTGGTACGGATGCCACCATTATTAAAACTGCCTTTAAAGGATTTTCAAAGGAAGCGTATCCGGTCATGCTCGGTCATGAAGCGGTAGGTGAAGTGGTTGAAGTGGGTTCCGAAGTTACCAGCTTTAAAGTTGGCGATATTGTCTTGCTTCCGTTTACGGATGCAGATCCCGAACTTTATGGTTCTTTAGGTTCCGCATGGGGTGCCTTCAGTGAGTACGGTGTCATCCATGATAAGGCAGCCTATAAGGATGAGCCCATCCCGGAAGCGGCTTATGCGCAGCAGATTGTTCCTCAAGATATTGACGCTTTAGATGCTGCCATGCTTGTTACCTTGAGGGAAGTATATAGTACACTTACCTATTTTGGCATTCAGCCACATGATAGTGTTGTCGTATTCGGCAGCGGTCCCGTCGCCACAACTTTTATCAAGCTAATGAGTTTAATGGGTAATCAGTCCGTGATTGGCATTGCCAGAAGTGAAGAAAAGAAACAAATTTTATTGGATAGTGGGGCCGCAATTGCCTTAAACAGCCGTGAATGCGACATCAAAAATGAAATTCGAAAAATCCACCCGGATGGGGTCAAGTATGTGCTCGATGCCGTCGGTTCTACGGAAATCATCAATCAGGCAATGGAATTGCTCGCCGATCGCGGTGAAATTCTTTGTTATGGCGTACCAAGAACGGACAACATGCAGTTAGATTGGAAAAAAGCCCCATACAATTGGAAGCTTAACTTCCAACAAATGCCTTCTAAATTGGAGGAAGGTGAAGCTTACGAACAAATTTTAACTTGGATTAGAGAAGGTAAGCTGAACCTGAAAGAATTTATTTCAGATTACTTCCCATTCGAAAACATATTGCAGGCCTTCCAGCAGTACTTGGAACATAAGGTGCAAAAGAAGGCTGTGATTACTTATCGCTGATAGTTTGAAATGATTTCATAATAAGGGAGACGAAAAACAATGCTTCAAGCGATTATGGTTGAACCAGGGAAGATTGAATTTAATGATGTTCCGGTACCGGAAGTGAAGCCAAATCAAATCAAAATTAAGATGAAACGCATTGGGGTTTGCGGCTCTGATATTCACGTCAATCATGGGAAACATCCATTTACCAGTTATCCGGTTGTTCAGGGGCATGAGGTTTCTGCAGAGGTTGTCGAAGTTGGAAGCGAGGCAACGAATGTAAAAGTAGGAGACAAGGTTACCATCCAGCCTCAAGTGGTCTGCGGTACATGCTATCCATGCACACACGGCCTTTATAATGACTGTGAAGAATTAAAAGTAATGGGTTTCCAGACTACCGGTATGGCGAGTGAATATTTTGTTGTCGATGCCGATAAAGCGCTGGCTTTGCCGAAAGAAATGAGCTGGGATCACGGTGCGATGATTGAGCCGCTTGCTGTCGCTGTTCATGCGATTAGACGCGCAGGTGATGTAACAGGCAAAAAAATAGTCGTGTTGGGCGGCGGCCCAATTGGCAACTTAACAGCCCAAACAGCGAAAGCGATGGGAGCAGAAGCTGTTCTTGTGTCTGAATTAAGCCCATATCGCCTTGAACTGGCACAAAAGTGTGGCCTCGGAATTGTGGATGCCAAAAACGAAGATTTAGCTGAAACTATCCTTAAGCATTTTGGAACTGACCGGGCTGATATTATTTTTGAATGCATTGGAATTAACGCCACCATTAACCAAGCCATCGAAACTGCCCGCAAAGGCAGCACAATCGTCGTTGTCGGGGTAGTCGGTGAATTAGGCAAAGTGAATATGGGGATTGTTCAAGACCATGAACTTTCCTTACTCGGCAGTGCGATGTATCGTGAAGAGGATTATATCAAAGCAATTGAGCTTGTAAATGCTGGCCTGATTGAATTTGAATCGTTAATCACCCATCGTGTAAAATTTTCGGATTATCCGGAAGCATATAGGATTGTTGATGAGCAAAAAGATTATGCGATGAAGGTTATGATTGATATGGAATAATGCTGAATATCCACGTTTTTACGTGGATTGTTTTTTCAAAAAGCTGTTTAGCGAGGAGCTCCAGGCATACACATCCTGCTGAATGTTAAAATTGACAAATAATTTGGTTAGCTTTAAGATAAAGTTGTCATTATGTTGTTATGTTACTACATAATAGAATCGAGTTGATCAGGAGTATAGGTATGTCTATATTATTTGAAAAAACATTGAATAAAGCGATTCCAACTCCCTTATATTTTCAGTTAAAAGAAATTATGTTGGATTATATTCTCCATAACCATGATAATTTGGAAGTGCCGATCCCAACCGAGCATGAAATCAGCCAGCACTTTCAAATCAGCCGCCCGACGGTCAGGCAGGCTATTAATGAATTGGTGTTTGAAGGATACTTGTATCGAATAAAAGGGAAGGGGACATTTATTTCCCGCCCGAAAATCCAACAGGAATTTCTGAAGGTGTTAGACAGTTTTAATAATGAAATTAAAAGTAAGGGCATGCTCCCATCAACGAAAGTTCTTGGCATCACAACAGTAACGAGTGATAAACCGGTAAGTAAGGCTTTAAGGATACCGGAGGGCGAAAAGGTCATCAAGCTGCAAAGATTGCGGTTTGCCAATGAAGATCCCATTGTATTTGTCGACACCTATTTGCCATACACTTACTGTCAATTCCTTCTTAATAAAAACCTGGAACAGGAATCTTTGTATGAGCTTATTGAAAGGAAATTAACCTGCCGTATTTCAAAGGCGACGAGAAAATTGGAAGCGACCTTGGCAGGTGATTACGAAGCACAATTGCTCAATGTAAAACATGGAGCGCCCATCCAGTTAATTAAAAGTATTACGTTTTTATCGAACGGAATCCCGATTGAATATTCACATGCTAAATATCGCGGGGACCGCAATAGCTTCACATTTGAAATGAGCCGTTAATATTTTTTTATGGTCTTATGTAATGACATAATTACATAATTACAAAATTATGGAATAGATTCATAAATAACCTGATGGGGTGAGGATGACATGGCAGAAAAAATTTTAATTACGCCAAAATCATTTAAGAACTACAAAGAAAAAGCCCATAAAATGCTGCAGGAACATGGTTATGAAATCATTGAAAATAATTTAGGCAGAACGATGACGGAAGAAGAAATCATCGAAGCGGCACAAGACAATGTTGTCGGCATTATTATCGGTGTCGATCCGCTTTCAGCTAATGTTCTGGAACAATGTAAACACCTCCGTGCCATCTCAAAATATGGAGTAGGTATGGACAATATAGACTTAAAACGGGCGGCAGAGTTAGAGATTCCTGTGAAAAATGCTGTCGGCACCAATTCGATTTCCGTAGCTGAGCACACAATCGGGCTCATGTTTGCAGCCGCAAGACATATTCCATCAGTAGCTGCCGGCGTGAAGGCAAACGGTTGGAATCGCACGATTGGCTTTGAATTAACTAATAAACAGCTGGGCATCGTCGGTGGCGGGCAAATCGGAAAAGAGGTTGCCAAACGGGCTGTTGGACTTGGAATGAAAGTAACAATTTATGATCCATACTTCAATGATCAGGAATTTCTTGAAGCCTATGGGGTAGAAAGGCAATTGGATTTGGATGAATTATTAAAATCAGCAGATATTGTTACTCTTCATTTGCCGGCAACCGAAGATACGAAAGGCCTGATCAATTCCGAAACGTTGAAACTGATGAAACCTTCCGCGGTTCTTATTAATACTGCACGCGGAGAGCTGGTCGATGAAGCTGCCCTTTACGATGCTCTAGCCAACGGAAAACTGGGCGTGGCGGCGCAGGATGTGTACTCGATGGAACCTCCAAAACAGGGTGATCCATTAGTAGCTTTGCCGAATTTCATCCTGACACCACATGTCGGTGCTTACACGCATGAGGCGGTTGAACGGATGGCAATGGTTTCAACGGAAAACCTGCTCAACATGCTTGCACAAAAGGAACTTGTTAAATGAAAAAGGCTGTCATAAATACAGTCACTGGGCCGATTGCACCGGAGGATATCGGTTTTTGCCACAGTCATGAGCATCTTTTTCTAAAGGATGGAGTATCAGCTACAATCGACCCGGCATTGCGAATAGATGACTTTGATAAAACGGTTGAAGAATTACGATTGTTTAAAGCGGTCGGCGGAAAGACGATTGTCGACGCCCAACCGGTAGGAAGCGGCCGCCATAGCCAATGGCTGATGGAAGCATCAAGGCAAACGGGTGTGCAAATCGTTGCCTCCACCGGTTTCCATAAACTGATTTTTTACCATGAAAACCACTGGATCCGGACGGCGGACGCCGATAAACTAACACAATTATTTATCGATGAATTGGAAAATGGGATGTACACAGATGGCGAGGAAGCATGGCCGGAGGTACAAATAGCGGCCAAAGCCGGGATTATCAAAACGGCATCTGATTTAGATGGTGTAGGCGGGCCGCTCTACCGGCTTTTCAAAGCAGCTGCTCAAGCTGCGGTGGAAACCGGTGCACCGATCATGAGCCATACGGAAATGGGGCGGGCAGCCCTTGATCAGATCAAGCTTTATACCGATCTTGGAGTCGCACCGGACAAATTAATCATCTGCCATTTGGACCGGAAGATGGACAATATCGATTATGCGCTCCATGTAGCTGGGACAGGGGTTTATGTGGAACTGGATACGATTGGCCGCTTTAAATATCATTCCGATGAAGAGGAAGTACAGTTTATTTTAAAACTACTGGAGGCAGGCTTTGAGGATCAGCTGCTGCTCGGGCTCGATACGACTCGAAAACGATTGAAAAGCTATGGCGGTGAACTTGGTTTGGATTATTTAACAACCTCGTTTTTGCCAAAACTCGAACAGAGCGGTGTTTCAAAAACCGTTATTAACAAAATGATGCGCGACAATCCTGCAAAAGCATTTAGCAATAGTTGTGAACACAATCATTTATAAGGAGAGGAATCATTCTATGAAACTACCAGAGAAAGCAACCCTGCCTACGATGTATTTTATTGGTGTCACCACAACGAAATCTTCCATCATGAAGCTTTTCCCACGCTGGGCAGAAGCATTGGAGCTTGGAAATGTCGTCTTAAAAGGAATTGACATCGAGATTCATGCTGAACCGCAAGTTTATCGGGATGTCGTGGAATTTATTAAAAATGATGAATTATCACTTGGCGCGTTGGTCACCACACATAAAATCGACCTATACGATGCGGCCAAGGATTTGTTTGACTATCTTGACCCATATGCCACAATGTTTGGTGAACTTTCTTCGATATCGAAAAAGGATGGCAAGCTGGAAGGCTATGCAAAAGATCCAATTTCCAGCGGCTTGGCTATGGAAGCCTTCATACCGGAAAACTACTGGAAAGATCATGGCGGCGAACTGTTCCTAATTGGTGCGGGGGGAAGTGCGATTGCCATCAGTTCCTATTTACTGGATCCGAAAAACGGGGAAAACATTCCTTCTAAAGTTGTGGTAGCAAACCGCAGCCAAGGGCGCCTTGATGAGATTGCCCGAATCATTAAAGAAATCAATCCGAATGTTGAAGCTGAGTACCATTTAACACCGGAACCAACCCAAAACGATGCCCTTTTGGCACAATTGAAACCACATTCGCTTGTCATTAATGCGACCGGATTGGGTAAGGATCGCCCAGGTTCACCTTTAACGGATGATGCCATCTTCCCGGAAGAAAGCTTGGTTTGGGAGTTGAATTATCGCGGCGAACTTGATTTTATGCATCAGGCGATTCGTCAAAAGGAAGCGCGGAAGCTGTATATAGAAGACGGCTGGATTTACTTTATTCACGGCTGGACACAGGTTGTTGCCGAAGTATTCCACATTGATATTACCGGGAAAGTGTTTGACCGGATTGAACAAATTTCCAATCAAATGAGATAGAGTTGAGGGTTTATAGGTTCAAAAGAGGGATGGTAGGACCCATTTTTTAAAAATAAAATTTATGAGGTGGAAAGAATGAGTGTAAAAGATATTGTAAGACCATTTACGGTTGATTTTGACCTTGTGACCGGTTTATCGACATCAAAGGAATCGACGAAGCGCCACCTTTCGAAAATGAAAGGCATGTATGCAGATGAAGAAGCATTTAATGCCGCGCTTGAAAGTGGCGACCCGCTTACGTATGAGTTTTATGAACTGGACTTGCCGGAAACTTCAGGGGATTTGTTATTCGGAACAAGCATCCTTTACCCTGGAAAAGTCGGAAATGAGTACTATATGACAAAAGGCCACTTCCATACCATTTTAGAAACGGGTGAGGTGTATTACTGCTTAAGCGGCAAGGGTGCAATGATGATGGAAAATCCAGAAGGGGATTGGGATATCCAGGAGTTCTCCCCTGGAAAGGCTGTCTATGTTCCACCACGTTATGCCCACCGCAGCATTAACCTGGGTAATGAACCGCTAGTAACGTTCTTTACTTTCCGTGCCGATGCCGGCCATGATTATGGCACCATTGAAACAAAAGGATATAGAAAGCTTGTAGTAGAGATAGATGGCAAACCTGAAGTCATTGATAATCCAAAATGGAAAGCGTAAGGGGTATGTGGAAATGAGTAAAAAGTGGAAAGTTCTAAACAAAATAACAGAATCCGGCTTAGTTGTCGTTGTCCGGGCGAATGATGCCGATGAAGCGAAAAGAATTACCGACGCCTGCCTAAAAGGCGGAGCAGCCGCGATTGAAATTACCTACACTGTTCCAGGCGCGACTAAGGTCATCGAAGAGCTGGCAAAAGAATATCAAAATGAAATCATTATCGGCGCAGGAACGGTTCTGGACTCCGAAACAGCAAGGATTGCCATGCTTTCCGGAGCGGAATATGTGGTCAGCCCGTATTTGGATGAAGAAACACTGAAGCTTTGCAATCGGTATCAAATTCCATATATGCCGGGTGTCATGACGATTAAGGACGTTGTCAAAGGAATGGAACTCGGTGCTGATATTTTAAAAGTTTTCCCGGGAGAAGCTTTCGGTCCAAACATCATTAAATCGATCAAAGGCCCACTGCCACAGGCAAATCTCATGCCAACAGGCGGCGTAAGCATCGACAATGTCGATCAGTGGATCAAAGCAGGGGCCGTTGCTGTAGGTGCTGGAAGCAGTCTTACAGCAGGCGCCAAAACAGGGGATTATCAATCCATCACCACATTGGCCCAGCAGTTTGTTGAAAAAATTAAAAGTGCACGTGCGTGAAAATAATTGGAAGCATGAGGAGGTTTCCCTCATGCTTCGGTTAATTTGAAAAGTATGCTTTCTTATGGGGTGGTGGTTTGGCGTACCCCTTGGAGCATACTTTTTTTTTGAGCGAGAGACTGTTTTTGAGCCATGGTGATAGCGATTAGTGACAACCAAGGAGGAAAATCCGGTTCGGTTGTCACGCAAGTTCTTGATTCGTGACAACCGAGTGCGAAAATCCTGTTTAGTTGTCACGCAAGTTCTGGATTCGTGACAACCAAGAGTGAAAATCCTGTTTAGTTGTCACGCAAGCTCGCGATTCTTGACAACCGACGGTGAATGTCCGGTTTGGTTGTCACTCAAATCCCGTTGAGTGACATTGTCCTGCCAAACTCCCAAAAGGAAGTCACTCAAATCCTGTTGGGTGACAATGACGGTGTAAATATATCATAATCCCAACTTGATTAATGATTGAAGCCCCCGTTGCTGCCGCTGGAGCAGTTTTAACGGGGGCGTTTTTTTGTTTGCTTTAAGTTCGGTCCCTCGCTTCAAGGTAAAATTTCAAAAACAGTGCCTCGGTTAAAGTCGGTTACTCTCATCGAGCCATAAGCCCCTAGATAGAGCCGGGTTTGGTTCTGGTTGGTTCCGAGGCTGACATAGTAGGCGGATTGGGAGCCAAAAGGATTATCAGTTTCTATGACAGTATAATCATTCAGTTTCCGGTCGGTTCTTGCGCTGGAATAAGCTAAAACCCCTCGGACAGGGGAGGATTCCTTGCGGGCAAGGTCGGTGAATATGACGCCTCCGGTTAAGGCGGGAATGGCAGTTCCCATGTAGGCTTGCACGCCAGTGAGGGCTGTCCCTCCGAACTTACCAGGGCGGTTATCGCTGTGGAGATAAGTGACGAAAGGCGGAATGCGTGTCTCGGACGTTTTTACTGCGTCGTTGTAATAGGCAAATGCATGTGTAGCTGCAGCCGGATTTCCGGGACAGCTCCTTATAGCCGGGGTGGGAAATGCGCCTTCCCAACCGCGCCAGCCAAAGTCAATTAACCTTTTTTGTCCAATTTCAGCGGTTGTTTGGGCGGCCTCAACCAACTGAGTAACCGGGATTGGCTGAAATTGAACGAATGAGAAAATGGACTCCGCGAAATCCTGTCCGACGATTCCCACATATTTCGTGAACCGCTGCTGGATCCGCTGATATGAAATGCCTGGTATATTCCGGACTCCTTTGGCAATCACGGCCAGTGTTTCCTGGATAGGGCGGGGAAGTTCATTAAAACGTGTGACGATGGGAGGATTATTGAGATTCGTGTTTATGCTTACATCGATTTCAATTATTTTGCCAGCCATTTCCATGTCGTCCTGGGCGAGATTGAATGGATCATAGCCTGAACCGCCATCACCTGTTGTTAAAACCAGCTTGCCTGTTTCAGGCGAAAAGTTCAGGCTGTTAACGCCATTATGATTAAAAAATGGCCTCCGTATGTTCAGTAAAGTGCGCCGTTTTTGGGGTAGGCCATTGGATGGCAGCATCCATTCCTCGACGGTATCGATATGGTCAAAGCGCGCTTCTCTGTTTGTCCATCTTAGGTTTAACGTCCCCGGATTGCATGGGTCGGGCTTAAATTCTTCAGTAAGTGCGCCGGGTCCTTGTGTTCCAGCTGCTGAATAATGAAGATAAAAGAGGCCGTTGGTGGGAAATTGAGGATGAAACGCGAGCCCCACCAACCCCCGTTCGTCATATCCGCCACCCGCATAGCCCAGCTTTATAATACGCGGGCGAATGTCCAAAAACGTCCTTAACCCACCGTCTCCTATGTAAAAAATCTCCCCCACCTGGGTGGCGATGAATAATCGTTCAACGGAGTCCCCCGGGAGGAATGCTGTTTTCAACACAGTCGGTAAATTTACATTCCGTACAATCGGCTGCAATCCAACCCTAATATTTACCAAAAAATTCACCTCCCTTTCTAATTGTTTCCTTATAATAAGAATATGGAGAGGACTGGTGCGTTAGTACTGGAATAGGGGGGCGCGGGGGCGGATCTCGCGTTTTACTTCTTAAAGGAGTGCGAGTTTCTTCTATATATAATTTTCTCAATTAATGATGGAGCTTTAGCGAACAGGGGGGAAAGTATGATTGAATTGCTTTCAGAGATTGAAAGATTTAGGAATTGGGCTGCCACGGCAGATAAATCCTTTGGGGAGTGGGAAACGGAGTATCCGGATTGGGAAAAAATCTATCTCTTTGTTAATAGGTTAATTAAGGAAACCCCTGTTGAAAAGTGGAATAAAGGGCTTCTTAATGAATTTCTATATATTTTAGCGAGAGACAATGAGTGCGAAATTATTATTGATGCATTAATAGAAAATCCAAAACAGTTCTTATACATTGCTAAACAAGCAGTAAGGTTCCCGGACCCGGATGCCCGCTGGCAAATTGCATATGGACTTGGCGAAATACATGTAAATAATGAAGAGAAACAAACTCTTCTCAAGCAATTTTTACATGACGAAGATGAATATGTTAGGAGAAGGGCACAGGTGGCTTTTGAAGTTGAATGAAGTATGGGGTTTTTAACGTAGTGTAGTAGTCTAACTGGTCTTTACTGATTTATATGAATTAAAACGAGAATTGATAAATAAAATCAAGTTGATTACTGAACTCCTGAATGAGGAATGAAATTTTCGAAAAAAGATTAAAAGTTTTTGAGAGGCGGGCTAAATGGTGTATAAAATGAACCCTGCATTTTTGTTGTTTCATGATGGAGAAAAACGAGCGATGTCAGAAGAAAGGGAAATGTTTTGTAAAAAAATTGGTGAAATAGAACTGATGAGTGGACGAATCGTAGCTTGTGATCCTTTTACTGGAATGGATGATGAGCCTTTTACAAAACAAGTTACCCCAGGAAAATATCCAGTCCTATTTAGCATTATTCGATATGAAAGTAAAGATGAACGGATTGCTTTTGCAATGATTAAATTCAGCAATAACAAAGTTTCTGCTTGGGAGATGGCATTGCAACCAGGACAGAATATAAATGAGTTGGAAGATGATGACGAATATTTTGGTTATGGAGTGGACTCTGGAACAGGCTGTTTCATGGATATAGAAACTAAGAATACTTTTCTTTCTTATGAAAATGAACCGCAAGATGAGGATCCAGGTTATGAGCTTTATCTCGATTTAGAAGACGAGTTTGATAAAGCATACAAAGCTACAAGAAGTTGGATAGTAACAACAATTAAAGACAAAGCAAGCATTGCAATGTTTTCAAGTGGATGGGGAGATGGCAATTATCCAAGTTTTTGGGGAATGGATGAAAATGGAGACATAGTTTGTTTAATAACTGACTTTCTTATAAGCTAAGCTATCCAGTGAATCTGATTACCTGAAAAAAGGGGTGGAATTTTGGAGAGTAATGCCGTGATTGAATTTGAAAATGAATGCAAAAAATATGATACTGCGCTAGAAGAAGGAAAGATCAAATATGCTAATAGAGCTGTCCATTACATTCACAAAAATTACTTAATATTGAAGGAACAAGATAGATTGCATGAGCTGATTCCTTTATTAGAAAATGATTCGCTGCATGTAAGGATATGGACTGCCAGGTACTTATTAAATGTCGCAACTGCTCAGGCAGAAAGAACTCTTAAACAATTGGAGAATGTTCGAAGACCAGGTATCGGTTTAAGTGCTACTGTAACCTTATCTGAATGGAAAAATGGAAACTTGACATTCTAGTGTTTGGATAACTTTTATTTTAATTTGTTGGGATCTACTTTTAAGGTGGGGTCTCGGGGTTGGGATGGAAGCATATTGTCCGTCGCTGGCGTGTACCGGGGAAGGTGAACGTTAGGTATTTGATGTCTGCCGGTTGAACAGTTTGCTTGTGGTATGGGCCGATTTTTCCACAAAAGAGCTGAATGGTTTAGGAGGAAACGATGAATAAAGAAGAGTTCGTAAAAGAGTTGGAAGAAATTATTGAGGATACGTTGTTTATCGGAGAATCTATTGACGATTTGAATGATGAAATAGCCCAAAATACTTTGTCAATTTCTTTGGGAAAAGATTTGGCAAGCGAGTTTGCAACTGAAGATTTACTTTCGTTTTTTCATCAAGTTCAAAACAATCGAAAACAACAGATTGTTAAAAACAGTGATCATAATATGATTTTATATGTATGGTTTGAGTGGCAATCAGCGAGGCTGCGGTTCGATCTAATATCGGATTTTCATAAGAGCCTGCCGTTTGGCCGTAAGTATAAGGTTATCGAGAATTTGGAGATTATCCTTGAGGAATTTTTGAAATTTCCTTTCCACGATGGAATACCGATTGAAGAAGTTGATGAAGAAGGTGCGGAAGACGAAGATGAGTTTGAGCCTTTTAATGTCTATTCGGTTGTGTTTACGAATGATTGAGAAGTTCAGGGGGACATAGTAATCCGTAAATAGAAATTAATAGAAACATAGTAAAAAAATCCTATTAATAATAGGTAAAATAGACTATAATAAAATAATTAAAATAATATTTGGGCAAACCATCTGAAAGGGTGGGACGCAAAGCTACGAGTCTAAGGCATTTGGCTATGATCGTCGGGCTGCACTTCTTTGTTTCTGTTTCATGCAGCCCAACAATTCATTAATTGTTGGGTTTTTGTTTTTCCCAAATAATAAGGAGGCTGGTTTAAAAAAGAAAATGATCGCTACCACTCTACTACTAAGTCAGATTGGCATACTTTTAACTTACGAGGAGAATTTTGATGAAACGGGCTAAATTTTTATTTTTAACAATCCTGATAGTTTCATTGCTGGCTTCTTGCAGTGATAGCGTTCAAAATGCGAACAATGGTGAAAAAAAGGGAGGGCAGGAGTTAGATAAACTTTCTGCCGAAGCTGCTATTCAAAAGGACTCAACATTAACTGAGATTCCACTTCTAGTTGGCGCGGAACCCCGCTGTTGTTTAGGAATTAACGTACAAAAAGCAGAAATGCAAACAAATCCTGACCTGCTTATCCTACAACTTGAAGTAAGGACTCTTTTAGGATTTCAAGAAGGTATAACGGATACGAATCTTTACTTAGGCTATAAGGACATGATTCCCGTATTTAATTTGCTGACGGAACAAGGAGTTTACCAAGGTTACTTACATGAGCCTCAAATTTTAAAAGAAGGTGAACCTAAGTCGATAAAAGTGATATTCGCCGATGTAAAGGGGAAACCATTAGGTTTGTCGGTAAGGAGAGTTTTTGAAGAATCCCAGGTGCAGGATGGCAGTTATCGTGATGCAGACAACCAGGGAACTTTCGCTTATTTAGAAGATGTAAATGAAGAAATGATGCTAAGAATTGGCAGGGGCTTATTCGATAAAGTAACGAGTATTGAATTGGCTAAAACGGAGGAAGAAGCATGGGAAATCCTGACTCCCCTTTTTGATCAAGATAGCCCTCCTGAAATATACAATGTTCTTTTTGATGAAATTACCTACGGAGATTACAGCAGTTACGAAATTAAGTACCTCGATGAGTCTGTTGAATTCAAAGACAAGGGAGCTTTTATACAATATGAGGCTTCCGTTGAAATTCACTTATATGGACAAAACGGAGCCCTTGCGAGAACAAAAGGGTTTGGAGTCAGTTCGTTAATCAGTATCTCTAAAGCAACCGGTAATTATATGTTTAGCGGCTTGGATTACGACTATTTAACCGGTACAGATTCCTATTGGGATGTTGGGGATTAATATACGAAAGAGTTAACGTTTAATTCAAGTATTTAAAGGGGCTAAAGGCAAACTGCTCCTAGTGTAAAAAAACTAATTGGAGGGGAAGAAATGAAGAGAGGAATTATTTCAATAGGCATCGCATTAAGTTTAGGATTATCAACATTTACCCCTGCAGCATTTGCGGCTGAAAAGCAAGAGGAAGTCGTTAAAGTGGAAACAGGCCTGGCTGATAAGGCTAAGGAATTAGCAAGCCCGTATATAAAAATAGGTCTTATCTCTGCAAGTGCAAGCTATGCTTTTGTAATGATTTCTGTCAATACATTAACACCTATAGGAGCTATTGGTACTGGATACCAAAGTGCAGATACGGTTATTTCACAACTTGCAAACATGGCTACAGATAATGTTAGTGGTATCTTTTATGGCACGAATGTTGATGCGGTGATTTTTGCTCCAATTAGTTGGCTTGAAACAATGCAAAGTATGAATAGCTATACAAATTATGTTGTCAATGTAAACGAAACATTAGCAAAGGAAGGCTATGTCGTTGCCATTGATACTTCTTCAGGTGCAGCGTTTGCTTTATCCTCAGCTGGAAATGGTTTTGGCAGGGTTGCTTATTTACAGAATCAGGTAGCAGAATTAAATGCCCAGGCTAGAGCGGAATTGGAAAAGGTGAGGGCTGAAATTGCTGCGAAAAATACACCTTCCGCAGGCACCACAAGTATGCAAGTTTTAAAAAATGCGAATGATGGATTGAATGATCTTCAGAAAACTTTAGATAGAATGTTCGCGGAACTAGAAGTTGAAAAAGCCGCACAACGGGAAAAATCAGCAAAAGCGGAGGCTGAAAGAAAAGCCTTATATGATAGCTTGAAGAAGACCAATTATGATTCTGCTTTGGAAAAAATCGGTTACCTACGAAATTCCCACGTTAGTAGCACGGTAAAATCTGCGATAGCAGCAATTAACCAAATAGAAGACAGTACACTGCGCCAAGAGGCACAGGTTCAATTCGACACTATTCTTAAAACAGCAGACGGGGAAAATAGTGTTATATACCAAAATGCCAAGAAACAATTAGAATTTGCAGCACGTTTTAAAAACAATGACCTTTATGTGAAGGAAGCCTATGAACTTATTCAATTGGTTCAGGATGAACAACTTCGCTCTCAGCTGCAAAATCAGTGGAATGCATTATACGTCAAAGAAGACCCTAACGTGAAACAAGCCAACAGATATATAGATTTGGCGAAAAAAACCAAGTATAGTGATTATGAAGCAAAGGCCTTGGAATATATCCTCTTAATTGAAAGTGACATTGATAGGGCGAATTATTTAGCAACCTGGAATGAAACTTTTATCGTTAACGGGGTAGATCCGATAATATCCAAGGCTGAAAAGAATATTGGAAATGCGAAAAAATATAAAACAACTGCTGCCTATCGGGAAAAAGCACAGTATTTTATTTCTTTGATACAAAATGAAGAAAAACGAACTGAGTTACAGAAAGAGTTGAATTCGATTTAAGTAATTGAACATTTGAATTGGAAGGGAAACCCTAACGGCGTTACCATTTTAGATTATTGCAATAGAAAAAATGCCTGCTCTTTTTGCGTAACGCAAACGAGCAGGCATTTTTATTCTTTGAGTGTAGCCGCTAGGTCCACCTTAGTTTTTATCCAGCCCCAATTTCTGTTTCATTTTGGAAAGGGCTTGGTCTAAGGGGACGTCTTGGACTAATGGTTCGTCGGTGTCCCATTGCTCGCCTTGTGGCAATTCGAATTGGAATCGCTCAGCATATGGGGCAGGGCGTCCCATGATATACTCAACGATTTCCTTTGCGATAAATTCCCTCGCTTCTTCTGGCGTGCGTTTACCTGTAACAATTTCATGCATCATGTTCAAGGACAATGTGTTGGCGCCTTCGTTATCGCAGTGGACGGAAACTTCGCCTTTTGTCCGGTCGATTACAATGCTTCCTTCCAACTGGGCGACGAGACCTACTTTATCGGCAGGTACATGATAATCGATGAATTGTTCAAGCACGTCGGTGTGCGGTTCAGGAAAATCATGAGGCACCTCGTCACGATAGGCAATTGTCCGTTTCCAAGGGCCGTTGTTATACCAGATTAATTTACTTGGAGTTGCTTCGTTTGGCGGTCCATAAAAATCCATCGTGTTTTGGGCGGCCATTTTGGACGTGGCTGGCCATTGTTCAATGATCTTCTTAGCGGTTTCCTTATCGACGGTTGTGGTCGACCCTTTTTCCCCGCCATTTTTAGTTGCATGGAGCTTCATATTGCTTACCATGGCGGTAGCAGCTAGTTTTAATCGGGCTTCTGTTGGCGCCTTGCTTGCAGCAGTTTCTTGTGAGCGATGTTCCATCAGATAATCCCTCCTAAAAAGTCGATACATAGGTCTACTTCCCGTTGGCGTTATGATTAAACATGGGATTACGTCAGGTGCTGTTTTATAGGCTGAAAAATCCGCTGCTTTTAAACAACCAAAACAGGTTAGCCATCCAGTTGGACCTGCATACCTGCTTCAGCTTTAATCCTTTTTTTATAAATAAAATTGGAAAGAGAAACACTGATTTCGTAAAGCGTTAGTAAGGGAACGATGACTAAGATATCAGAAACGAGATCGGGCGGCGTTATGAGAATAGACATGACTACCAATGCAAAGTAGGAAACTTTTCGCGCCTTTTTGAGCCTTGTCGGATTCAGGATTCCTAATCTCGTTAAAAACATAACGACGAGCGGCATTTCAAATATAAATCCAAACGGGAGTGTTAGGTTAATCATAAACGCAAAATATTTTTCAGCTGTAAACATTGTTTCAAATTCCCCGGCAGAGAGGCTTGTAAGGAAACCCAACACGATTGGAAAAAGAACGAAATATCCAAAACAAATCCCCAAAATAAAAAGTATAAATAGACCTGGAATAAACTTAAGCGTCACTTGTTTCTCTTCGTTTTTCAATGCGGGGGCAACGAATTTCCAAGTTTGATACGCTGCCAGAGGAATGGTGCATGCAATAGCAAAAACACCAGATAAAGTCATGTAAACCCATAAAATATCACTTGGGCCCAGCAGTGCCAGCTTCCCGTCATAATCCCTGATTAGCCAACGATACAAATCAGATACAAAAATCATTGTTACAATTAAAAAAAAGATAAAGCCGCACATTGTTATGATGATACGACGGCGAAGTTCCTCTAAATGTCCAATTAGATGGGTATCTTTGGCTTGCATTTACACTGCCTCCTCCTGTTAATCCTTCAGTAAAAAGAAGATGCAAGCACAAATTGTCGCTTACATCTTCTTGGTTATGGCTAAACCCCTTTTTCCTCAGGAAGGATTTCTTTCTCTTTTGTTTGTTCATCGTCAGCTACCAGCTCACGGGTAGATTTTTTAAATTCCTTTAATGTAGATCCAACCGCTCGCCCTAATTCAGGCAATTTAGAAGGTCCGAAAATAATTAAAGCAATCACAAGCACGAGAATTAACCCTGGTACTCCGATATTTTGAAGCAAGGACAACACCTCCAATTAGTTATATGTAAGTCTTGAGAGCAAATGCGTTACTTTTTTCAAAAAAGGCTTCTTGCCCCTTTTGAAGTTGTTTATGTAATCACCTTGATTATAGTGAAAGAACAGGCAAATGTTTATAAAACGAGTGTAAAGAATAGTAAAAATAGCATTAAAATTATTACGGAAATATAGTGTAAATCTGGTTTTTTATGTGATTTTCGCTTGATAAAGTAAAGCTTCAAAGAGTAATAAATGCAGGCAGCTAAACATTTAACGTTCTTGAAAACCTTTACAACCTCGTTTACATATCTTAATAATTTTTAACCTAACTCTTACAAGCTTTCAACCATTTATTAAAATTCGCAGATTATTCTAAACTTGTGTTTCAAAAATACCTGCGAAGGGGCTGCATATTCTATGGATACTAAACAAACTACGAAAAATGGCTTGAACAGACGGGATTTCCTGAAGGCTGGAGGAATGGGGACACTTGCTCTAACTCTTGGGTCAACGGGGGTACTCACACTTGGATCAAAGGTTTTAGCAGATACAAATGATAATCCTGCAAGCGGCTTTGCTGGATATGGCCCTCTTGTTCCAGATCCAAATGGAATTCTTGACCTTCCACAAGGCTTTCATTACAAAATTATCTCTGTTGAAGGCGAAGCGATGACAGACGGAAGCAAAATCCCTGGAGCGTTTGATGGAATGGCGGCTTTTGAAGGGCCAAATAATACAACGATTCTTGTTCGTAACCATGAACTAGGAACAAGCGCAAAACATCCTGTAGTTGGAAAAAACCCTTATGATCCAGCGGCTGCTGGCGGAACTACGGCTCTAGTGGTAAATGCAAACCGAGAAGTTATCAAAGAATATGTAACATCTTCGGGGACAATCCGAAATTGTGCTGGCGGAGCGACGCCATGGGGTACTTGGCTGACGTGTGAAGAAACACGTTCCGAAACACACGGTTATGTATTTGAGGTCGATCCGACTCAGCCGGAGAACGAATTGTCCAGAACTCCAATAAAGGAAATGGGGCGCTTCTCACACGAAGCATGTGCAATCGACCCATCTACCGGTTATGTATATTTAACTGAAGATGCCAGCCCAAGCTACTTCTACCGTTTTATTCCGAATGACACCAGCCAAACAGTAGGCTCTTTACATAAAGGTGGTAAGCTTTATGCGGCTGCAATCGAAGCAGTTACAGATCCAAAAGCAAGCACGTTTAAAACAGGGCAAACCTTCCAGGTTGTATGGAAAGAAGTTGATCCTCATTTCTGCCGCGAGGATGCTAAGAAGCAAAACTGCATTGAATTCTCTAGACTAGAGGGCGCCTTCTTCCAAAGCGGAGTCTTCTGGTTCGATGACACATCTGCCGGCGAGAAAAAACTTGGACGGGTGTACCGGTATATTCCTCATACAAATACATTGGAACTATTCTATGAGGGAAATGACGCAAAAGACATGGAATATCCAGATAATATCTGCATGACTCCGTGGGGAGACCTTTGGATTGCGGAAGATGGGTCAGGCCAAGATCGCCTACTCGGAATTACACCAGAAGGTAACGTCTATGTTTTTGCTGCCAACCGGTTAAGTAATTCTGAGTTGGCTGGCCCAACCTTCTCGCCAGATGGAAACACACTTTTCCTTAATATTCAAGATCCAGGAAAAACCTTTGCAATCTGGGGACCATTCCAGCGCAGAAACTCTGCGCGCGCAAGGGAAATGTCCTATGCTGCTCCTGCGAAACTTGCCCCGCAAGTTTCAGAAAAAGTGGCTAAGGCTGCCGAGGCACAAGGTATGTCTATCCTGGAAGCAGCAGCATTCGAACGAGCTGGAGTGGATATCGCCTAAGGGGGACGGTACTGCTTAGCAGGAAAATGAAAGGGGGCGGTTCCCGGTTAGCCAAGGCAACCAGGGACCGTCCCTTATTTGTGGTCGTGAACCTAAACTGAACCGGTTCCTTTTCGTTGTGAAACCATGGGGACGGTTCGACTGGCTTATACATACCGGAAAAACCGTCCCGGTGGCATCCGTTGTTATCGAAGCCAAACTCATTCGTTAATAAGATGAGCTGAGCCGTGTGTATTCGTATGTAAATGGCTGTGAAAGTTCGAGGGTGGCTATATCGGCATCAATAAGGGCGTACCCATTCTTTTGTTGTACGAGCAAAGCTCTTTTTAGTTGAAGCATGCTCATTCCTGGGCGTCTTTTTAGCATTTCTTGCAACGTTGTTTCCATGCGAAGTCATCCTTTCGCTCTTTGTTACCACTATTATCACATTGTTTTCGTGGTAAATGATGCTTCAATTGTTGCGGCGTGATGTCTAATTCGTGTCAAATTTTTGATTATTAGGGTGGATGGTGGCTATTTGTGTGGGTGAGCGAAGGTGGGGGATGGGCTGCTTAATGGCATAGGCGAATTTTTCAAAAAAAATACCGCACAAGGGTGCGGCGTTACAAATTAAATATCATCTTCTTCATGAAAGGCCTCGGGGGAAGTGGATTCACTGCAGTCCCAACAGTAGCTTCTATTGTTTTCCCATTTGTTTAGCTGGTTGCCACAATAGATGCATTCATTAAGATCGAATTGTCTCATCAACTATTCCTCCTTCTGCGTTTTTAAGCCATAAGCGAAGTGGAAAAGGTCAGAACTTGCCTAAATCTCACTTAGAATCTTCCTTTACCCCATTTTATTTGGTTGTAAACATGTTAATGACAGAAAAGTTTTTTACGGTTCCTACAAGGGATTGGCTATTCGGCGTGAAATCCCTCTGTGCGTAAGTTGTTAATGTACTTTTCGAAAACCGCTTTTTTATAAAGTAAATCTTTTTGGAAAAAAACGTTCTTTGTTATAGGATGGGGTAGAAGGCCGTTTTCCGATAAGTGGAGTACCGTTCTTTTTTTGCTATCTAAAGGTTTTGGTTAAATTAAATGAATAGGGCTTTCGTGGAACTTTTAAAGAAATTAGGAGGAATTTTGGCGTGAATAAATCAACATCATCCATACTATTCGATTTACATACCCACCACGACCGCTGTGGCCATGCGCGCGGAAAAATTCAAAGCTATATTGAAGCGGCAATCGAAAAAGGAATGGCAGCTGTGGGAATTTCCGACCACTCGCCTTATTTTGCCGAAGAAGAGGACCGGCCGTATCCTGGAATCACGATGGGGAAGAGTGAGTTTGAGGGTTACGTACAGGAGGTTCTTCAGTTAAAAGAGAAATACGCTGGGAAAATTGATGTATTGTTGGGAGTGGAAGCAGATTTTTTCCCTCAACATGTGGAAGTTTACCGGAGCTTTTTAGACAAATATCCGTTTGATTATATTATTGGTTCGGTTCATTATGTCGAGGATGTCAGCATTTTTAAAAAGGGGCGGTGGGATGGACTATCAAAAAGAGAAAAAGTACGGGTGAAGGAAGCCTATTATTCATTGATCGAACAATCGGCACGGAGCGGGCTGTTCCAGATCCTAGGCCACATCGACGCCATGAAAGGATTTTATCCATCTTTTTCGTCAATTGAGACCAATGCCATTGAAAAAACGCTCAAAATCATTGGTGAACACGATGTCGCCATTGAAATTAACACTTCCGGCAAAACGAAGGACTGCGGCGGCTGGTACCCTTCTGATAAAATATTGGAAGTCGCCAAGCATTATGGTGTGGCAGTCACGTTTGGCTCTGACGCCCACGACCCCGAACGAGTAGGGGACGACTTCGAATTCGTCAGGGAACGTTTGAAAGAAATCGGCTTTACGGAGTGGGTTTATTTTAAAGAAAAGAAGAGGATTGTGGTGCCGTTATAGCGGGGGATAGTGCTCAATCACTTTTTAAAACATTTTTTCTCCAAAAAATAGGGACGGTTCCGTTTGCTTATTGGCAAACAAGAACCGTCCCTTTTTGCATGAATTATTGCAGTTCCATCTTCAGGTCGGCAGCTTTTGCCCAACCTTTTAGGCTGATTAGTTTATAGATTGCTAGTGAAATAATGATTGGCAGAATAACGCCAACAGCAATATAAATTGCTAAGACAATTGGGCCTTGTTCCGCCAAAATGTTAATCGGCGCAATCAAGGAATTCAAGCCAAGCCCAGCAAGCTTATAAGACACTTTAAAATCAAAAATGACTGTTGCAATCGGGGCGCAAATGACGGCCGCGATAAATGGCGGAATCGCTAATCGTGGATTTTTCACCAGGTTAGGGAATTGAACCTTTGGTGTAATGAGCGATTGTGCGATATTGGCGCCAACATCGTTTTGTTTATACGACATTGCTGTAAATGCGGCAAACTGTACGGTACAGCCGATTAATGCTGCAGCGCTTGAAACTGGGTCAAGCTGCAGCGCGATTGCAATGGCCGCAGAGGATGCCGGTGACATAAGGAAAATGCTCCAGATGAGCGAAATGACCATTGGCCCTAATATTGGCGAACCTTCGACGGATGCAGCAATCTGCGCACTCAGCCAGTTAATCAGCGGAGTCGTGATGATTGCCAGGAATACTCCGGAAACGCCGCCAACAAATACAGCACAAAATGGAATGGCCATCATGTCGAGTTTTGTTTTACCGGTAACTCTTTTTCCTACCCAAGTAGCAATGATGGCGGCCAAAACAGCGCTCAGCGGCTGCCCGGTTACGAGTGTAACTCCGCCATTTTCCGTAAGCTGGACCGCACTGGCCCCGATCGTACTTGAAGCCATCGCGCTAAAGATGACAAGTGTATTGCCTCCAAGCTGGTAGGCGATTCCTGCGCCTAGTGCCGGGGCAAGCATTAGCTGTGTTGCTTTTCCGATTGTAAAAAATCCTTCCCAGCCTGTGAATGTTCCTAACGATTCAATGAGAAGGCCGATTCCGAGTGTAACAAGGACCGCGTTGGCCAGACCTTGTGAAGCTTTATACATACGGTCGATCAAGTATTTCTTTGTTGATGGTTTCATTTGTGATGAGTCCTCCTAAACAAGGTGTTGATTCCTAGTTGTTGTAATTAGGGTTAGGTGTTAGTACCTAGTAATACATTAAGTGATTGCTATAATAATATAACTGTTTTATGAAAATGTCAATTATTCAGAAAACTTTAAAACGCTTACATTTTAAAGTTTTTATTTTAAATTGGTTAAGATGGTTACTGAAATAAAATTACATCAATATAGAAATGGTGAAGGGACGGCTCCAGTGCTTCGAATGAAGCTGCAGATCCGTCCCTTTTCCATTATTTTAGTTTGATTTTTGCATTTTATTTCGAATGACTTTGAAGATTTCCATTAAAACGACTGCCGCGGCTGCAAGGCCTGCTGCAAGGAGGAAGTCATTCCAGCCGAATTGTTCCGGGATTTCAAAGATTGCTCTTGTAAATGGAAGGACTGTGAATCCGTACAAGACGAATCCCAACAGTACTGCGCCAATGACCGGTTTGTTGCTAAAGAACCCGGCTCCGATCGCTGTTTGAGTATTGGATCGGGCGGCAAATGTTTGTAGCGTCCTAGACAAAATCAAGGTTGTGAAGGCCATGGCGACTCCCATTTCGTTGGAGTGGCTCAAGCCAATGTAGAAGGATGTGATGACCGCTGCCCCGATTAGGATACCCCGGATTGCCACTGCTTGTAATGTACCGCCTGCAAACAGGCCTTCATTCGGATCGCGCGGTTTCTTTTTCATTACATTTGGTTCAGCCTTTTCCATGCCTAGCGCAATCGCGGGAAGTGAATCATTCACAAGGTTTATAAAAAGCAATTGGATTGCTGTGAATGGATTCGGCAGATTGAAGATGACCGCGTAAAGAATCGCAATGATGGCGCCAAGGTTACCCGCAAATAGGTAGCTGATCGCTTTTTTAATATTTTCGTAAACGGTCCGGCCGACCCCGACCGCCTTGACAATGGATGCGAAGTTATCGTCGGTGAGGATCATGGATGAAGCGTCCTTTGCGACATCAGTGCCGCTCCCCATCGCCACTCCAATATCTGCTTGTTTCAACGCCGGAGCGTCGTTTACCCCGTCGCCTGTCATTGCGGTAACGTGATTTTTCCTTTGCCAAGCACGGACGATCCTGATTTTATTTTCAGGTGAAACGCGGGCATAGACCGAGATGTGTTCAAGCTTCTTATCAAGCTCTTCGTCAGACATTGCGTCCAGCTCTTGTCCTGAAAGGGCTATGTCCCCTTCATCCATCAAGCCGATGTCCCGACCGATCGCCCGGGCTGTTGTTTTATGGTCCCCGGTAATCATCACTGTTTTGATGCCGGCGCTTTTCGCATTTCGAATCGCTTCATAAACTTCATCGCGTGGAGGGTCGATCATCGCCGTAAGCCCGACGAGGACAAGATTCTTTTCATCGCTTTGGTCAATGTCGGCCTTGCCATCAGCCAATTCCCTGTAGCCATAAGCCAAAACACGAAGGGCCTGGTTGGAGAAATCTTCGTTAGCCTGTATAAATGGCTTCAGGGTATCATCTGTCAATGGCACTTCCTTGCCATCAATAAGCACATAGCTTGCGCGGCCAAACATTACATCCGGTCCGCCCTTTGTCAAAATCAGCTGTCGGCCGTTGATTGTATGGACGGTTGACATCAGTTTCCGGTCTGAATCAAACGGCATTTCAGCAAGACGCGGATAGGTCCGGCGAAGCTCATCATAATCCTGGTTGTTTTTTTGGGCGAACTGGATAAGCGCTGCCTCTGTAGGGTCGCCGACTTCCTTGCCGTCATCGTTAATGTATGAGTCATTGCATAATGCGGCTATATTGACGAGCATTCGTTCTGAGCCATTCCATTCATCCGGATTTTCCTTCAGTGGTTTTACGGACGTACCCGGAATGAAGAAATCCGTGACTGTCATTTTGTTTTTTGTCAGCGTTCCTGTTTTATCCGTGGCGATGACGCTTGCGGATCCGAGCGTTTCAACAGCCGGCAGCTTGCGGATAATAGCATGCTGTTTTGCCATTTTATTCGTTCCGACTGAAAGGACGATAGTGACAATGGCTGATAATGCTTCCGGAATGGCGGCGACAGCCACAGCAACTGCGAACATCAACGCATTAAGAAGGGCAGTGCCGGTATCAACTACATCATCACCCAGCCAAATCCGGACGGCCTGCAAGGCAAAAATAAAGATAGATAATAGTAGAATCGCGATGCCAAGCTTTTTACTGAATGCATCCAGCTTCCGTTGAAGCGGCGTTTGTTTTGCTTCGGCAGTGGCGAGCATGTCCGCGATTTTCCCGATTTCAGTCTTTTCAGCTGTCCCTGTGACAACAAACTGGCCATGGCCATAAACGACAAGAGAGCTGCTAAACACCATATTTTTTCGGTCGCCTAGAGGAGCCTCTTCAGCTATGGAGTCTATATGCTTTTCGACTGCTTCCGATTCTCCTGTCAGCATTCCTTCGTTTACTTTCAATGATGCACTTACGAGGATTCGTCCGTCAGCAGGGACGTAATCACCTGCTTCGAGGAAGACGATATCTCCTTGGGCAAGTTCCCTAGCTGGGATTGTCTTCTTTATTCCATCCCGGATGACTTTTGCCTCAGGTGCCGACATATTGCGCAAAGCCTCGAGCGATCCTTCCGCCTTTTTCGTTTGCACGACACTAATGATTGAATTCAAGACGAGGACTAGTAGGATGATTAGTGATTCGACGATTTCGCCAAGAATTACTTGCACACCCGCGGCAATTAGCAAAACAATGACCATAGGGTCTTTAAATGTTTCAAGGAAAAGCTTCCATGTCGGAACTTTTTCCTTATCCTTAATTTCGTTATAGCCGTCCCTTTCAAGACGGGTTCTGACCTCTTCATTCGTTAACCCATCCTGGGAGGATTGAACGGATTTCAGTACTTCTTCCTTACTCTGTTGATAATAGTTCATTGCAGTACTCCTTTCTGGATTCGTGCCTGAGACTCTCCGCTTTTTTTTGCTTCATAGATGGTTTGTTGCATAGATGTGAAGCTAAATGTAATTTGCGCTTGGATTTGGTTCTGGTCCAACGAAAAAAGCGAGACCTGTGCCATAAAGGCAAAGGTCTCGCTTAGCAATCAGTTGAATGCCAATAAAGCCGATGATCTGATAATCATGGAATGACGACTTTATTGTAATTGGGTGTCCAATTCAAGCTACTCCCCTTTGACGCTGAGTCAAAGAAAGTTATTAACATAATTTATTGTAACATAATTCACATTCTATGGTACTTTTCCCGCTCGGTTTTAGATTTAAACTTCTTTTGGGGGTTTTTTCGTATGAGACAGCCATGTTCTATTAAAAAGATCTGTTTTTGTCCATTTCAATTGTTTCAATAAATTTTTCAATCGTGGGTGTTAAGTATATATCGGCTCTTCTAATAAAAACGGTTTTAATCTTACTGTATTGATCGGGAAGTGAATGGCATTGGATAAGTCCGCTTTGTTCCATCTGGGTGACTGCTGACTTTGGGAGGAATGAAATGCCTAGTCCCATAGCAACGCTGCGTAGAATTGTTTCCAATGTACCGAATTCCATCACTTTTTGTGGGGTGATGTTTTGGTCTTTGTACCACGTTTCAAGCCGTGCCCGGTATCCACAGCCTTCGCTAAAGCATAAGAACGGTTTTTCTTTCAACTCCTGGAGTGTGAATTCGCTCATATCTGAAATTAAAACAAGCTCCTCTTGAAACACTTCATAAAAGACAAGATCAGGATGAAAGGCTGACTCTGTAACAAACGCCCCGTCTAACTTATGATTCAATACCCTTTCTTCTAATGCTTCTGTAACACCCGTAACCAACGACAAATCGACCTTTTTATATTTATTAATATAGTTAGATAAGATCGTTGGTAATTGAATGACGGTTTCAACTGCTCCAATTTCTAATTTTCCAGACGGTTCTTTTTTACTGTGAACAGCTTTTTTCATTTCATTTGTGAGCAATAATATTTCTTTACTATAAGTTAATAGTTTTTTCCCCTCAGGGGTCAAACTCATGCCTCGACGATGCCGGTTAAACAAATGGGTATTCAGTTCTGTTTCGAGTTTATGAATTCTCGCTGTAATGTTCGATTGAACGTATTTCAGCTCTTTTGCCACTTCTGTAATGGTTCCTTTTTCCGCGACCATCTTAAAGATTTCCAAGTCCTTTAACTCCACTTTTCTCCATCCCTTGCCTTTATCTAATCCCCAATTATGATATCAAAAAAATTGATAGTAATCATTACTATTATTCATTTTACGTGATATCTAAAGCGATATACAATAATGGTTGTGATTAATTTTATGAAAGAGGGAAGAGTAGTTGAGAAATACGGTATTTTTAGGGGCTATTTTCTGTTTTATTGCGGCAGTTTCATGGGGAGCGATGTTTCCTGTAGCCCATTCGGCTTTCAAGTATATTGATCCATTCTATTTTACAATCTTTCGTTATGGATCTGTTACGATTATTTTAGTAGCGCTATTATTATGGAAAGAAGGAAGGCAGGCCTTTCAATTTGAGGGGAAGGGCCTTTACTTATGGTTTTTCGGAACAATGGCGTTTACGGTCTATAATTTGTTCATCTTCTGGGGAGAAGATTTATTAGGGGAATCAGGAGTGATGGTGGCATCCATTATGGAGTCACTTATGCCGATGATTTCCATTGTTATCGTTTGGATGATTTTTAAAGAACGCCCTCATCTATTCACATTACTATGTGTACTCGTTTCGTTTATCGGTGCCATGTTAGTGATTACAAAAGGGGATATTAAAGCATTTCTTGGTGCGACGGACCATTTTATTCCTTCCATGCTCATTTTGATTGCAGTTATTGGATGGGTCATTTATACGATGGGCGGCAAAGAGTTCAGTGGTTGGTCTGCACTAAGGTATTCAACGTTAAGCTGCTTACTCGGAACAATCACAGCTGTTGGTTTTACGGTCGTTGCAACACTAGTTGGATATGTATCGGTTCCATCAGTTGATAGCGTCCAGGCGGTAGGTCCGCATTTATTGTTTATGATCGTATTCCCGGGTCTCATTGCATTGCTTGGCTGGAATATCGGTGTGAGTTTATTGTCACCTTTAAACGCACTGTTGTTCATTAACTTTGTTCCCGTAACAACACTCTCGATTTCAATTTTCCAAGGGAATAATGTAACAGCGTTCGATTTACTTGGCACTGTCCTAATTATCGGTTCACTTTTATCTAATAACATTTTTGTAAGAATCAATTCAGCAATTCCAAACAATTTGAGCGAACGTACTTCTTAACTAAAGAAGAGCCTTTTTTTAAAAAACCTCACGGAATGTATCTGTCAACTAAATTCAGCCTTAAAAAGTCGATTTCTTCAATAGAGAAGTCGGCTTTTTTTAGCTTATTCATGTTAGTGGGCAAAGGATCGTTGGAAACAAGGGGCAAGGTTTTTCCGCCTCCTTGTTTTTGGTTAGATGCAAGAGAACCTTCCCCATCTAGTTCACGAGCTTACTTCGGGAAAAAGAGAACGCTTCCTTTAGTTGACTCCGGTCCGTTACCCTTGAAATGAGGTTTTATCTCGTGTATAGTAGAAAAGTCGTTTTTTTTGAGTAACAACTTATTAAAATGATATAAGTTGTCACTAAGTAATTTTCGCCCCTTTTTCGCGTTTTTCTTAAAACTTCCGGGAAAATAATATTAAAAACGGGAAACCTGATATACATAAGGGCAATATTTAGAATGAGGTGATTTAGTGAACCCCATAGTAGAAGTGAGGAATGTTTCCAAGATTTTTGGAAAATCGCCTAGAGCTGCAATTGATTTATTGAAGCAAGGTAAATCGAAACGGGAAATTTTAAAACAGACTGGACAGACGGTTGGCGTAAATAATGTCAACTTCGAGATATACCCCGGAGAAATATTTGTGATCATGGGTTTATCCGGAAGTGGGAAATCCACGTTGATCCGGATGTTCAATAGGCTGATCGATCCGACAATCGGGGAGATTTTGATTGACGGTGAAGACATTGTCAAGATGAACAGCGCCCGCTTGAGGGAAGTAAGGCAGAAAAAAATCAGCATGGTCTTTCAAAATTTCGCCCTGTTCCCGCATAAAACAATTCTCGAGAATGCGGAATATGGCCTGGAAATCAAAAATGTTCCTGTGGAAGAACGGCGTAAAAAAGCGATGAAGGCGTTGGAGAGTGTCGGTTTAAAAGGATACGAAAACCAGTTTCCATCACAGCTGAGTGGTGGAATGCAGCAGCGGGTCGGACTTGCCCGTGCTCTCGCAAGCGATACGGATATCATTTTAATGGATGAAGCCTTCAGTGCCCTTGACCCCTTAATCCGAAAAGATATGCAGGATGAATTGATTGAAATCCAGGATCAATACAAGAAGACAATCATTTTTATTACCCATGACTTGGATGAAGCGTTAAGGATTGGGGACCGGATTGCGTTGATGAAGGACGGCAGTGTCATTCAGCTGGGTACACCAGAACAAATTATGATGCAGCCTGCAAATGAATTTGTTGAAAAATTCGTTGAGGATGTGGATTTGTCGAAGGTGTTAACCGCCTCTCATGTGATGAAGCGGCCGGAACGGATCAGTGTCGACCGGGGGCCGCGTGTTGCCCTGGAAATTATGCGGAAGCAAGGGTATTCCAGCATATTTGTCATTGACCGCCACCGGAAACTGCTTGGCGCTTTGACCGCCGAGCAGGCGCGGCAGGCGATTGACCAGAACAAGTCGATTGCCGACGTGATGACAACGGACATCCCGACGGTTGCCGAGGATACGTTATTGGCGGACCTGATGGATACGATGGCAACTTCGAGCTTGCCGATTTCAGTTGTTGATGAAGAGCATAGGATTAAAGGAATTATCATCCGGGGAGCTGTTATTGGCGCTTTAGCCGGAAATAAGGATTCCTTGAACGAAATGGAGGGGGAATAACAACATGAATATGCCAAAAATCCCTCTTGGAAGTTGGATCGATTCTTTAGTTGAATGGATTACCGTTGCGTTTGCTGGATTGTTTTCATTTATTACTACAACTATCGATGGGCTATTGGATCTCATCGTGAATGTATTAAGTGCAGGCCCACCTATTGTGGTCATTGTTGTACTGGCGCTTTTAGTCGCCTATACGAGCAGGTGGCCGTTAGGAATTTTTACTTTGTTGAGCTTGCTGTTGATTGATAATCTTGGCTATTGGGATTCAGCGATTCAAACACTTGCGATTGTGTTAGTGTCTGGATTTCTGACTATCCTAATCGGGATCCCAATTGGGATTTGGTGCGCGCAAAGTAAAACAGTTCAAAGGATTGTAACGCCTGTTTTAGACTTTATGCAAACGATGCCTGCATTTGTTTATTTGATTCCTTCAATTTTATTTTTTGGAATTGGGGTCGTTCCGGGGATTATTGCGTCGTTTATTTTCGCGATTGCACCAACGATCCGAATGACGAATCTTGGAATTCAGGAAGTGCCTCGGGACTTGATTGAAGCGTCCGATGCATTTGGGTCAACAAGAGGCCAAAAATTGTTGAAAGTCCAGCTTCCTCTGGCTACTCCAACGATGTTGGCCGGTGTTAACCAAAGTATTATGCTGGCCCTCTCCATGGTTGTTACGGCTTCATTAGTTGGCGCGCCGGGCCTTGGTGCGGATGTTTACCGGGCTGTCAGCCAAATTAATGTAGGGCAAGGATTCGAGGCAGGGTTATCCATCGTCTTTATCGCGATCATCCTTGACCGGTTCACGCAAAACCTGCGCAAGCCGGCTTACGGCCATGTCGTTAAGGGAAGATACGTTGCTGCGCTTGTCGCCGTGCTTGTTGTTGGTACCCTTCTTGTTCAGGCCTTTGCGAAGGAAGAGGCTGCGCCAGGGAATGCGAATGGGATTGGCGCACAAACGAATTATAGAATCATCGGGATTGAGCCGGGTGCCGGAATTATGGCGCAGGCTGGCAATGCGATTAATGAGTACAAACTGGACAATTGGAAAGTTGTTGAAGGCTCTTCGGCGGGAATGATTGCTGAATTACAGAAAGCTTATAATAATAAACAGCCGATCATTATCACCGGATGGGCACCCCACTGGAAGTTTTCCAAATTTGATTTGAAATTTCTCGATGATCCTAAAGGAGTATTCGGGGGGACTGAAGGAATCCATACAATTGTCAGAAAAGGCCTCGAGCAGGACGCTCCGGGAGCTTATAAAATCCTCGATCAATTTTCTTGGGAGACAGGCGATATGGAAAAAGTCATGGTTTATATCGAAGAAGGAATGAGTCCTGCTGAAGCTGCTGAAAAATGGATTGATGAAAATCCGGATAAAGTAGCCGAATGGACAAACGGGGCACAGAAAGGCAACGGTGAAAAAATCAACCTTGTCTATGTGGCTTGGGATACAGAAATCGCGAGTACAAATGTGATTGGCAAGGTACTTGAACAAAATGGCTACAATGTATCACTTAGCCAGGTTGAAGTAGGCCCGATGTATGCGGGGGTTGCAAACGGTAGCTCCGATGCGTTGGTTGGTGCCTGGCTGCCAAGCACGCATATCGAATATTTCAATACGTACAAGGACGATTTCGTCGACCTTGGACTAAACCTTAAAGGAACCAAAAATGGGTTGGTCGTACCGGAGTATGTAGATATTGACTCGATTGAGGATTTGAAATAGCCAAGAAGGAAGCAGGGAACCCTGCTTCCTTTTTTGCGTTTATGGAGCCGGTGAAGGTTAATAAAATTAAATTCTTTTGATGTAATCCACAAAAAAATCAGGTTGATTACAAAAAATTTAATGAAATTTTAACACAAAATTCGTAAAATTGTTTATATTGTGATAATTTAGTAATACAATTATGATAATTTATTATTCAGAAAATTAGGAGTATTTATTATTACAAATAAAAACAACGACTCTTTTTTTGAAAATTTATTAGGTATTTCAGGCTGGAGGGCACTATTTTCGGAGGGTACCTAACTATTACTTAACTAAAGTCGGGGTGAAGCGAATGGCTGAAAATGCATTATTAGAGGTGAAAAATTTAAAGACTTATTTTTACTTAGAAGACAAAAGGATAGCAAAAGCAGTAGATGGGGTTGATTTTTCCATCGCACCAGGAGAAACAGTTGCTCTTGTTGGGGAGTCAGGGAGTGGAAAAAGTATCACCTCCTTATCGATTATGAAGCTAATAGGAAAACCGGGAAAGATTGAAGATGGAATGATCCATTTTTCCGGTAAGGATTTGGTTAAGCTTTCAGATAAACAAATGGGAACGGTTCGCGGAAGGGAAATAGGGATGATTTTTCAAGAACCCATGACGGCGCTTAATCCCGTATTTACAATTGGCAATCAAATCATGGAAACGATCATGAAACATAAAAAAATCTCTAAGCGGCAGGCATATATAAAAGCGGTGGAACTTCTCAAAATCGTGGGATTCCCGAGGGCTGAAGAAACGATGAACGAATATCCGCACCAGTTATCCGGAGGGATGAGGCAAAGGGCGATGATTGCCATTGCTATCTCATGTGACCCGAAATTACTCATTGCAGATGAACCGACTACGGCTCTTGATGTGACAATCCAAGCGCAAATCCTCGATTTATTGGATGAAATGAAGCGGAAATTCAATATGTCTGTATTGCTGATTACGCATGATTTAGGAGTTGTAGCAGAGTATGCCGATCGAGTCATGGTCATGTACGGGGGGCAGATTGTCGAGGAAACAACGGTTGATGAGCTGTTTTTAAAACCAAAACATCCTTACACAATTGGATTGCTGGATAGCTTGCCAAGCCTTGAAAAAGAGGTTGAGCGGCTTGGGGCGATCAGGGGCACCGTCCCTCCTTCGCACAGCTTTCCAGTTGGGTGCCGATTTGCCGACCGTTGTCCGCATACAATGCCAAAATGCAGAGAACGGAATCCTGCGTTAGTGAGTGTGGAATCTGGGCATAACGTCCGTTGCTATCTTTTTGAATAAGGAGGTTGAAGCGGTGTCTGTGATTGAGAAGGCAGGAATAAAAACTGATCAAGATTATATATTGCAAGCCCAAAATATTAAAAAGTACTTTCCAATTAAGGGTGGCATTTTGAGGAAAACAGTAGGACATGTAAAGGCCGTCGATGATGTCTCTTTGGATGTCCTGCGCGGTGAAACGCTTGGGGTAGTTGGAGAATCCGGTTCAGGGAAGTCAACCTTAGGCCGAGTTCTTTTAAGGCTGCTTGCTCCGACAGAAGGACAAATCCTTTTTGAAAATCAAGATATTTCAACGCTTGGAAATAGACAGCTTCGTCCAATCCGCCGTGATATGCAAATTGTTTTCCAGGATCCCTACGCCTCTTTAAATTCTAAAATGAGTGTACAAGAATTAATTGAAGAGCCGCTAATCGTTCAAACAAAATTATCAAGAGCCGAACGGCGGGACAAAGCGATCGATCTATTAGAAAAAGTCGGTTTGCGTCCGGATGACCGCTTAAAATATCCACATGAGTTTTCCGGTGGCCAGCGCCAAAGAATTAGCATTGCACGGGCATTGTCTCTTAATCCGAAATTTGTGATTTGTGATGAGCCGGTTTCTGCCCTTGATGTTTCCATCCAGGCCCAGGTACTGAACTTAATGGCCGACCTTCAAGATGAGTTTAATTTAACCTATTTGTTTATTGCCCATGATTTAAGTGTCGTAAAGCATATTAGTGACAGGGTTGCGGTTATGTATTTAGGCCGTATCGCGGAAATTGCACCTAAGAAATCCCTATATGAAAACCCACTTCATCCCTATACAGAAGCATTATTATCCTCAGTTCCATCTACAGATGTCCGGCATAAAAGACAAAAAATAATTTTAAAAGGAGACTTGCCAAGTCCTTCTAACCCGCCTACCGGCTGTGCATTCCGAACTAGGTGCCCAAAAGCTCATGATCGCTGTGAACAGGTTCGTCCGGAGTTAACTGAGGTTGGAAATGGCCATTATGTCGCCTGCCATTTGTACGAATAAGATTTAGGAATAGTGTTTTGAGGATTCCAGTTCTTTATAGGGGGTGGTGCTCCTAAATAGTGCTTCCGTTCTATCAGGATTTTTTCAAAAAAAATAAAGGGGTGGTTGGATTGAAAAGACGGAAAAGTTGGCTGCTTTTGCTAAGTTTTGTTCTAGTGCTGGGAGTTCTTGCTGCTTGTTCAGGGAAAAAGCCCGCATCGGGTGAAGACGACAAGTCAAAGGGTGAACCGAAAACTGGCGGAACGATTACTGGGGTTATGGATACCGCGCCTACTGGTTTATTTAACCCTATTTTCTACACAGAAGCGTATGAAAGTAATATCCTTTCTTTTACACATGAAGGATTGCTTTCCCAAGATGAAAATCTTGGCTTCATTCCAAACCTGGCAAAAGAGTGGGAATTCAACGATGACCAAACGGAAGCTACATTTAAGTTAGAAGAAGGGGTAAAGTGGCATGATGGTGAACCGTTCACGGCAGATGACGTCGTGTTCACGTATAAGACACTTGCCAGCCCTGGCTACGTAGAAGCAGGTGGTGTGCGTGTAAACTACGTTGAAAGATTATTAGGTTACGAAGAATTCTCTACGGGTAAATCCCAGGAATTCCAAGGTGTAGTGGCAGTTGATGAACATACTGTAACGTTTAAATATGCCCAGCCAAACGTGATGGCTCTTCCGGATGCAGCTTTTCCAATTATTCCTGAGCACGTATTCAAAGATATCCCTGTTGCAGACATTCCACAAGCTCCAGCCTCACGTAATCCAAATGAGGTTGTTGGCACCGGTCCTTTCAAATTTACCGAAATGGTTGAAGGGGAGCAATATGTACTTTCAAAGCACGCTGACTACTGGAAAGGGGAGCCTAAATTAGATCGAGTCGTTTGGAAAATCGTTGACCAAGCGGTTATCTTAGGATTACTTGAAAAGGGTGAAATTGATTTTGTAGCCGACCCGAACGGAGTACAGCCTGCAGACTATGAAACAGTAGCTGATATGGAACATGTTGAAATGATTGAACAGCCGGATTTCGGATATCAAATTATGGGAATGATGATGAACCACCGTGCAAAGGGTGATACTTCTGTAGATCCATCAAAATGGACTGAAAATAAGAAGTTATCGAATAAGCAAGTCCGTCAAGCAATTGCTTATGCTGTAGATCGTAAAGGTATCATCGATGGTTTACTTTACGGACGCGGTTCTGTACAAAATTCACCAATTGCCACTCAATTCTGGGCCTATGACGGAGAAGCTCCAAACCAATATAAATATGATCCGGAAAAAGCGAAAGAATTACTTGATGAGGCAGGATATGTCGATAAAGACGGAGATGGCTTCCGTGAAGATCCACAAGGGAATAAATGGGTTCTTAATATGAACTACCCAACTGGCAACCAAATTCGTGAGCGTTCTGCCCCAATTATTGTCGAGTTCCTGGAGGAAGTAGGTATCGATATCGAACTTCGCCAGCCTAAGGAAACAGCAGCTTACTTTGAGGACCTTGAAAATAATAGCCAGGACTGGGATCTTTACCTGATGGGCTGGAGCCTGAGCAGCACGGATCCGGATCCGAGCGGATTGTGGGCTTCAACTTCTGGGTACAATTATCAGCGCTGGATCAATCCGGACTCTGATAAGTTATTAAAAGATGCGGTCAAACCTCCTGATGCATTTGAGCAGGATTACCGTAAGAAAGTATACAGTGACTGGCAAGTATTATTCGGAGAAGATATGCCATCACTTATCCTGTATGCACAAAATAGCATCTGGGCACATAATAAGCGCCTGCAAGGCATCAGTGTATTGCCATCTACATTCATAAATGACCCTCATTTATGGTATGTAACAGAGTAAGAGGATAGACAGGAAGAGCGTTCGGGCTAACGCCGAACGCTTTTCTATTCAATAAGTGGAAGCACGGTCTTATGGGCTTTCTCTTTCATGATTAGTACGCCGCAGCTGGACAATTTCAATGCAATACCCAATAGAATGGAGGGGGAATAGTGTACAAATACATCATTCGACGAATTCTTATATTTATCCCGATGCTCATCGCCCTTACCATGATTGTATTTGGACTGATAAAGGCCGCGCCAGGTGATCCGCTTACAGGCAGATTAATGAATCCTGACATTGACCCGGAAGTGTTTGAAAGGCAAAGGGAAGCTTTGGGTTTAAATGATCCAATACCGGTTCAATATTTCAATTGGTTAACAAACGTCGCTCAGGGGGATTTTGGAGAGTCGTTTATTTACAGAGGGCGCGATGTATCGACATTAATCGGGGATCGACTCGCGAATACGTTTTACCTCGGTATTTTTACTCTTTTTATTACAATTATCGTTTCAATACCGATTGGCATCTATTCTGCGCGGAATCCATATTCGCCATTTGACTATGCTGCGACCACCTTTGGATTTTTTGGCCTGGCCGTTCCGAATTTCTTCTTTGGGCTAGTGGCTATTTATCTGTTTTCTATAAAACTCGGCTGGCTTCCTTCACATGGATCGGTTTCACAGCCTGGCTTGGAGGGATTCGAGTTATTCAAAGATAAACTGAGCCATTTAATTTTGCCAGGATTAACGCTTGGGTTGGCTGGAACTGCTTCATATATGCGCTTTATGCGTTCTGAAGTACTTGATGTTTTATCAAGTGATTATATTCGAACAGCAAGAGCAAAGGGAATGACCGAACAAAATGTCCTATATAAACATACTCTCCGCAATGCTTTAATCCCAATCATAACCCTTCTAGGCTTTGAAATTGGGGCTTTATTAAGCGGGGCTGTTATTACTGAGGGAGTATTTCAATACCAGGGTATAGGTACTTTATTTATTAATTCAATTGGAAACCGTGATTACCCGGTTATTATGGCTATTAATCTCCTGCTTGGGTGTACAATTTTAGTAGGGAATTTATTGGCCGATATTTTTTATAGTATTGTAGATCCACGAATCCGCTACGATTGAGGTGATAACGTTGCAACCGAATACTGAGGAAACTTTGGAAACTCCCTTAACCGATGTACCGAAAACAGTGGAATCAGGTAAAAGCCCTTTTAAAATTGCATTGCGGCGTTTTATGAAAAATAAGCTTGCCGTAGCAGGGGTGATTATCCTTTTTCTAATCGTAGTGGCCGTATCTGCAGCACCACTTTTAACCGACCATAGCCCAACAAAATCGAATTTATTATTGATTGAAAGACCGCCAAGTGCCGACCATCCATTAGGGAATGATAGTTCCGGCCGTGATATTTTATCCCGTTTATTATATGGTGGCCGAATCTCTCTTATTGTTGGATTTAGTGCGATGATTTTTACACTTATTATTGGTGTAACGTTAGGATCGATTGCGGGATACTATGGCGGTAAAATAGATGCTATCATCATGCGATTTACAGACATGATGCTAATGTTGCCGTTCCTTGTTCTATGTTTAACCATTGTTGCACTGCTTGAAAAGGTGACAATCGGGATATTTGTTACAATCATTGCTCTCACGGCATGGCCGAATCTAACGAGGATTATTCGGGGAACCTTCCTTTCTCTAAGGGAACAGGAATTTGTGCTTGGAGCGAGGGCAATCGGTGCCAGCGATATGAGAATCATTTTAAGGCACTTTATCCCTAATGCGATTGGGCCAATTGTGGTAAATGCAACGTTAATGATGGCGACTTACATTATTATTGAATCAGGCCTTAGCTTTATTGGCTTTGGGATCCCCCAGCCAACACCTACTTGGGGGAACATGATTTCCGAAGCACAAAGCTTACGTATTTTACGAAATAGCCCAGGTGCATGGATACCGCCCGGTTTGTTAATTCTATTAACGGTATTATGCATTAATTTTATTGGTGATGGGCTCCGCGATGCTCTTGACCCGAAAAGTAATAAGAGATAACAAAAAGATGGTGCGGTGATGCACCATCTTTTTCTGTTCATGGTATTAAAATGAAATGGTATACCGGGACGGGTGCTGGTGCTTCCAGGTACTAAAAGAAAGGCCCCTTGCTTCCCCGATTAGCTAGCGCTTCACTTTGGTTTCAGATTCTGTAAAGCGATGAATCAGTGGATCCGTTCCCCGGTTCATATAGGCGGAGCTTCATTCATATGATGATATGAGGGGGGTGAGGGGATGAGTGTGCATGTTGTGAGGGCTGGCGAGAGGTTGTGGCAGATTTCGAAGCAGTATGGGGTTTCGATTGAGTCGATTGTTCGAGTAAATGGGTTGGCGTCTGCGTCGGTGATTGTGCCGGGGCTTGCTCTTTATATTCCGGACGATGGCCTTGCGTCCCGGGTTTATCGGGTTAAGGCGGGGGATGCTCTTTGGAAAATTGCGCAGCGCTTCCGGACGACGATTTCATCGATTGCTGGGGCGAATCCCGGCCTTGATATTCATCGGCTTCGGATTGGCCAGGTTCTTGTTGTCCCCTCCCCGATCAAGTTGGCGATGCGGACGGTGGGATTCCTAGTTCCTTCTGGAACCACAGCGGATCTGAGTGTCATCGATTCGCTGGCCAATCAATTAACGTATGTGGCGGTAGTGAATTACTCGTTTACGGCGGCGGGTTATGCGTTTGCCGAAAGAGACGACTCCGCGATTGTTGCAAGGTGCAAACAATTAAATATTGCCCCGTTATTGATGATCCGGAATGTGACGTCGAGCGGTTTCAGTGCGGAGTTGGTAGGAAGTGTACTTGCAAACCCAACGTATCGGCAACATTTAGCGGCGAGTATTGCCAATTTGGCAGCTACCCGCGGGTTCAGGGGTGTCAGCCTTGATTTGGAGTTTATTCCACCGGCAAGGCGAAATGATTTTTCCTTGTTCCTGCGGGATTTGAAGCTGCGATTGGGGAATCTACTTTTACATGTGAATGTACATGCCAAGACCGAGGATTTGCCAACGAATCGGATTGTCGGGGCGTATGACTATGCGGCGATTGGGGCCATTGCCGATGTAATGGCGGTAATGACGATTGATTATGGATATCCGGGCGGCCCGCCAGACCCAATTTCTCCAATCAATTGGGTGGAGCAGGTGGTCAAGTATGCCGTTTCGTTAGTGACTCCGCGGAAACTGATGATGGCGATGGCGCTATATGGCTACGACAAGGTGGTGTCGACAAATGCGGCGAAGGGGTTGTCGGTCCTGGCTGCGCAAAACCACGCGATATCATTGGGGAGGCCGATCCAATTTGATTCGACCGCCCAATCACCGTGGTACCGGTATTGGAGCGGGACGGATGAGCATATTGTCTGGTTCGAAGACATTCGCAGCTTTATTAAAAAAACCCAACTTATCGACCAATATAACCTCATGGGGACAACCTACTGGCAAATCAGCCTTCCAGCTCCGCAAAATTGGGCGTACGTTTCCAGCGAAATTGTTGTTGTGAAGCAGAGGTGAGAAGGCGTTACTTAAGGCGGAATGGAGTGAACGGCGGATTCGGCGGTTCTCATGGTCTTTGAGTTTTCGCGGATGGGGGGAGCGTTCTGAACGGGTTTCTTCGATTGATATATTTGGGGACAGGGGCACTTGCGCTATGCGTTTTGCGTGGGTGTTTTTTTGTGGTGGCGGCACGGTGCGTTGGCCCCTTTTTCCAAAAAAGAAAGTAACAGAATGAACTTTTTGTGAAGTTGCCATGAATTCGTAAAAATTTTGGTTTTGTTCTATACAAATAATAATTTGTGCTTTTAAAGAAATTGTGTCGGGTTTTGAAAGTGTGGCGGGGGTTGGATTTCTTGTTTATTTGGTTTTTTGCATGATTGAGGTAATAGTATACAGATATAATGGATTTTTAGCAATAGTTGGTTGTTAATATGTGTAAAGACTTTTTGGTTGGACAACCTAATTAAAGGAAAATAAGGAAGAAATGGGATTTACTTGTTAATTTTTTTCGCCCATAATAAGGGGAAGGAGGGGGGCATGTCGGCTATCCTTCTGTTCCATAAAGGAAGCGATGACTTTACATGCTGAGGCAGATTGCATCTTTGAACGATGAACTGTAAGACTCCGATCCACAGACACCAGGCGCAGGTTTCCATCATCCATACTAGACATCATGAAACGGCATCATCGTTCCTTTTCCTTTTTGGATAGTGGGGCAATGCGTGGAATCATGATGTTTTTTGCTTTTACAAGAAAATGTACGGATGTGAGGGAGTGGTGTTTTAGGTGCAATTGGTAGTTGTGGATAGAACAAAACCCCGGGAGTGTGTCCTGGAAGACGGTCCCGGGGAGTTGCGCTGTTGGGTATACCAACTATTAGTTAGTATACCCCTTTTGGAAAATAATGCAACAAAAAGGGGGATTTAAAATAGTTATTTGGTCGAGGTATATGATTAATGAGAGTACTGTTGGGCTTCGCGAAGGGTTTTATGGAGACGGGGATAGAGGGACTTGTGTGATTCATGGGGAAGAGCAGTTGATGGTCGGCCAGCCGCCACGGGATATTATTGAGTCAACGTTGGTTAGCTTGGGATTTTGCCGGGATGGGGCGATTTCTGGGTCGAGGCAGCTGTTGGGGAAGGGTTGCAAAATGCTGCCGCTGACGATTAATGCGCCGCTTGGGATTTTCCTGCTTCCAACGAGGGCGTATGACCGGCCTGATTGTTTCTGGCTGTCGCTGATGCATATTCAGGAGACCGAGCGGCTGAATAAAGATGGGACACGGGTTTTTACGAGTTTTGGCCATAAGATTGATTTGGAGATTAAGCAGAGCTTGTTTATTAGGAAAATGGATAAGGCGCGTCGGCTCAGGGAGCTGGTCACCCGGAACGCGCAGCAGTCCTTCTGTTTCTCGCGTGAGCAGAAGCAGGGGTTAACGATTGTGGAGAAAAAAGGGGAGTATCGGATGGAGGAGTAAGAGAAAGGCGGAGCTCGCGTAGGTCAATTACTTCTGTTTGAGGACGATTTTCTTCCTATTAATATATTTTTCGAGGCATCATGGGGTTGCTCGTTCACATATCCCACCTGATGGATGTTAGATTTGCGCCTCTGTTATGGCCGTTTCCGTGGTTATAACAGGGGTGTTTTTTTCTTGATGTTATTGGGTTAATTGTAAAATTAAGGTTGAATAGTATTGGCGAAAATGGTAGAAATAAAACTATAATTAAAATTTTCTAAATATTTGGAGGCTGGCATGGATAAATTCATAAATAAAGTTCCTGGATTCAGAACTGGGGTCATTTGGAAAAGGATTGTTGCTTGTGTTGGGTATCCCATCATGGTCCTTTTTAGTGGCATGTTTATTATTTTTACAGGAGATGGAACGCTCTCAACGAGTAAACAAGATGTATATATCAATTATTTAAGTGGGTTTGTCCTGACCCTTTTTATTTTTGTCATACCTTTTATTCTTTTGACCAATTTAGGTGGGATCCATAGAAAGCTGCCATTATTACGAAGTTCTAGTCGGGTCCATAAATTAATCGGCATTCCTATCTATTTATCATTTTGGGTTACTGCCTTTACCTTAACACTTGGGCAAGTGGATGCCTTTCATACCGATGACTATAAGAAAAAGTATGAAGAAAAAACCAAGCTTGAAGCGGTCAAAAAAGAAGGAGAGAAGAAATAGCAACTAGCGGATGATGATGAAGTTCAATCGGAGTGAAGACCTGCTTGGATAATTTATTGAGAGGAAATGAAATCATGAAAAAGAAGTTACTTATTTTTTTATTAGGCTTTGTGTTACTATTCTCGCTTTCCACTCCAACGTTGGGGGCATCGAAACTTTCAAAAGCACAGCTCGAAGCTAAAGTGACGCAGGTGACAAAACAAGTAAAGTCATTAACCGATCAAGTAAAGTCTTTAAACAGCCAGATAAAAACGTTAACCGACAAGGGAAAAGCGAAGGACAAAGAAATCGCTGGTTTAAAATCAAGCAATTCAGCAAAAGACAAAACAATATCGAGCCAGAAAACGCAGCTTGGCAAAAAGGACAATGAGGTTAAATCATTAAAGGTTAAAGTCGATAACCAGCAAAAAGATTTAGAGGAAGCGAGTACTACCATAGATAATCAAAAAGATTTGATCAAACAACTGCAGGATGAACTTAAAAAAACACAGCTTAAAAATGCTAAAGTGGTTTACACTGACTATGACACGAAGAATATGTCGGATAGTAGCGGCCAAATGAAGTGGTATGAATTTAAAACGAAATATGCCACTTTATATTTTACTGAACAATCCTACACAAAATACTCTTACCTCGTTGATATTTCGGATGATCTCCTGAAAGATGCCGCTTCTTACTATGGATTCAGCAATACAACAAACATTTCAGCATTTATTGTATACAATGAGCCAATCATCATGATTAGGAATGGCCCGGGTGAATACCAAAGCCAGACCAAAACGGTTATGGTATACGGCTCAATGGCTTACCCTAATTCGTATGGGCCCTATGATGAATCGGTTCCTGTCATTTATGCCCATGAAATGGCCCATGCATTTGATGATGCATCAATACGATTGGCTTATAGCGTCAGCCCGGGTACGAAAATACGATGGTTATCAGAGGGCATGGCGACTTATGTTAGCCGATATCTGATCGAATATCCTAAATATGCGATTCCAGAAGAACATATACCACTACTTAATAATGATTTTAAATTCAGGATAAGCGAAGCAATTAAGGAAGGGGCTTCTAATTTGGGTTCGTTGGATTCCATTCCAGACGATAGCCATAGACACTATGGAATCTATGAATCTCTTATCCATTACGTGGAAACGGCATATGGCCATCAAAAGCTTTTGAATTTCATGCAGGAATTGAAGTCCAAAGATATGAATTCCGCCATGCAAACCATTTTTGGAGTAAGTGAGGAACAATTCATGCTAGGTTGGAAAAAATACTATAATCTTTAGTCGCTTTTTGTTCCTTATCAATCAAATAGTTTTTTAGATAATAAAAATTTCTTGGAAGTATGGGTTTCTAGAAAAAGGTGGTGGCCGGGCGATTTGGGGCGGCGGCAGCGGGCATCGGTGATAATTGGGGAAATTTTTAAGAGAATTTAATAAAGATAAACAAAAATCCCTCGTAGCCGGGGGATTTTTGAGCTTTTTCTTGAGTATTGAATCCAGTGTTTTGTGAGGAAATCGGTAGAATTTTTTTGTATCACCAAAAAATAAATAAAATTCTTGGCAATTTCTGTGGTAAAATTTTCTCGCATGACAAATTTTATCTAAAAGGGGAATATTTGTGGTTGATGCACTAATCCTGCGGTATCTTTTGCCAGGGGAAATGATTATTGAATCCTATACTGAAGGTTTTGATTATCCTAATAAATCGTTTATAGGTAAACAAGTATTATATTTAACGAGTCAAGGAAGGTTCCTGGCTGTTGATAGCGGAGGACTATTTGGCTCTGAGCGTTTAATTGAGTATAATGGTTCTCTTTTAAAAATAGGCACAGATTTTCAAGCTAACTACATCGTCTTATTTAATCATAGTGTCCACCCACTAACCTTCAATTTAACTGTTTCTTTCGAAGGCTTTAGAAAGTTGTTAAAAAGTTGCAAAAGGGATATGTTCCATTTTACACAAAAAAATTGTTGTTTATTTCAAAAAGAAGGTGTTTATCACAGCGGTACATTCACTTTTGAAAAAGATAAAGCAAGTTTTGTTTGCCATGACTTAATGTTTGAAATTTCTTATTCTAAAATAAGGGATTTACAATATAATGAGGGCAATTTTTTACTTCAAATCACTGGGTATTTTGAGGATAACTACAATAATGATTCATTTTACGGGCTCCACAAGGTGGGTTTATTCGTTTTTGATGATGAAATTGTTAGGAAATTGTGGGAAGCGAAAAGGCAATTTGAATCAATTTCAACGATACTTTCCGAAGATGCTTTAGTCACATTAGTAAATGCCAAGTCAAAGGGTGATCAGTTTAGAGGACTATTGGTTTATGAAGATAATCATTATAGGCTGGTGAAAGAAGATACGCTGGAGACCGTTTATAAAGTTTCAGAGAGTACCCATTTGTATTTTGATGCCGAGGAATTACGCTTATTGATTGTGGAAAATGACATAATCTTTTATCTTACTTTGGAACAAAATTCACCTTTATTAAGCAGTATTAAAAAGGACAGTGAAAAATTCTATTCAACTATAGGAGTCGCCACAGGGACCTTTAACGATAGACAATATAATGAAAAGGCTGTAGGTTTGTTTGTTGGAAAGGACATGGCTACCTATTCCCTTTTCTTTGAGAGCTCGATGGAATATTTGGATCGTGTTGCTTTTTCAGAAACGATTGCTTGGCAAGTGGAGGACCTGCATTTTTTATGTAGGGAAGACGGCATCTTCCTATTTTCCGAATTGAATTATAGTCTTGAACTGAAAAATATATTTCATGAATGCAAAAACGCGAATGAAAAAGATGTGTTCGGTTTTTTAGGGAATGGAATGCCCTTCATCTTAAAAATTCAGAGTGACAGATTTGTTTTAGTTCACGGCAAGGATCAATTTACTGATTTGGTATTCGAAGAAATAAAAAGTATTTCCATAGCTGAACAGTTTGAGGATTCTATTTTTACAAAGGTAAAAATAGAGATAGACGATGCAGAAAGGATCATCTTTGTTCCAGAAGACAAAATTCAAGAATTAATTTATACCTCTTTCTTAGCAAAAAAGGCAAAGTTGGCAATGTCGACGCCTGCCTCGGTTTTATTTTCGAGTTGGAGCAGGCAAGTAAACGATTACTTCCTTTATCACTATATCGGACAACTGTTTGTCATTAAGTCGGCAATCGAAGAAATTGAGAGAGAGTCCACTTATAAAGAAATAAATAATATTAAAGTTGTAAATCTGCTCTATTATGGCCTGCAAACCCAAAAGCAAATTATGGATTCAGTGTCCATCTACATTCCTTCAATGCTTGAGGAGGAACAAAGTACCTTTTTCAAACGGGAAGGAGTATCGCATAGTGCTGAACCGTATGCTCACCTAAGAAGGCAGCTAATGGGGATTAGTGTGCAAATTCAGCGGCATATCAATGAAACGCAAGCAAACCTGAATGCCATTTCCTTTGCCATTATACCTAAAAGAGATCTGGAAAATTTAAACCGTGATAAGCTCATTAGGAATGGATTAATGGCTGGCGGAGTAGGTTTATTGGCGGGCCCTATTGGGTTGATAATGGGTGCTCACGCATATTTTAGTTATAGAGATAACGAAAAAATGGATAAGCTTCGTAAGGAAAATGAAGATATTAAAATTGATTTTTATTTAAACAAAGCGTTGGATTCCTTTTATCACTTATTAGAGAATATGCTTCCCTATTATATTTCCGAAGTAAACGGGAAAATGTTTCAGTCCTTCGGGGAAATTGCTGGCTTACATAAGCCACTCCTGGACAAAATTAGCTTGAAGGAAGCTTTGCTTACAAGGCTTGCCGGATTATACACTTTCAGGCAGTTGCCGATTGATCATACTGTTTTAACGAAAAAGGAAGAGTTAATGAGGGAAATCCACACTTCTCTTTCTGCATCCGATTCTCTCATTAAACATTTCCGCAGTGAACTGGGAACCAATGAGGATAAAACACACCTTGTGGAAGAGTTATTTAGAAAAGAACTTGCAACACAATCAGTTGAAAATTAATTCGGAGGAATCTATATGTATAATAACCCATTCCGCCCAAATGGTTGGACCCAATCGGATCCGTTCCTAGATATGGACCATAACAACATCCCGGATCAAAATGATCTTGGATTGGATTTGGACAATAATCATATTCCCGACCAGCATGATTTATTTTTTGATATAAATAACAATGGAATTCCGGACCGCTTTGACCACTCACTTGATATGGATCAAAATCATATCCCAGACCATATCGATTCAGCTTTTGATATGGACCACGATGGGATTCCAGACAGGATTGATGGATTTGTGGACTTAGATGGCAATGGTATTCATGATGGAGGAGTTTTTTAAAGAAAAGCGCAGGAACGATGTCATTTAATCCATTCAGGGACCACAACCACTTATCGATCACCCGGAGTGGGCAGACTCAATTTGGCCTGCGAGCTAAACAAATAAGTAGAAAAGCACCTGCTAATTATGATGCAGGTGCGTTTTACATTGTGGGATTGCGGTGGAGCGGAGTGAAACAGGAGACAGATTTAGTGCTGCAGTCTTTGATAGGGGAGTAATGGTTATCTTGTATTGGCGCAAGACAAAATGTTCTTATTTCCAATATTCCGAAGTGGGAAGTGTAGTGGCCCAAATTGTAGGGCATTCAACATCCCGTTTGCCTAGGCGCAGGCAGGGAAAAGCACTATTGTAAGTGGAAACCTTTACGGGATTGGCGTGACCGGGAATATAGCCGCGAATTTGCTTACCCGGGATAGCCCTTGATTATCGCCATTGGAAAATGGTAAACACGGAGTAGAGCTAGAATGAATTGAGTTTGATATGATTGGACGTGTGGGAGGATGGCTTTTTCACTCCGCCATCATGGCTTTTTTTTTAGAGTGGGCAGGGGCAGGTGATGTCCATCCATCTTTCTCCCTGCCAGTATTTAGGTATTAACGTTTGGAGGTGTTCGTATGCTGGGTGCGATTGAAGCTGGGGGAACGAAATTTGTTTGCGCGGTTGGCGACGAAAATGGGGTGATTGCTGAACGAATTCAACTACCGACGACAACCCCTGCGGAAACCATGCCCCAAGTGCTTGAGTTTTTTAAAAAGTATGATGTACAGGCAATAGGGATCGGGTCATTCGGCCCTATCGATGTTACGCGGGAGAGTCCGAGCTATGGATGCATAACGTCTACTCCGAAGACAGCATGGAAGGACTATCCTTTTGTAAAAACAATGGCTGATGCTTTTGGAATTCCAATTGGCTTCAATACCGATGTAAATGTTGCGGCGCTTGGTGAAGCAACCCTCGGAGCGGCAAAAGGTTTGGACAGCTGCCTGTATATTACGGTCGGAACAGGCATTGGCGCTGGCGCGGTAGTCCACGGAAAGCTTCTTCAAGGTCTTTCACATCCTGAAATGGGCCATCTGTATGTGAGAAAAAGCCCTGATGATTCATATGCTGGGAATTGTCCGTACCATCAGGACTGCCTTGAAGGCTTGGCGGCTGGTCCCGCGATTGAGGAGCGCTGGCAAGAAAAAGGCGTGAATCTCGTTGACCGTGAAGAGGTTTGGGACCTTGAGGGGTACTATCTTGCGCAGGCCCTTTATACGTATATTCTCACTTTGTCTCCGAAGAAAATCATTCTTGGCGGAGGCGTGATGAAGCAAAAAGCAGTTTTTGCTTCTATTTATAAGTACTTGCCGGAGCTTATGCAAGGGTATGTTGCCATGCCGGAGCTTTCGGATTATATTGTCAGCCCCGGCCTCGGAGACAATGCTGGAATAACAGGAGCCCTCATCCTCGCAAAGCAAGCATTGGAGGGAAAGTGAGGCAGTGAAGCAGTGGATCCGTCCACTGCTTCAATTCATTTCATCTCCAATATTTTCTTTATTCAATTTTACTATTATAATAGACGTAAGTATACATATGTAGAGAACAGACAGATAAATCAGAGTTTTTCGTTCGGGGGGGGCTAGCATGCTTAGGAAACTGGCAAGGGTTGCTATTGTAGTTGTGGTTTTGGTTGCGGCATGCTTAAGTTTTACCGGAGGGAAAGTAAAGGCTGCCTCGAAACCGGTGGAATATATGGGCGTTCGGGTCGTTCCCCATACGCCTCTTGAGCAGAAGCTTGCTCTGAATCTACTGGCTGGGAATACCAAGTTTTCATTAACCGAATTCAAGGAAATAAAGGATATGGCGTACCTCGGCGACCGCGTGAATAAGGTAATTGCGCAGAACCCGTTGATCCTCGGAGTTATTAACTTCGGCTACCAATACACTTCCAAGACAAAGGTAATGACTGTGCAATATACCGAAAATGCAACGAGGATGAAGAAAAAGCAGCAGGCCATTATCGGCCAATCGAAAAAAATTTTAAATGCGTTGATTAAGCCGAATATGACGGACAGGCAGAAGTTCAAGGCCATTTATGACTATTTGGATGCGAACGCGCAGTACGATTTTGAGGCTTTTAATGAGGGAAGCACCACGATGCGGGATACCGACCCGAAATTTTGGACGGCGTACAACCCATACGGGGTGCTCGTTGAGAAGAATGGAGTTTGCCAAAGTTATTCTGGAAGCTTTCTGCTGTTGAGCACGATGCTTGGGTTGAATTCGGTTGTTGTGACGGGGACGATGGATGGTGGCGCACACAGCTGGAACAAGGTGAAGTTGAATGGGCAATGGGTCCACATCGACCCGACGAGCAACGGGAAGAACAACGGAATTCCTTACATGCTTTATGAAGCGAACGATGCATTTGCGAAATCGATGGGGTACGAGGAAGATAAACTCTATTGGACAGACAAGGAGATTAGCATGTTCACCTCGACGGGTAAGTTAAATGATTACTATGTTCAAAACAAGCTCGTCGCTGGGAACTTGAAAGAGTTGAAGGAGAAGATTGCGGAAGCAAAGGACCGGAACTCGAATTTCGCATACATACGTACGGAACAAAAGTTTTCGCCAACCCAGGTTTTTGCCGTGCTGAGGGAAGTGACACTCCTAAGCAAAGTAAGCATGACAACATCCAGGAATGGGAATTATATGGCGCTGAGTTTGAAGTGAAGCGGGGGAGTGCCCTTTGCTTCACTTTTTGTTTGGGTAGGGGGAGACTGCTGACTAATTTTCCGAAAAGGAGCATGGCTTGATTAAGCCAAACACGACGTTCTTTCTTAAGATTTAGAACTATTAAGCCAATAATAATGCCTAATCGGAACAGAATAATGCCAAATAAGGCAATAATAATGCCGAATCCGAACCGATTAAAGCCAACCAGCCCAATAATAATGCCGAACTGGGCCATAATAATGCCAAATGGGCAACTATTTTTGCCTACTCTATATAGAAGATTAAAAAATTCCGAGTACTTGCTCAATTCGCACAAAATGAAGGTAGAAATCCGCCAGATACATTATTAAATCTGCTAGGCCACCATTCCGCCGAACTGAGATGTGGGCACACCTTTCTCATGGCATAGGCCAATTTTTCCAAAAAGGGAATTAGCCGTCTTGAAGGTTCTTTTCTAGGATGACTTTGTGGCGGGCGTTTTTGTCGGTGTAGGTTTCGACGATGTTAAAGCCGCTTTTGATGTTGAGGATTAGCATGCCGTGCCATTTGTTCATGGTTTTGGTTTGGACGGATGTGTAGCCGTTCTGTTTGAGATAGTTGTGTTGCTGGTGCATGAGGGTTGATGCGATTCCGTGGTTCCTGTATGCGGGGTGGACGCCGCCCAGCCAGCTGTAAAATTTGGTTTGATCGAGTTCGTAGCCGATTTTGTAGCCAACGACCTTTTGTCCGTCGAGTGCGAGGTTGAATAATAGTTTCGGCTTGCCGTCCATTTTGGCCAGCAGGTTATCATTTCCACCGAAGATGGAGTTGTGCAGGCGTTGGATGGCGTCCATTATTTCAGGGCTTGGGATGTTTTCGGTTGTGATATAGGTGAGGTCCAAGGTTGTTCTCCCTCCAAGGTTTTTTACAAAAAGCCAGCCTCCACTGTAAGTGTGAAGGCTAATTTTACAATTCAATTGAAGTTATTATAGGAATTGATTCTCCAAACAGGCTGCTCGATCGTTTGTATGTAGTAACCTAACAACTCGGTTACATGGCCTTTAGCCCACTTTAAATCCTTTGGCGATAGCCAGGCATATTCTTCTTGTTCATAAACGGCTTCTTGTATAAAAGCCAAGTAATACTGGCAGTTGGGATAGCTGGATGTTTTAATATAGTTTTTTACCTTTTCAATGTCTTCTTTAAAAGGGCCGTCATTCCAATGATTCTTAAACTTCATTTCCACAATTGCGAGGATATCAATAATAGAATCCTGAAGATGATTATGTTGTCTAGGATTGTCATCAAGTTTTACGATAGCCAAATCAGCTCGAATCCCGTCCATATAGAATTCCGTATAAATTCGGATGTTATTTTCTAATAAAAATTGATCTGACAGTTTATTTCTAAGATGATGATAAAAGGCATTTTTCAGACTATCCTCTTTCAATAAACTAAAATTACAATAGTCCGAATAGAGTTCTAGAGACCATATCTCCTTGATAGCTTGATCAATGATTTTGGAAATTTCAATGGCGCTATACTGCTTAGTTTGCATTCAGGCAACTCCCATTTTCAAGTTGAACTCAAAGGGCCAGCCTCCACGTTGATGTGAAGGCTGGTTTTGGTTTTCACTTACAGTTTACAGAGCAGGGGGTTCCATGCCGAATTCCTGCCATTCCTCGCGGGAAGGGCCGTAGACGCCTGGGACGAGGAGGCCGGCCTGGCGCATGAGGATGGTCATTTGCCCGCGGTGGTGGATTTGGTGGCTGTTCAAAATGGAAAGAGTCAGTCCGTTTGGCCATTGTTCCCCGTACATATCTTTAACTTCTTTTAATGTTTCGTCAGTCCATTGTTCCTGGAGTGCCGCAACCATGGCGCTGCTTGCCTGGCGGTAGCCGTCTGCGATTTCCTTTGCGGTTGAAGGTACCTTGCTTTCGTGCTCAGGAGCTTCGAAATCAAGGCCGGTGCGGGACATCATTTCGTGCACGGACGTAACGATGTGCCAGGCGAGCTGGCCGAGCGTCCTGTGGTCCTGTGCGACTTGCTGGTTCAGCGATTCATCCGTGAGTGCGTCCATGATTTTTTGCGTTGACTGGCCTTCGTGCTGCCATGTTTGGATGAAGCCTTGAATTGTTGTGAACATATGTATTCCTCCTTGTTTTTGGTTTCCTCTTTATTGTTCGCCTCCTAGAGGGAGAATTCCTTTGATAGAAAAGCGGAACTTTTGTCGAAGGTGATAGTAGGGGACAAATCTAATACTTCACTGTTTTGTTCCAAAATATTTATTGATGTCAATGCTGCTGTTGATGTAGTATTCCTCAGTTAATACGTTGCCTGTATCGATAAAGAGGCCCAATGCCAGTTTTTCCTCGTTTTTTTCGAAAAGAAGCATGCCATCCGGTCCTTTTTCAAACTCTATTTCTTGAGCATTTTTTCTATTGCCCTCATTAATTAAATCAGATAGTTCTTTAATTTTCTTTTTATCCGCAAGGGTGGCGATTTTTTCGTGTTTATTATCGGCAGTTATTTTATATAAGGTGACACGGTCGTACTCCTGTTCAACTATTTTTGGATCAGAGCATGAAGCGAGCAACGACCCGGCTAAAAGAATAAGAGCTAAAAGGAACAGGGGTTTTTTCAAAGAGGCTTCCTCCTTTCATCATCCTTCTAAAAACTACTGACGAAACCAATAAAGAATTGGTTTCGCCAGCAAATCGCAAAGTTAATAATTAATTGAATTTTGTCTTAAGCAATTTTTGGCGTAGGAGGAATAACCGTTTGCAATCCAATCGTTCCACCATCCTTTGAGAGTATCATTTACCGTATAATACATAGCTTTATAGATGGAACTAAAGGAATAGGAATACGTATCATAGCCGTCATTCACACTATCGTACACATCCCAGAGTGCTCCTGCCACCCGCCCTTCGCAATCATCTCCGGTAGGATAGGTCGATGTGTTTTCGGCATTCCACGTCGATCCGTCTGTATAGGTATAGACTGAGCTATTGTTCATATAAAGCGATAAGAAATGCGCCCAGCCTTCCGTCCATGCGCAGCCAGGTTCCGACTCTCCGCTGTTCCAATGCCCGGATGAACAGTCTCTAGGCGGATAATCCCCGCCATAAAGATTGTACATATAATTATGGCCCAATTCATGGATGGTTGTGTTTTTACTGTTAGCCGATCGGTCATTCAAGTATATTTTCCCGCCTAATTTATAATGCGCGGAATGAGTGGAACCCGAATACCAAACGATGGTTGAAGTACCTGGAGCCTTATAATCATCCAATCTACCTTCTGTCCTTGTTAAATCGTCGAAAACCCAGAAGGCTCGGCCAACTTCATTTCCAGAAGAGCCATTTGGCACGTACACGCTTCCTGGATTATTGCTGCCGTTTGAAACCGACAGCCATTGTGCATACGATAAAAAGTTGCCGCCGCTGCTATTTTCAACCTTGCCAGCATTTTGGGAAATAGAATAGATTCTTAGTTCCCACAAATTGGCGTTAGATTGATAGGTGAAGGGAATCGAATAATACCCGGTGCTATCCGTGTAATCCGTTCCTGCCACACGCCAAATATAATATTGATCCCGGTATCTCAGTTCCGCTTTTCCGTATTTTACTCCCGTGGCAGTCCCACTGCGGTTATACATTTTCCAATATCCGCTGAAGGAGGCTGTCGAAGCCGTTGTGGCATCCTCCCCTTTTACAATTGGGGAAGGTTCAACTATATCTATTTGTGAGGTTTCTTTAGGTGCCGGTTCTTCCGTAATATCTGTTGAAGGTTCAGTGGTTGTATCTGCTGAGGAATCCGAGGTGGTATCTGTTGAAGGTTCGGTGGTGGTGTCTGATACGGGTTCATCCATTGCGTGTGTAGAAGAATCATCAGTTAAGCTCGCGCTCTCAAACGAGCCATAATTGGGAGAATCCAAGGCTTCGATTACAGCCGGTTCGCCAGTTTCGCTGACAGCCGGCACGTAGTCTTTCATTTCCTGTTCCCAACCCTCGATAACTCCATCGTTCTTTATGGTAAAAGCAAAGACGGTGTTGCCGCCGAATTGGGAAGATTCATCGAACTTTGATTCTGCCTGGAGAATAAGCTTATACTGGCCAATTTCTAAATTCTTAATTTTAAAATCTTGTTCTTCCTTATCTTTCAATTTCAGTTTTTTACTGAAAATATCTTCTTTTTTCCCTTTCTTAAAAGAATCTCGTGATTCATTCATTTTCTCGAGTTCGAAGTATAACTTAACATCATTCGTTGCGGCCTTATTCAGAATTGAATAAGTGAAAGTGATATCCCACAACCCTTTTTTCGATTCGGCATTTTTGATTTTTGTTGTGACCTCGATGGGGGTTTCATCTTCTGATTTAAATGTGGAAACAACCTTTTGTTCCATTTGCGAGCCAGTCTCAACAAACCCCAGCCACATGTTTAAAAACAGAAACAAACTAAGTAATCCTTTCATTCACCCTGCTCCTTTTCGATTTTTCTTTTTTAAAAAAATGGGACAACCCGAGTGAAAGCCTCCTTTCTAATTAGGGATAAGAAATAATTCCGCTTTTTTCTTTGTTTTCCTACTGATTTTTTGGCAAAAACAATTTTCCCAACTTCTAAAATACGAACAGTGCCTGTCACCACCCGAATTATGTCGAAAAGCGAACAGTGCCTGTCACCACCCGAAAAATCTTGTTTCACAGGACGTTTCACGGGGAAGCAGTAGGCGGGTTAAGAAAGAGACGTTCTTTTGTTCTTTACTGTTTATTGATTTTTATAAAAAAGGAGCTGCTCCATTGGATTTTTTTACGAAAAATCTGGGGAAGCTTTTTTTGATAAAAACGTTTTTGTTGGAAGGATTCTGAAAATATTTAGGAAATATATTATGTAATGGAATTTAAAAAAAGCGCATGGGGTGTTTGAATGTTTATTAGCAAAAGGATATTATATCTGTATTTTTCTTTAGCGGCGCTTTTGGTTTTGGCCATGATCGTGGCGGGCAATCCCGCATTCAGTAAAGATGAAGAAATCAAGCTAGAGTTTGCAGACAATTTCATCAGCTATGTAATCGATGATGAAAATGGTGCAGAATTGAACTTTATTGCTGTCCAGGATGTATGGAATAAGAATGTAGACTTAGGAAACTTGATAACCTCAGTCCGGTTTGAGAATCCGAATATTGAGGTGGTAGACTTCAAAGTGGATTCCGGGATGATCCACCAGGGCTATAAATTGGTTAATTTCCGGGTGACGGCGCGGGTTTTAAGCGGCGAACTTGAGAGGGAAAATAAACTAAAGATTTGGTTCGGCGATGAGAAGACGGCTATATACAGATTTGGGGAATTGGTCGTCCAAAACGGGGCTGGCTTTGAGAAGGGGCATTTTGAACCAGCCGATAGTTTTACGGCAGCAGTTCCGTCGTCAGGGTTGGATATGCGAATTAAAAATGTATCCGGTCAGGAAGCAGACGGATTGGAAATTGAAGATTTATCAGGTGATATTTCGTATCAATTTGAGGATGAGCTTAAAATTCGTCCGCGTGAAGTTGGGCATATTGAGGTTGATGGCTTCGGAGAGACGGAATACGACTTTGCGATGATTACGCCGATTTTTTCGTACAGCTTGGCAGGGGAGGAATACCGCTATAACATGCCTGGCTTGCTTTATGGAATGACGCTCTCGTATGAGGACAAAATTGAGAGGATAATAGAATAGAGTGGAGGCCTACGATGAGTGCTTTAGTCGCGGGCCTTTTTTGATGCAATTCACTGTCACCACCCGAATTTTCTTGTTTCACGGGTTGTTTCACAGAGTGGCAGGGTTGCAATCAGGGCTACTTTCGTAATAAGCAAGTTTTGGTAGAGGGGAGGAAACAATGAGATAGTACACCCCCTACCTTTAAGAAAAACAAAAAAATCGAAACAGGAGAAAACTCCATGCTTCGACTCGGATGACAATAAGGTAAAGGGGGAGATACTTCCCCTGTTTCTATTACTATTTTATTGCGCTTGCGCTCGTGGCATGTAGAGATAGACGACTAGGCTATCGCCGGATACGAATGTTTTGATGTGTGAGGTTGAGTATCCTGTATCGGGTATCCATATCGCGTAGTCGAGGTATTTCATGCTTGACCAGGCAATGTCATCTCCCCAGACGACGGCAATGCTTTTTTTGAACATATTATAGTAGTGGCCGTTCCAATTGTCCGATCTTAGCTGCCAATACGTTCCGCGGTTCAATAGGCCGATTGACATGCCGCCATAGGTGTAAACTGCTGTTGTGTCAGAGTTGAATTTAAAGCCCATCTTTTGAAAGTCCCGCTTGTATTTGTCCATGTTGGGAGGTAGCTGGTTTTCTCCGGTTTGAAGCTTGTGCAACAACAGCAGGCGGATATTTGTATCTGCGACTTTTTTGATTTTTTCCTCGACGGGAGCTTGTAGTTCGGGAGTCCGCCTTTCCACGGCGATTGTCCTGAATTGATCGATCGCCATTTTTGCTGTGATCGTGTTACTTGCCGCATTGCGCGCGCTTTCGGCAGGAAGCTTGTACTCCTTCAGGATGGCTTCCCTCGTTGTGCTTCCATAAACTTTGTAAAGCTGGTTGGCAGTATGTTTGATTCTGTATGTTAGGTCATGATACGCCTTTTCGGTTTCATCAGTAGACGGATTGGCGTTATAGGAGCTTGTGAACAGATCCGCCTGTGCCTTTAATTTTTTGCCGGAGCTGATGGCGTCAATGTATGCGATGGCACGGGTATAATGAATCTCCGCCTGGTCACGGAGTTTGGCTTCGAGTTGGGTTTTTTGGGCCGTAGGTAACGTGCTGAACTCGGATTTAGCCTTTAGGATATTGTCTTTAGTAGCGTTAAAAACCCTCATATCCGGGTAGGAGACGTCCTTTTTGTATTCAATGGAAATTTGCCATTTAAGCGCGCCAGCCCAGTAAATTGCCTGGTTGACGTATTTTTCCGCATTCGAAGTGGCAGCTTCCGTTTTCACGGTGTAGATGGGTGAAAGAATAATTGTCCCCGTAAGGACGGCTGCAATCGCCAAGTTTGCTAGTTTCTTCATAATTCCTCCAAAGTTTTTAAAAGTATCCTTAAAATTCCTGTAACATTACTATCCTATTAAAATTAGGTGCACTTTTCCATGTAGAGAATGTGGAAGTTGAGGTAAAAATAGGAAGGGGGTAGATGCGAACAGTGCCTGTCACTCCACGAATTTTATTGTTCCACGGGATGTTTCACAGACGAAAAATGCGAACAGTGCCTGGCACCACCCGAAAAATCTTGTTCCACAGGGTGTTTCACATTAGTTTCGAGGAGAGCCACGTTGTATGCGGCTTTTTTTTGTGTTGAGGGATGAAGGAGAGGCGGTAGAGCGGTTCTGCGGGTTTGTTTTTAAGAGGAGTTGGCCATACTCTTGTTTCTACTTTTGGGTAAGGAGAAAAGGCCGCTTAATCATCCTTTAGAACTATTTTGTATGAAAATCCATCCGTTTTAGTATCCGCTGTTTGCTAGAATTGGTGGGATTTGTTTATTTTTTAGGTCTTTTGTTGTAATATTTAGACAGGTTACACAAAAAATGTGGTTTTGGGGGATGACCGATTGAATTAAATAAAAGGTATCATTCTCCCCTTGTAGGCAAATTCGGTACCCTGTTCCATATTTGGTGTTCTGAATATTCTGCGAACGATGATTTTAAATAGACCAGGAAGGAGAATGAGATGCGACGTCCGATATTAAATACAAATGTAAATCAAAAGGTAAATTTAAGTGTTGAGCCCCAGCAAGTATCAAGAACCACTGTTGTATTGGAAGGCATGGCGCTTGAAAAACGATTAAGGCAAAAACGTTCAACTGCGTATATTAGTAAACTAACAAAACTGGATGCTGGCGGTGTTACCTGCAGTCACGCAAAGATTGAGGAGTTAAAGAATGCCATCCAAGCTGAATTTCCTGATTTAAATCCTTATCAGTATCCACTGGGCATTATTTCAAAGTGTTATCTTGGCGATCCCTATGAGGTTCATACCTTAGATATTAAATTAGACATTGTCCAGCATTATAAAAAAGGAGACGGCCTTCCCAATCAATTGGATAGAGGAAGGGGATTGGCCTTGCATCCGGGTTACGAATTTATTGAAGTATATAATGACACACTGCGTGCCGTTACTTTAAATGGCGATGTAGCTGTGATAAAGGGATGATATTTAATGTCAGAAAGAATAATACATACGGCCGACTTAAGCAGAATTGAGGGAAGCCTCAGGAATTTAGCAGATGGTGTTAATTATGTATCTAATCAAGTGGATGCTGTAACAAATGAAGTTATGGACACCAGATCTGATTTGGAAGCATTAATTCAGGAGTTTAAAGATTTTGTTCAAAAAGACCAGTTAGAAAAAAATGTCCAGCTTGCGGAAACTCGGATTGTAAAAGTCCGCCAGGAACTAGAAACAAACTTTGGCCATTACGGGGAGGTTCGCCGCCGAGTAACAGGCATTCTCCAGGCCGTTGACGTCAGTCTTGTCAAAAAGGAAACAATTGAAAACACAACCGAAGAGCATATGCTGGCATCACCTCGATACTGGCTGGCTCCATGTTTAATTGCTCTGTCAGCGTGGTTGAACGACAACAAGGAATTGGCTGATAAAGCTATGCTCGAAGCCCTTCGACGGGATGATGAAAAAACCTCCTTATTCTTTGCATTGGTCACACGTCGTGGTGCTAGATATAAGGCTAGCAGAGAATGGCTGGATCGCTACTTTGGGCTCCAGGATCCCCATAATCTTGAAAGAGAGATTGTAATATTAATAGATGGCTTTTCCAATGGAATATTTGGTCCGGATGCAAGGATAAAATGCGGAAAGCAAATTGAAGTGTGGATTGAGGAATTATCTCAAAAGGTGGGTTTTGTTGAGGAACAACATGCACAGTGGAAAATTGCTTTGGAATCCAAAATTAAAAAATTGAGTGATGACTCTTATCCTTACTTAAAGGAATACAGCCCAACTTGGCCAAAATTGAATAAGAGCCTTGAGGGTGCAAAACTGCATAAAATTATCCATAACTATTTCGATGATATTTTTACCAAAGAAATAACTCCGGCAAAAAATATAGCCTATGCAGTGGATGCTCTGCTTGACACGCTTGTATCGAAATTTGATGATGAAGAGCTTCCGCTTCGGAGGGATGAGCGTCTCTTATCTTTGATCATTCAGGAGAATGGAGACCGTAATTCCGCACAGCAACTATTTGATAATGAAAAAACTCTCGAGGAAAGGGTTTCCTTCACTCAGCTTCTAACCAATTTTGCAATGCATCCGTCGGTTTCCAATGCTTCATTGGCTACCCAAAAGCTTGCTATTTCATTATCTAAAGAGTGGATTAGACAAGCCCATGATGATATAACAGCTGAAAATCGTTCAGAGGTTCCGGTAGAGGTTGAATTTGCAATTGACCAATGGAGGGGAGTTTCGCGTGATGGGTCAAATGAAGCGGAATTGGTCCAGGCGCTTGAAAAGCATATTGAATATCGTAAAAATGATGCGATTGCAAAAGTAAAATTATCATTTATGCACTGGGCTTCACTTGTTGCGGGCATTCTTTTTGCCTATATGGGATTCAGCACCCCGTTTTTGTTTGTCGTTGCCTTGCTTTGTGGCAGTTACTTCTATTTTGGGAAGAGGAACCTCCAAAAACGGAAGGATTTAATTGCCGAGGAATTCGCTACTCTTTTGGCACACTGCAAGCAAGTACTCCGTGCATGCCTAGCAGAAATAGTGGATTGGCGAAACGAATATGCTGAGGAAGATCAAAATGCTTCCCTGGTAACAAATTTACTGGAATCGATTACCCCGGAACAGTATGCATTCTCTAGTCATGATACGGCTCGTATTGTGGTGAATTAAGGAGGACAAAAATGAACACCCAGGTTAATGAGTCAAATTTGTTAAACCGGAACAAACCAAAAGAGAATATGGAAACTGCTTTTACACGGGTATTGCAAGAGGTTGAAAAAGAAACGACAAACTCCGCACTGGCAACCCAATTTCCTGAATGGGATTTAAAACCTCCGGCCAATCTTGTGAAAAGAAGGAGTACAAAGCTTCTATGAGCATACCGACTACTTATGCAGAATGGATAGCCAGTTTTGATAACTTCAAAACAGGTACTCAGGATGAAGAAGTACTCACTTCAATGGAAAAAGGGAGTATCGAATGGACAAAAGGCGTTGCAGAGCGGTTAACACAACATCTTTTTGAGACGATTGAGTTCAGGCTAAAACATACAGCTAATCAATTGCAGAAAGAGTTGAATGCTTGCAGGGGTAACGAAACCGCCTTGGTAAAGGCAATTTTATCCGCGCGTAAACGCCTGGCTGTTTTAAAGCGGGTGGCACACCTGCCAGCTTTTCCCGACCATGTTAAAGAAGCCATGAATACTCTTCTTCATGATTATGCCAAAAGCACTCAGCAATCACTTGAGGATAGTGCATTGACTGATCGGACAGGACGGCTCCGAAGCCTGATTCGGCATAATCCTATTACAGAATTTGATAAAGTTGAAAATGTATTTGGGTCTTCTATTAGTACATCAAAACACAAAAATACTACTGTTGGAAACATCCCTATAGTGGGACAAAATCCGAGTAGAAGAAGGGTTATTCTGCCATGAATGATTTAAATAGTTGCTTACACACATTGGAGAGATATTTAAAGGCTCGCATTCCATTTATTTCGATAAGGACAGCTGAAAGGTCGAGGGCATTGGAAGTTGCGGCACAAATCGCCCATAAACTTACAATCCCTGTTTTTTATCATACAATTTCCCAGGGTACGAGAGATATTATATCTAATCGCCTTGTAAATGATGACCGTTCTGTCATGGGGGGTTTGGATTTTGCCAATCAGAAAATTGGCCAGCAGCAAAATGTAACAATTATTTTTACAGAAGTACAGGATATAGAGGACGATACACCAACTGCAAGACAATTTCAGGATTTGTCAATGATGGCGACTGAAACTGGTGGCAGCATTATTATTATCACAAATAAGCCGGTTTGGGGACCGTTGCAGCGCCTTGGGATGTCCATAACGTTGGCACCTCCGAACGAAGACGAGATGCTGAAAATCATCCAAGGGCAAATCTCTCCTTACAGAGGGGAAATACCTATTGAGTGGGGACCTGATGAGGAGAAGCAGGCCGCGGCCATATTAGCTGGCATTAGCCAAATTGAAGCAGAAAATGTAATCGCCACTTTGCTGGCAAATGGTTCAATCCAAAATAGCGACCTAAAAGAACTTATGCATGCGAAAGACCGAATTTTCGCTGATATATCCGGTATTGAAAGGGTTCAGGTTCGCGAAGATTATCAGGTAGGCGGCTTGGAAGGCATGAAGCGTTGGCTTAATGCAAATGAAAAACTGTTAACAGCCGATCTTAGGGAAAGAGGTATTCGGCCCCCTCGGGGAATTTTATTGGTCGGGGTTCCTGGCTGCGGAAAGTCGTTATCGGCAAAAGCTATCGCCTCCTTGTGGAATTTGCCTTTATATCGCCTGGATTTATCTACAATTCATGGCCAATATCTAGGCCAAAGTGAAGCAAGGCTTAAGGAAGCACTTGCTACAGCAGACCACGTATCCCCATGTGTCCTATGGATTGACGAAATAGAAAAAGGGTTGGCGGGCGCAACCGGTGGAGGGGATGGCGGAACCTCAACAAGAATGGTAGGCCAATTTTTATACTGGCTGCAGGAAAGTCTGGCACGTGTCTTTGTTGTCGCAACTGCGAATGATGTTTCAAAGCTGCCCCCTGAACTCTTACGAAGAGGACGTTTTGATGAGTTGTTTTTCGTCGATTTGCCTACCTCGAAGGAGAGGGAAGAAATTATCAGGATTTATATTAAAAAAGGGTTAAAACGTGAGATAACCCCAAGCCTTATGGAAAAACTGGTCCGTCTGTCCGATGGATTTGCCGGTGCGGATATTGAAGCTGCTGTAAGGGACGTGGTTAAACAGGCGGTTGTAATTGGTGATGACTCCATAAATGATCAAACCATTATTAACTTCTTTGAAAATGTTGTCCCACTTTCACAAACAAGCCCTGAACAAATCGATCAAATCAGGACTTGGGGAAGAGAACGTGCGGTTCCTGCAGGCAAACCATTTGATGACACCCCAGTTGATAACGAACAATACCCAAGGAAAAAAGGTCCCAGGACAGTGCTTGTATAGTTTTTTTGCGAACAGTGCCTGTCACCCCTCGAAAAATCTTGTTTCACGGATTGTTTCACAGGTGAAAAATGCGAACAGTGCCTGTCACCACCCGAATTTTCTTGTTTCATAGAGTGTTTCACATTAAATCGAGGAAAGTCGTGTTTTTTAGCGACTTCTTTTTCGTTAATGATGAGGGAACGGAACCAGTGCTTCGATTTTCAAGTAACGGCCCGCCCCCTTTTTTTGTTTTCTAAAGCAGGTAAGGCAAGTGATGCGTCCCCTGCTTCAGGCTTCAATGAGGCGGGGAATAAATCTACTGCCTCACTGCTCGACCAATATTTAATTTATGCCCCTTCGTCTATCACGATTTAATGGCTATCCCCGGTTTTTGAGCCAGATGGGGATGCGGATGGTTAACGTGATTAGGAGGGTGATGAGAACAAGGAGGGAGGATGCTTTTTCGGCGATTTCCTTTGCGTCGTCAACGAGTGCTTCCGACTGGATATACCAGAGGTGGACGGGCAGCGTCCCCCCTTGCGAGAACAAATTGAAGTCCCACATTTCTCCTGATGTGCCTGTGCCGCCGGCCATTAAAATGAGTGCGGATTCCCCGAAGGCTCTGCATGCGGCGAGGCTGATTCCGCTGATGATTCCGTTTAAGGCAGCGGGTATGACGACTTTGGCGATCGTTTGAAATTCGGTTGCCCCTAACGCAAAGGAGGCTTCGCGCAATTCGGGGCTGACAGCCTGAATTGCTTCCTCGGTCACGCGGGTGATGACGGGGAGGTTCAAAAGCGACAGGGTGACTCCCGCACCAAGGATGGTAAGGCCGATGTCAAAAACATCAATGAACAGGACGTAGCCGAAAAGGCCAAAGACAATGGACGGAACCGATGCCAGGTTCTCGACACAGGTGCGGATCCATCCCGTGAAACGGTTGTCCGGCGCGAATTCGGCTAAATAAACACCCGATCCAACTCCAACCGGAATCGAGATGGCCAATGAAATGAACAGGACATACGCTGAGTTGTACAAAAACGGGCCGATGCCGCCGCCTGCTTCAATTTCGCTTGGCAGGCCGATGAGGAAGCCTGGCGTTATTTTCGGCAATCCTTTTGCTAAAATATAGACGAGCAAGCCGATTATAAGAATGAACACTAGAGTTGTGATTGTCCATAATCCAACCGTGAACAAAGAATTTGCAAATGTGTTCGCTTTTTTGAGTTTGTACCGTGAACTGGCTGCCATGTTTTATACCCCTTTTGTCCGTAGCTTTCGGACAAGCACGATTAGTAGATTTGAAATAATCAGCAGCATGAAGGCCATCATGTAAAGCGCGTAGTTCCAGGTGGAATCAAATTCGACGTCGATGATCTGGTTAACGATATTGCTTGTCAGCACCGCGGTTGGCGTCAACAAATCAGTCGCCAGTTGCGGCGTGTTGCCGATGACCATGACAACCGCCATCGTTTCGCCAATCGACCGTGCCATGCCGAGGATGATTCCTGTAAAAATGCCGGGTGCCGCCGCCGGGAGGACAACTTTAACCGTGGTCTGCATCCTTGTGGCGCCAAGAGCGTAGCTTGCTTCCCGCAGTTCAAAGGGAACCGCCGAGATGGCATCATCACTGATCCTTGAAATGGTTGGCAGCACCATAATATTCAACACCAATGCCGCGGCCAATAACCCGTCGCCCATTGTCGAGCCTGTGAAATCCCTTAAAAGGGGGATCAGGATGGTCAATCCTAAATAGCCGTAGACAATCGAAGGGATGCCGACGAGCAAATCCTGGATCGGACGCAAAAATCCTTTCAGCCAGGCAGGGGCAATTTCAGCGGTGAAAATCGCGACCGCGATGGAAATCGGCGCCGCGAACAGCAATGTCAACCCGGTTAGTTCAAGCGTCCCCAAAATGAAGGCACCCGCCCCGAATTTTCCGTCATAAGGCTCCCAAACCGTTGAAAAAAAGAATTCCGTAAAGGAAACGTCCTTGAAAACAAGCAGCCCCGTGCGGCCGATAAATACAATGATCGATAAAAGGACAAGACCCAATAAAAGGACGCTGAATAAGCAAAAAAGCTTAAACAGTTTATTTTTAAAAAGGGTCATTACCTTGATTCCTTTATTTGCCTTCCTGGGTGCCAGGTAGGGGATGTTTAATTCATGTTCGATTTTTGACATGGTCTCCTCCAGTAAACTAACATAATGCCAGCCGTGTGAATGGCTGGCATCTCGTTCGAACAAATTACTTCATTTGGCTGATTGGGATGAATTTCAATTTTTTCAACGAACCGTTTTGGAATTTGCTGCTTTGCATATAGGCAATGAATTTGGCGTTGGCTCCCGTTGGCTTTCCTTTTGTGACGAGATAGCCATAGCCCCAAACCTTGTATTTTCCTTTAATGACATTGTCGGTTGTCGCGGCTACGCCGTTAAAGCTGACGGACTTGATATCCCCTTTTACATAGGCGAGGTCTACATAGCCAATTGCGTTCGGGTTCGTTCCGACAGCGGAAACCATTTCCCCGCTTTTGCCAACTTCCTTATAGTTATCGCCTTTCGTCATGAACTCCTTGCCGTCGAGCGCCTTCATCTGGTAATTTACACGCGTCCCGGAGCCGTGCTTGCGGTTTACAACGACAATTTCGGCATCTTTGCCGCCAACTTCTTTCCAGTTCTTGATTTTACCGGCATAAATGTCCTGCAGTTGTTTGGTAGTCAGATTTTTAACCGGATTTTCTTTGTTCACGATTGTGGCGAAGGGAATAACGGCGATTTTATGGGCCACCAAGCCGGAAAATGCCTTGAAACCTGGAACGGCCTCAGTCGGATCCCAGTCAATCGCGCCAATCGTTGCGGAGCCTTTCAATACGGATTGCGGTCCGGCGATCGAAGACGATCCGGAGACCGTGACGGATACTTTCGGATCAATTTTCTTATATTCCTTTGCAGCCTGCTGTGTCAGTGGGAGAAGGGCTGTTGAACCGGCGATGACGACCTTATTGGCGGAAGCTGCGGAAGCCTCTCCTCCGAATGTGAACCCGATGGCCGCAACGAATGCTGTGGCTGAGATTGCTAGACGTTTGATTAGTTTCATTTAAATCGCTCCTTTTTATGGTGGCCAGGGCAGCCTGCGGAAAAATTTCGGCGTGCCGGGGCCAGCTTTGTTTGTAGGCCAGGCAGCCTGCGGAAGGTTTACGGCGTGCCTGTGCCCAATTTTGTGGGTGGTTCAGGACATCTTCGGAAGATTTGCGATGTGCCTTGGCCAATTTTTCAATAAACGTGGGTTACTTCGTCAGAGCTTCAAACGCTCCATTTTTGTAAAAAAGGACTTTATCGCCGCTCTCTCCTGGTGTGGTGGCGACGATTGATTTTCCATCACTAGACACGTTGAAAGACGTAAGCTCCAGTTTTGTTTCGAGAATTTTTGTTGCTTTTTTCGATTCTGGGTTTACTTCATAGATGGTTGTGAGTTTTTCTTTTGCTAAGATAAAGATTTGGCCCTGGGCAGTCACCGTGATGGCAAGAATGTCTTTGTTTGCCACAAGATCCTCGGTTTTTTTGCCATCGGCGCTGAGCATTTTTAACATTGGAAGGCTGTCGCTTTCGGGATCGGCGCTCAGGTACACGATATTACCGTTTGAAAGGAAAGCGGGATAGACCTTGTTGTCGGTCGAATTTGTGATGGCTGCGGCCTCTTTCTTTTCTGCGGTAAGGGTAATAAGATAGATTTGCTCCTCGGTGCCGGTGATGTCGATGTCGATGACTTCGGAATTATCGCCTTCGGAAACTTTTGTGCTGCCTTCTTTTCCAACTGTGTAAAGCAGTTTTGTTCCGTCGATTGATAGGCGCAGATTTGATTTATAGCTAAGCTTGTCTTTGAATATTTCCGTAATTACCCCGGTCGAGATGTTGATATAGGAAACCGCATCACTTTTCTCGCCCTGAATGAAGTAAGCGCCTTTGCCATCCTTTGCCCAAACAAATTCGACCTTGACGGAGTCATCGTCACCATTAATGGTGGTTACTTTTTTTGCGGTTAGATCGGCGAGATGGACGGCCCCGGTTTCATCCGAGAAGATTGAGAGCTTGCCGTTCGGGGAAACAGTGAGTTCCGTTCCATTGATTGTGAAAAGCTCCTTTTTGCTAGGGATGTGCAACAGTGCTGAATGGCTTTCTTCTTCGGTTTCAGATGTAACGAGAATTGTCGTGTTGTCCACCCACTGCGGGTTGAATGTGTCTCCGCTTGGCAAGCCGGCGGTGGAGACGAATACTCCTGTTTTTGTCGGCACAATGTCGCCGCCAAGGGAAGTGACGATATCGGAAAGGTCAGCATAGACAACGCCTTTTACTAGGATTGGATTTTGCTTTACTTTTCCGGCTTTGTTATTCACTGTAATCGTATTTTGGTAAAGTTTTAGTTTAATGGTTCTGTTGGCTTTTGTAATTTTTACGTCTTTATTCGTTACGCTTGCCGTTGCATTGAATAATTTTGAGATATCCTGGACGGAATGCAGCTGTTTGCCGTTTACGGTTAGGGTGGCGACTTTTTTGTCGCTGCCATCGACCGTTAGTGTTTTTGCTTCTGTTTTAAAAGAGCTGGAAGTTGAAATCAGCAGGTTTTTCTCCACTAATACATCTCCGCCCAACGCCCGGATGAAAGAAACGGGCTCGACAAATAAAGTGGCTCCAATCACAGCAGGGGCGGCTACGAGCTTTGTCTGTTTGCCATTAACCGCGGCTGTTGCTGAATTTGCTTTGTACTCGATTTTTTTGAGCTGGTTGCCCACTTTTTTCGAAACGGTGTAAACTTTTGTTTTCGTGTTGTAGGCAATGGCGGCCGACATGGAAGTGGCCAGCTGCTTGCTTGAATAAAGCTTTTTGTTGTTTACGGCACTGGTTCCAACTACTTTTTCCTGGCCATTCACTACCACGATTTCATTTTTTACACTTGCTTTGACTTCTTGCTTTGCAGTAGCGGCAAAGGCTTCATTCGTGGCGATGGGCGCGAACAGGCTCCCGGATACAACCGCTGCCGCAATGGCCAAATTCGAAAATTGACGTCTCATTTCCAACCTCCATTAGTTATGTAATAAGAACTAGTACCTTCTCAGGAGTGATATCCCAAAAGAAGGAAACAAATCCATTATATTCCCCGAATGTTAATAGCGTTTTAGAATTATGTAAATTTTGTAAATTGCGCGTAGAACCCTCGTAAAGAAAAACTAACAAAAACCTCACCAAAAGCTGGCGTTGTTTGTAAGAGTAAGCAATGCCTCCGAAAATGCGAACAGTGCCTGGCACCACCCGAATTTTCTTGTTTCACAGATGTGTTCCACGAATGAAAAGGGGCCGGATTTTTAGGTCCGCCCCCTCCTATCATTTCTTTCATTTACGATTCACTGTCACTCCCGAAAAATCTTGTTTCACAGAGTGCTTCTCAGGATTCAAGTTTCGTCTCTTGATGTGAATTGACAACGGAATGAACCACTAGATCCGGCCCAGGACATCACTTTTCGATATGCTGAGTTATGATTTGTTGGCCGCCGGGTTGGTTTCTGGTTAGGAGGGCTTTTTTGGCGATGGTGGCTAGGTCGAGCTGTTGGAGGGTTATGCAGTAGTCGGGTTTGATTGCATGGCCGATGTCCTCCTCCATTTTTATAAGGTGGTGGACGGCGTCCGAATCAGTGAACCAGTCACCGGGTTCGGCGGGAGGATGCTGCTGGTTTGGCCAGGCGTATTCTAACCTTGGGCTGAAAATCCTTGCTGCCCTTGGTGCGAGCTGGCAAGCGAATATCCTCGGTTTCAGTTCGCTTCCAGGCGTAAATTCTTCGACGTCGTTGAACAAATGAGGCCAGTAGTCTTTCCTCGAGCCGGTGTGAGGTTTCTCGGCAGCCCATTTTTCAACAAGCTTCAACCGCTCTTCATCCCCGAAAAGAATCCGGTATAATTTTTTTCCGATTAAAATTCGCTCATTGAGGCTTTCGAATTGGTGGACGGTCTGCCCGGCGAGTTCCGCTTGGCCACCGTGGCTGTACGGAAAGAGGATGTGGTTCATCGACAGCATGTCCTGGAGCAGGAACTCGAGGGAGTTGAACACGTTCTCTTTAAAAGCAGGATTATCCAGAACGCGGGCTTCCAAATAGCTTTGTTCGTTTACAATCAGGGCCACCGTCAGTGTATACCAGTCCTTCTCCGCCCAAAAGTAATTCCAGACCGGCTCCATAAACGCCGAAACGCCCAAATGCGGCAGCAAGTGAAAGAGGTTCCGGCCTTGTTTCCTGCTTTCTTCATATAATAGAAGCTGCGGGTATGCATCCTGGAAGATGAGCCAGTTTGCCCGCTCCAAAAATGTGAAAAATGCCTCACCCTCCTTCCGTGTCAGCAGCCTTCCCACAAGGCCTCCCTTCAGATCGGTCATGTTCCAGCCGCCATTGCGTGATACCATATGAGCCAAAAACGCCCAATGGATTTCGGGAAAGCTTACATAGAAACCAAGATACGCCTTTGTGCGGGTGATGTTGTTCAGGTTTAGCCCGCGCGTGCGATTTTCGATGTTCTGGACGATTCGCGCTTCGTGCGGAGGAAGCGGTGCGTGCAGTTTCTTCTTTTTCTTAAGGTCTTTTTTCAGTTTTAAAAGATGGCCTGGGAGCGTTGGCCGATTTTTCAAAAAAAGGTTCCAAAACAATGGGAGCACCGCCTCTCGTGAATTGTTAGGCTTGCTGGTGAATATGTATTTGGTAGGGAATTCGCGGGGGGAGGCCGAGGGTGATGAGAGTCGAGGGTGGGATTCGGTGGTTGGTTGGACGGCTGCGGCGGGACCAGTCGCAGCGCGGGTCGTGGGAGTATCCGTTTGAGACTGGGGTTGTGGCGGATTGTTATATGATTATTTTATTAAGGACGCTTGAGATTGATGATGAAAAGTTCATCAGGAAGCTTGTGGAGCGGATTCTGAGCCTGCAGGGGCGAAACGGGGCATGGCGGGTTTTTTACGATGAAGGTGAGGGGAATGTGAATGCGACGCTTGAGGCTTATTACGCTCTGCTGTATTCGGGGCTTTTGGATAAAGGGGATGAGAGGCTTGTGGCAGCACGGCGGTTTGTCGTGGAGAACGGCGGGATTCGGAAGACGCATTTGTTCACAAAGGTGGTGCTAGCGGCCACGGGGCAGATGGAGTGGCCACGGTTTTTTCCGTTTCCTCTTGAGGTGATGCTGCTTCCGTCGTCGTTTCCGGTGAATTTCTATAGTTTTTCGGTGTTCGGGCGTGCGAATTTGGCCCCACTGATGATTTTGGCGGACCGGAAGTTTCAGGCACGGACGGAGCGGACTCCGGATTTGACGGATTTGGCCGCGCGGGAGGACGGGGAAATCGAGCTTTTCCGGGATGTGGATTCGTGGCGTGGGCTTGGGTCTTTTTTGAAAAATGGCCTAAAAACTCTTGCCGGGCTTCCTGGCGAGGTTCACCGGCTTTCGACGGAGCGGGCGAAGAATTATATGCTGAACCGGGTTGAGAAGGATGGTACGTTGTTGGGATATTTCAGTTCAACGTTCCTGATGATTTTCGCATTGCTGGCGCTAGGCTATCGGAAGGATGACCCGGTGATTTTGGCGGCGGTACGAGGGTTGGCGGGGATGCGGACGGTGGTTGATGGGCATTTGCATGTGCAGTATACAACGGCTTCGGTGTGGAATACGGCGCTGGCGAGTTACGCGCTGCAGGAGGCGGGGGTTCCGGCGGGGGATCCGATGGTGGCGCGGGCGAACGGGTATTTGCTAAAGAAGCAGCATTACCGGTATGGGGATTGGGTGGTTCACAACCGGGATGCGTCTCCGGGCGGGTGGGGGTTCGCGGACAGCAATACGATTCAGCCGGATGTGGATGATACGACGGCGGCGCTGCGGGCGATTTCGTGGAGTGTTGGGGGAGGGGATAGGGCTGGTAGGGGCTCGGGAGCTGGGCAGGGTGCGCGGTACGGGATGGAGCCAGGGTATGGGATGCATTCGGGGTATGGAATGGGACAGGAGTTGGGGCAGGGTTCTGGGATGGGATCGGGCTATGGGATGGGATTGAGTAATGGAATGGGGACGGAAATTGGGCAGGGTTTACCGGTTGGGCAACATTTAGGGTACGGACAGGGTACAGGATATGGGGCGAATGTAAATTCGGGATTCATGGCGGGGCAAAATTTGGGGTATGGGCAGGGCTCTATCCCAGGTATGCCAGCTGGGAATAATTTCACGCACTCGGCTTCCGTTTCTGGAGGTGAGGCCCAGATGACGGATTACTCCGGAGCCTGGCAGCGCGGGGTACGCTGGGTCCTGTCCATGCAAAATGACGATGGAGGCTGGCCGGCTTTTGAAAAAAATACAAACAGCAAGCTGCTGACGTTGGTGCCGGTGGAGAAGGCAGAATTTCTATTAACGGACCCGTCATCCGCTGATTTGACCGGGAGGACGCTGGAGTTTTTGTGCAATTATACATCGCTGCCCAAGAGCGATCCGGCGGTAAAGAAAGGGATTCGCTGGCTTGTGCAGAACCAGAAGAAGGATGGTTCGTGGTATGGGCGGTGGGGGATTTGCTACATTTACGGCACTTGGGCGGCTGTGACCGGTCTGCGCGCGGCGGGAATTTTTCCGTCAGAGAAAGTATTGTCGCGGGCAGCTGGCTGGCTGAAGGGGATTCAAAACGCGGACGGCGGCTGGGGTGAATCTTGCTTTAGCGATAATGCGGGGAAATATGTCCCGCTTGGGGCAAGCACGCTGGTCCATACAGCGTGGGCGGTCGACGCGTTGATTGCACTGGCAGGTCGCGGGCGGCCAACCGAAGAAATCAATTCGGGGGTGGGATATTTGTTGGAGAATCTGGAGTCGACGGACTGGACGGAAGACTATCCAGAAGGGCAGGGATTGGCAGGCGACTTCTACATCCACTACCACAGCTACCGCTACATCTTCCCGCTGCTCGCTTTAGCCCACTACCGCGCCAAGTTTGGGGAGTGAAACTGGGAAGTAAAATTCAAATGGGATGCGGACGGAAAGTGTAACAGAGACTGATACCTTGATATTTATATAGTTGAAATCTGCTCTACCTTTAATTTTACCTTTGGTTGTCAGATATCCGGGCTTATTCTGACAACTCAACCAGATTTAAACCTGTGGTTGTCAGATATCCGGACTTATTCTGACAACCCAACCGGATTTTCGCATGCGGTTGTCACATATCCGGGCTTATTCTGACAACTCAACGGGATTTAGGCCTGTGGTTGTCAGATATCCGGACTCATTCTGACAACTCAACGGGATTTAGGCCTGTGGTTGTCAGATATCCGGGCTTTTTCTGACAACTCAACGGGATTTAGGCCTGAGGTTGTCAGATATCCGGGCTTATTCTGACAACTCAACGGGATTTAGGCCTGTGGTTGTCAGATATTCGGACTTAATCTGACAACCCAACTGGATTTTCGCTTGCGGTTGTCACATAAGCGGGGCCTAAACTGACAAGCCAACCCGCTTTTTCCGATTTCTTGGTCAGGCCTGTTACCTTCCAACATTCTCATAAAACACAATTCGATTTCCGAATGGGTCTCCAACACGGACTTCCTGCGTGTGCCATGGGGTTGTTTCGATGCCGGGACGGGTAAATTTGTATTGCTTTGAAATAAGGTTTGAATGAAGCAGATCCAAGTTTTCGACTTCTATTCGAATTGCGGCCCCAGGACAGCAATCCCCGTGGTGCTCAGTGAGGTGAAGAATGCAATTTCCGTATGATATTTGCATGTATAAAGGGAAATCCTCTTCAAACCGATGCTCCCAATCCACCTTAAACTCCAAAAATGTAAAATAAAACTCCTTGGCTTTTTCCTCATCAAAAATACGCAGAATCGGAATTGGGCTTTTCATACTTATTTTAGAGGTATTCAAAAAGTTCATCTCCTTTTCTCCTCATCATTAGGAAACTACTCTTAATCTATCACAAGCAGGACCATACGAGACAGGAAAGCGTTTACCCGACGGTTTATAAAAATCGGCTATCAAACGTGCCGACATAAATTTGACGTTTTAGTTAAAGGCTAGAAAGGTAAAACGTTAAAAAGGGGTGATTTCATGGCAGACAAAGTGTCGCTTCCCGAATTTGTCGCGCGTGTAAATGAGGCAAAAGGGCCTGTTATTCAGTTTAACGAGAAGGAAATTCGCCCGGACGGGATGGCCATCGCCGATGAAGACAGCGCGACGGGGGCCAGCCAAAATTTGCAGGTACAGCTCAAGCTCGAAACGCCGTCCGAAACAGTCGTCTATGAGAACATGTACGACAATCAAGTCGAGTATGAAGAGGATATGAAAATTATCAAAGATTTACTTAAAGACACAGACACTTTATGAATGGTAACGGAGGTAAGGCTCGCCAGCAAATGATTGGCGGGCCTCCTATTTTAAAAAGGGCAGAGGAAACTTCCGCGCCTCACGTCAACCGACCTCAAACTCCCTGCTCAGCATATTCCCAAGCCTTTTGGATTGCGCGGTGGCTTCTTTAATACAGTGGATGAGCGATTCGTGCACCTGGTTGTTTTCGAGCACACGGATACCCGCTTCGGTTGTGCCGCCCGGGCTTGTGACCTCGTGACGAAGCTGGCGAGAAGGCTTATCGGAAGCCCGCAGCATTTCCGCCGCGCCGAGCAGTGTCTGGACGATGAGTTCCTTCGCCAAATCTCGTTCGAGCCCGATTTCCGAAGCGCTGTTTTCCATCGCTTCAACGAGGTAGTATATATACGCCGGGCCGCTTCCTGACAATCCCGTCACTGCGTCGAGCTGACTTTCCTCAACAAACGCCGCAAGCCCCACGGTTTCAAACAACGCCTTAGCCTGGTCAGCTTGCTCTCCGGTAACATGCGAGTTGAATGCGAGGCCAGTGGCCGATTTTCCAATCGCCGCCGACGTATTCGGCATCGCCCGGACAATCGCGAGGTTTTTATCCGCCATTTGCTCTATCGTCCCAATCGAAAGCCCCGCTAGAACGGAAATAACGAGCATATCCCCAGTCAAATACGGCATCGCGCTCTCAAGCCCGGCCATCGCGTCTTTTGGCTTCATCGCCAATACGACCCCATCCGCCCCCTCAAACAAAGCCTTTTTATCATAAGTAACCGTCACGCCATATTTTTTATTAAGCTCCTTGAGGCGATCCCCGTCACGCCTGTTCGTCACCCAAATGTCGGCAGCCTTAACAAGCCCATTCGCGGCAATCCCCGCAATCAACGCCTCCGCCATCGAACCTGCCCCAACAAACACCACTTTCCTCATCGGAACCGCCTCCTTTTTATCGAAAAATACAAAAAGGCCCTTCATCCGCAAAGGACGAAAGGCCATTCTTCCGTGGTACCACCTTTATTGGCCCTTTTTGGGAAAATTGGACAACGCACAAGGACAGCAAATCCCGCGCTACGCACCATTTTCCGAAAAAGGCTCACTCAAATCCACTATCGCCGGACACGCGGCCAGGTTTGCCTGGCAGCTCATAAGGTAGGTTCAATGGTCCAGAGGGCTGCGGAACCTTTCAGCCGGTGGGTCCCGCTCTCTTTCGCCGTATTCCATCTACTGGCCTTACTCAACGCTTTGCACTATAGAGTTTGTGAATTTCAAAAACATTAAATGAATTGCGGTCTGCAGTAGCCAGTTTTTGAGCATCAAAACGATTAACCGCCACTACGCTCTACACAATACATTTTTCGAATTTTCCAAAGTTTTAATTGTCATTATGCTGGAAACCAAGCCCCCCTGTCAAGCGAATTCTTTTAAAAAAATGAGGTTGTGGATGAATCCGTTGCTTTACCTTAGTAAGAGTTCCGTCAATTCTCTTGTTTGTAAAAGGAGTTCTGACCAACCTCATCTTTGATAAAAACGAGATCGATCCTTCTCATTTTTGTAAAACTGAGGTCTGTCTTTGGAACCTTAGAATGGTCAATGAAAAGCGGTGTTTTTATCGCATTTTGCTGGCGAATTTTGTGGTTATATTTTTGAGGTTGTTTGGGATTGGGGTGGGAGGATTTCGGGGGGCTGTCCTTGAATTTTATAGATTACCTCAATCAGGGCAGGGAAAGGTCACTCATCAATGAGCTTCCGTTAACTTGGGACGTTTCCCTGTAACCGCATTGTTTTCCTCGTTTTTGCTGCAATGCAATTTCATTACTAAACAAATTTCATAAAAAATTTTGGCTCATACATCACTAGGACGATTTTCTCATTTTTGTATTTTTTGCATATGGTGGGGGTATGTGAGTAGAAAAAGGGGCGTTCGGGGCGGGGGTTCCGGCGCGGGAATGGGGGCGTTGGCCAATTTTCAAAAAAGCGGTTGTTAAAGGGTTGGTGTTGGCGGCTTTGGTTTTGGGGCTTTTCGCGCCAGTGGGCAAGACGGAAGCGGTGGCGGCGGGGCAGACGGGTGTGGTGGAGATTAAGAGTGGCGTGTTGAATGTGAGGAGCGGACCTGGGGTCAATTTCAAGAAGATAGGGACGCTGAAGAACAAGGCGCGAGTGCCGGTTGCCGCGGTGAAAAACGGATGGGTGAAGATTACACTAGGTAAAAAGACGGGTTATGTTTTGGACGATTATCTACGCGTCTATATGCCGATGGCGGAGGCGGAAGCGCGGAAAATCGCGGAAGGTGCGGATGCTGTGCAGCGGGTTTCGTGGGAGAAGAGCTACACGAAGGCGCAGGTTTACGCAATTATGGAGCAGGCGTTCACGCGGGAGTTTGTGGACCGGTATTTCAAGCAGCAGTTCCGGACGGATGGGAAGGACAGCCGCGGGAATCAGCTGTACCATGTGATTGAGACGGAGATTTGGGGGCTGGCGCTATACCCGCTCGATTGGGAGTTGAAGTACGACCCGAAAAAGCCGGTGGTCACGCGCTACCAGAAGAACGGCACGGAGTATTTGTTCATTTCGCAGTACCATCTCAATGAAATGAGCCGCAACCAAACGACGACGATTTGTCTTGTAAAAACAAAGGCGGGCTGGCGCGTTTATGATCATTTGGTCGTTTATGAGGAATAGGTTTTAGTTGTTTTTTTGAAAAACAGGTAGAGTTTCTGAATATATACTTGGGCGGTCCTGATGGAGGGGCCGCTTTTATTGCGTCAGGGCATAAATAATAGCTAGTTAGGCATTATTATCGGCGGATTCGGCTTTAATAATGTCTCAATCGGCATTATTATCGGCGGATTCGGCATTAATATCGCTGCAATCGTCATAAACTCGGACAAAGTTGCCCCCCCCCACAGTTGTTAGATAGCGGCACCACCTAGATACAGACTTTTTCCTGGCTGGAAATTGGGTATATAGTTTTAGGGTTAATTCCCTTGGTTTTCTGGTCTTAATTTCCAGTAGCAGGCCGGCATAAAGCTGTGAAATGATACGAAATAAGAGAGTGATAGGAGGATTGGGATGATTGAGGAGATGATTGACCTGGCGACACGGAAATTCCCAAAGCTTGCCAAGGCATATGAAGAGAAGCAAGGTCAGGGATTTACCGCAACAAGCGTTTACACTCAAAGCGTTGTTGTGGAGACGGGCGACGTTATTTCTGTGGTTGAATTAACAATGGCGCGGCCGGCGGGGGATTCGATTCTCCTGACCTACTCGTATTCAAAGGGTGTGCTTGATATTCTTTTAGAAAGAGAACTTCCTGGAGTCCAGCAAAACGGTGATTCGAATCTTTTGCTGAGCGGACGGGAGATTCAAGATAAGGAATTTAAACGAAAGATGGTTCGGGGGTATGACCCGTCGGACGTCGATGCGTTTTTGGACGTGATTTTCAAAGATTATTCTTATATTGAAAGAGTGTTGATACAGGAAAATAAGGTATTAAAAGAGGATATAGAAAAGCTGCGAAGGAAGTAAATTGGGTCCATTTTTGGAAAAAATAACATGAAGGTTTGGACATTTTTGGTGATTTTCAAGTATGATAGAGTGAGTGATAGTTTGTGAGATTAAAAGATTGGAGCAGTGACGAGTTGAAAACACTATTGAAAGCAGCGGTCCTGACACTACTAGCCCTTGGATTCTATCATGAAAATGCTTCAGCAGCTGAGCCGGGGTGGGCCTCGAAGTGCTCGAAGTTTGGCGCGCTGAAACCGAATGAGAACCCGTCCTTCCAACACATGAACTGCCTGCTGACAAGCGCGGCGATTGCGGCCGACGTCCCGCCTGAAGTGGTGAAGGGAGTCGCAAGCCAGGAAAACGGAACATGGAAGCAGTTTAAGGATAACGGGGAGCCGGTCATATCCCCGGATGGCGGAATTGGCATCATGCAGATTACGAACAAGCCTGACTTGGACCAGGAGCGCCTGCAAACGGATGTGTATTACAATATTGAAAAAGGAGTGGAGGTTCTGGCGTACATGTACACCAGGACGGATATTCCGAAAATAAAGAACGCTGAGCGGCATGACATTGAAAGCTGGTATTTCGCAATCATGGCGTACAATGGAACGAAGCCGGTGAACAGCCCGATTACTAGGGAAGGCGAGCCGTATCCGCATGCCTACCAGGAAAAAGTGTTCAGAAATATTGAAAAGGACAGCCTGCTTGGCGGCAAGTTGGTAAAGCCTGAGTTCGAGGTGAGCGATTTTGACTACGATCGTAATAGTACGGACAACATAAAGTTTCCGACAATGGTTTATACCTTAAGCGAACCGTTGCACCCATCGGCGTATTTTTATAAAAAAGGGGATAAGGTTGCGACCACGATTGACGGTGCCTTATTGAGGCCAGGGCCGGCTACCGGTCCGACTGTAGTGAAAACGCTCGGGAAATTCTCGTCACTGACGATAACCGGGGATCCCGTCTATGATACTTCAGGGAATCCGAACCAGTTCGTCTGGATTCCGGTCATGACGTTGGATAAAAAAGTGGGATATATTTCATCCGCGTACGTGACCAAGCCTGTCTGCACACCATGTTTGCAGTACAAGAAGGGCCAGAAGATTTACTGGGATAAGTATAAGTGGGAACTTAAACTGGGTCTCCTTGGCCGTTTGACCATCCTTCAGGATACGCCGCTTTTAACGAAGGACGGCAAGGTTGTGAGGATGCTGAAAAAAGGTGACGTATACAAAATTTACGCCTTTAGGGAAGGCGAACTCAGCGTCGGAGGCGGGCTCTACGTCAAGCGCGACCCGAAAAAAATAAATTACGAAACACCAAGCAGAGAGAAGCTCGACGCAGTCAAATGCATCGCGAATTTTTATTGAAATTAGTTTGGCCGGGGCGACAGTCAACACTGTCCGCCCCGGTTTTTTTTGTGGTGGAATGCGAACAGTGCCTGTCACCACCCGAAATTTGTCGAAAAATGAGTTCCGGGTTAGTGCCAGGCACCGGACTGGGAGAGAACGTCCCGGTTGGGTACATGACCAACCTCCCCCCAATCACCTTTTTTCAGAGTTCTAGATGCTTTTTGAGTTCTGCCTGGACACGCTGTTTTTCCTCCTCGGGGACGAGGTAATAGTAGATCGCGTTTATTTTCTTGCCTGTTCCGGACAGTTCGATTTGTTGGATGTTTTTCGCTGCACCCTTATAATTCGTGGCGATGCCAACCATTTGGTCGAAGGTTAGATTGGTTTTGATGGACTGGCCCAGTTCAGCGAAAATTTTATCAAAGTTGGCTAGCGATGAGAGGGACGCGCCCTTGTCCAGGACAGCTTTGATGATGGCCCGCTGCCGTTCCTGCCTCCCAAAATCCCCTCTCGGGTCATCGTAGCGCATTCGTGTGTAGTTCAACGCAGACTCACCGTCAAGCATGATTTCCCCTTTTGAAAACTGGTCCTCGCCATACGTGAACTCGAATGGATTCGTGACGGTGACTCCTCCAACCGCATCCACCAACCCGCTGAACCCTTCCATATTTACTTTTACATAATAATCAATCGGAATATCGAGAAACCGTTCGACCGTTTCCATCGCCATTTCGACCCCGCCGAATGCGTAGGCGTGGTTGATTTTGTCCTCACTGCCCCGCCCGGCGATCATCGTCCGCGTATCCCTTGGGATGCTGACCATTTTTACTGAGCCTAGATTCGGATTCACTGTCAGCACGATCATGCTGTCGGTCCGGCCGCGGTCTCCCTCACGCTCGTCGACTCCAACCAGAAGGAAGGAAATGGGCTGCTGCTTCTCTATCGTGACCTGTTCGACACGCTTAGGCGACTTAACGCGTTCAATCGGCGTATGCATGGTATCGGCAGCTTTGGATAAGGAATGGTACACCGAAAAGGCATAGTTCCCTCCTGCCAGGAAAAGGGCGATAAGGCCTGCGAGTACAATCAATAATAACCGCTTCTTTTTCGTCCCCGCCATTTCATCAATCCTCCAGCCTTTTCAGCAAAATGGATAACTGTACAGAACATTTTATTTTGCTGCAGCAAATGGTATGATTCCCGCTGTGAAAATAAATCTCTTTGGCTAAAAAGTTAATTAGTCTTCAAAAGCTTATTTAAACTGGTGGCTTCTTATTTTTTTCAAAAAAAATCCTGTCTATTTATGCTCATTTTCATTAAAAGCCGATTATAAGAATGGCCCTGTTTCCGCCTGAATATACTTAGGTAGTTTAGTTTTGGAGGGAAATCAGTGGCGATATTAATTACTGGCGGGGCGGGTTTTATCGGGAGCCATACATGCGTGGAGTTGCTGGATGCCGGCTACGAACTCGTGATTGTCGACAATTTTTCCAACAGCAGGCCAGAAGTTTTAAAAAGAATTCGTGAGATTAGCCGGAAGGGGTTCGAGTTTTTCGAGGCGGACCTCACCGAACCGGGGCAGTTGGAAGAATTGTTTTTGAGCTACCCGGTTGACGCTGTTATTCATTTTGCCGGGGTAAAAGCAGTCGGAGAATCTATTTACGAGCCGCTTCATTATTATAAAAACAACGTTTCCGGTACGTTGAATCTATTGGCTCTTATGAAAAAGTACGGAGTGAAAAATCTCGTTTTCAGCTCATCAGCGACCGTGTACGGTAATCCGGAACGGGTTCCGATTTCAGAGAAATCGAGGCTGCAGGCCGCCAATCCATACGGAAGGTCGAAGCTGATGGCCGAGACAATTATGCAGGATTTGTACTCTTCTGATTGTGAGTGGAGCATTGCGCTGCTGCGTTACTTTAATCCAGTCGGGGCGCATCCAAGCGGTTTGATCAGTGAGGACCCGAACTGCGCCGCGCCTGCTAACCTAATGCCGTACATCAGTCGTGTGGCGGCGGGAAAGTTGGATGAGCTCGAAGTATTTGGAAACGACTACCCGACAGCCGACGGAACAGGCATCAGGGATTATATCCACGTTGTTGATTTGGCGCGGGGACACGTGAAAGCACTGGAGAAAGTCATGTCCTCTTCCGGAGTGGAGGCGTACAATCTTGGAACTGGGAAAGGATACAGCGTGTTGGAGCTCGTTTCCGCTTTCGAAAGGGTTTCAGGCAGGAGGATTCCTTATCGGATTGTTGACCGCAGGCCTGGCGACACCGCCATTTGCTATTCGGATCCGTCAAAGGCGGAATGGGAGCTTGGCTGGTCAGCCCACCGCGGGATAGATGAAATGTGCCGGGACGAATGGAACTGGCAAAAGCTAAATTCGGATGGGTACGGGAGCGGGTGATAGTATCGTATAGCGGCGTATGGACGATTGATCCATGCGTCTTTTTTTCTTTTCAGAAGTAAATCAAGCTGGTCCGGCAACTACAAGGATTGCAGGAGCGATGCGCAGTTTTCAATAGTTTATGACAGGAAGGATTTATTGAACTTATCCACTTGAAAGTAGCCAAGGAAGTCATATTTTTAAAATATCCCCTAAAACCTCATAGAACTTTTAGCGGCACGCAAAAACATCCTGTGTTATACTGTAAAAATAATTTTTAAAATTCACAAAACGCTATTCACGGCCTATTTTACAAAAATAAATTCCCGTATTAAGGAGAGTTGCATATGAAGATTACACCGTCGACGATATTGGAAAAGTTGCCATCCGGGATTTTTCTAGACCTGGCAAATCGCAAGCAAGAGCTCCTGAAACAGGGTGTGGATGTAATTGATCTGAGTGTCGGGAGCCCTGATTTGCCGCCGCCTCCCCTCGTTACGGAAACGATTGCGAAGTACAGCAGCGACCCGCTGAATTATGGGTATACGTTAAAGGGGACCGCGGAATTCAGTGAGGCTGTGAGTTATTTTTACAAGCAGCGCTATAACGTGGATATCATTGCGGAAAAGGAAGTTTTGCAGCTGATGGGGTCGCAGGACGGGCTGTCGCATTTGGCGCTCGCGCTAGTGAATCCGGGCGATTATGTGCTTGTGCCGGACCCGGGCTACCCGATTTACGAGGCAAGCGTGACGATTGCCGGGGCTGAGGCTTACCCGATGCCGCTGCATGAGGAGAATGATTTCCTTCCTGTGCTTGAGGACATTCCGGCGGAGGTTCTAGCGAAAGCTAAGCTCATGATTCTCAGCTACCCGGGAAATCCGATTCCGGCTTTGGCGGACAGGCACTTTTTTGAAAAAGTCGTCGAGTTTGCGAAAAAACATGAAATTCTCGTCCTGCACGATTTTGCCTATTCTGAACTGATTTTTGACAACCACCCGCAAATCAGTTTCATGTCTGTTGAGGGTGCGAAAGAGGTAGGCATTGAGTTTAATTCCCTTTCGAAAACGTTCAACATGGCGGGCTGCCGTATTGGCTACGCGGTTGGGAATGAGCAGGCGATCCGCATCCTTGCGGCGTTCAAATCGCATATCGACTACGGCATTTTCCTGCCGATCCAAAAAGCAGCCATCGCGGCGCTTACTTCGGATTATGCCGACCTTGCCGAGCAGGTGAAAATCTACGAAAATCGCCGAGACACGCTGATTGAAGGCTTGAACCAAAGCGGCTGGCAAGTAAAATCGCCCCCTGCCACGATGTTTGTTTGGGCAAGAATCCCGGAAGGCTGGACATCCCGTGACTTTGCGTTCCAGCTGTTGGATAATGCGGGCGTAGCGGTCGTACCGGGCGACGCATTCGGCAAGCAAGGCGAAGGGTACGTGAGGATAGCCCTCGTCCAGCCAGCGGAAAAGCTCGCTGAAGCAGCGGCGCGAATTCGGGAGTATTTGAAGGTTGCTGCGGGAGTGGAAGCGTGAGGTGGAGGAGGCTTTTTGAGGAAGGGCTTTCTTTGAGAGGCTGTCTGGCCCCCATTAACCATGCCTAAAACTTAATAAAAACAAAGAAGCCAGGTTCCGCCTGGCTTTTTTGTTTTTGAAAAAGTCGTGCTTGATGCCAAAGCGTAGCACCCAGTGTGGACATGTACTTGTGGCATGGGCCCCTTTTTCACAAAAAATCAAAAGGGCTTGGCGACCATGAGGATGATGAGGATGATGGCGGCGGCGTGTGTGAATTGGTTGAGGCGGTCCATTTGCCGTGAGATGGTGAGGTAGGCTTCGGGCAGGCCGTCGCCTGTGTGCGCCTCGAGGATTTGCTTTTGCTGCTTGATTTTTTTCGGCAGGATGCCGGCGACGATAGGCTGGACGGCGATGTAGATGACGATGGAGGCAATGTACCAGAATTCCTTGAAAAGTTTCGGTTCCAAAAAGCCTAAAATGAGTCCGGTCAGCAGGAGGGTGATGCTGCCGATTTTGGCGATTTTCTCGATTCCAGCGAGGATGCCGAATGTAAAATGCGCCTGCGCGGGGGTTTTCGGTTTGTTGGCGATGGCGGGCAGGGCGAAGGTTGCACCGATTCCGACGATAGCGGCGATGATGTGAATCAGGACAAGAAATTGATAAAAGCCCATAGTTTTTCCTCCTTGCAAGATTTATTTTGTTATTACCAAATTATGTTTAACAATTGTGGAAAATAACGGAACGTTGCAAAAATAATTCGGCAGCCGAACATTTCTGGGAAAAACAATCTGCTCGGTGCGATAGTGGTATATAATGGAATAAACTTGCCGAAATGGGGGATTTTGATGTCGGAAAAAGATCGGGACCGCCTCGAGAGGGAAATGCGGAAGGACCCCGGTTATACGTTCAACGAGGGGCAGCGCCAAGGGGTAACCGGATCGCCGGGTGAACTTTTCCGCGGGGACTGGAAACAGATTCTTTTTAACATCGTGGTACTGGCGTTTGTCATCCTGTCGTTTACTTTATTAATAAGGTGGTTTACTGGCTAATGGTAATAACCAAGGCACTCAGCGGCGGGCAAAAAGTTGTTTTAAAAGCGATGGCGGCTATACTGCCGACGTTCATCTTAATTGAATTATTAGTAAGGCTATTCCCGTATACCGGCCTTGTACGTATTTTGGCTATCCCGCTTATTCTTTCCTTAAACATTGCGTTCGTGGCTGCGGCGATTTTCCTTACCCGAAAAGGAACCGTCCTCAGAAACCTGTTAGTTTGGCCTGTGGCCATTCTGCTTACACTCATCACGACAACTTTCTTTTACCCACAGGAAAGCAGCCCCCATGTAGCCGTTCAGATCCGGGACAGCATCACAGCATTGAAAAATTACAACGGGATCAAGCCGGAGGACTTAGAAAAGGATGACGAGGAAACGTACGTTGTTGCCCTCTATAAGTTTCGAAAAGAAATCCCTTTGGATGGGACTTTTTACCTTTATGGTCGTAAAGATGAGGAAGACGAAAAGATACATACTCTTGCTGACATCCCGCTCAAGCTGTACCCTCACCATAGGCTGGTGTGGCGGTATATGGAAGCGACGGGAAAGTAAACCAAACGCCTGGCTTTACCTGCACAATGGCGGTACCATCAGTTTCCAAGTCACGTGCGGAGTTTCTGGGGGAAACCGGCACAACAAACCCGGACGTCGCCTTCAATATATTGACAGGAGCAATATAGTGCGATGTCCATTTTTTAAAAAAAGAAGGGGTAAGCCGAAAAAGGCTTGCCCTTTATTATTATGTAAAAATACCATTTTTGGTAATATAGGAAGGAACTAATTTTAGAGGAAAGAGTTGCCGTTTCAATCTAATTGGTATATTTATATAATTTAGGTTGAAAAGGGGGTTTTTACATAATGAAAAAGATTACAATCTTATTATTGTCCTTGCTGTTGTTCGTGGCGCCATTTCAGGCGAATGCCTCGACAAGCCTAGTGACAACGGTGGACAGGGCCATAGTCCAGATGAAGAAGGCCTACCACCAGTACAGCGATGTGACGGCGACTGGAAAATTCGCGAACATCACTGATGTGTACAAGGAATACAACGCGGCTAAAGCGGCATACGCGAGTGCGAGGGCGGCTGTTGTAAAACGCGGCGGAACGCAAAAGGCGGCGCTGCTTTTAAAATTGGATACGAACTACAAAACGTATATTACCGAGCGGGTCATCCCGTATATTGACGCGTACAATTACACCGTCAAAAATGTCATGGCGAACACCGACGCGCTTCAAAAGAGCATTGATGCCCACGACCTTGATGGCGTCCAATCGTACTACCATGAAATTTCGTACCAGTTGAAGGCGAGGACCGTCATCATTTACCGCGTATACGGCCTGACAACGCGGAACCTATTCAAAGCGTACAAGCAAGAGGCGCAGGATCTCCGCGACAGCATGATTTATGATGTATCCGTTGCGATGAAGCTTGACCAGCTGGACAAGCTGCTTGACGGGGGGCTTGAGGACAAGGAACTCGCTGCCGCGAAAGATGCGGCTCGCCAGGTGAACGAGTACCTGCCAAAAGTCAGCGGCACCTTCAAGGCTAAGCTGACCGCGCAGGCCGACGTGACCATGCCGAAGTACGAGGAGGCGCGCCCGGCTGGAGTGACTGGTGTAGCAGCCGTCAATGGAACGGTAACCGTTACGTTAGATAAGCAAGTAACCGAAGTGCCTGAAGAGCTTGTTTTTATAAAAAATGGCCAGGCCATCGAGATTGCAGCGGATGCGATAACGGTGGATGGGAACAAGTTGGTTGTTGCGGTCCCAAAAGTGGAGCGTACGACTGCAAAGCAAGAAATCGTATATGGAGTAAAGATTGGCAGCGGTGAAGCTGTAAATGCCGATCCAATTGTGCTTGAACCGCTTATTGCACCGGAAGCTCCGGTTGTGACCGGGATTGACGGGGATGTTGTGAAGTCGGCTACCCCTGCGGTTAAAGCGGTGGAAGGCGTGGAGTACACGGCTGTACTTAAAAAAGACGGAGTAGAAGTGCCGGGTTATGAGCTCGGTTCGGAAATCCATGAAGATGGCAAGTATTTACTGGCTGTAACAGCTGAGCATGATAACTTAATAGCTACGGTTGAGGTGTCGTTTACGATTGATACAACGCCTCCAACGGTCACGTTCGATGTGGCGGATGAAACAGTTTACAACAGTTCGTATGTAGTTAGCGGGACTGCGGAGGCCGGCGCGGCTGTTACCGTGAACGGTGAGGCGGCATCGGTTGATTCTGAAGGCCGTTTTACGAAGGAAATTGCGTTGGCGGAGGGCGTGAACCGAATCGTTGTTGTTGCTTCGGACGCGGTTGGCAATACGACGGAAGAGCTTTCCAAGGCTGTGACGTATATTGTGAAGGTTTCATCGGTAGGGTTGCCTACGAGCGCGACTGTGAAAATCGGAGGGACAAAGCAGTTGAACGCAGTTGTCTCCCCGGCGAATGCCACGAACAAAAGTGTTTCGTGGTCAACTTCAGATCCTGGCGTGGCTGTTGTTGATGAGAATGGGTTTGTGACCGGGGTTGCGGAAGGAACGGCGACCATTACCGCAACAGCGGACGGCAAAAGCGCGAGTACAGTTGTAACGATAAGTGACAGGCCGCAGCTTGTGTTAAACAGCTATCCGTCGGTGCTCATCAACAATCTCATCCGGTCGCTATCCATTAATGTGTACAGCCGTGACGAACAGGCTGTCACTGTTGAAAAGGTCGAGGTATACGAAAAAGATAGGCTCTACACAACGTATACAGCGTCTGATTTGGAAAGCGCAGGAATCAGCGCAACCATTAACCCATACGCCAGCTGGGGCTTCAGCATTAACTACAAATACGGCATGTGGCTCGACAACAGCAAAACCCAAATCACAGTAAAAACACAAAACGGCAAAACCTTTGAGTTCGAAACACCGATTAAATCGTTTTAACACAAAAAATTAGGGTACGGCCCCGATCCAGGATAAAAATTGTCCTGGTGGAGCGCAAGCCCTCTAGGATAAAAAAGCAGATCGGAATTAACTCCGGTCTGCTTTTTTCTTTCGGATATAGCTTCAAGCTGGAAGGGAGAAATTATTAATCTATTAAAATGGTCCTAACACGTTTCATCAAGACCATTTCGTCGGGGGAACATCCTCAAAACGGTCCTGAGAGGAAGCAGTTACATCTTCAGCAATAACAAAGCCATTTCATTAGGTATTTCCGCCCACAAACTACCAACATTTACCGCCACATTATTGTCATATTGGGGAATTGTATGAAAGGTTTTCCACTGCTAAAATAGGCTTAACTAATGAGAAAATGTCACTCATTGTAATTTTTAGTCTTTTTTAAAAAGGAAACTACTACTATGAAACTATTTCGTATTCTTAAATCGGAACAAGGATTTTCGCTAATTGAAATATTGGCCGCGATGATGATCCTGTCGATTATCATAGTTTCTATGCTGCCGATGTTTGCCCATTCCGCCCGTTCCAATAGTTTTTCAAAAAATATGGTTGATGGAACGTATGTGGCAGAAGCGCAAATGGAGACTGTTTACAACGTGGTTTCGACTGTACCGTCGCTCGATAGCGCGGCGGCGTCACTGATAACTGCCACCTACGGGTTTGCACAAACAACGAAGGATTGCCCAACAGGCAGCAGGTGTTTTGAAAAAGTGGACAGCGGCCATTACGCTTTTGTCCAGCTTGCCAATTCAGGCACTGCAAATGAATTGGCCAAAGTGAAAGTCAAAGTATATAAAGATTCTACAAAAGCCGTTAAGGAAGCACAGATGGAAACGTTACTTTCGTGGAACCAATAGGGGGTTTCAACATGCTGAAAAATCAGAAAGGCTTGTCTTTGGCAGAGGTTTTAGCAGGCGTTGCGCTCCTCTCACTCATCCTGGTGCTTGGCAGCTCGATTTTTCTGTATGGGCAAAAACAGGCAATAAATCAATCGGCGCAAGTCCAAAACCAGGCAGATGTCCGCCTCGGCCTGAATATCATCACAAAAGAAATCAGGAAGGCTTCAAGTGTGACCGTCGCCAACAATATCCTGACTATCAATGAAACGGATATTTACAAACTGGAAAATGGAAATTTGATGAAAAACAGCACTCAGATTATTTCCGGCTTAAACGATTTTAAAATTCAAATGTCCGGCAATAAAGTTACCATTTCAATGTCCGCCAAAAACACTCCGAACAATCCGCAAACCACGTTATCTACGACAATTTTTATCCGAAAATAAGAAAGCCGTCTTTATTTTTAAAAAAAACTAACTGACAATTGCCTGGATTTCTTAGTTTTGTATACGAAATAGGAAAGCTTCCCAGAAATGAGTGAGACCATGAAACAGGCTAAGATGATTTTAAAAAATGAAAAAGGCATGGCAATGGTGATGGTGCTGCTCGTTTTGGTTGTCATTGTAATCATGGGGCTCAGCATGATGGCGATGGCGGCGAACAATATGAAGATGGGCACGGTTGAACGGAGCTATCAGTCCGCGTATTACATTGCAGAGGCAGGCGCGACGGCCAGCTTGAACGAGATGAGTGCGGCCATCAGAACGGTTTATAAAAACGAGTCGACACTTCAAAGTTTTTTCAATGGGGTCGATGCTGCGCTTGAACTGGGCGTTGAAAAGCCGTATCTCGATTTTGAGGACACATTCGGGGAGAAACCGGTCGCCAATGTGAAAATTGAAAAAGTAACAAGCGACACGATCATTTCGTATACGATTGACTATAAAATTACTTCAACGGGGACAATCAACAACCGGTCCAGGACTGTTTCGAGGATTGTCCATGTATCGTGGAAGCCGAAGAGCGTTGTAAGAAACATTTATGCGGACACAGTCATGTTCGGCACAGAGGGGTTAGACATTGCAAATACCCCCATTTCCGGGAGCATAGGCACCAATGCTACAAAGGTAAGCGGAAATGTAAAAATAACAGGTAATAATGTAAATATTAATGAAAGCCAAATAAAATATGATGCCAACACGCCTGTCATCCTTCCAGAATTCCCGGGCTTTCAAGTACCTTCCACTGCCAATGATTTTTCTGGTGATCTATTAAAAATGAACCGTGATATGGCGTTCAAAGTGTTAACTGTGGGCAGCGGTAAAACTTTGACCATCGATACAGGGGATTATAACCGGAATCTTGTAATTAGTAATCTGACATTAGCGCAAAATGGGAAAATAAAAATTATTGGAAAAGGAAAGCTTTCCATTTTTGCCAAAACGATTGTGATGAACCCCGGAACGATTATTAACGTGGATAAAGATTTGAATAAGCTTTATGTGTTTCTTGAGGGAGCTGGGGATACTTTAAACAATGGAACCATTTACGGTTCAATGTATGCAAAAAGTGCCGATATGAATGTAAACAACATCAATGGCGTGCAAGGGCATATTATTACAGGTGGGTCTAAGATTACGCTTAAAGGGGACCCGCTCACCTATCCCAGGATGTTTTATGCCCCAAATGCAATTGTTGATTTAGACGTTACGTTTTCCGGCTCGATTATTGCGAAAAAAGTAATTTCCAAGGGTGCCAATACAACTGGAAAATTCGAATTCGTTCAAATCAACTATGAGAATTCTCCTCTCTATGTCGATACCGGTGCGAATGGGACTCCCCTGCAGGACAGCATCGTCACCGATCCGCTCAGGGAAATTAACTAGCAGGTTGCTGTAAGGACATTGGGCAAATCAGACTTTGACTAGTGGGGAAAACAGTTTATGAAATCCTCACCACGCTATCTAAATAAAAATCCAAAGGCTGCTGAAGCATTCCGCTCGGCAGCCTTTTCCTGTTCTTCAATTGCCGAGCTTTTTGGTACTATTGGGTTTTATACATTGTTGAATTGGAAATTCCGAGTCTAAATCCAAACATTTTTAGTCCTTATAGCCAAAATATTCGTATTGACTACCTTACTTTGTTTGACTAATATATTGAAGTAATCAATAATTATACTCCATTAGTGAACGGGGGCATTTGTGAAATGTTTTTCAAAAAACAATATCAGAATATTGCAGAGCTTTCCAAGAGGATTTTCCAGAACCCCGAATTAGGCTACAAGGAGTTCAAGACGAGAGACACCGTCAAGGAATTTTTACAGAAAGTAAACCCAAACATTGAAATTGAAGAATTCAGTACAACCGGGCTGAAAACCACGCTTGGCAGCCAAACCGGCCTGAACATCGCAATCATTGCTGAACTGGACGCTGTATACGCGCCGAGCCATAAGTGGTCGGATCCGGAAACCGGCGCGGCCCACAATTGCGGTCACTACACCCAGGTCGGCATCGCGCTTGCTCTGTACAGCTATTTTTTCCAAACAGAGGCTTACAAAAACTTCGATTATAAGCTGACGTTCGTGTTTGTGCCTGCTGAAGAATACCTGGACCTGGCTTACCGCGCCCAGCTTTTGGCTGAAAACAAAATCAGCTATTACGGAGGCAAGCCAGAAGCGATGAAGCTTGGGGTTTTCGACGGGATCGACATCGGCATCTGCGTCCATGCGATGGGCGGGGAGTTCCCAGAGCGGACGATAGAGGTCAACTGCGACCTGGCAGGCTTTTTATACAAAAAATACACGTTCAAAGGGAAGGCGACCCACGCCGGGTTCGATCCTTTCTCTGCGAAAAATGCTTACAGCATGTCGACGCTCTTTAACGTGGCGCTCGGCCTAAGCCGCCAGCAGCTACGCGAAGACGAAATGGTGCGCATCAATCCGATTGTCATGGAGTCGGACATGTCGACCAATGTCATCCCGAACCAAATTACAGTTGGCAGTGACATCAGGACGCAATCGGTTGGCTATATGAAAGAGGTCGTCAAGCGGATGGATGACGCGGCCATCGGAAGCGCCCGTGCCCTGCAAGGGGAAGTGGAGATTGAAACGCAAATGGGCTACTTGCCTTTCGTCCAGGACCGCTACCTGAACGAGTTTGTGATCAGCGCTTTTGAAAAAAACGATGAAATCGCCGCTATTAAAAACAACAATCCAATCAGCGCGGCTGGCGATATCGGGGACCTTTCTTACATGTTCCCATGCATCCAGGTAGGGTACAGCGGATTTACAGGCACGATTCATGGGGATGATTTCATTGATATTGATCCGGAATACATATTTGAAGTATTCCCAAGGTTCATGGCGCAGGTACTTGAGGAAATGAACGGGAAAATTGACCGTTCCAAGCTGTACAAGCGTTCCTATGCGGACTATGAAAAACTGCTCGCGGGGATTTTGGAGTAGGATTAAATTTGGTACAGGGACAGACTTTGGGAAAAACTAACTTAAGTTTCTTTTAATACCTGCTTTGTCGTGAATGCCCAAGGGGAAGTGAACCGCCGTTTGGCTGGCCTTACTTGCTTTCCGTACGTTACCACGGAAAATTGCCCGCCGGGAAAACTCACTTTGCTGTCCAAACATCGGGCAACTTTGGACACGCAGCCCATTAAAACTCACTTTGCTGTCCAGACATCGTGTATCTTTGGACACACGCGCCACGAAAATTCACTTTGCTGTCCAGACATCGTGTATCTTTGGACACACGTCCCATGAAAATTCACTTTGCTGCCCATTCATTGGGCATCTTTGGACACACGTGCCGTGAAAATACACTTTACTGTCCAGACATCGAGGATCTTTGGACACGGATCCCTCGAAAATACACTTTACTGTCCAGACGTCGGGTATCTTTGGACACACGTCCCTTGAAAATCCACTTTACTGTCCAAACATCGGGGACAGGCCGGCGTCAGCCATTGAGCGCCTTCCGAAACACCATTTTTTCAAAAAAACTATCCACCACAGAGAGGCTGACTATGAAATCAAAATTACTTTATTTGCTTGTTTTTGTGCTACTTGTCATCACTGCCGCTGAATTTATCGGTTTCCAGGCGATTACGATTGGAAACTTTAAAGTCGGACTTTTGCCGCTTGTATTCGCCATCTTAATTACAATGATTTTGGGGATACCAGTGTTTCGGAAAGGAATTTTAAAAAATATTTACAGCCGTGAAAATGTATTGTTTTCTAGCAAGAATTTAATTTTCATCATGCTTCCGTTAATGGCGAGGTATGGGGCGGATGTAGCGCCGCATTTCCAGGAAATTGTTAAGCTGGGCTGGATATTTCTTTTCCAAGAGCTTGGGAACTTAGGAACGGTCCTTTTCGGCCTGCCAATTGCGATTTTCCTCGGGTTGAGGCGTGAAGCAATCGGCTCGACGCTTGGGCTTGGCCGTGAAGGGGAACTGGCCTACATTACGGAAAAATATACACTTGATTCACCTGAAGGGCGCGGGGTATTGTCGCTCTACATCATTGGTACACTATTTGGCGCGATTTTCTTCAGCATTCTGGCGCCAATCCTGCTTGACCTTGGCTTCCGTGTCGAGGCACTCGCGATTGCTTCTGGGATGGGATCCGCTAGCATGATGACAGCATCGTCCTCGAGCCTGGTGGCACGGATGCCAGACATGCAAAGCACCATATTGGCATACGCATCCGCAAGCCAACTTTTGACCAGCTTCCTTGGAACGTTCACAATGGTTTTCCTTGCCGTTCCGCTGCAGCGCTTTATGTACCGTCTATTTGTAAGGGGTGAAAAATAATGGCCGCTGGATTAAATAAATATGTGAAAATCGGACTGGTTTTATTGCTCAGCATTGGGCTGATTCTGTTCACCCAGCAAATAAAGCTAATTAAAAACCCCGAATCAACACAGATTTCGATCATGACCATATACGGATTAATCGTTTTGTGGATGTTTTCCTTCATTGGCATCCTGATTTCCGATTTGATGAAAAAAACTAAAGTAAAAGTAATTCAAGACTTTCCGGTCCTCGGATGGGTCGCGATCACGTCGCTAATCTTCTGCTCCATCTCGGACTGGTTTATCAAGGCAATCGGCGCGGTCGACTTCCTATCGATTACAACACCAATCCTGGCCTTTGCGGGAATCTCCGTTGTCGACCAACTCGTGGACCTAAGGAAAACGTCGTGGAAAGTCGGCATCGTCGCCGTCTTCGTCTTCCTCGGCACCTACATCGGCAGCGCATTGCTGGCCCAATTCGGACTCTTCGTGTCTGGGAAGTAAAGAAGGATATTTTTCAAAACCCGTAAGTAAATTACTTGCGGGTTTTTACTTTCCGAAGGATGTTGATTTTTATAAAGGCTTTGTTTGTTTCTTGTTAAATAAAATTGAAAGCGCTATAGTAATAATATACAGAATATTGTATATTGCATATTATTAAGGTTGTGATGAAATGTCGCGTATTTGGGAAAGCCTTTATTCTAAAAATGGTTTGGCAGCCAGGTATATAGCAAAAGAGTTATTGGATTTGGAGGAAGGGCAGCGGATACCACGGGTCAGTGATTTTACTGAAAAGCTGGAATTGGGAAGAGGGACAGTCCAGGGAGCTATAAAAGTTCTGGAGGATTTACACGCCATTCAATTGGAATCCCGCGGCCATTTGGGGACTTTTTTGCGAAAAAGAGATGTCAATTTGCTTTATGAAATTGCTGGGATTGGGCCAATCGTTGGGGTAATGCCGCTACCATATTCAAGAAGGTACGAAGGGCTGGCTACCGGATTGATTGAGGAGCTGCAAAGTCTAAATATTAAAGTCGGCCTTGCGTACATGCGGGGGGCAATCCCACGGATTGAAGCTTTAAAATCGCGCCGATATGATTTTTCAATTATGTCCTTATTGGCGGCTGAAGAAGCAGTGGAAAGATTTGAAGGCCTTGAAATCGTAAGAGATTTTGGAGAGGAATCTTATGTTACATCCCATAAAATCTTTTTTTCTAATGAGCAGTTCGATTCTATCAAGGACGGAATGAGAGTGGGAATTGATTACTCATCTGTCGATCAGGCGGAAATCACATTGCGTGAATGCAAAGGGAAACACGTAGAATTTATTGAAGCTGGTTATATGCAGCTTTTCTCCATGCTAAAAGAAGGCACGATTGATGCCGCTGTTTGGAATGCGGATGAGGAAAATACCTTTCGAACGTTTCCTTCCTCCGATTTTACATCCAAAGAAGCCAACGAACTGGCAGCCAAGGCAACGACAGCTGTGGTAATTGTTGAATCTATGCGGAATGAAATAAAGGAACGAATCCAGTCGATTAACGTTAAGAATGTCATGCGTACTCAGCGCCTAGTTATTGAGGGGAAAAAATATCCGCATTACTAAGCGGAATGTTTTCCTTTAAAACAAATATACTAAATACAGTATTTTGGAGGTTTGTATGGATATCCAAAGCCTTGAAGAAAGACTTTCTATTTTACTAGATTCGGGAGTTATCACCGAAAAATCTGCGAGCATTTGCCTTGATGCATTTAAGCAACTGCTAAGGCTTTTTGGAGCAGAAAAGATTGAGGGTTCGGAAATGTTATTTACCCATTTGCCGACCGCAATTTCAAGAATTGAAAGGGGTGAAGAGATCGACGGGCCAATGCCTGAATTAATGGAAGAGGTAAGGCAATCGGAATGGTTTGATGAGGCGATGCAAGAAATCAGGTATATCGAAACAATTCATGGAAAACCCTTGCCACCGGAAGAAATTGATTATTTATTGCTTCACTATACGACTGTTTTTTCGCAAAACCAAAATAGGAGGGTGACGGAATGAAGATTGTAATTGGCGGCCAAGTGGATAAAAAGGAGATTGAAAGTTTAGTAAAAAGCTTTGATAGCAGCATTACGACAATGGTTAAATCGGATCTCGAAGCTGCAATGGCAGTCAAAACCGGCCAGGCTGATTATTATCTTGGCGCCTGCCACACTGGTGGCGGCGGCGCATTGGCCATGGCGATTGCACTTCTTGGAAAACCAAATTGTGAAACGGTCTCAATGCCAGGCAGAAAGCCTGTAGAGGCGAATGTGGTTCAAGCAGTTAATGAAGGAAAGGTAGCATTTGGCTTTACGGCTGACCATAAAGAGCAGGCAGTTCCAATGATTCTAGCAGCAATAAAAACGAAGGCCTAAACCTACATTTATTAGGAGGAAAATACGATGGAAATGACGTTGATTGTCTTAATCGGTGCTGTTGCTGCTGTTTTGGCGAATATGAATATCGCGGTTTTCAATGATGGGCTCCGACCGATTGTTTCCGAGCATACAGAAGGTCGGCTGACCAGACGGGACCTTGCATTCACAGCATTCGCCATGAGTTTCGGCCTCGTAATCGGTTTTGGGATACCGTTCACACTTACGGCCAGTATTATTCTGATCCACAGTATCCTGCTTGGGACTGACATTATCGGGTTGATGACCCCGAAGAACAAGTGGGGTACACCTGTGGCAGCGATTATTGGCGGTGCTTATGGCGCCGGCTTGCTCGTAGGGCTTGAGGGGTTCGTAAAGCTCTTTGAAAAACTTCCTTTAAATTTTCTTCCGGCTATGGGCCAGGTTGGCGCGCCGGTCGTCGTTACGTTTATGGCATTCCCCGCACTGGCAGTCGCTTTTCAGTTCAGTGTAAAAAAAGGCCTCATAACCTTCATCGTTTCCGCACTTGTACGCCAATTGGCTGTTTTTGTAAATGAAAACAAATTTTTGACCTTTTCTGAAACAACAGTCACGTTGAACCAGGAAGGTATGGCACTTATTACAGGTATGATCTTCCTTCTTGTTTTTGCAATGAAAGAAAAGAAAGAGGAAGGCACTTCAATCGATCTGGCAGCCATATTCAGTGACAAGGTAGCCAAGATTAGAAAAAATGTTGTTTTCTTCATGATTATCGGTGGCTTAATTGCCGCCGCTACGAACTTGGCGATCATGGCTGGGGATCCAATATCTCTTAATCTACTTGCTGATGGCAAAGAGACTGACGCGGGTATTGCGGCTGCTGCGCGTGCCCTTGGGTTCATTCCGCTTATAGCGAGTACCGCGATTGCAACGGGGGTATACAGCCCGGTTGGCTTTACACTCATATTTGTTGTCGGTTTATTCTCACCGAATGTTTGGGTTGCTTTATTAGCAGGTGTAATTGTTATTTTCCTTGAAGTCATGCTTTTGGCTACTATTGCAAGGTTTTTGGATAAATATCCAGGCATCCGTAACTCTGGAGAAAACATCCGTAGCGCCATGACAAAATTGCTTGAGGTTGCCCTTTTGATCGGCGGCGCCAATGCAGCGAATGCGATTGCCCCTGGATTTGGCTTCTTTTTCATCGCTGGCACGTACTTGTTGAATGAGGCTGCCGGCCGGCCGATTGTGCGTATGGCGGTAGGCCCGGTTGGTGCAATTCTAGTTGGAATCATTGCAAACATTCTTGTAGCGATGGGGATTATGGCAATTCCACCACAACCATAGGAATGAGGGTTTGAGATGATACAAACAGTTCTAGGCAAAATCAAGCCGGAGGAATTCGGCGTTTGCGCTGTCCACGAACATTTGTCGATCGACCTTTCCAGGATTAAGAAAGACCCCGATACGATCCTTGATGATGAAGAGGGCATGCTTGCGGAATTGGAGGACTTTTACCGTCAGGGCGGCCGTTCAATGGTGGAAGTGACGAATGATGGTATGGGACGGGATGTAAAAAGATTAAAAAGGCTCAGTGAGAAATCCGGCGTGCATATTGTAACCTGTACAGGATTTTATAAAGATCCGTTTATTCCAGACTATGCCTCCGGGTGGAATTCTGAAGAATTTGCAAGGCATTTTATCCGCGAGGCAAAAGAAGGAATTGATGGGACCGGTATTCTTCCAGGCGTGATCGGCGAGGTTGGTACTAGCAAGGATGAGATGAAGCCTATCGAAAAAGAGCTGTTGATTGGAGCGGCCATCGCTGGGAAGGAAACCGGGCTTCCAGTTACAACTCATACCACACTCGGGACATTGGGATTCGAACAAGTCGAATTATTAACTTCCCACGGACTGCCAGTCGAACAAATCATTATTGGCCATCAGGACCTTAATCCGAATAAGGATGAGGTTCTGGCTGTCCTTGAGACAGGGGTCTTCATTGATTTTGACACGATTGGCAAAAACAACTACCGCCCAGATGAAGAGCGGATTGACTTTTTGCTGGATTTCATTGAGCGCGGATTTGAAAAACAAATTTTATTATCAGCGGATTTAACGAGGAAATCACATTGGAAAAAGCATGGCGGCCCTGGATATGGACTTGTTCTCGAGAACTTTGTGCCGCGACTCAAAGCTGCGGGAGTATCAGAGGAGATTATTCATCTATTCCTGGTTTTAAATCCATCAAGAGCTTTTACGATAAAGTGACTCTTCGATCAGTGGAGGTTTTTATCTTCTCCCACTGATGGTTAGCCGCGCGGAGCCTGATTGGTTCATAGAGGCCACTGAAGGGCATAGCGGCAAGTTTCACTGTAATTCACCAATCGGACCTTTAGGCGCAGTTGCCCCCCACCAATCTAATTGGTTCCTCTCAATTTTATTGTGGGGGTCTTACTGCCCATTAAGAGTGGGATAAAGGAGTGAGACAGGATGCCAGGATATGATCCGGCGAAACTAAACTATTCGGAATCTGTTTTGCCAAGCTTGTCAATTGAGGAAGCAAAAGAACTGCAGTTCAGGCTTGTCCATATGATGAGCAGGCATTTTGAAGGAAAGCAGTTTTTATCAATGGGGGATTTGGGAGTTTCACCGAAATGGAAACGCCCTGAACAGACATACCTGGTCGAACGGGCTATCGCTGATTTTTTTGAAGCGGAGGAGTGTGCACTCGTAAGGGGTGCTGGAACAGGAGCGATTCGAACTGTCTTAAGTACGCTTCTTTCCGCGGGAGAAAAAATGATCATCCATAGTGCCCCGGTTTACATGACGACGAAGGAAACAATCCGAATTCTTGGTTTGAAAACGGAAAGTGTGGATTTTAACAATCTTGAGGATGTACAAAATGCTGTCAACACGATCAGTGACGCGAAGGTTTTTTATATTCAGCATGCGCGGCAGCAGCCTACTGACACTTATAGCCTGAAGGAAGTAATTTCCGCAGTGAAAAGTATTCGCCCTGATCTGCCAATTGTGGTGGATGATAACTATTGTGCTTTTAAGACCCAAGGTATTGGCGTGGAGTATGGAGCGGATTACTCTACCTTTTCTGGTTTTAAAGTTTTAGGACCCGAAGGCATCGGCATCATTGTAGGGAAAAAGGATGCAATCGATCTTGTCCATGAACGGAATTACTCAGGCGGCGGCCAGGTTCAAGGATACGAAGCGATGGAGCTGCTTAGGATGATGACCTTCGCCCCGGTATCACTTGCCATTCAGAACGAACAGGTGGAAGAACTTTGCCGGCGGTTAAATGAAGGGGAAGTGCCGGGTATCGGTTCGGCCTACATGACAAACGCCCAATCCAAAAACGTCATTGTTGAATTGGCCCATCCGATCGCTAAAAAAGTCATTGAAATCAGTGATTTAAAAGGAGCTGCGACCCATCCAGTCGGGGCGGAGTCAAAATACGAGATTATCCCAATGATTTACCGTGTGTCAGGAAGCTTTATTGAAGCCCAGCCTCGCCTTAAGGACTATGGGCTCAGAATCAATCCGATGAAAGCAGGGGCATCAACGATTATTTCAATTTTGCAAGAAGCGATACCGGAAGCAATGGAAACATGAGATTCGCATCGTTAGAGAATCCCAGTAAAAAGGGGGGAGCTTCGTGTTTTTAGATGTTACGAAAAGAAGGAATCCAGGGCTAATCCGTGCCGGCGCCGCGCTGCACCAAATGGGGAAGATTCCCCCAAATACGTATGTGATTGATTTGGATAGTTTACAGAAAAATGTCAGGCTGCTTTCCAAAGCGGCTAAAGAGCACAATTTCCAGCTTTATTTTATGAGCAAGCAGCTGGGCAGGCTACCCGAGGTTGCCAAACTCATCTATGAGAATGGCATTCAAAAAGCTGTCGCGGTTGAATTCGATGAAGGGAAAACATTGTTTGAAGCGGGAATTCCGATTGGAAATATCGGGCACCTTGTCCAGCCCGGCAAAAACCAATGGGATGAAGTGCTGTCGTGGAAACCCGAGGTAGTAACCGTTTTTTCAAACGAAAGAGCAGAGCAGGTTTCAAATGCGGCAATAAAGCTTGGCCAAGTCCAGGATGTCTTGCTTAAAGTGTACGGGGAATCTGATCTTATTTATCCGGGCCAGGAAGGTGGATTTTGCATAAACGATTTGAACGACTCCCTTGCCCTTTTAAAAAGCTTCCCTGGAATCAGGATAGCCGGAATCACTACTTTTCCAAATTTCCAGCTGTCGGGGTTCCGTGACAGCATGGTTCCGACTCCCAACTTTTATACATTGCTGAAGGCGAAGGGCATTCTTGAGCAGAACGGCATTAAAGTCCAACAGGTTAATGGCCCAAGCGCGACAAGTGTTGAAACGATTCCCTTCCTGGCGGAAAACGGAGTCACCCACGGTGAACCCGGACACGCACTAACGGGGACAACTCCATTGCATGCATATAAGGATTTGCCGGAAAAGCCAGCCATTGTCTATGTCACCGAGGTTTCCCATAGTGATTCAGACTTCAATTATGTAATTGGCGGTGGGTATTATGGCCGTTCAAATTTATCCGGCTGCTTGGTGGGCGATTCCGAGGAGACCATTTTGGATCAATTTGTCCCCGCTTATGAAGGGAGTCCCGAAGCCATCGATTATTACGGACGAATCGGAAAAAGTGCTGCCTTTACGATAAAAACCGGAGACACAGCGGTGTTCGCCTTCCGGACTCAAGTTTTTGTCACAAGGGCCCATATCGCATTGGTTAAAGGCATTCAATCCGGAAATCCTGAGCTGGTGCATTTTGAAAGGAAGTGGTGACAATGGCAAAAATGATATTGCTTGTCATTGACAGCTTCGGGATTGGCGCCATGGAGGATTGCGGAGAATATAATCAATCGGATTGCCACGCAAACACCTTTAAGCACATCCGCAAAGCTGTGCCTTCCTTGCATATTCCTATCTTATATAGACTGGGGCTCGGTGCGCTTGCAGACGGAAAAGAGCCTCCTTTCAATGCTTATGGGAAATCGAAATTAGCCCACCACGGCGCAGATACTTATCTTGGGCACCAGGAGATAGCGGGCAGCTGCCCGAAAAAATCAACGAAAAGATTGATGAAGGATATTCACCAGGAATTGGCCGCGGCACTTAAAGATGAGGGCTATGAAATCACCTATCCATGGCCAGACCGCCCAGTTTTCCTCGTTAACGGCGGGTGTGTTGTCGGCGACAACTTAGAGTCTTCTTTAGGGAATATTATCAATCTTTGTGCAGATTTTAACATAATGCCTTTCGAAGAATTAAAAAAGGTTGGCAAAATAGTTCGCGGCCACGTTGACACCAGCAGGGTAATCGCATATGGCGGCCCTTATACGTCGATTGAGCGGATAGTATCTGTCGTGAAGGAGAAGAATCCCGGGCAGTGGGGAGTCGACAGCCCCAAAGCGGGCGTTTATGGGAAGGGCTACGAAGTTTATCATATGGGATACGGAGTCAATATCGAGGGGCAGTTCCCGATGATTGCAGCGGAACATGGATTAAAGGTTTACCGCATTGGCAAAACAGCTGATGTCCTGCACGGGAAAGGGCCAGCCTTCCCGCTCGTCGATACAGATCAAATTCTCCAGGTTTTGAAGGAAACATACGAACAGGAAGAAGAGGACGCGGCCTACCTCGTCAATATACAGGAAACCGATCTTGCGGGACATTCCGAGGATCCGGTTTGGTACGCGGAAATATTAAATAAAACGGACCTGTGGCTGAAAAGCTTTCTTCCCTCCATGAATGAAGAAGATATCATCATTATCATGGCTGATCATGGAAATGACCCTACGATTGGCCATTCAAACCACACTCGGGAATATGTTCCGATTATGATTACAGGAAAAAAGGTTCGGCAAGCCCATATTGGAACCCGCGAAACAATGGCCGATATCGGGGCAACAATAAGTGACTTCTTCGGCTTGCCCAAAACCGAGCAGGGGGAAAGTTTTTTGGGGACGATCCTGTATTGAAACCGGTATCTGATGCTAAAAAACTCACTTGCAAATCAAGAAGGAAGCAGGAAAAACCTGCTTCCTTCTATTATTTTATTCAACGTCACTCTCCGCCATAGCTGATCAAATTCGTAAAGATTCGATACCCGCCTGGCACCTGGCCCTGGATTTGCCGGTAAAAGACCAAATTCGTATAAAGGTATGTGCCTTTGCCATAGTTGGCCATTAGGATGCCGCCGTCAAATGGCGCTTCTCCTGGGTCGGCCATGCTGACAAAGGTCTGATACTCGGGCGCCCACGCCATCGGGTAGTAGAGCCCCCGTTCCTGGACCCAGCCGGACCAGTCGCTTTCCGTGATTTTGTTCGGATAGTTGAACAGTGGTGAATCAGGCTGCAGTACGGTTACTTTGGCGTTCTCGTCAGTAACCCTCCATTTGATGGACGGGCTGCCGATTGTTAATGCATAAGGAGCAGTCGTGTCCTTGTCCCAGCCATCGCCCGGCTTGTGGTACTGGACGACCAAGTGCCCGCCATTTGCGACGTATTCTTTCAGGCGTTCATTGTTCGCCTTCAAATCAGGGCGTGACAGGTAGGCGCGGATGCCGGTGACGATCGTATCGTACTGGCTTAAATCCGCCGAAGCCAAATCTGCTTCCGTCAGTTTTGTGATGTTCAAGCCAGCATTCGCGAGGTAATCGGCGACCATGTCAAAGCCGCTGTCAATATAGCCGACTTTCAAATCAGGGTTAACGAGCAGTTCGAACGCAACGCCGTTCACTTTCGCTGGATACTCGTAATAGAATGTCCCGATATGGCTGTAGTTAATTTCCTGGATGGTCGAGCCGACTTTTTTCCCGTTAACTTCGGCCGCCGCGTTAATTTCGAAATTTCCTTCTTTAACGTCAGCCGGAGGAACGAGTTTGAAGGTAACTTCTTTTTCTTCAAGCTTTTTGGAAAAATTGACATCAGCCACAGCCGGCGATACATTCCATCCTGCCGGGACATTCAGCGCAACCTTCGCACTTGTTGCTCCTCCATGATAATTCTTCACCTTTACGGCAACCGGGATTTCATCCTGAACGTTCGCGGTGTTCACGACGATATCCTCCGGCGACAGTGAGAGCGCCACATCCGGCAGGACAGCCACTGTTCCTTCAAGCTCTTTTACCTGGACGGTTTTCGCGCCAGCGGATTCAAAGCTGACAGCCGCGCGGATGGCCGGTTCGTTATACGCATGGTAGTAATCGGCGTCCTTAGGCACAGAGACTTTAAACGTTAGTTTTGCTGCTTCTCCTGCAGCGAGGCTGTCCGCCGAACCATTCCCGGATACGTTCCAGCCATCTGGAACGAGCAATTCAGCCTTGGCGTTTTTCAGATCCTGTCCGCCGTTGTTTTTAAGATCGACAGTAACTGTCGTCGTTTGGCCCTGTGTCAGGATGTTGTCGGCAGCCTTTGCGAAAGCGGTAAGGCCGGAAGCCTCGAAGCTCGCTTCCTGAAGCTGCTCCTCCTTAAGGGAAAGCTTGTGGAGGAGGTCATTTTTCAAGGTTTCCTCAAGCTTGGCACTCTTTGTTTTTTCAAAAAGCCTCCTGACATCCTTTAAAGCTTTCTGGCTCGCAGTAAATACACTGTCCCTGTTCGGGTACGCGCCAATGATTGAATCAAGTTCTTCCTGAAGCTTTGTGAATTGAACCTTCAGGTCAGTGGCGTTTTTCGGTAAAACTTGCGCCCATTCACTAAAGTCATATGGAATCCCCGCGAACAGGCTATTTTCTCCTTCTGTGTCAACGGCGGATTTCACAAGCTGAAGATGTGTTTGCCTTGGGGCAACCGGGATGTCATTCCCCATTCCTTGGCTTTTGTGCATGTAGCGGGACTGCTCGCCAAGCTGAGGATAGGACATTCCATAAATCGGGTCGAACATACCGATCTCGATTGACGTAGTCGCAGCGTCCTTTGAGACTGGGAGGTAAAGCTTTTTTACCTGCCAGACAGACAAGCCTTCCTTTAATTGTTCAGGATACACCGAAGGGTCCGCGGCATCCTTAAAGGCTTTTTCGCTTAAAATGGTTATCGCGCGGTGATGGCCGTGCTGGGTATCGACATCCAGGAAGGATGGCATGACGATGTCTGGCTGATATGTCCGGATGAAGCGGATCAGCCGTTCGTACGTTACATCTTCTCCCCATTTTTCCAATGTTTCATCGGGGCTTTTTGAAAAGCCGAAATCATAAATATCGTCAGAGGTTGTTTCGCTGAGGTGATAGGCCTTAACGCCTGTTATTTTCGCGGCCTCAATCATTTCCCTTGAACGGATGATGCCTAGTGCGTTGCCCAATTCGGAGCCAATTTCATTTTGGCCGCCCTCACCGCGGTTGGCGATTAGGCTGGCGGTTTTAACACCGAGCCCCCTTGACAAATAGGCGAGGAAATCGCTCCGTTCATCGTCGGGGTGGGCACCTGTATTCAGGAATGTAACCGTCGTTTCAAGCGGTTTGACAACATTCCAGAGGCTGGCGTCCGGCCCGGCCGCTTTGGTGGCGCCGCCCGAGAACGGGAGGAGCGTGATGACAAGCAGCAGTGAAACAAACACGTTCAATACTTTTCTCATGCTTTGTAACCCCTTTCAGTTTTATGTATGACAAGCTTTTATTAAGGAGTTTTCCCTCCTAATAGCCAGTTTCGTTAGTTAAATTTCATAACTAACCAGGCGCGGCCTGTCCCTTAAGGAATAGCACACCGAGAAAATAATGTAAATATTTCGATATTGGGAAAATTACAATTAGTTATTAAGCCCTATTGTGGAAATGTTAATTAAATTCTGAATATAAATTCTTGTAAACGGTTTCATTTTAAGTTATAGTTTGGTTAATTAGTAGAATTTACTAACCAACCTATAAGGCCGTGATGGAATGACCACAACGAAAATGACAGTTAAACAGAAAAACAAAATGAAAGTTTTGGGCTGCATCCGCGAGCACTCTCCTATTTCCAGGGCTGAGATTGCCGTTAAAGCCCGAATCAGCAAGCCGACAGTTTCGGTTTTGGTGGACGAACTGATTAAGGAAAAACTTGTTTTTGAAAAAGGGATTGGCGAGTCGTCCTCGCAAGGTGGAAGAAGGCCAATCCAGCTTTATTTTAACGAAAAGGCGTATTTTATCGTCGGGACCGACATTGGCGGGACAAAGGTGAAGACCATCATATCCGACCTCGGAGGCAATATTGTCGCGGCGAGCAGCTTTAAGACCGGGCAGTATTTGAATTCCGGCCTGCTTAGGCAGATTGCGAAAGAAATCGACGCTCTTATCCAGAAAAACAGCATCGACCCTGGCAAGATCCTTGGCATGGGCGCAGGCGTCCCGGGAATTACCGAGACGGACAGGGGCATCGTCACCGAAGCGCCAAGCCTGAACTGGATACGTTATCCGTTCATCGCGGAAGCAAAGCAAATCTTTCCGTTTCCGGTTTATGTCGACAATGATGTGAACATCGCCGCGCTGGGGGAACAATGGCTCGGCAATGCGAAAAATAAGCGGAATGTTTTATTTATCGCGGTCGGGACGGGGATTGGCAGCGGAATCATTATCCAAAACAAGCTTTACCGAGGGTCATCGTATGCCGCCGGAGAGCTTTGCTACATGGTTACTGATATGAATGAAATGAATGGCCACTTCACGCCTGTTTTCCATAGGTATGGCTATCTGGAAAGCGTGGCGGGAGGGAAGGCCATTGGCGCGCGATTCACGAAGGCGGTGCTTGGGCAGCCGGATCATTCTCTGTATGAAGAGGCGAAGGCTACCGAGTTGCCTGGCGAAATGGCGTTTAAGCTAGCGAAATCCGGGGACAAAACGGCATTGGCCGTCCTTGAGGAAGTGATTGGGCACCTCGCGTATGGGATTATCAATGCCGCAAGCCTATTGAATCCGGAAGTGATTATTTTGGGAGGTGGTGTGTTTAAGTCTGCTGACATGCTTTTGCCGAAATTGAAGGAAATCGTCAATCAGTATCTTCCTAGTCCGCCAGAATTAAAGGTTTCCCAACTTGGTGATAATGCAGGCGCCCTTGGAGCTGTCTCATTGTTTTTACGGGAACACGAAACAATTTTCAAAATTTGAGTTAAGGGGGAATTTTTATGAAGAAAAAGAAGAAGGTTTCCGCACTAATGGCACTGACGATGTCAGCCTCATTGCTGCTTGCGGCGTGCGGAGGGAATGACGAAGGCTCTAGTTCAAAGAAATCAGCTGGCGACGCAGGGGATAAAAAGGAAAAGCTTGAGGAAAAGATTGTCGTTTACTCGCCGCATGGCAAGGACATTTTGTCAAAATTCGAGCAGCAATTCGAAAGCAAATACAATGTGGATGTTGAGTGGCTGGACATGGGCTCACAGGAAATCCTTGACAGGGTCCGCTCCGAAAAGAACAATCCCCAAGCTGATGTATGGTGGGGGGCTCCTTCGGTGAACTTCGACCAGGCGAAGGATGAAGGGTTGCTTGAGCCTTATGAGCCATCGTATTCAGGCAGCCTTGCCGAAGGTTTCCATGACCCGGACTGGCACTGGTCCGGAACGAGCCAGACTCCGGAAGTCATCATGTACAATACCAAGCATCTGACGAAGGAAGAGGCACCGAAGGATTGGGATGAGCTGCTTGATCCTAAATGGAAGGACAAGATCATCATCCGTTATCCGCTCGCATCCGGGACGATGAGGACGATTTTCTCGTCAATGATTTACCGCGATTTCAAGGATTCAGGCGATCCGAATGCTGGCTATGAGTGGCTGAAGAAGCTTGATGCGAATACGAAGGAATACGCCGCAAACCCTGAAATGATGTACAACAAGGTTGCGAAGGGCGAGGGAATCCTTTCTGTCTGGGCGATGCCGGACGTTGTCATGCTGAAGGAAAACAAAAACTATCCGTTTGAATTCATTATTCCGGAGAGCGGGACGCCGGTTTTGACAGAGGGAATTGCTATCGTAAAAGGCGCGCCGCATCCGAAAGCCGCTGAAGCGTTCTATGAGTTTGTTAACACGCCTGAAGCCGCGAAGCTATTGGCTGAAGAGTTTTACCGAATCCCAACAAGGGATGATGTAAAGGATTTGCCGGAATGGATCACCAATTCGGAAATCAAAGCAATGGACATCGACTGGAAAGTGTTCCAGAAGGAAAGCGATGGCTGGATGAAATATTGGGATGAAAACATCAAGAGCGGAGAGAAACAAATTAAAGAATAGGAAGTGTACTCGGTATGGCGTCAATTAAAATTGAGAATGTCCAAAAAACCTTCGGAAAAGTGGTCGCGGTCGATCATTTGAATCTTGAAATTAAAGATGGCGAGTTTTTCACCTTTCTCGGCCCAAGCGGCTGCGGCAAGACAACTACGCTCCGCATGATCGCCGGCTTCTATTATCCGACAAAAGGTGTCGTGCGGTTTGGCGATAAGGATATGACGCGAGTACCTCCTGAAAAAAGAAATACGGGCATGGTTTTCCAAAACTATGCCCTTTTTCCCCACATGACGGTTTTTGAAAATGTTGCCTATGGCTTAAGGGTAAGGAAGGTAGGCTCGGCTTCATTAAAGACCCGTGTCCAGGATGTTCTTCGCAAAGTCAGGCTCGATCAGTATTCGGATCGCCAGGTTAGCCAGTTGAGCGGAGGCCAGCAGCAGCGTGTCGCACTTGCCCGGGCCCTTGTCATCGAGCCGGAAATTCTGCTTCTTGATGAACCGCTCAGTAATCTTGACGCAAAGCTGCGCGACGAGATGCGGAGCGAGATTTTAAGGCTGCAAAAGGAATACAAAATTACGACAATTTACGTTACGCATGACCAGGCGGAAGCTTTGTCGATGAGTGACCGGATTGCCGTATTTAATTTCGGAGTGTGCCATCAGGTCGGAACGCCGTCCGAAATTTACAATGAACCGGTGAATGATTTTGTTGCCGGCTTCATCGGCGAAATCAATCTCTTGCCGGTGGAAATCGATAAAATTGAAAGCGACCAAGTGACCGTATCAGCCCTAACCGGCGTGGATACAAAGAAACTTGTTGTACATAATCACCCGTTTAACTTTAACCCGGAAAACAAGGGAGCGCTGGCGCTTTCAATCCGGCCGGAGTCGATCAAGCTGCACAGCGAGGCTGCGGGCAGGCAGAATGAATTTCGGGGCAAGGTGGAAAATGTCGAGTTTTTCGGCTCGCTCGTCAATGTCACCGTTACGATTGGCGGCGCGCTTTTCCAGGCGAACATGCTGAATAACGTAAAAACAAATCTCCAGCCCGGTGCGGAAGTTTGGGCAGAGCTCCCAGCGGACCAAATTAGGATCATTCCAGTCGTAAGTGGTGAACCGGCATGATCAAAAACCGAGATACGAGATTTACCGTCCTGCTGCTCATTCCGGTCCTACTCGTTTTGATTTCGTATGTGCTTTATCCGTCAATCCGGACGATCATCGAAAGCCTCGATAAAGGTGGGAGCTTAAGCTTCGGTAACTACCAGGACTTCTTTATCCAGGAGTCGCGGACAAATCTGCAGGCGCTTTGGAATTCGGTTTATATTTCCGTTTTAAGCGTCCTGCTTAGCGCGCTGATCGGGATTCCGCTCGCGTTTATTTTTAATCGCTACGATTTCCCTGGCCGCGGCTTTTTCGCATCGGCTGCCATCATGCCGATTGTGCTGCCTTCGCTCGTAGGGGTCATGGCGTTCATGTTTTTATATGGCGAATCGGGACTGATTCCGAATGCAATTAAGGATTTGTTCGGGCTTGAAAAAGTTCCTTTTAAAATCGGCGGGGTTTCAGGAATCCTGATTGTCCATGCCTATACGATGTATGTTTATTTCTATATGACAGTTTCGTCGGCGATTAATAAAATCGACCCTTCGCTCGAGGAGGCCGCGTATAATCTTGGGGCAAGCAGGTATAAGGTGTTCTGGCAAGTTACGTTCCCGCTGTTGACGCCGGCGATTGTTGCCGCGTCGCTGCTTGTTTTCATGATTTCAATGGCATCCTTCAGCGCGCCGTTTCTACTCGCAGGCGGATACCGCGTCCTGAGCCTGCAGATTTATTTTTCAAAAATAAACGGCGACATGGAAATCGCGGCGACGCAGTCTGTCATCCTGTCCGTCGTGTCAATCGCGTTCCTTCTGTTCATGCGCTGGTACCAGAACCGGAAAGACTACCGGATGGCCTCCAAGGGAATCGGTGCGCACCGGAGCGAAGTAAAGAATCCGGTCCTGAAGTGGGTACTCGTTGTGATTGGCGTCATTGGCGTCATCATCCTGCTTTTGCCGCATTTCACCATCCTGCTACTGTCACTCGTGCCGGACGGAACTTGGACGTGGCAGACATACCCATCCGTCTTCAATTTTGAAAACTACAGGCTGCTGTTCCAGGATCCGAATATCTTTAAGCCTTTGAAAAATAGCTTGATTTTGTCGTTCATCGCGACGGCTGGGAATTTGGTGTTCGGGGTGCTGACGTCGTATGTGCTTGTAAAGCGGAAATTCGTCGGGAAAAATTTTGTCGATATCCTCGTGATGATTCCGTGGGCATTGCCTGCGACCGTTATCGGGATGAACCTGATATTCGCGTTTAACGAGCCAACGATTTTCACTTTCGGGAATATTCTGGTCGGGACGTTCTGGATCTTGCCGCTCGCCTACTTCATCCGTCATATCCCGCTTGTGGTCCGGTCGACAAACGCCGTACTCGAGCAGCTGGACGACTCGATCGAAGAGGCGTCAAGAAGCCTTGGCGCAAAGTGGTTCTATACATTCAGGAAGGTGATTCTTCCCATCATCATGCCAGGGGTGCTGGCCGGGACATTGCTGGCGTTCGTTGAATCCGTCGGTGAATTTCCAACATCGGTCCTGCTTTACACGATTTCGAACAGGCCAATCTCAATTGAAATCATGAACCAGCTCCGCATGTTCAACATGGGCCAGGCCGCCGCCTACGGCATGATCCAAATAGGCCTCATCGCCCTTGTCCTCTTTATATCCAACAAATTTTTCGGAGTCAAAGCCGAAAACTCCCTGTCCTAATCAGAGGGGTGGGGGTTGGATAGCTAGAGTTGAATTGGCGCCACACAGATGAGCGTAATTCTGCTTCAAGAGCAAAATGTTTTCATAAATGGAGATGAAATTGTGAGTAAATTTGAAGGTTTTATCAGGGAAGAAGGTGCTGCTTTTCCAGGAAAGACGTATGTGGAGAAGCTGCTGATGCCTGTGTTTAACGACCAGAGGGATTATCTTTTCGATGTTATGTTCGATATTCACCGCGCTCATGTAATTATGCTTGCGGAGCAGGGAATCGTACCGGAATCCGAAGCCAAAATCATGCTCGATGGGATAAACAAAGTTGGCGAATCGGACAGGACGCAGCTCGCCTACCAGCCGGATTTCGAAGACCTGTTTTTCATGATGGAAGCAAGAATCGGCGAGGAAATAGGCAATGAACTGGCCGGGAAAATCCACATTGGCCGGAGCCGTAATGACATGGGAATCGCTATGTACCGCCTTGTCCTAAGGGAGCATTTGCTTAACCTGCTTGGAAGCGCGTACCGGCTGAGCGAAGCGCTCCTAGAGCAGGCCGAACAAAACATCGATACGTACATGACAGGCTACACTCATACTCAGCCTGCGCAGCCTACTACGCTTGGACACTATTTCCTAGCTATTTATGATGTTTTGCAGAGGGACATTAAACGGCTTTGGTCAGCCTATGAGACCGTAAACCAATCTTCTCTCGGAGCGGCCGCGCTGACAACTACCGGATTCCCGATCAGCCGTGACAGGACCCGTGAGCTGCTTGGCTTTGATAAACTTATCGAAAACTCGTACGACAGCATCGGAGGGGCGGACTACCTGCTCGAAACATCCACCGCCTTGATGACATGCATGATCAATACCGGGCGCTGGATCCAGGATTTCCTTCTGCACGTAACAAGGGAATTCGCCACGTTCTATGTCGCCGATCCATATGTACAATGCAGCAGCATCATGCCGCAAAAACGCAATCCGGTATCAATCGAGCATTCAAGGTCGATCGCGAGCAGCGCATATGGGGAGGCGCTCGCCGCCGTCACGATGATCCACAATACCCCGTTTGGCGACATCGTCGATACGGAGGACGACCTCCAGCCGCATCTATACCGGGCATTCAATAACGCCAACCGAGTCATGGCGCTTATGTATGCTGTTATCGCAACCCTCAAAGTCAACAAGGAACACGCCTTGGAAATGGCTCGCAAATCGAGCATCACCATCACCGAACTCGCCGACACACTGGCCAGGGAATACGGCATCTCGTTCAGAAAAGCCCATTCCATCGCAAGCTTTATCTCAAAAGAAACGACCAGGCAGGCAAAAGAACTGTACGAATGGGATATTGATCAAATTAATGGCGTCATCGCCAGGTTCGTCGACGTCAAACTGACAGAGGCGGAATGGCTAAAAATCATTTCCCCGGAATACTTTGTCCAAATCCGCAGCATCCAGGGCGGCCCAAGCCCGAAGGAAGTCGAGCGAATGATTGCCGAACGCAAAACCTCCCTTTCTGTGAAAATTGGACAATATGAACAAACAGTCCAAACATTAAAGGAAAAACGTGAACAGCTCCTCGCCTACACGTTATAAGAATGAAGAAAGGGACGGACGACTGAACTGACCCTTTTGGGAAAAATGGTCGACACACTCAATCATTCCTTCCGAATTGAAACAAAATGCACAGAGCCCTAGCAGAGAGACCCATGCACCGAACCGCATGGGTCTCTTCTTTTCCAAAAAAAACCTGCTAAACACTAGGCAACCCTCCTATGAATCATATAAAGTGGAAGTAAAAGGTGCTATGCAACCAAGTTGGAAAAATGTCTGCTTTGGATGATTCTATTTGATAATAAAAGGGGTTTGGGAGATGGAGTATAGGATTGAGACGATAGATTTTGAGATTAGGGTTGTTGGGAATGGGAAATCAGTGAAGACTAGCAGGGCGTTTAAAACGATTCCCGGGCTTTGGAGCGCTGCGAAAAAAGATGGGTTTATGCAGGAATTGATAGATATGTCTTGGGAAAACCCGCAATGCACGCTGGAAGGCCTGCTCGGGATTTGTGGGGAGGAAACTGCAAGTAGGGCTGACGAATTTACTTATTTCATGGGTGTGCGTTATAGCGGCGAAATCCCGGATGATATGAAGTCGTTGGTGATTCCGCCAGGCACATGGGCCGTTTTCCCGAATATACCGGACGCCTGGAAACGCCTATACTCGGAGTGGCTACCGGCATCGGAATATGAGCTCGCCACCGCGCCCTGCATCGAATGCTATTACGGCCCAAAACGCAAACCGAAGCATGAACTTTGGGTACCGGTTTTGCCAAAGGGGTAAAACAAAAGGGGGGAAGGGAATGCCAGAAAAAAATCAAACAAATAATCATTCAATAATATCTCTAACAGTCGGCATCTTATCGTTATTTATTCCTTTCATTGGTTTAATTTTAGGGGTTATTGGAATAGTTTTTTCGAGAACAGCTGTAAAACAGATGAATAAAACAAATGAAAATGGGAGAAAGCTGGCAACCGCTGGTTTAATTAGTAGTATTGTAGGAATTATTCTTCAACTTTTAATGATTATTGGGTATGTTGCCTATTCCTCCGTATCAGTTTCATAATCAACGTTTATAAATTACCTGGTGAGCACATTTTAAGTGCTCTTTTATTTTATTCAATCAAAATTGATGCGATTTTTAATGAGATTGATAGTATTGCCTTAAAAAACACATAAAGCCAAATGAAGAGAAAGGCACATCTCATGCTTTACGTTTAATTGGGAGGGAAAACGTTGCGGTTTAAGATTGATGACGTTTCGTACGAATTACTGGAGGCGCATGATTTTGGCTGGCTTAAGGATTACGGTAACGTGTTTTGCGTCTTTGACAGGCAGGATTCTGGCAATATCGCGTTTGGGATTGAACGAAATGGGGCGAAAAAGCTGGTGAAATTCGCTGGGGCGAAAACATTGAGGTATGCCGGAAAGCCAGAGGATGCGGTGGCGCGGTTGAAGGACGCTGCGCTTCTTTATGGGGAATTGAGCCATCCACATTTGGTAAGCCTTGAGGATCACTTTGCGGTTGACGGGTGCTATGCGCTCGTTTTTGACTGGTTTGAAGGGGAGTGCCTGCACATGCCGGATGAGTTCCCCCCACCCAAAAAGTACACTGATCCCAATTCTCCCTTTTTCCGGTTCAGGCAGTTGTCGGCCGAAAAGAGGCTTGGTGCCCTGGAATGCATTTTTGAGTTCCATGCCTTTGCCGAAAAGAAAGGCTTTGTGGCAATCGACTTTTTTGATGGAAGCATTTTGTATGATTTTAAAACAAACACAATACGAATTTGTGATATCGACCTTTATCAGAAAAAGCCCTTTATCAATTCGATGGGCAGAATGTGGGGTTCTTCCCGGTTCATGTCGCCAGAGGAATTCAAGCTTGGCGCGCCGATTGACTCCCAGACCAACGTTTTTAATATGGGTGCGGCTGCGTTTGTGCTGCTTGGCGGTGAATTAGACCGTTCATTTTCAAAATGGGAGGCAAGTATAGATCTCTACGAGGTAGCGCTGAAGGCGGTTGAAAAGGAGCACGTTGCCCGGTATTCAACTGTTGAAGAGTTTTTCGATGCGTGGAAAAAAGCCCGTGGATAATGAATTACAAGCTTAATAATCCTTTGCTTCACTTTTGAAAGTGGCTTGTTTCTACTTTTCATGCCGTTTTCGTTTTTCTCATTAATAGTTTTTTGGAACTTTCATTTGAACATGAATTTAAAGGTATCCAGAAGTCTCCCTAGTAAAAATTAGTCGTTTGCCTGAACTCTAATCAGTATAAGTTTTCAAGGAAGGCACTAAGTTGGGAAATTTATGAGATGCAAGAAAATACCAAAATATTAATGTAAATAACTCGACGAGGTGGTAAAATTAGGAATACAAACGGAGGATTGATAGGGGATTTCATTGGGGAGGAAACGAAGGTTTTGAAGAAAATTGCTTATGTTCTGCTTTTGCTTATGTTGGCTGGCTGTGGAGGTAATGAGGCTGCCCAAGGCAATGGATCGCAGAACCCAGGAACAAGTACAAAAGCGAGCGGTGTTCCATATTCCGCATTCAACAAGGTTACACTCGAGGATTTCCTTGAGGACTTTGAAAGCAAGTATTATGTAATTCATGAAAAAATGGATGAGGGACAAAATGTTCCGAAAGCCGTCATCGGAGAGTACGAAGTGGAGTTCGGAACAACCGATATTTGGTTTAGTCCCCACCTAGTTCTATCAGCGGTCCTGAATGACGATGACACTTTAAGCATGGTTGTACTCACCCAGTTGATGCCAACCAAAGAACCGGCCGATTATAATGAGATAGAAGCAAAAAAGGTTATTTTGGCGCAATATTCAATCCTTGAACAGGCGTTGATTGCATCCACCGCACCCGGAGCAACAAAAAAGGATTTGAAAACAGTCCAGGAAGGATTGGCCCAAAAATCCGAAATAATAGAAGAGGAAGCAGACTTTTTTATCCATAAAGAAATTGCTTATTCCTATCAGTTGGATAAAAATGACCCGGCGGGAGAAAAAAAGTTTTTCTTTATAACCTTCGAGGGTGAACCTCCTAACTAGACTTTTTGATTATAAAGAGCTTCTTTAAAAAAACCCCCCTTCCAAATCGGAAGGGTTTTTTGCTGTTAAGGTTCAACTGAATCAATTGTCTAAAACTATTTGCTGACAAGGAGGCATAGGAGAAACGCGACATTTTTCTTCATTTTATACTAAAATATAGAATTTTGAAGAATTTTTTTGAAAATATGGAAAACTCCGCTGTCATATTCAGCGGAAAATGTTAAAATTAAGAAAAGTTTCAGTCTGGCTAAAAAGGGGTGAAATTCGCTTTCGAGGGCTTCAATGAAAGAGGTTGAAGCACCGAGTTGTTATATTTTTTAAAAAAATCAAGAATACATAGAAGCTTTGAAAGATTGCTATCTGGATTGGAGCGCCAGTTGTTTTTTAAAAGAAACATTCACTTTCGGCGCAATTCTCTTTCAGGACATATTACTCTATTATTTTTACAGGAAGGAAGAAAAGTGCGTGAGAATCCTACTATCTTGTTTAATGGTCATGTTGATGCTTGCGGGTTGCAGCGAAAAAGAGGAAGCGGGTAACAAGGAGCCCTCTGTGGATGTGAACGATAACCAATCTGAAAACGAAGGTGTAGATCATGCAGGGTTGACCGGCCTGCCTGCAAGTATCAATCTTGAATCCTATTCTACTTTTAGTAACTTGATGCTGGATGATTTCATTTTAGTAACCAATCGTGTGTATGACCGTGTTTATGAAGAAATGGCTGCAGGAAAAGATATTCCAAGGGTAATGATTGGAAACTATGAAACGATGGGCGAAATGTTTACAATTCAGATTATGGAAGGCCTTGATTTTACAGGAATGCTGAATGAGGACGACACGGTAAACATGGTCACCCTCGTCAAGAAGCATTTTCCCGAGGACGTGACAGACAAGGATGAACTCGAGAGGAAAAAAGCGATCAATGACCAGTACGAGATTTTGAAAAGGACATTGATTGGAGCGACTGCTCCGAAAGCATCTGCCGAGGACATCAAGGCGATTGAGGATGGCCTCGACATGACAGAGGAACAGAAAATAGAGGAGCCAACCTTCGCTTATAAAGGAATCACTTACACAGAAGCAACCGACATAAGCGATGCCGAAAACCCTCAAGTCTACTTCTTCATCACACCTGAATCCGGTGAATAAACGAACTTTCGCGCCTTCAATTGGGCTGTAGATTAAATAAGTTTTGCTGAAATTGGTGCAAGGTACCCTCGTGGGACAGAAAATGTCCCGGGAAGGGCCAGGCACCTTTTTTGTTTTGGGGTGAAGTTGAGTGACATTGTTTGGGTAAAATCCGAAAAGAAAGTCACTCAAATCCCGTTGAGTGACATTGTTTGGGTAAAAATCGAAAAGGAAGTCACTCAAATCCTGTTTAGTGACATTGTTCAGGTAAAATTCGAAAAGGAAGTCACTCAAATCCTGTTTAGTGACATTGTTCAGGTAAAATTCGAAAAGGAAGTCACTCAAATCCTGTTTAGTGACATTGTTCAGGTAAAATTCGAAAAGGAAGTCACTCAAATCCTGTTTAGTGACATTGTTCAGGTAAAATTCGAAAAGGAAGTCACTCAAATCCTGTTTAGTGACATTGTTCAGGTAAAAATCGAACAGGAAGTCACTTAAACCCGGGTGAGTGACATTGTTCGGGTAAAATCCGAAAAGGAAGTCACTCAAATCCTGTTAAGTGACATTGTTCAGGTAAAAATCGAAAAGGAAGTCACTTAAACCCGGTTGAGTGACATTGTTCGGTTAAAATTCGAATAGGAAGTCACTTAAATCCCGTTGAGTGACAGTGTTCGGTTAAAATTCGAATAGGAAGTCACTTAAATCCCGTTGAGTGACAGTGTTCGGTTAAAATTCGAATAGGAAGTCACTTAAATCCCGTTGAGTGACAGTGTTCGGTTAAAATTCGAATAGGAAGTCACTTAAATCCCGTTGAGTGACAGTGTTCGGTTAAAATTCGAATAGGAAGTCACTAAAAACCCGTTTAGTGACATTGTTCAGGTAAAAATCGAACAGGAAGTCACTTTAACCCGGTTGAGTGACATTGTTCGGGTAAAATCCGAAAAGGAAGTCACTTAAATCCCGTTGAGTGACATTGTTCGGTTAAAATTCGAATAGGAAGTCACTTAAACCCGGTTGAGTGACATTGTTCGGGTAAAAATCGAAAAGGAAGTCACTAAAAGCCCGTTGAGTGACATTGTTCGGTTAAAATTCGAATAGGAAGTCACTTAAATCCGGTTGAGTGACATTGTTCGGGTAAAATCCGACAAGGAAGTCACTTAAATCCCGTTGAGTGACAGTGTTCGGTTAAAATTCGAATAGGAAGTCACTTAAATCCGGTTGAGTGACATTGTTCGGGTAAAATCCGACAAGGAAGTCACTTAAATCCCGTTGAGTGACATTGTTTGGGTAAAAATCGACAAGGAAGTCACTTAAACCCGGTTGAGTGACATTGTTCGGGTAAAAATCGAAAAGGAAGTCACTCAAATCCCGTTTAGTGACATTGTTCGGGCAAAATTCGAAAAGGAAGTCACTCAAATCCCGTTGAGTGACATTGTTCGGGTAAAAATCGAAAAGGAAGTCACTAAAAGCCCGTTGAGTGACATTGTTCGGGTAAAAATCGAAAAGGAAGTCACTAAAAGCCCGTTGAGTGACATTGTTCGGGAAAAATGCGAAAAGGAAGTCACTCAAATCCCGGTTAGTGACATTGTTCGGGCCAAATTCGAAAAGGAAGTCACTCAAATCCAGATGAGTGACATTGTTTGGTCAAAATCGGAAAAGGAAGTCATTCAAATTCCATTGAGCGACAGATTTTGCTCATTAACCTTCTTGCTTTAAGTACCGGGCAACCGCCTGTAGCCATAACATTACATACGGTTGCCCGGCGCCTAAATGGCACTAAAAAATTGTTTAGTGGTAGAATAAGGTTAGTTCATTTCACGGGTGGGAGTTTTACATGATGGTTGCGAAGTACGGTGGATTGAAGGGGTTTTTGCGGGATGTGCGGTCGTTGTTTAAAGGCCCGGTGCTGGTGGTGAATGTCCTGCCGATTTTTACGGGTTTTTGGCTGGCGCTGTTTTTCAACGGCTATTCTTTCGCGGACCATTTAGATGTGTTTTTGTTGGCGATGGTTGGCGGTACGCTGCTAATGGGCGGGGCCCTTGTCATTAACAATTGGTACGACGTTGATATCGATACAATCATGGAGCGGACGAAGAAGCGCCCGACAGTGACGGGGCATTTTTCGCTAAAATCGGTCTTGATTACGGGAATTGCCCTGTCGGTTATCGGGCAGGTCCTCCTGCTGTTCACCACATATGAAGCTGCGATTTATGGCTTCATCGGCTGGTTCTCGTATGTCGTCCTGTACACGATGTGGTCGAAGCGGCGATATACGCTGAACACGGTCATCGGAAGCGTTTCCGGTGCGGTGTCGCCGATGATTGGCTGGACCGCGATCGACTCTGGCTTTCAGCTTGTCCCAATAATCCTGTTCCTGATCCTTTTTATATGGCAAATGCCGCATACATTCGCGATCGCAATCCGGAAATACGAAGAATACAAGGCGGCCAAGGTTGCGATGCTTCCGGTGGTGTACGGTTTGCCAGCAACAAAGCGGCAAATCTTTGTTTATGTTTTGTGTCTGCTTCCGTTGCCGCTTTACTTAGTATCGCTCGGCGGACTATTCGTCCTTGTTGCCATGCTTGCGAATCTCGGATTTTTGGCGGTTGCGATCCTTGGCTTTTACGCTAAAGATGATATGAAATGGGCAAGGGTGCTTTTTCTTTATTCAGTCAACTACATCACAATTATTTTCCTTTTGCCGATCGCCGTGACATTGCCGGCTTTTTGGTAAAAATAAGTCCTCGAATATTCGCCTCAAAAAAATCTGGGAAACCGTTCTAATATACCGGTTTCCCTTTTTGCGTCTACATTTTTTCATCCCCATTCTCCATTCGGCTTCTCTATCCTTTTCCCTTTCGTTTTTTGTCCCCAATTTTCTGTTCCGCTTCTCTTATAAAAAGCCAAATTCTCAATTAGCCCCCGTTCAGGAGATGTTCACCAATTTGTCACGAATTCAGTTTCGGCATTTTTCTTCCTCATTCGCAATGATTCGTATCTTCTGGAAATCGCAGAAAACCAGTAAGGATAAGGGTTCCAGCGCTATGCCTACCGGGTGCCAGACATCAAAGTATGACTGTTCGACAGGTGCGGCGGCCAGTTTTTCCAAAAAGAGGGTTGGGGGTGTGATTCAGTTCACTCTGCTGATAATCATTCGCAATTATGATGAAGGTAAGAAAAAAAGTAAAGGGGCTGGTTTACGGTGGCTGCACTAAAAGGGAAGAAGGCGGACAAGGGCAAGGAGACTTCGTTGATGGGGACGTTCATTTCGCTTGGGGTTGTTGGTGGCGTGATTTTACTAACTTATTTCGTACTATTCGGCCTGTTCATGGCCAGGTATTAGGGGGGAAACGGATATGCATCGTTCGGAGAAGGTTTGGTTGGCATTGAGTTTCGGGATGATTATGGGGTTTATGATTTTAACGGGGTATCAGACATTCGCGCTGGAGATGGGGCCTCCGAGCGCGAAGGAGACGATTGATCCGCAGCGGGTCGATGAAATCGCGCCATTCGATCAGCCTGGCGTGAAGCAGGTTGGTGAAAACGAATATGAAGTCGTGATGACGCTGCAGATTTTTAGTTTCACGCCTGCGAAAATCGAGGTTCCAGCCGGGGCGAAGGTGACGTTCATTTTGACCTCAAAGGATGTTGTCCACGGGTTTGAGGTTGCGGAAACGAATATAAATGCAATGGTGGTTCCGGGGCATATCCAACGGATCACACAGGTTTTTGAAGAAGCGGGCGACTATCTTGTTTTATGCAACGAATATTGCGGCGCGGGCCACCAGATGATGGCCACGACGATTACGGTGAAGTAAAGGGGGGCAGCGAAAATGGCTACAGTATTGGCTCATACGTTTAAAGAAAAAGCGAACAACGCGCTAGGAGTTAATCCGAAAGACGCAGTTTTATCGAAATCATACATTTTTGTCGCATTCATAGCCTTGCTTGTCGGCGGATTTTTGGGATTGCTTCAGGGGCTGAACCGGGCGGGAATTCTCGAATTGCCGACATGGTTCAACTATTATCAGGTGCTAACGGCTCACGGACTCTTGTTGATTCTAGTCCTGACGGCGTTTTTCACCATCGGTTATTTTTACGCGGCGATGTCCCATACATTGGGCGGGCTGCTTCCGAAAGTTAGGAAGATGGCGTGGATTGGATTTGGGATGAAGATTTTCGGTTTCGTGATGGCGGTCATTCCGATATTGCTGAAACAGGCTTCGGTTATGTTCACGTTCTATCCGCCGATGGCAGCGTCTCCGTGGTTCTACATCGGGCTCGTGTTCATCGTGCTCGGCGTCTGGATGTGCGCGTTCGGTTGCTTTATACAGGTTGCAACTTGGAGGAAGCAGCATAAAGGGCAGCACGTTCCGATTATCTCTTATTTTGCGACAGGCGTTTTCATTCTTCTGTTCTTCAGTTCGATTCCGGTTGCGATTGAAGTGTTCATGATTATCCCTTGGGCGTTCGGTTGGGTAAAAACGATCAATGTCATGCTCGCAAGGACGCTGTTCTGGGCATTCGGGCATACGCTCGTGAACATTTGGTATTTGACAGCCGTTTCGGCTTGGTACGTGGTTGTTCCAAAATTGATGGGCGGCAGGCGCTGGAGCGATACGCTTACGCGGGTTGTTATCATTGCACTTGTAGTAATGAACATTACGGGCGGCTTCCACCACCAGATTGTCGACCCTGGCATTTCTGAATCGGTTAAATTCATGCACGTATTCATGAGCCTTGCGATTGGTTTCCCGTCGTTGATGACTGCTTACGCGCTGTTCGCGGTTTTTGAAAGGACGGCACGCCGAAACGGCGGAAAAGGGCTTCTTGGCTGGTATAAAAAAATGCCTTGGAGCGATGTGCGTTTCCTTGCTCCTTTCATCGCAATGGTTGCATTCATTCCGGCTGGTGCTGGCGGGATCGTACAAAGCACGAACCAACTGAACCAGGTTGTCCACAATACGATGTGGGTTGTCGGACACTTTCATTTGACGCTCGGTATGACGGTTGTGATGACGTTCTTCGGAATCAGCTACTGGCTCGTTCCTTACCTGTCCGGCAGGGTGCTGACTAAGTCGATGAACCGGTTAGGCTTGATCCAGACATGGGTTTGGACGATCGGCATGACGACGATGGCGTTCGCGATGCACTATCTTGGATTGATGGGCTCGCCAAGGAGGACTTCCTTCACAACGTATGGCGACCATGCGACAGCAATTGGCTGGAATCCGTATCTTGCACTGCTTGCAATCGGCGGCACGCTGCTCATTATCGGGGTTGTGCTCCAGGTATATGCCGTAATTAATATGATGTTCTTCGCTCCGAAAGGCGACACGGAATTCCCGATTGCAGAGGAGGAAGAGAATGCTTCAAAGACGCCGTACTGGACAGAGCGTTGGGGCGTCTGGATTGTTGTAATGCTTGTCATTGTGGGAATGGCGTACGTCATTCCGCTGACAGAGTTCATCGTGAACTCGCCTCCGGGATCGCCTCCGTTTAAGACGTGGTAAGGGAGTAAGGTTTGTGCGGTCCGTTTGGGGCAGAAGGCTGAAGGAGTTTGGCTGATGCACACGGCTCAGGGATTGATCGCTGGGCCGTGTGTGTGGCTTGCATACTGAAGGCATGGGCCCAAAGGATTTTTTCAAAAAAGAGAGGGTTTGGCGATCGGCTGTCTCTGCCAGGGGATTACACTGGATGGAAGTGGTTTTCATGAAGAAGCTTGGAAGAAATACATGGGCGAGTATCGTGGTGCTGCTGTTCGGGGTTGTGCTGTTCTATGTGGGGACGGACGGGTTCCGGGCGTTTACGGCAGAGGCGGCGCGGGTTGAGCGGCTGAAGGCGGATAAGCCAAAGTTTCCTGAGGTGACGCTTGAGGATAGCATGGGGCGGGCGTATTCGGTTTCGGAGTTTAAAGGGAAGTATGTGTTCATTACGTTCCTTTATACGAGCTGCGGGACGGTTTGCCCTGAGCTTGAGATGAATATGGGCGAGGTGTACAAGAAGCTGCCGGAGCGCTATTTGGGGAAGGAGATTGTGTTTTTGAGCATCAGTTTCGACCCTGAGCGGGATACTCCTGAGCGGCTTGATAAGTACAAGGACATGTTCGGAAGCGATGGAGAGACATGGCGGATGGCGAGGATTTCGGACCAGGCGGAGCTCGATTCGCTGTTGAAGGAGTTCGGCGTGATCGTGATTCCTGATGGGGAAGGGAATTTCGCGCACAATTCGGCGTTTTATCTGGTCGACCCTGAGGGCAAATTGGCTGACGTGATGGACTACACGAAGACCGGCGAGGCGACGCGAAAGGTTCTTCGGATCATGGAGGAGGGGGAGAAGCGATGAAACAGGCGAGTTATGGTTTGTTGTTGCTCGTGGCTTTGATGCTTCCCCCGGTCGCCAGTTTCATGGAGTCAATCATGATTGTCCATATGCATATGCAGATGCCGATGCTCGTGGTGGCGGGCTTCTTTATGGGACGTTTTTTCCAGGAAAGGTTTCCGGGCTTTTTTGAAAAGTGGAATGAGAATGGTGTGCCGGGGATTCTATTGTTTGTTGTGGTGATTGGGTACTGGATGCTGCCGCGGGCGATGGATGAAGCGCTCACGGTCCCGGCGGTCGAAGTTTTCAAGTTTATTAGTTTGCCTTTTTTGGCGGGGGTTCCGCTACGGGATAGCTGGGGAAAGCTTTCGGGGTTCGGCAGGAACTTGGTTATTGGCTTTTTTACGGCGCTGATTGTTGGGATGGGCTGGCTGTATATCATGGCACCAGACAATCTGTGCAACAGCTACCTCGTTATCGACCAGGTTATCCTCGGCTGGGGGTATATAGCTACCGCCGTTGCATTTATCGTGTATTTGGCGTATACGTTCTTTATCAATCCGGCTGATTATGAATAGGGGATGCGTTAGCGAAAGGGGTAGCGATTTTTTTAGACGGTTTCGGTGATCTGTTAACGAGCGGCTGTGCAATACTTTTTGGTCCTGGCGGTTGTGCCTGGGCTTTTTTTATTGTGGAAACAGTTCGCATTGTACCCCGGTTCTGAAAGCTTTCCGGAAAATCGCCGTGAATGTGTCAACAGATACCATGACTTCTGACAGCTTTTCGGAAAATTGCTGCGAACGAGTCGGAAGTCTTTTTATTTTGGTTCCGATAAAACCAGATAATCTTTTAGAACCCTGTACCGGTCTTAATGTCCGTTGATTTTCAAAACGGCCACTCCACCAAAGTTGTGTGAGGATTTTGTATTGGGGTATGGTGTTTATGGGGTTAACGGCAATAAATCGTTTTGAAACATTTTTAAAATTAAAACGTTAATAATAAGAGTCAAAGTCGGGAGGGATTGTTGATGGACAACGGGAAGGATAAGGATGAACAGGTTAAACAAATAGATGATTTGATCAAGTCGATATACGACGGCCTGGTGGTATCCAAGCTTCCAGAGGTTTTGAAGAAAAAAATTCGCGGGGAGCTTGAGCAGTTGAAATTGTTCACCTTGAATGCAAGGCCGGCCAGGATTGCGATTGTCGGGCGCAGGGGTGCGGGAAAATCGAGCTTGATCAATGCTATTTTCGGTGAGATGCGGGCGGAAATTGGCGATGTGAAAGCTAGAACCGGGATGGGCAAATGGCATACGTATGAATCGGAAGCTGGAAACCTTGAAATTCTCGACACACGGGGACTTGGTGAGGCTGACCGGCCAGAAGAACAATTTTCATACTCAACCGCGATGGAAGAGGTCCAAGCGTCGATTCGGGAAAAGTGCCCGGATGCGATTCTTTTTTTAAGCAAAGCAAAGGAAGTTAGCTCGAGAATCGATGAGGACATCAAACAGCTTGCCGAACTGCGAAAAATGATTGAGGTGGAGCATCAGTATACCATTCCCGTTATCGGCGTTGTCACCCAAGTGGACGAGCTTAGCCCGAAGTCGGTGGATAAACCGCCGTTTAACAATGAAATAAAGCAGAAGAACATTGCAGAAGCGGTCGAAGTACTGGCCACGAAGCTTGAAGAAGGGGTTTCCACGCCCGTTAAAGTGATTCCGGTGAGCTCCTATATGGAATTCGAAGGTGGTGAGATTGTCTACGACATTCGCTGGAACGTCGATGAACTGCTCGATTACCTCATTGAGCAGCTGCCCAATGAGGCACAAATGATTCTCGCAAAATTGTCGAAGATCAAATCGATCCAAAAAAAACTGGCCAGGAGGATTGGGAAAAGCGTCGCGGGAATAACCGGCGCGATCGGGGCGAGCCCAATCCCGGGACCTGATATCCCCATCATAACAGGGCTGCAGATGGCGATGGTGACGTCAATCGGGCTGATTGGCGGTAAGAGGCTCGATAAAAAAGGCGTAATCGAGTTTGTCAGCGCCCTTGGGGTGAATGCCGCGGCTGGACTCGTTTTCCGGCAGGTCGCCCGCCAGCTTCTGAAAATTATCCCTGTTGCTGGAAGCGTCATCTCAGGGGCAGTCGCAACGGCAGGCACTTACGCTCTTTGCGAAGCGGCAATAGCCTATTTCATTGATGAAAGCCCGCTTGAAAATGTCCGAAACATCTACAAAACTATCTTTGAGCAAAAGAAAAAGGAATAACATTTTTGAAAAGGCAGCCAATTAGAATGGCTGCCTTATCTTGTTCAAGAAAGTAAAAATAGCATGCTAGTTAGTAGTCCAATTCAGTTACATTAGGACTGATTCTTTTTTACTATAAGAAGGTTATAAATAAGGGCAAGGAGAATATATAAAGATAGACTATGTTCATAGTCTCACTTCAAAATTAAATTAATTACACCTGCTTGCTTTTCCAGCTGGAGCCTTTCTTGGAAAGAGCACAGATTCTTTTACAAAGACTTGTTCAACCGAAGGAAAAAGGATAGGAGGCGGTTCAGGTGAAAGCAGCTGTATATGGTACATATGGCCCCCCAGAAGTCATGGAGATAAAAAAGGTCGAACAGCCATCCATTAAGGATGATGATAGAGTGTTGATTCGAGTGCACAGTGCCTCGGTCAATGCTTTAGACTATTTGTACCGGAAGGGTTACTTGCCCACAAGGTTGGATAATGGACTAACAAAACCGAAAAATCCCATACTTGGCATTGATGTTGCAGGAACGGTTGAGGCAGTCGGTAAAAATGCAAACAAATTTAAGGTTGGCGATCGCGTTTTCGGGAGTTGTTTCGGTTCCCATTCCGAATTTGTCTCACCGCGTGAGAGTTCCCTAAGCCATATGCCTAAAAACGTTACTTTTGAGGAGGCGGCGGCTATACCGTGTGCCGCGCAAACCGCACTACAGGCATTGCGAAATGTTGCCCAGGTGAAGCCGGGACAAAAAGTCTTAATCTATGGAGCCTCAGGCGGGGTTGGGCACTTTGCTGTTCAGCTTGCAAAATGCTTCGGGGCTGAAGTAACCGCAGTTTGCAGTACCTCCAATCTAGAGTGGGTTAAGAAACTTGGGGCAGATTACGTTCTTGATTATACAAAAGAAGATTTCGCAAATAATGGAAGGAAGTATGATGTTATTCTGGACGCAGTTGGAAAGCGGACCTTTTTCAGTTGTTTGCGTTCGCTAACCGATAGTGGGGTTTATATAACAGAACATCTATTTTACCCTAAATATCACCCTGTTCAATTGATGTTAAGCACATTTATGGGTCGTAAGAAAGCAAAGATTCATCTTGCCAAACCAAATGATGAAGATCTCGATTTCTTAGCCGGCCTTGTAGAGGATGAGAAATTAAGACCGACTATTGAGAAATACTTTCCTTTGGAACAGATTGTCGAGGCGCACCGGCATATCGAACGTGGACGTACAAAAGGAAAGATTGTTCTTACCATCAAATAGGGCAATAGAATACAGCGTTGATTCGATATGAAAAACAAAATCCCTCCTAGCTCGGAGGGATTTTTATTATGTATAGGCAATGCCAGCGCACTTGACGTTATTGATGTCGCCTGAACTGCAAGGGGTAACCGCATAGGTCATTTCACATTTCGGGCAATTTATGACGACTGTTTTAAGGTTGAAAACCTCGCCGCACTCACAGTGAATTTCATGCTCAACCAAAGGTGAATGCCCTGCTTTTCCTTTTTCCTTCACATGATCGACAACCGCTTTGCCATCCTCCATACTCGAACATCCGCAGCACATATCCAAACACTCCTCTTTCGCAAAATGACAACTTTCCTCAACCGTAGCACAACCAATGAAAAAGCCATATGCCAAATATCACAGCCGAACGGGTGGAACAGAGGACAAAGCTAGTGCTTCTTAACCCCAAAAACAGGGGACGGGCCCAACGCTTCATTCTGAATACAAATGAAGGGAAGGCGCATCCCCTGCTTCAAAAGCTTTATTATTTGGTTATGGCCGTGGATCGACCGGGTTTCGATTTAAATTAAAGCCGTGGGTCGACTGGGTCGGATTCCATTGCGAGTGTGGCGAGGACGCATTCGTGGACCCGCTCGATTGATTCACCCGCTACGAAACGCTTTACACCTTCGATTCCGAGAGCGAATTCCCGGAGTGCGAGCTTTTGTTTTTTACCTGTCGTGCGCTTTTTAAGCCGTTCAAGGTTGGCGGGGAGAAGGTAATCCATCCCGTAAATAATCCGTAGGTATTTTCTTCCCCTGACCTTAATCGCAGGCTGGATGAGTTTCCCTTCGGCTTTTGGTACGAACATTTCCGGCTTAATCACGATTCCTTCATGGCCTTCTTCCGTCATTTCGGTCCACCATTGAATGGTTTCCGCCTCGCTGGCATCATCCTCAATTATTTTATATTCCGTTTCTATAAACAAGTCCGATAACCCAGCAAGAACCCGGTTCATTTCCATATGCCAGGTGTGTGGCCTATCAAAAAAGTCCTTATTGCTGTGAGCCAGGACATGGAATGGCGCTATCCGGATTTTTTTAATGCTGTCGACATCCCAGCAATACTGCTGGAAGACCTCCTTAAAGGCGGCCGCATTGGCCAGTTTTTGCTGATATTCACTAAGCCATGGCTCCACCGCGGGGTTACTTGCAGCAGCAGCGGCCAATTTTTCCGCTAGGTCGGACCTATCAATCAGTGCGGCTTCCGAGACATGGGCGTATTGATTTTGAATCAGTTCCTTCGCCTTCAAGTTCCATGGCATGATTTCAGCGTCCAGAAGGACAAAGTCTGTTTCGTATTTTGTAAAATAACCCCCGGCACGCAAATCATCGTTGAGCCTTTTAACAATTTCGGATTCCGTACCGCTGTCAAAAAAGCGGCGGCCGGTTTTCGTATAGATAACTCCGAGAGTTTTCATTCCAGTATATTTAACAGCACTTTCTTCATCCTTGAATAGAAAAAGGATGCCCCTGCTGCCCATATGTTTCTTTTCAGCGACCAGCCTTGTAATTCCGTGGCTTCGATAGTACTCTATAGCCTCTTTCGGATGCTCTAGAAAATTTTCCAAAGAAGAAGGGGCTGGCGTCGGGCTCATCGTCGGCGGAATGTAAACCAGCTGCTCAATCGGCACTGTAAAATGGGAGACTGTGTCGATTGCAGGTTTTACAATGTCCTCGTATACCCGGACCTCGCCCACTTGCTCTGTAATCACGGAATACCCGTTTATAAACTTGCCGATATTCGGAGGATTGAACCGATTTTTCTCCCATTCCAGAAGAGGGTTGTCCGGCATCCCGGAATAATCCCTATCGGATTTTACAAAAACGAATTCTTCCTCAGGGTATCGGTAGGCAGTCAATTTTCCGCCGAAGACAGCTCCCTGGTCGATGTTGATCGTATTGTTGACGATAAGCGGCTGAGGTTTCGGGTCATGCCCCCAAATAATCACCAGGCTCGATTTGTGATGGACGAACCAGTCCTTCCTGATCGGTTTTCCATCCTCGTTAAACCCATCCGTATCACCATACCGGCAAAAATCACTGATATCCCGTGATTGCTTTCCTATAAATTCGTCCTTTATTCCGGCATGGGCGCAGACCAGGGTTGGCACGCCATTTTTTGTAATCACATAGTGGGAAGGAGTCTTTAGTAAAAAGTCTTTAAGAACAGCTTTTAATTCAGCCGTGCGTTCAGGCCCATTCTGCGCTTCATAGTCTTCCAATTCGTGCGCGATCTTTTCATCCCCGTGGCCGAGGGAAACCTTCCTACCCTCAAGCCATCTCGCTATTTTCCAGCCGTGATTGCTATCAATCATAAAGCTTAGGCCATGTTCGATATGCCGGACAAAAAAGAGCATTGTTTTCAATGATTCCGGACCACGGCTCATCACATCCCCGATTGAAAGGAACTTCCTGCCTTCTGGATGGATATAGAGGCCTTCGGAATTTTGCTCATAGCCAAGCTTAAGGAGAAGCTCGGTCATTTCCTCGTAGCAGCCGTGAATATCTCCGATAATATCAATTCCGGAACCAACATCAATGACAACAGGATTGGTCCTCCTAATAAGTTCTGAATCGGCCGTCTCTTTTATATGGTAAACCGCCGTGTAGCCTTCTTTTTTAATAAAGCGCTTTTCCCTGTTGAATACCTGGTATTGCTGCTTGATGCGCCTTTTTCCACGTGGATTGTCCCGCTTTTCATCCCTTTCAAGCAAAACCTTTTCGGGGATGTCCAATATCATGGCAAGGACGGGGACATGATGTTTCCGGGCGAGGGCGATATAGCGCTTTCGCTCATCGGCATGGAGGTTGGTCGCGTCAATAAATGTCAATTTGTTCAGCCGGCAGCGGGCCTCTATGACTGAATCCAACATGGCAAATGCTTCTTTTGATATGGCACTGTATTCATCAAACAGGCTGTCAGACTCATCTTTAGGACGGCCACGCCAGTCGATGAATTCGGTATCGCTTACAAGGATGCGGAATTCATCGGAACTTGCAACCTCGGAGGCTTTAATCGAATTCGAATCGATCCAATTTTGTAAAAGAGTCGACTTGCCGCTGTTGGATGGCCCAATCAAGAGGACAATTCCCGCATGGGGTACAATTAGCTTCATCAGGCACCATCCTTTCTTTTAAAAATACACAACTGGGTTGGCTCACCATACTCGGAATGGCTTTCGCCAATCCCTTCAAAAATGGTTTCGTAACTGCCATCTTTAGCGAGCCTATTGCACCAGTCTTGGAACTCATCCCTTGTCCATTCAAAACGGTGGTCGGAATGGCGTATCCCATCCAGGCCATAAACGGCGTTAAACTCCTTATTTGGCGTCGTCACGAACAAGGTTTTCGGCCGGTATTGGTGGAGGATTGTATCCATTACCTTGGGTAGCCTTTCCTGGTCGATGTGTTCGATCACTTCGCACAAAATCATCGCATCCATTCCCTTAAGCCGGTCGTCATAATAGAAGAGCGAACCCCAAAGCTGGGTCGGCGAAACGAAACCTTCAATCTGTTCGCCTTTTTTGAACCGTTCCATTGCTTTCAAGGAGGCCGATTCCGAAGGCTCAACAGATAAAATTTCTTTTACCCCAGGGACGAAACCAAGCCGAAAGGATAGTTTCCCTTCTCCCGAACCAAAATCTACTATTCTTTCACGCTTTTGTAGTCCGCTAATCAGTTCAGTAATTCTTTCATAGCGGAGGTCATTTAATTTGGTTTTCGGTTCTTGCAGCTGTGCCTCGTTTTCTTCGTTTTGGGAATTGATAGTTTCCCCGCCAACCTTAGTTAAATCGGTTCCGCTAGCATTCTCAATCTCCGAATCTATTACAACCTGATTTTTAGGCGCGCTGGCCTTCGTTCCTTCTTGTATACCGGCCATGCTGTATACTTCACGGAATCGCAAAGCCTGCCGAAGAATGAAATCCTTCTCAGGATGATCGTCAAGCCAGCCTTCCCCAAATCTCTCAAGCTTTTCAATTTCCCTTTCATCTATAAAATAGTGCTTATAATTGTCCAAAACAGGGATGAGGACAAACAATTGCCGAAGCCCCATTTTAAGGGTCGTTTGCCCTTTTAGTAAAATAGACCGAATCGAGCTTCTCGCTTTAAAAGCGAAATTGTAATCTGTTTCCGCCCTCGAAATGTTAACCGTAAATCCAAGTGGCTCAAAGAGCGCCCGAATATGCTCATCGGAGAGGCTTGATGCAACAGGGGCAAACTCGAATTCCATATCAAACGGGTGGTCCACCCAGTCAAGGTATTCTTCTTTCGGTTGTCCATTTAATGCCGTGCCTAACGCTGTCCTTATTAGGGAGAGAAAGATGCTGCTCACCGCAAATTCCCGGTCATTAATGTAATGGGTAATGTCATAGACATTCCCACTGTTTTTAATCAGTTCAATTGGATCAGGTGAAACAAATATCGTCACATCAACCTCGTTATCCGTAAACTTGCTATAAAAAAGCCGGACAAGATGCCCCTTATGGGCCCGTTCATACAAATTTAACGGATTTTTCGCCAGCAAATGCGATACCATGCCCGCGCCATCGCCAGCCGCCCTAATTGTCAACTGCACAAAACCACCTCCACAAAATCAATCAAATCAATAAAACTTACAACAAGAATACCACAAGCAGGCGAAGAGTGAAGCAGGGAATGGATGGAGCGCTTCCATTTAAAAATAAAAGTACTTCCCCTACATCATAACTCCACTTTTTACAAGCAACTGCATTCCTATGACTTTTGTCGCTTAGGAAAATTTTACCGTTTGTTATGATGATTCTGAATAGTTTCATTTGAGGAGGGTATCACATGCAAAAGTGGAAATTGATTACGCTGGCTGTTATTGTCATTATTCTCTTAGTCGTAATCGTACTCCCAAGAATCGCAAAAATTATTTTTATAAAACAGGCGGAAGAAAGCGCAAATAGTTTGCTTAAGGATCGTGATGTACAGAGTTCTACACCGATTGATAAAAATGACATAAAAGACCTTCCATCTCCGGTTCAGAAATGGCTGATAAATTCAAACGCAATAGGGAGGGAGCGAATTAACGCAGTTCGCTTAAAGCAGGAAGGGCAAATGAGGACGAAAAAAGATGGGCCGTGGATGCCGGTCAAAGCGGAGCAGTACTTTACCGTGGATGAACCTGGGTTTGTCTGGATTGCTGATGTGAGGATGGCTCCTCTCGTTCATCTGTCTGGAATAGATACTTTTAAGTCTGGCAAAGGAAGCATGAAAATCAAACTCTTTTCCATCATACCGGTTGTGAATGCGAATGCAGCAGAGATTGATTCGGGTACACTGATGCGCTATTTAGCCGAAATGCCGTGGTTTCCAAGCGCTGCCCTTGGTCCTAATATTAAATGGGAAGGAATTGATAACTATTCTGCGAAAGCGACAATGGAATATAAAGGGGTTAGCGTATCCGGAATTTTTACATTCACTGAAAATGGGGACATTGAGAGCTTTAAAGGGAAGCGCTACCGGGAAATGAATGGAAAGTACGAACTAAATGACTGGGGCGGAAGATACAAGGGAGTTAAAGAGTTTAATGGCTGGAGAATCCCGGAAAAAGGGACTGTCATCTGGTTTGAAGAAGATGGGGAATTTAATTGGTTTGAGGCTCGTATCAGTGAAATTGAATATAACAAACCTGAAATCTATTAATTGAAGAAACGAGACCATTTATATTTTATAAAAATAGAAGAAACCGTACTTTGAAGTGACCCCTGTCAAGTAGACACTAATAAGAAAGCAAAAATT